>NZ_JAEMUX010000087.1 GCF_016598475.1 Streptomyces adelaidensis
GTGGGAGCACGACCAGTACGTCGAGGGCACGCTGAAGGTGGGCGTCAATTCCGTGATGGGCGGCAGCCCGCATGCCACGGAGGAGGAGATCGCCCAGCAAGGCTGGGGTGACATCGTCACGCCGGACTACCTGAACCCGGACTGGAGCGCGGAGTCGTTCGACAAGGCGGGTGAGGACATCGAGCAGACGTGGAAGGACACCGGCCGCACGGTGCTCACCGAGGGGGAGGGCGGCCGGCGGTCGCAGGCCATCATCGACGCGTCGGGGGTCTCCGAGGACCAGTGGAACCAGGCGCTTGACAACACCTTCGGGCCCTCGCCCGAGGAACGCGCCCAGCAGGCGCAGCAGCAGGGCGAGTCCGGGGGGAACTGACGGTGGGTATAGGCGACTTCCTCAGCGACATCACGCCCGACTCGGTCGAGAACGCCGTCGAGGACGGTGTCGAATGGGCCGGCAACCGGGTCGAGGACGCCGGCAGCTGGACCGCCGACCGGCTGCAGGACGTCGGCTGGGAGTCCGGCGCCGACTGGGTGCGCGAGCAGTCCCGTTCGGTCGCCAACCGCATGGGCGCCGAGGTCGACGAGCTGGACCTCGGGCAGACCGAGGACAAGACCAAGCTGATCCACGGCAGCCCGAGCAAGGTCACCGCCACCGCCGACAAGCTCCGAGCCTTCCAGACGGCCTTCGACGACGCCGGTGACGGTCTCAAGGGCCTGGACTCCTCCCGGCTCAAGGGTGAGACGGCCGAAGCCCTGCGCACCGCGGTGAGCACCCAGCCGCCCAAGTGGTACGCCGCCGCCGACGCCTGCGCGAAGGCGCTCGGCGCGCTCGACGCGTTCGCCGGCACGATCACCTGGGCGCAGGCACAGGCGCAGACGGCGATCGACAAGTGGAAGGAGGGTGTCAAAGCCTCCGAAGACGCCGCCGACGCCCACCGCAAGAAGCTCGACGACTTCAACAGCGCCGTCGACCGCTACAACGCCCAGCCCGCCGACAAGCGCGACCCGGCCTCGCTCCCGCCCAGGCCCGCGGCGACGTTCGAGGACCCCGGCAAGAAGCTGATGCAGGAGGCCCAGGACATCCTCGCCGAGGCCCGCAAGCAGCGGAACTCGGCAGCGGAGACGGCACGCACCGCGGTCCGCGCCGCCCGCGACATGGCCCCGCAGAAGCCCTCCTACGCCGAACAGTTGAACGACGGTGTCCAGGAATTCCAGATCATGGGCGACCACGTCGGCGGCGGCATCATCAAGGGCACGGCGGGCATCCTCAACTTCGTCCGCGGGATCAACCCCCTGGACCCGTACAACATCACGCACCCGGCCGAGTACACCACCTCCCTCAACAGCCTCGCCGCCGGACTGATCGTCGCCGGCAACGACCCGGTCGGCACTGGCAAGCAGATGATCGGCGACTTCATGAAGGACCCGGCCGAGGGCTTCGGCCGGCTGATCCCCGACCTCGCACTGACCGTGGCCACCGGCGGAGGCGGCGCCGCGGTCAAGGGCATCCGCATCGCCGAGGAGGCCGCCGATGCCGCACGGCTGCGCAAGCTGGTCGACGACGCCCCGGACGGCACCCACAACACCCCGGACGCCGACCGCACCGCCGGCGGCGACCCGGTGGACCTCGCCACGGGCCGGATGTACCTGCCCCAGACCGACGTCGAACTGCCCGGCATCCTGCCGCTGGTCTTCACCCGCCGCACCGAGTCCGGCTTGGCGGTCGGCCGCTTCCTGGGGCCCGCGTGGACGTCCACCGTCGACGAGCGCCTGCGGATCGACGCGATCGGCGTCGTCCACGTCACCGCCGACGGGCTCCTGATCCCGTACCCGCACCCGGCCCCCGGCGCGCCCACCACGCCGGCATCGGACAGGGCCCGCACCCTGCTGGCCCGCGACGCCGACGGCGACTACACGGTCACCGACCCCGACAGCGGCCTGACCTTCCACTTCACCGCCCCGTCCGGCGCCGAACCGGGGGGCGACGGCGAGGCCTGGCTGACGGGCGTCACCGAACGCAACGGCCACACGATCACCGTCGACCGCGGCGAGGGCGGCCTGCCGCTGGCCCTGGTCCACTCGGCGGGCCACCAGGTGAAGCTGTCCGTCGCCGACGGCCTGGTCACCGCCCTGTCCCTGGCCGGCGCGGGCGAGGCCGGCGCGGACCTGCCCCTGATGAGCTACGGCTACGAGGACGGCAACCTCACCGCCGTAACCAAGCCCTCCGGCGCCACCACCACCTTCGTCTACGACGACCGCCGCCGCGTCATCGCCTGGATCGACTCCAACGCAAGCCGCTACGACTACGTCTACGACGACCGCGACCGTGTCGTGGCGGAGGGCGGCGAGGCCGGCCACGTCCAGATCGCCCTGACCTACACCGAACCCGACCCCGAGACGGGCCACCACACCACCACGCTCACCACCGCCGACGGGCACGCGACCCGCCACCTGTTCGGCCCCGGCTGCCGTCTCCTGGCTGTCACCGACCCGCTCGGCCACACCACCTGGTTCACCTATGACCGGCGCGGCAACCTCCTGACCCGCACCGACCCGCTGGGCCTGACCACCGCCTTCTCCTACGACGAGGACGGTCGCGCCGTCCGCGCCACCCGCCCCGACGGAAGCGAACTGCTCACCGTGCGCGGACCCTTCGGTCTGCCGGTGGAGGTCGTCGGGCCCGACGGCACCCGCATGGTCCATGAGTACGACGAGCGAGGCAACCGGACGTCGGTCACCGACCAGGCCGGCTCCACCACCCGTTACGCCTACGACCACGCCGGCCGGCTCACCTCGGTCACCGACGCCCTCGGCGCCACGACACACGTGGTGTGCGACGCGGCGGGGCTGCCCGTGGAGGCCACCGACCCGGCCGGCGCCGTCACCCGCACGGAGCGCGACGCTCTCGGCCGCCCGGTCCGCATCACGGATCCGGTGGGCGCGGTCACCCGCCTGGCATGGAACGCCGACGGACAGCTCGCCCACCGCACGGACCCCCACGGGGTCACGGAGTCGTGGACCTACGACGGCGAGGGCAACTGCCTTACCCACACCGACACGTCCGGTGGCGTCTCCCGCTTCGAGTACACCCACTTCGACCTGCCGACCGCCCGCACCCGACCCGACGGAACACGCCACGAGTTCGAGCACGACGCCCATCTGCGCCTCACCCGCGTCACCAACCCGCAAGGGCTGACCTGGACCTACGAGTACGACGCCGCCGGTGACGTCGTCTCCGAGACCGACTTCGACGGCCGTACCCTCACCTACCGGGTGGACGCCGCGGGCCGGCTCGCCACACGCGTCGACGCGCTCGGCGGGACCATCTCGTTCGAGCGCGACCAGCTCGGCCGGGTGGTGCGCAAGGACGTCGACGGCCGCGTGACGACCTACGTCTACGACAGGGCCGGGCGCCTGCTGGAGGCAGCCGGACCGGACAGCGAACTCCGGTATCAGTACGACCGACGAGGGAAGGTCAAGACCGAGCTGGTGGACGGCAGTCCCGTCTCCTACTCCTACGACGCCCTGGGCCGCCGCAGCAAGCGCACCACACCTACCGGTCATGTCACCTCCTACGTCTACGGCGCCGACGGACAACTCGACCGCCTGGACACCGGCGGTCACCGCATCGACTTCACGCACGACGCCGTCGGCCGGGAACTCGCCCGCGTCTTCGGCGACGCGATCACCGTGTCCTCCACCTGGGACGAAGCCGGACGGCTCTCCTCGCAGCACATCACCGCCGGAGCCCGCGCCGTGAACAGCCGCGCCTACTCGTACCGCGCCGACGGTCACCTGATCTCGGTCGCGGACCGGCTGTCGGGCACACGCGCCTTCGATCTCGACCGGGCGGGCCGTGTCACCGCCATCCACGCCCAGAACTGGACGGAGCGGTACGCCTACGACGACGCCGGCAACCAGACCTCGGCATCCTGGCCGTCCCGCCACCCGGGCCACGAGGCCACCGGACCACGCTCCTACACCGGCACCACCATCACCCGTGCCGGAGACGTCCGCTTCGAACACGACGCCCTCGGCCGGGTCGTCCTGCGGCAGAGGACCCGCCTCTCCCGCAAACCCGACACCTGGCGCTACGAGTGGGACACGGAGAACCGCCTCACCTCGGTCACCACCCCCGACGGCTCCCGGTGGAGGTACCGCTACGACCCGCTCGGCCGCCGCACCGCGAAACAGCGCCTGGCGGCCGACGGCGACAGCGTGGTCGAGGAGATCCGCTTCACCTGGGACGGCCTCACCCTGTGCGAACAGACCAGCCACCAGCCGGATCTCCCGCACACGGTCGCCCTCACCTGGGACCACCGCGCCGACGTGCCCCTGGCCCAGACCGAACGCATCCTCACGGCCGACGACCGCCAGGAGGAGATCGACCGCCGGTTCTTCGCCATCGCCACCGACCTCATCGGCGCCCCCGCCGAACTCATCGACGAGTCCGGCGATATCGCGTGGCGCTCCCGGAGCACGCTCTGGGGCACCACCGCCTGGGCCCGGGACAGCAGCGCCTACACCCCACTGCGCTTCCCCGGCCAGTACTACGACCCCGAGACGGGCCTCCACTACAACTACTTCCGCCACTACGACCCCGAGACCGGCCGCTACACCTCCCCCGACCCCCTCGGCCTCGCTCCCGCCCCGAACCCCGTCGCGTACGTGGACAACCCGCACAGCGCGTGCGACCCGCTGGGCCTCATGCCCAAGTACACGAAGGAGGAGAAGGCACAGAAGGCCAGGGAGGACGCCCTCAAGGCGATGGACGATGTCATCGAGAGGGCGCAGGAAGGCAAATTCAAGAAGGCCGGCAACTACCACGCGCACGACCATGGCTTCACCGAGGAAATGGTCACGGAGATCCTCAAGAAACCGGACGCCGTGTACCACTCGACAGCTGGCAGCGGAAACCTGATTTTCCGTCAGGGCGAGGACATCGTGGTGGTCCGGGCTGACCGTACCGGGGCAGGCAACGTCATCACGGCATACGGTTCGTCCGGCATCAAGGGTCCTTCCGGGGCAGAGGCACTGGGCGGCTTGCCCACCGATCCCGGTGCGCCGATTACCCACGCGGACGTGGTGGAAGGCAGGATTCCAGCCAAGAACGGCTACATGGCTCCCGGAGTGCAAGTCAGATGAGGTGGCATTCACCATGAGAATCACCATCGACGACAACTGGACGGCGACGGTGACGGGCGATCCGCTGCACATCAACCCGGCTCTGGATTTTCGGGAATTCCGTGTGCGCATCGCGACGTACGCAAACGTCGAGGAACGCGGGCGGTTCCTCCTGGACACCTTCGGCAGTCAGCCGTGGCTGTGGGACACGCCTGACGAGCTCCGGTTCGATCAGGCGAGCCGGGAACTGGTCGGCGCCGAGTTCCACATCGCCGGTGAGGCCGCCGACGCCGAGGACTCCGCCCGCCTTCCCGCTACACCACCCGTCCACCCGAGCGGCCTTCGCGCGGACGAAGCCCAGGACTTCCGCCTGGAGGTGACCACTGAGCTGTGCCGCGCCCCCGGAGACACCGTGCTCACCTGCCTGCGCGACCTCGACGTCCTGGACGAGCCGCTCGAGGCCCGTATCGGCATCGCCCCCGACGTGGCACTCCTCATCCAGCACGGCACCGTCGTCGGCTGGAGCCTCACCGACCCCGCGCGGTACCTGACCACCGGCTTCGCCGCCCCCGACCCGGGTCCCCCAGCGCCGGCCACCCGGCTCCTGTTCACCGAATGCCTCGACCTGATCACCACGCCGCTGCTCGACGAGGTGCGGGACCGGGTTCCGGCCGCCCTGGACCGGCTCCGGGCGATACACCAGACCCTGCGCGACCAGCGCGAGGACCGGCACCGCGTCGACGCCCTGCTCTCGCTCATCGCCGAACTGGTCGAGGACTACGCCGACCGGCCGCCCAGACGGAAGCCGTGAACCACCGGCCTGCCCCGTCCATGGCAACGACGCGGGCACCACGCGGCACGACGCCGTCCGGCTCCGGTGAGGGTACGCGCACGTGAACCCACTCCTGAAGACCTGAGCGTCCAGGCGACGGACACACCGCTGCCCGCCACCCCATTGGTTGTGGTCGGACGACGACCTCCTGTTCGACAAGGAGAGCCGGGGGCTGCAGTATGCCGGGCTCATGTCCGTTTGCCGCTCGTCACCCGGCACGATGACGAGCCGCGCGCCGTGGGATCCGGGGCGTCGAGAGCACCGGCGTGGGATCTGTCGGGACCGGACAGTCCCGACGACGCCTGTCGTCCCATCGGAGACCGGTGGATTTCACCCATCCCCCAGGGGCCAGCAACGGTCCCCCTGATGGAGGGTCACGCACGGCTGTCCACCGGTTGTCCACCGGTTGTCCACCGGTTGTCCACCGGGGGCCCTTCCCGCAAGCGTGATCCATCCCATACAACAAGGGAAAATAGCAGGTCAGAGCGTTAGATCGTCAATCTCGTCACAGGAACCAAACCTCTTACCTACGCATTGCGATGCACAGACCAACAGTGCCCGATTTGCCGATACTCCAAGGTCACCCGAAACAAAGAACCCCAGGTCAAAGGCCCGACCTGGGGTTCACCATAGAGCCGCCTTCGGGATTCGAACCCGAGACCTACGCATTACGAGACCATGAGCGATCATGTTGCGTCGTACCTTGTCGTGCCGCCTAGTGACGTTTTTCCTGATCAGAGCAGGTGCAACAGGTTGGCCCGTGCCACCCCGTGATGCACCGTCCAAAGGCGTCTGTCCACCGGCTGTCCACCGGTGGAGTCCTCACCGGCCCGCCAGTGAGACTGCCGCCCGGCGATCAGCGCTGCTGTCGAGCGGTCGGTGGGCCGAGCGGAAGTCACTGTGGGACCTCTACAAGCGCCCCTCTGTGGGTGCGGGCTGCGCGCAGCCCCACGTACCACCTCACCGTAGCTGCTACCTGGCCCCCAGCCTCAAATTCGGAATACTCGCCGACCGCCGTGTCCGCATTGCTCCTGCTCGTGCGCCGAAGCGCCGACAACCGGTGGAAGAGCCCGCACCCGTTGGCGCCGGGGTCGGCTGGGTCATCTCTCGTCGATCCGTTCATCGAGGATCTCGGCAGCCCAGGCACGCAGCCGTCGACGCATGGCCTCCACCTGGCCACCATCGACGCCGTAGGCCTCGTACTCCCGGTCCGGCCAACGGTCGACCGCCCGCAGCGCCTGGGCGAAATAGCGCGGATCGAACCCAGCATCGTGCTCCGACGCCAACTCCAGCAGCCGATCACCCGAGTACTGCCCGGAAGCGAGCGCGGCATTCACGTCGAGGTAATCACGTGGCGCGGCCCGTCCGAACAGCGTGGTCACCTTGTTGGCCACCGCGTCGTCGGGGTGCAGTACAGGACCGATCTCCAGAACAGCAGGCGGCCGAGCCCGCCAGTCGCACCCGAGCTCTACCTTCGCCGTGTGTCCCTGTTCGTCAGCAACCGCGAACCGGGCGAACACCCCACCGGACTTCTCCACCTCAACGGTCAGGTCTGCCGCCCGGTACGCCGCAGCCACCTCATCGACTGCCTCGGAGAAAGCAATCGGGTCAGCGTTGTCCGTGAATAGGTCGACGTCGTCCGAGAGCCGCTCCAGGAACCCGTGTGCACCTGCACCGCGTACCCGCCGGCCAGGACAAAGCCGTAACTCGCGGCGGCTCCAAGACCGATACGGGCGAGCCTGGAGTGAAACGGATCCATGCCGACGAATACTACGCAGCCCTGCGGGCCAGCTCCGGGAAGCGCCCCTCCCACATCAGCCGCACCCGCGGCGGAAGCCACAGCCTCTGCCACACGGCTGAGAGAAGCACGGGGTCGAGGAACTGCCGCAGCTCCTCCACATGCATGGCCTCGCGGATGACCGTCTCATAGAGCATCCGCAGGTCAACGTCGTCCGACAGGTCGTAGGCAGTCTTCGGTGTCCAGTCCAACGCGGTCGGCAAAACCACGACCCCGTCCGTCGGACCGGCCAGCTCATCCAGGGTCTCCGGAACCGTGTACGGCCGGATCTCCGCATACCGCACCCGTGTCTCCATGCGCCCAGTATGCCCAGCCTCGGCCCCGAACGCCCACAGCCATCTATTCAGGGGGCGCCGTCGATCAGGGCCTGCAGGAGGCTGAGCCGGAGCGGATCCGTCCGGGTCAGGCCAGTGGGTAGCCCCGGGCGAGCAGGGCTTTACGGAGCACGGGGAGCGTCTCGGCGAGGACGGCCAGCTGCCGCTCACCCGAGGCGGCCGGTGTCCCGCCGCCTGGCTCCGTGCCGGTGCCGATCTCACCCGGCGCCCGCGAACCGGCCGTCCGCCTTACGCGGTCCCGGGCTTCTTGGACAGTCCTGTCGCTCGTTCCGGTGAGCAGAGTCCTTGAGTCGTGCGACAGATCGCCGTCTCAAGGTTCATGCTGACCTTGCTGCACCACAACCCGGCCTGGTCCGACGCTGTACGCATCTTTGGAGACGGAGCACGTGGCACATCAAGTGTCCCTGGAGACCCACGATGTGGTCGAGGGCGTCGTCGATCACCTCCTGCACATCAGCTACGACGAGCGCACAGTGCTCCGGCTGACCGCCACGACCGGCGAAGAGGAGACCGTCACCGCGCTCGGCAAGGCACTCTTCGGCGTGCGGCCGGGGGAGAGCCTGCGCCTGCACGGCACGTGGACCCAGCACCCTCGCCACGGCAGACAGTTCACGGTCGGGCGGTGCGAACGGACCGTGCCCGCGGACGAACGGGCGATTCGCCTCTATCTCGCGTCCGGGATGATCCGCGGCATCGGACCGGTCCTCGCCTCCGCGATCGTGGACACCTTCGGCGCGCGGACGCTGAAGGTCATCGACGCCGAGCCGAAGCGGCTGCTGGACGTGCACAACATCGGCGAAGTCCGGCTCGGGCGGATCACGGCTGCCTGGCAGGAGCAGAAGGCCATCGCCGAGATCATGCTGTTCCTGCAGAACCTGGGCATCACCCCAGGCCTCGCGGTGAAGATCTACACCGCCTACGCCGACACCGATGACGATCCGATCGACATCGTGCGCCACACCCCCTACCGGCTGTGCCGGGACGTACACGGTGTCGGATTCCACAACGCCGACAGGATCGCGCTCGCCGTGGGTGTACCCAAGCACAGCGACGAACGTCTCCAGGCCGCGCTGCTCCACGAACTCGACCAGGCCGGCATCCAGGGCCACTGCCACCTACCCGTACGCGTGCTGCTCACCCGCACCCGCCATCTGCTGTCCGACGACGACCCGGCCACCGCAGAGATCCTCGACAACGCGGTCCTGCGCCACGCTCTGGAGATGCTGCGCGGGCAGGGCGAACTGGTCACCGAGACACTCCCGCTGCCCGTGATGGACGGCACCGACGCAGCGGCTGACACCGAAATCGCCCAGCTCGCACGCTGGCACCGCGACGAGACCCAGCTTGCCCGGCACGTACGGCGCCTGCTCGGCTCCTCGCCCGCGCTGGCCGAACTCGCCCCGTGGAGCGAGCGGTTGACCGCACTCACCACGGGGGAGACGGCCGGGCTGACCGACGAGCAGCACCAGGCGATCCACACCGCGCTGACCCGGCCCCTGTCCGTCCTGACGGGCGGTCCGGGCTGCGGCAAGACGCACACCCTGCGCACCCTGGTGGAGGTCGCCGACGAAGCCGGCGCCGTCGTCGCACTCGCCGCACCGACCGGGAAGGCCGCCAAGCGGCTGGAAGAGACCTGCGGACAGACGGCGATGACCGTGCACCGCCTGATCCGCCCGCCCGACGGCGACTCCCTCTTCGACCACGCCGGCGTACTGGAGACCGCGGACGTAGTGGTCGTCGACGAGGCATCCATGCTCGACCTCGCGCTGGCCCGCAAGCTGTTCGCCGCCGTCCGCGACGGCTGCCACCTCCTCTTGGTGGGCGACATCGACCAGCTGCCGAGCGTCGGCCCCGGCCGCGTCCTGCGGGACCTGCTCGATGTCGAGGACATCCCGCGCACCCGGCTCACCAAGGTCTTCCGCCAGCACGACGACAGCGCCGCGATCGTGACGAACGCCCACCGCATCCTGCACGGCGAACTCCCGCACGACGACCCCAAGGCGTTCTGGAACCGGCCCGTCCCCGTCGCCGAGGACATCGCCCAGCGCGTGGTGGACCTGGTCTGCGAGCTCATGCCCACGCACTTCAATACCCGCCCGGAGGACATCCAGGTCCTGTGCCCGGGCAAGAAGAACATCGCCGGCATGACCGACCTCAACCTGCGCCTCCAACAGCGCCTCAACCCACCCGCGCCCGACAAGCCCCAGCACTACCACGGCGGGACGGCCTTCCGGCTCGGCGACCGCGTCCAGCAGATCCGCAACAACCCTCACCGGGGCGAGGTGGGCGTCTTCAACGGCAGCAGCGGCGCCATCACCGCCCTCGACGCCGAGGCCCACCAGCTCACCGTCACCTTCACCGACGGAGAGACGGCCACCTATCCCTTCACCGACCTGGACGAACTGGTCCACGCCTACGCCTTGACCGTCCACCGCTCCCAGGGCAGCGAATACCCGTACGTCATCGTCCCCATGATCAACGCAGCCGGAATGATGCTGCTCCAGCGCAACCTCCTCTACACCGCCGTCACCCGCGCCCGTCAGGGCATCATGCTCATCGGCCAGAGCGAGGCCGTCGAACGAGCCGTCGCCAACAACCACACACAGCGCCGCAACACAACCCTGACCCACCGCATCACCGACGCGATGCCCGCCGTCCCGACCCCACGCGGCCAGACGCCCACCGGGCAACTCGCCTGGGGCTGAGGGCGCCACCGGACTGGACGAGATGGTCCGCTGCTTCGTCAAAGCCTGAAGCAAGAGCGGGGACTCACGGACGCCGGAGTCCCAGGCATGCAGGCAGGGCCCGGGGCGCATGCGCTGCTGCTGCAGTCTGGCCACTGGCAGCCCGGCACAACTCGCTCACCGCAGCCGCGCAGGAGGAACGATCGTTCACTGCGGCCTGCCGCTTGGACGGGTGAGGTTTCCGGCAAGGGCAAGGCCAGGCGCAGCGGCACGACCGATCATGATGCCGTTCGCGGCCTGCGCAGGTGAAGACAACAGGGTGGCCGGCAGGCGCATAAGAGATGGCCGATCAAGGCCGTGACCTGATGGATGATGTATCGGCACCCGCAGTCTTCGTCAGTGCGTTCCGGGTTGGGACGGCCCGACCGCTCGGGCGGGGCGCGGTGCGCGGTTACCACGGCTGGTCCTGGGTCAGTTTCAACAGGCGCTGCAGGTGCGTGCCAGCCTTGCGCAGGTCGGCTTCGGGGACCTGCCACAGCCGTGCCGCGTCGCCGTAACCGCCCCCGCCGACGCCACTCCAGTAGCAGGCAGACCGCTCGGCGGCGGCAGCGAGAATCGCTGCCGGGTAACGCTCCCGCAATACCCGCGAGTCGGTCAGCCGCCACCAGGAGGCCAGGGCCCGCGCGGCCAGGTGCACCCCGTGCCGGGCAGGGGTGCGCTGCCACAGCAGGCGGGCGACCGGGTCCAGCTCGGCACCGGTGCGCGGGAGGCGGGTGCCCGGCTCGGTACCACCTGTGCGGTAGCGCGCCATCATGGTGCTGGCGTTCATCGCGTAGGGGCTCTGATGGGGCAGGACCTCGGCGATCAGCCGGTCGGGCCCAAGAGACCAGCGCAGCAGGTAGTCATGGTGTCCCCGGTCGGTGCGGACCTCGCCTCCGGCACCGTCCCAGCCGCGTCGTCCCTCGGCGGGGAAGACCACGGCGCTGCAGGACTCCACCCGCTCCTGGGGGGCGACGCCGATCCCGTAGAGCGGCCCGGCCGCGCCGTACAGCCGCAGCAGGGCGGCGGCGGGCGAGTCCGGGGCGCACAGCCGCTCCAGCTTGCGGCGGTCACCGCCTGCGGCGTGCTCCCAGAAGGTGAAGGCGCGCTTGTGGAGGGTCTGGGGATCGACAGATCGGCGCTGCGGCGGGGACGGGGCATGGCCGGGTGTGGCGGGGCGGGAGCCGGGGCGGGAGGATGCGGCGCGTGTGCCGGACGCCTCGGCGATGCGCCCGGCCTTCGCTCGACCCCCGCTCCGCGGCGCGGCTCCGCCTGCGGCCTCGGCGTTCCGTGCGGCCGACGGCCCCACAGCGGCGGTGGCGCCCGCACGCATTGGTGCCACCGCGCCTTCCGCGGATGCGGCAGCGTGCGCGGCGGCGCCGTCGCGGGGCGGCGGTACGGACTCCGGGGACGGAGGCGGGGTGGGGCGCTTGGGGGCCAGGCATCGGGCGCAGCCCAGGTGGGTCTTGGCCGCGACCAGCTGGGCACCGCTGTGGGCGCAGGCCGGGCAGCGCAGTGGGGCGAACTCTCCGGCGGGCAGCAGCCAGTCCAGGTCCAGCGGGTAGCGCCGCTCGCCCCTGCGGACGTCCAGCGCGAGGCGCAGTACCGGGACTCTCAGCAGGTGCAACCGGTAGGGAGTGAGCGTGTGGCGGGCACGGTATTTTTCGGCGATCTCGGCCAGGCGGCGGGCGCGCTCCTCGCGGGTGCTCTCGATACGGGCGCGCAGCAACGCCGCACGGTCCTCGGGCGCGGTGGCGGCACGGCGCTCCAAGGAGTCCACGGCGGCGGCGTAGTACTCCTCGGCGCGGGCGCGCTCCTTGGCGTACGCGTCGCCGATCTGCCCGGCCAGCCCATCACGGCGCAGCACGGCGGCGGCCTCCAGCATCCGGTGGGCCTCGGCGAGGGCCGCGGACAGGTCCGGCCGGCTGGTGGAGGCGTAGTCCACGGCGACGGCGAGCCCGGCCGGCAGCGCGGCCTGGGCACGGGGGTCGTGCCCGGTGCGGGCGAGGCGCTCGCTGACCCCCGCCGGCACCCGCAGGCGGCTGGGTACGTCGACGAACACCTCGGCCTGCTCCTGGAAGTGGTCCTCCGCGGAGAGCTCGTAGCCCACCAGGGCGCCTACGCGCAGCACCGGCCGCAGGGCCCGCTCGGGCGTGGCGTCGGCGCGCGGATCCAGGCGGCCGTGGTCGACCGGGAGATGCTCTCGGGCCTTGGACAGCAAGGTGGCGGCATCGGGCGGCACGGAGCGCGGCGCGGCCAGGGTGAGGGTGCCGGTGTCGCCCGCGGCCAGAACGCTCTCGGCGGCCTTGGCGACCACCGGGTGTCCGGTCACCAGCAGCAGGACGCCGTCTTCGCGGGCGACATCGGGGTCGGCGGTGACCGCGGTCTCCTCGGACAGCTCCAGCTCGCTCGCCAGGGCCGTGGGCAGGAGTGCCAGGGCGGTGTCCCCGGCGTCCTCGCACAGCCCGCCGCGGTGCTCGACCCAGTCCAGCCAGAAGGCCAGCCCGGCCTCCTTGCGGATCACCGGCCCGCCTCCCGCTCGTCATCGCCGCCGACCAATGCGTCGACCGCGCCGCGGCTGTCCAGGTAGTCCGTGCGGGCACTCACCAGCCGCTCGCCCAGCCGCTCCAGGCGTTCCTCGAACTCCGCGTCGTCCCCCGCGGTGGCGAAGGCGTCGAAGACGGAGGCCTCGAAGTCGAAGTCCTCGTCCACCCGCCCCAGGATCATGTCGAGCTCGCCGACGACCAGCTCAAACAGATTGATCTTGGATTCGAGGACGTGCAGGATCCGCTGCTCGATGGTGCCCCGGGCGACCAGATTGGTCAGCACCACGTCGTGCTCCTGCCCCACCCGGTGCAGTCGGCCCAGACGCTGCTCGATCTGCATGGGGTTCCACGGCAGGTCCACGTTGGCCATCACATGGCAGAACTGCAGATTGCGGCCCTCTCCGGCGGACTCGGTGGACAGCAGCACCGGCGCAGAATCGCGGAAGGCCGCCACCGCCGCTTCCTTGTCCCGGCGCGAGAGGCTGCCGTGGTAGACCGCCGCCTGGATGCCCTCGCGCTCCAGCCGCGCGGCGAGCGCGTTCAGGGTCTGCCGGAAGGCGGTGAACACCAACACCTTCTCCCCCTGTCCGTTGTGCCGGCGCAGCCGCTCCAGCAGCAGCTCCGCCTTGGTGGATCCCTCGATCTCCCGGGCCAGCGCCGCCAGGTCCGGCCAGCCCGCCTTGGCCAGGGTCGGCGCGGCAGCCTGCGGGCTCGACCCCGCCAGCCGGGTCAGACCCCGCAGGGTCAGCAGCCGGGCCGAGGACGCGCCCTTGGCCTCCGCCCTGATCCTGGCCGCGATCCCCGCATACAGCTCCGCCTCCTCCTGCGAGGGCGTCACCAGCACCGTCTCGGCCAGCCGCTGCGGCAGCAGCACCTCGACCTCGCTGCGCCGGTGCCGGACCATCACCTCACGGGTACGGGCCCGCAGCTGGTCCAGGTTGCGTGGCGCCGAAGGATCCGTCCCGGCTCCGACGTGCCGCTGGCGGAACTGCGCAGGGGTACCCAGCAATCCGGGCGCGACCAGGCTCACGAGCTCGTACAGGTCCTGCAACCGGTTCTCCACCGGAGTCGCGGTGAGCAGCAGCAGATAGCGGGCACGCAAGGCCCGGGCGAGCTTCCCCGAGGCGCTGCGCGGATTGCGCAACCGGTGCGCCTCGTCAGCCACCACCACATCCCAGTGCCCCTCGGTCAGCCGGGACTTGAGCGGCTCCCGGCGCGCGGCGGCGATCGAGGCGAGCACCACCGGCCGCTCCGCGTCCGCCTCCTCCCAGCCCTGGCCCCGGGCGATCACCGTCGGCAGGCCGAACTTGCGCTCCAGTTCCTCGCGCCACTGCTCCACCAGCCCGGCCGGGGTGAGCACCAGCGTCCGATCCGCCAACCCGCGCATCCGCAGCTCGGACAGAACCAGACCCGCCTCGATGGTCTTACCCAGCCCCACCTCGTCCGCGAGGATCGCCCGGCCGCGCATCCGCCGCAGCACCGTCTGAGCGGTCTGCATCTGGTACCCGAACGGCGCGAAGGACAGCTGCGGCAGCGACAGGAAGGAGTCGAAACCAGGCCTGCGCCACACCTCCACCGCCGCATCCACCAGCACCGAGGTGACCGGATCCACCGGAGCCGCACCCAGCCGGCCCAACAGCACCGCGAACGCGTCAGGCAGCCCTTCGGGCCGCGGAGCCGAGCCGTCATCTGTGGGAGGGCGAATGGTGACGGTACTCAAGCGACCTCGCTCGGGGAGCAGTGGAACGGATGGGAACGGGCACGCTCCGTCACCCGCGGACCAGCCTACCGACGGCATCGCCGGGACCGTAACCGTGGATGGGCCCCGAACAAGGGATCACATCCAGGTCCCGCGAGATGAGCCGCAGCGCCTGTCGGTAGTCTGCACGGCCGTGAGCGAGTACCAGTACTACGAGTTCCAGGCCGTCGACCGGCCGTTGACCAAGGACGAGCTCGAAGGGGTGCGGGCGCTGTCGAGCCGGGCCCGGATCAGCGCGACGCACTTCGTCAACGAGTACCACTACGGCAACTTCCGCGGCGATGAGCGCAAACTGATGGAGCAGATGTACGACGCCCATCTGTACTTCGCCAACTGGGGCTCGCGGCGTCTGCTGCTGCGCCTGCCCACCACGCTGCTGCCCGCCCGCAGCGCCGAACCGTACTGCGCGGAAGACACCTTGACCTGCTGGACCAGGAAAGGGCACCTGCTGCTCGACTTCTCCTACGAGGCCGAGGACGGCGGCGAGTGGGACTTCGAGACCTCCTTCACCCTCGCCTCCTTCACCCCCCTGCGTACCGAACTCGCCGCAGGCGACCTGCGCCCCCTCTATCTGGCCTGGCTCTCCGCGCTCACCCGCTGGGAGCTGCAGGAGGACGTCGACGAGGACGAGTACACCTCCACCGTCGAGCCGCCTGTACCCGCCGGCCTTGCCCGACTCACCGGCCCGCAGCAGGCCTTGGCGGACTTCCTTCACGTCGACCCGCATCTGCTCACCGCGGCTGCCCGCGCCAGCGGTGCCGCCCCTTCCCAGGCGATCGACAAGGACGCGCTCGCCGCCTGGATCCGCGCCCTGCCACCACGCGAGAAGGACACCCTGCTGCTGGACGCAGCCCTGGACACCGCCCCGCAACCGGGCCCCACTCTGCTGGCCCGCCACCGCGCCGCGTCCCGTGGTACAGCCGAACCGTCCACCGCTGCCCGGCGCCGCTCAGCCGCGGAGCTCCTCGACGCCGCCCACGAGGTGCGCAGCGAGCACACCCGGCAGCAAGAGCAGGCCCGAGCCCAGGCCCGCCGAGCCGAACAGCGGGCTCACGAGAGCCACCTGGACCGCCTGGCCGAGAACACCCAGCAAGCCTGGCAGGACATCGCCCACCTGATCGAGCAGAAGCAGCCCGGCCCCTATGACGCCGCCGTCACCCTCCTGAAGGACCTCCGCGAGGTCCACGACCGGGCGGGCACCCCCGAGGAGTTCGCCCGGCGCCTGCACGACCTGCGCGAACAGCACCGCGGCAAGCCCTCGCTGATGCGGCGCTTCACCGACGCCGGCCTGACAGCCCGCTGAGGCGCGCTCAGATGTGGTCGCGTGGCCCCTCGGCCAGGAGGCGGAGCGCGGCGAGGGCGGCCGAGCGGCCAGTGGCGGACAGGGAGATCAGGGCGTCGACGGACCGTTCCGGTTCGAGGTAGCCGAGTTCGCGACCGGTGTGCCAGAACCTCCACAGCAGCCGCTCGGTGTCCTTCGCCTCCATCGCGGTGCCGTCGCCGTGGGTGAAGCCCGCCGCAAGCACCGGATGTACGGCATCGCGCAGGTCCTCGCGGGGCCGGGGCTCCGCCCACAGCGCGCCCAGGGCGGACTCGGCCACCTGCCGCTCAGCCGCGGTGGTGCCGAGCCAGGCCAGCGCGGCCGTGTGCTGGCGCAGCCGGTGGTCCGTCAGCTGGGCGCGGCCGACAGGCGAGAGCTTGAGCGTACGGTGGCGCTTGGTCACCAGCCGGTGGGTGCGAGCGAGTTCATGCAGGTCGGCCAGCTGGAACAGGTCCGCCTCCGAGCGCGGCCCCTTGCCGATCGGGTACCAGTGCGGGTAGCGGGCGAACGCGGCAGCCACCAGTTCCCGCGGCAGGTAGCCGGCCTGTGTCAGGGTGACGCCGTCACCGATCTGCTCCAGCAGCCACCGCAGCGGCTCAGCCGTGTCCACCGGTGCCGCGGCCGACCACTCCAGGGCAGGCAGGACGGCAGCGAGCAAAGCTCGGCGCTCAGTCGGGGGAGCCGCGGCCCACAACTCTCGCCGTTCGCGGCGGATGGCCTCCAGTGGGGCGCGGCCCTCGAACACGGGCTGCGCAGTGGCGAGCCAGTGCTGGACGAACCGTCGGCGCGCGGCCGGAAACGTACGCGCGTCCGGGTCGAGCTCGCCCTCGTCCAGCGCCTTCTCCAGTCGATCTTCGAGGTTGGCCCGGGCCAGCGCTTCCTGGATGCCCTTGACCTGCCCCCAGCTCAGGTCGGGTACGTCCGGCGGGGTCGTGAGCGAGGCGGCCGCGGCCTTGCGGTAAGCCGCGAAGCCCGCCTCCTCGGAGCGCTGCCAGTCCTCCAGCACCTGGGCGGTGGTCGCGCTCGTGCACACCGCAGCGGCCCGCACTCGGCCGACTCCGGTCAGCAGGTCGGCCAGGACGGCGACAGCCCGCCGCTGCTCACACGCGTTCGCGTCCCACTTGCGGGGCAGCTCGTACCAGCAGAAGCGTTCGACCTCGGCAGCCGAGAGTGTGACGATCGGGTCACCGTCGGGCGCCAGCCAACCCAGCAGGCGCTGTGCCATCGCCTCGTCCGCCACCAACGCCGTCACCTCCGCCGCACTCCGGCCTACCTGCCGATCCTCCCACGGACGGGGGTCCCCTCCGTGGGCGACGCTGCGGCGGGAACCTCACCAGTGACGTCGCCCCTCGGCAGCCAGGGTTTCCCCCAGCCTGTCGGAACAGCACAAGCCCTATGCCGCCGACCACCCTTCCCAAGGCACCGGAAACCCTCGCCTCCCCCAGAAGCGGCGAGGCGATTCTCACGAGCCGTCATGCACGCTTGTCCACCGACTGTCCACCGGGGCGTTTGCCTGCATGGCCAACCGAAGGGCTCAATGCACCAAAACCGCTGTTCAGAGCCTTGTCACGGGCTCGCTGGCAACAGGGAGCGAACCCGCGACCGACGCATTGCGATGCACAGACCGCAAGTGTCCGATCTACCCGAATTCCAAGGTCAACGCAAATAAGAAACCCCAGGTCAAAGGCCTGACCTGGGGTCCACCAATGGAGCCGCCTTCGGGATTCGAACCCGAGACCTACGCATTACGAGACCATGAGCGTTCGTGCTGCGTGGTGTGCCGTCGTGCTGTTCGGTGACGTTCTGCCTAATCAGAGCACGTGCGACAGGCTGACCTGTGCCACCCCGTGATGCACCGTCCAAAGGCGTCTGTCCACCGGCTGTCCACCGGTGGGGATCTCACCGGCCCTCCAGTGAGACTACCGCTGGGCTGCCGGCGATGCTGTCGAGCGGCTGGAGAGACGGGCGAAGGTCACTGTGGGACCTCTACAGCCGTCCGCCAGTGGGTTCTCCACGGATGCTTCCCCGGTAGCACCTCACCCTAGCCACTACCTGGCCGGTCCTGGCGCGGATGTGTTCCGCCGGGGTTGCCGTCGAGGTACGGCTCGATTCAGCCCAGGCCGCCGATGTCGAGTCGGTGGCGCGCACGGGTGATGGCGACGTAGGCGAGCCGAGCTTCAGCGGCGTCGATGTCTCCGGGCAGGGCGTCACCGTTCTCGTCCGGCTCTTCTTGGGTGACCGGTTCGGTGCAGCCTCGCCGATGCGGTCAGCGGCCCGTTCTCGGCCCCTGCCCTTGTGTGCGATGGAGCCGCCGCCACGCGGCGGCGGATGCCGGTGAGCCCGGACCTGCCGTCCTCGTCTGCGCTGCCCCGGCCGTCGTCGTCAACGAGCGGGAGGTGGCGGCCTCCAGGCTGCGGACCGTGACTGCCGCCTGTGCGGCGCCACTGCGCTTGGCAATGCCCGATTCCCGAGCATCAAATTTCTGCCGATGACGCTCATCTCCCACGCTGTGCCGTAATCCTGCTTCGTCGCCATCGCGCCCCTTGAAGGAAGTCTTCAGAGGTGGATGGAGGTACAGCTTGCCAGTGATCAGTTCAGGCTCTCAGCAAGCTCGATCCAGGCTGCCACTTCCCTCTCCCAATAAGAAGGATCATCAGTCTCAAGGAAGCCTGCCACCGACCATCGATCCCACAACCCTTCGGACGCAAGCAGATCTTGCGAAACCCGGATGCCCAAACGTCTCTCGATATACAGCAGCGCACCCAGGCACCACGGCTGATTTCCCCGATTTTGCAGCTCGCTCAGACTGCGCTGCAGATACCGCTTCAACGCATACGCATCAGATGGTTGACAGAACCGAGCCAGCGCGAAGGCGACACCTTTTCCCGTGCGCCTGGCGTCTCCCTCCTTGATAAGCCCGTGCAACTCCTCTCGAAATTCAGATCTCAGCGCAAACCCGATGAGCCAACACGCCGTAAGAGCCTCTCGCCAATCGCCGCCCAGGAGCTGCTCCAGTTCGCTCGCCGACGCCTGTCGGCCATCGCCCATCATGGCCGCACCAAACTCAAGGGCCTGCTCACGACCAGCCCTTATGAAGCTCCCGGAGAGGAGTTTCTTATATCTGTTCCCAGGCAAGCAATAGCGCGCAAACAGATCACCCGCACTGGTTCCAGACACTTGAAACTCCTCTCCGGGACCGACTACTTCGATTCCGTCATCTAAATGGCCCCCATGCACAGCTCACCTGGCAGCCTGTGACGCGCCCCTCAATGAGGACTTCCAACTCTTCGAGTCCCCGATCTCCGGCAACCCTCATGCGGCTCGGGTCGATTGCACTGCGCGGAATTCTGAGAACCAGAGCCCCCGTACTACCGAACTCCTCTGAAAATTCTCGCGCTGTCTCCAGATCAGGTGACCATGACGTGAAAACGCTCTCCGTGTCATCACCTGAGTGCGCAACAGGATCGCTGTGGCCGCCGCGGGGTTCCGCGATGCCTGCTCTTGCTTCCGCGAGCTTGTAGTGATTGTTGGTGACTCCTCGGTAGAGGTATTCGCCACTGGAGTCGCCAAGCTCTGCAGATCGCGCAAACACATCGTCGACCGTCGGGTCGCAGTTGTGGACGAGTACTGGCGTCGCCCCCGCCAGCGCATAGTACGTGTGGGCGTCGTCGACCGTCAGGTTGTGTACGGTGGCCGACCCGCTGGTCCGGCGTTCCACCGCTGTGATCTGGACCAGCGTGCCCGCACTCGTGCGCAGCCACTGCCCGCTCTTCAGGTCGGTTGCGTCGATCCACTCGCCGAGTTCGGGGACCCAGAAGGGGTGGCCGTCGGTCGCGGTGATCGTGTCCGTGGCCGTGCCCTCGTCGCCGTCCGTGTCGACGGTGAGCTCCACAAGGTGCTTGAGGCCCTCGCCCTTGATCTCGGCGGTGACCGTCTCCGCCGTCGTCTCACCGGTCTCGGGGTCCGTGGCGAGGACCTTGTCACCGGTCTCGACATCCTCGATCGGCTTGGTGGAACCGTCGGCCATCAGGACGAGTGTGCCGGGGATGAAGCTGTTGCTCGTCTTGCAGGAGCCGCCTGCGGCGGGTGCGTCGGAGTCCTTGCCCCCACCACCGGTGTCGGACTTCTTCTCCGCCCCGTCGCCCTTCTTGCCGCCGGAGTCGCCCTTCTTGGCCTGGGGCGCCTCCTTGGCCTTGGCCGGCGGGGCCGGAGCGGGCTTCTCCTTCGGCTTCGGGGTGACCGGCGGCGTGACCTTGTCGGCGGCGTCGACCGCGTCCTTGGTCTTCTCGGTCGCCTTGGTGGCGTCCGTCGCCGTGTCTGCGGCGTCCACCGCCTTGTTGACGTAGCGCGCGCCCTTCGCTGCCGACGCCGCGTAGCCCGCGATCGGAATCGCGGAGGCATAGGCCAGTCCCGCGTCGATGTAGTTGCCCTCGGCCGTGTACCAAAGGCCGTTCAGCAGGTCGGCGGGCTCACCGAAGCCGGGGACCAGGCCCACGACGTCCAGGGCGCCGTGACCGATCGGGCTGATCCAGGACTCTCCCCAGTACAGGCCCGTCGGGTCCGGGAAGGCCAGCGGGTTGTTACGGCCGTACGCGTAGGCGTTCAGGTGCTGCGGGTCCCCGACGTTCAGAACGGGGTCCACGGAGACGAACCGTCCCGTCGCCGGATCGTACGCGCGGGCGCCGAGTTGGATCAGGCCCGTCGTCGCGTCCGCGGTGCCGCCCACGAAGGACTTGTCGCCCGGCCACGCCCCCGCCGCCGACTTGGCACCCCGCACCTCACCGAAGGGGAGCGTACGGCGCTGTGTGATTGCCGAGTCCGCCGCCTTGATCGCGATCTCGGCCGTGCCGTTCTGGCCGCCGACCAGCCACGTCACCCCGGCAGACGTCCGTACGGCGATCTTCTGGCCCGCGTGGGAGTAGTAGCGGGTCCCGGCCAGCGTGTTCTTCGCAGTGTCGAGGCGGATCTCCTGGCTTCCCAGGTAAAGGGTGACCGCGCCTTTCTCCTTGCGGAGCAGGCGGCCGCCCGAGACGTCGTACACGTACGAGGTCTTGTTCGCCTCGTCCAGGTTGTCGCCGGACAGGTACGGGGTCACCGCGCTAAGGCGGCCCTGCTCGTCCCAGTCCAGCTTCTGGTCGACCGCCGGGGAGAGGTCCGTCGCCGCCTTGGTGCGACGGACGGTGTTACCCGCTTCGTCGTACTGGAAGGTCTGAGCTGCCGTCACCTCCTTACCCGCGGTGGTGGTACGCACCTCCGCCGACTTCAGCGCGTGGACATGCGTGCCGCCCTTGATGTTCTGGGCCTTCGGCACATACGTCGTCGACTGAGTGATCGCCGCGTCGCCGGTCGTGCCGGTGGCGTGGCGGACCTCGCCCGTGCGGTTACCCGCCGCGTCGTAAGCGTAGGAGTGCCGGTACGGCGCCGGACCGCCCATGGTTGCCTCACCGGCGCTGGGTGCGCAGGCGGTGGCCGTCTGCGTCCACGCCTCGGTCAGGCGGCGCAGGTAGTCGTACGTGAAGCACTGGACGTCCGCCGTCTTGCCCTCGGGCGCGTCCGCGATACCCAGGATGTTCCCGGCGGCGTCGTAGCCATAGGTGATGTCGGAGTCCGGGGTCTTGACGATCTCCCGGTCGATGCGGGCGCGCTCCAGGCGCCGGGTGCCCTCCTCATAAGTGTTGGTGAGCCAGGTGTACTTGTCCGCGCTGGCGGTGCCCAGGGTCAGCTGGAGCATCTCGCCGTAGTTGGAGTAGCGGGTCTCCCGGGCGTAGTCCGTCGAGTCGCCCAGGGTGAAGGACGGCAGACCGGTCGCCGTGTAGCCCTTGGTGATCGTCTCCGCCGGGAGCCCGCCGACCGCCGGCAGGCCGACGTCGTCGATCGAGCCGTCCGGCTTGTACGAAGCCGTCGTGCTATAGGTGCCAGCGAGTTTTCCTTCAGAGGCCGGGATCGTCACTGAGGTCTTCGTCGGGCGGCCCGCCACGTCGTAGGCGTCGACCGACGAGGCGTAGCCGTCGTCTCCCACCCACTTCGTGGCCGAGGTCAGGCGCCCCTTGCCGTTCGGCACGGCCGCGCTGTCGTACTCCCAGGTCGTCAGCTTCTTGTCGCCGTTGTACAGCGAGCGCTGTCGGCCCAGCTTGTCGTAGTTGAAGGTGAGGGTGATCTCGCGCTCGTTGCGGACCGTCTTCACCTGGTCGAGGTCGTTGTACGTCATCCAGGACGTACCGGCGTCGGGGTCGACGGACTTGGTCTGACGGCCGCGTACGTCGTACTCGGACGACCAGACGTTGCCCGATGTGTCCTTGACCTCGGTGAGGCGGCCCGCCGCGTCGTAGTCGTACGACGTCGTGTCCGCCGCGCCCGTGGGCGACGAGGCCTTGAACTCCAGGACCTTGGTCGTCTGCCCCTGTGCGTTGACGTACGTCGCCGTAGGCGTGGAGCCCGCCGGTGGGTCGAGCGTCGTGTGGTCACCGTGGTACGCCGTCTTGGTGCGCCACTTCTCGGTGCCGGCCACGCGGAAGATCGAGTCGGTCGCCCGGCCCGCCGCGTCGTAGACCGTCTCCGACTCCCGAGGTGTCCCCTCGGAGGCGTCGACGACGTTCACGAACGTCGTGCCGACGGCTGCCTTGTTGTAGAAGGGGCCGATCTCCTTCACCGCCAGGCCGCGGCTGTCGTACTCGGTGGTCGTGATGACACGGCCCGAGTTCGCCGCCGGGGTCTGCGTCTGACGGGGCCGCAGCAGACCGTCGCTGAGCTGGTGGCTGGTGGCCACCGAGCCGTTCGGCAGCAGCGACTTCGTCGTGGTGACGACCGGTGCGTTGTTGCGGATCAGGTAGGCGTATTCGAGGCTCGGGGTGTCCGAGGCCTTGGCGCGGCCCGGGAGCCAGACCTTCAGCAGGCGGCCGAGGGCGTCGTACTCCAGGTCGGTGCGCTGTTTGTTGGGGTCGACCGTGGCGGTGACCAGGCCCCAGCGGCGGTCGACCGTGGAGGTCGTGGTGTTGCCGAGCGGATCCTCGACCTTCATGCCCGTGACCGGGCCGCCCGTGCCCGGGGTGTATGCCGTCTTCG
Organism: Streptomyces adelaidensis; assembly: GCF_016598475.1. Taxonomy (GTDB): domain Bacteria; phylum Actinomycetota; class Actinomycetes; order Streptomycetales; family Streptomycetaceae; genus Streptomyces; species Streptomyces adelaidensis. Next base: position 23,501 of record NZ_JAEMUX010000087.1, read on the forward strand.
TCGCGTTGTTCGCCTGGTCGGCGGACTCCACGACACGGCCGTGCGTGTCGTACTTGGCCGTGGAGGTGGTCACGTACTGCGGGGTGCCGTCGGCTGTGTAGCCCTTGACCTTCTCGCTGCGCACGACGTCGCCCTTGGTGGGCGTGGTGCCGTAGGTGTCGCGGTCGTCGTACCAGGTGCGGACGTCGGAGACCGCCTCACCCTTGAAGGACGTGGGCGCGCCGTCGTCGCAGTTGACCGGCACGACCGTAACCCGCTTCAGCAGGGTGAGCAGGTTGGCGTCGGTGTTGCGGTTGTATTCGTTCGTGGTGCAGGTGTCGTCGTCCTTGACCGCCAGGTCGCCGGAGTCGGAGGAGCGGATGAGCATGCCGTACGAGTCGTAGAAGTGCTCGATGGCAGCGCGGCGGACCTTGCCGTCGTCGAGGGCGGTGCGGGTCTTCGTCGACTTGACGGCCGCGAAGGAGGCTTCGTCCTTGCCCTCGGTCGCCGTGGGCTCGGACGTCCACGGGGTGCTGACCGAACCGGTAATCTCCGCGCTGCCGTTGAAGCTGCGCTGTTCCAGCAGGAATCCCTGGTGGCGGGCGTCGTCACGGATCTTCGTGCCGTCGGAGGCGGTGACCGTGACGGACTTGGTGCCGCCGGACTCCTTCTCCCGGTCGCCGTCTATACCCTGGAGGTAGGTGGTCTCGGTGCGCAGTTGCTTGCTGCCCGCCTCTCCCGTCTTCATGGTGACGGTGCGGTAGCCGCGCCACTGGTTCCAGGTCTTCTTCTTGGTCTTGACGAGCTCGCTGTCGTCGAAGGCCCAGGCGGCACCGGAGTAGTCGTAGGAGGTGACCTTGTTCGGGCCGGTGACGGTGACCTCGTCCTCGATCACCGTGTCGACGACGAACTTGTGGAACCAGTCCTCCTTCTCCCCGATCGTTCGCTCCTTCGACCAGAAGGACGGCATGCAGCGCTTGGTGTTGGTCTCGGGGGTGGGGAGGTTCGACGGGGTGCACTCGGTCGGCTTGTAGTTGACCGAGATCGTGCCGCCGGTCTCCGACTGGATGGCCCGGATGCGCCACTTGTACATGGGCAGGCGGTCGTCTGAGTCGGAGTGGACGCGGTTGGCGTCCTGGCGTTCGTAGAAGGTGACCTTGGGGAGCTTGTGGGCGCCGTCCTTGCCGGAGTGGGTGACCGACTCCAGCCACAAGGCCGGGGCGTGCGTGGTGTCGGCACTCTGGTACTTGTGCGCCAGGTCCCACTCGTCGACGTCCCCGTACGTCTTGCCGTCGGACCCCAGGACCTGCGTGGTGACCTTCTCCAGTCGCTTGCGGGAGAAGAAGGTCGGGGACCACTGGTCCTTGCACTCGGTGTCGGAGGTGCAGATCTGCTCGAACGGCACGTCCGGCCAGCGCTTGGCGGTGGACTCCTTCAGATCGCCCGGCTCACAGTCGGCGGCGGCACCCGTGCAGCGCTCGGCGGTGGTGAAGACGACCTGCGAGGGCGCCTCGGTCGTGTTCTCCTTGCCCACCTGCTCCCCGTACTCGATCCGCTTCAGGTAGCCGCCGCGGTCGTAGGAGACCACCTTGTCGCCGCGCACACTGTCGTACTTGTTGGACTCGGTGCCGTAGTAGTACGTCATCGTGTTGCCGTGCACGTCGACGACGTAGTCGAGGTTCCAGCGCCACGACTGCTGGCAGCGGGACTCCTTGAAGCTGTCCGCGTGACAGGGCTCGTCCTTGTCGTCACCGAAGACCGGGACCTCCCACGACGAGCCGGTGAACTCGGTGTCGGCGGACTCGCGCTTGCCCTTGCCAAAGTGGTATCGGGTGCCGTCGGTGGTCGTGACGACCCAGTACTCGTCGTTGTTGTCGGCATTGAAGCCGTCGTACTTACGCTCGATGACGGTGCCGTCATCCTGCTTCAGCCGCCACTCGTCCTTGGCCTTCTTGACCAGCTCACCGGCCCGGCCGCCGAAGTTCATGGTGGCGTTGTCGGAGTGCCAGCACAGGTCGTACTTCTGCGACCCGGCCTCGTCGTGACCGTCCTCCGTGCAGGCGCGGTACGAGCGCTCGATGTAACCGGCGCTCAGGTCGAAACCCTCGCCGATCCAGGACGTCTGGTTGTTGCTGGAGGCCGTACGGCCGTCCGTGGACGCGGAGTTGTAGCCGAGGCCCAACTGCGGGGAGGGCCCGGCGACGGCCGGAGGCACCCGCAGCGGGTACTGCCAGGTGAAGCCGCCGGTCTGCCCGGCGACCTGCCAGGACGCGGACGGAGCCAGCGAGGTCGCGGCGTACGAGCCCGAACCGCCCGCCGGTCCGGCGGCGACCGCCAGCAGCGGAGCCTTCGCGGAGGACAGCGCCGCCACATCGGCGGTGAGCCGCTGGTCACGGACGTCGTTGTCGGTCTTCAACGGGGTGACGCTCTGGCACTTGGCCGCCTCGGGCGTGGTCAGCGCACAGGCGGGCAGTTCGACCAGACGCAGCCGCTGCGCCCAGTCGCCGCCGTAGGCCTGGGCGAAGGCCGCGTAGTCGACCTCGACGGACACCCTGCCGTTCGTGGTCCGGCTGTCGGCCCGGGTCACCTTGAGCAGAAGGCCGTCGATGCCGGCCTTCCGCGCGGCGGCGTGACTGAGGACGTCCACCTTGGCGCGGGTGGGCGTGGCGGCCGCCATCGTGGAACGGGTCATGCCCTTGGGCGGGCCGACGCGGACCGGGAGCGAGCCGGCCTTGGTACTCGACAGCGCGCCGCGCTTCTTGGCGTCGGAGCTGCCGAGATCGACGGTCGCGCTGCCCGCCTTCGGCCAGCTGGCCTTGAGGTTCAGCGGTTCGCCGTACCCCTTGGTGTGCTTGAGCGGGGTGGCCTGGCCGTCCTGGTCGACTACCGGGGTGGAGGCGACGTCCTGGGTCTTGGGGCGCCGCTTCTCCCTCGCCTCGTCGGGGTCGTCGCCGAGGGCCGGGGTGCCCTGGAGCAGGGTGACGGTCAGGGCTGAAGTGAGGGTGACACCGAGGGCTTTGGCCCAGGGGTGTGTTCTGTGTCTGCGAGATGCGCGCACGCGCGCTCCCCCTCCCGTATGGGTGTGGAAATGTGCCCCGGGTGCCCGAGGAATTCGGGCACCCGGGTGGACGGCTCTGGTCGGGAGTCGTCAGTGGTCGTCAGCGGTCATCGGTTGTTCGCGAGCCGGAAGATCTCCGTCCCCGACAGCAGGCCGGGGACCAGGCGTACGTCGTCGATGTCACCGGCGAAGGGGTCGGACCAGTCGGCGCCGTACTGGGCGCGGCCGATGTTGAGACCCTTCGTGGCGTTCCAGACGTCGGTGACGGTGGCGCTGCCCTGCTCCTCGCCGTCGACGAAGAGCGTGAACTTCCGGGCCACCGGGTCATAGGTACCGGCCAGATGGACCCACGTGTTCACGATCGCGGGGCGCTCGCTGGTCGCCATGGCGCGTACCAGGTCGGAGTCGGCCGTGTCGCTGATGTGCCGGCCGAAGATCCAGCGCTTGTAGGCGGTGGAGTAGTAGAGGTTGAAGCCGTTGCCCTGGCTTCCCGCCTGGCTGATCACCGAGATGTTCTGGTCCAGCTTCGTGGGCCGCACCCACGCCGAGACGGTGAACGCCTGCCCGGTGTGGACGGCGGACACGGCGGTGGCGTGGTCGGTGGTGCCGTTGAAGCGCAGCGCCCTGTCGGCCGGGTCGCCTGCGGAGTTGTTGCCCGCAACCCAGTCGGCGCCCTTCACGGTCAGCGTCCGGTCGTGGCCGGATGTGTCGGGGGCGGTGGTGCCGGAGGTCTGGTCGAGGCCATAGACGGCGGCGGCGCAGGTGTCGGCGAGCACGTCGGCACAGGCGCGGTCCACGGTGAAAAAGTACTTCTCCAGCGGACCCCGGTTGCCCGCCCGGTCCACGCTGCGGACGTAGAGCACGTTCGGACCGAAGGTGCTCGGCGCGACCTCGATGGTCGCCTTGCCGCCGAGGGAGGCCGGGTCGGCCTTGCGGGTGGGGGTGTCGTTGCCGAGGTCCCACTCATAGAACTCGACGTCGTTCTTGAAGACCGAGTCGGAGTTGCCGTTCGCGGAGAGGGTGAAGTGCCGCTTGGCGCCCGCCGGAAGGTCGGCCTCGTCCGCCACCGGTTCGACGCGCGGCTTGGTGTCAGGCTTCTCCACATCGACCACGAACTCGCACCAGTCGGACCACTCGGAGTACCCGGAGTCCTTGAGCTTGCCGGTGGAACCGTCGTAGGTCTGGGCGTGCCACTTGTAGCCGTGGCCGTGCTTCAGCTCCCTGACAGGGATCTCCCGCTCGAACCTGCCCTCGTTCTGCGGTCCGTCCTTGCCCTCGTAGACCTCGGGCCGGCCGTCGACCTGATCCCACACCCGGAAGGTCGCGGTGAGGTTCTGGCCGGTGCCATCGGTGTGCGAGTCGGCGTCGGTACCCGTGACGGACATGCGAGGGGTCGCGTCCCGGATCCACGGCCGCTTGGTGTTGTCGGTGGTGCAGGTCTTCTCCTCCGGGTTGCTCAGCTTCTCCCCGGTGGGCTTGTTCGGGCGGGTGTTGTACGTGACGACGAGCTTGGCGTTGTCACCCCGGAACCTCTTCCAGGAGTTGGGGTCGCCCTCGTCGGCGGCCCGCAGCGAGAAGGCGATCGGATCCTCACCGGCGGCCTTCCTGCGGACGGAGGAGGTGAGGTTCTCGTTGGACTCGTCGGCGTTGTCCGCGAAGAGGACCCAGCTGGGCGGGGCGTCCGGGCTGCAGCTGTCGCCCCGGCCGTACGCGACGGACTTGTCGACCAGCAGGTCGCCGTCCTTGGGCCTGTTGTTCCAGTTGGTGGCGGAGTCGACACCACCCTCGGCGACCATGTGCAGGTTGACGGTGCTCTTGGTGCAGGAGAAGGAGAAGGTCTCGTAGACCTCGAAGACCGCCTTGGAGACGGTGCGGTTCTTCCAGCCGTCCGTGGAGAACTGGAAATACATCCGGTTCGTGTACGGCGAGCCGCTGCACACGTAGTAGATGCCACCGATGGTGTCGGCCGAGCAGCGGCCCACGCCCTCGTCCTTCTTGAACTTGTGGAACTCCGTGCTCGGATTGGCACTGGACACATACAGCCACTCGCTCTTCGACATCCCGGCCTCAGGGTCGATGTAGACCGGGAAGTCGGTGTCGGCGGCGGTGAGCAGGGCCCGGTCGGGCTCCACGGTGACCGCGGACGCGGACACGTCGAGGACCATGTCGGCAACCTTGGCCGCAGCGTCCGGCGCCTCCTGCGGCAGGCTCTGGGCCCCGGAAGCGGGCACAGCATCCGCCGGGACCTCGTCACCGGAGTCTGCGGAGTCCCACATCTTGGGCGCCTGACCGCCGAAGACCCGCTCGCCGGAGGCGTCCACGGCCTGGAGACCACCCGTCGGTCCGGTGGACAGGTCGAGGCCCTCCGCCCGTACGGGCAGCCGTAGTTCGGCCAGTTCAGAGCTGCGGGCCGCCTCGGGCGTCTTGACCTCCAGGACGTACGAGTAGCCGGTCACCGAGGCAGTGGCCAGCAGATCCACGCCGGGGAGCACCTCGCGGTACTCGGCGGTGTCCCCGTCGAGAACCGGCTCTGGCAGCGGTGTGGGCCAGCTCAGCGTGAAGGACTTGCCCTCCTCGCCAAGTGTGACGAAGTCGGACGAGCCCGCCGCCGCGAAAGCCAGGTCCACGACGGCGGCCTTGGGACCGACCGTGCCGTCCGGGCGGCGCTCCAGGGTCGCGTCCGCCTTCTCCCAGCTGCCGTCGGGACGCTCCACCCGCTGCGGCTGGACACTGGTCTCGCTGGTCAGCGAGCCGTCCGGGTTGGCGAAGACGAGCTCGTCCTCGGTACGCTGTTGAATGATCTCCACCGGTTCGCCCGTCTCAGCGGCCAGTGCGAACGCGCCTGCCTCACCCGAGGCAGGCGGCGAACTGCCGGCCGCGGTGGCCGGACCGGTGACGGCGGGCAACGAGCCCAGGACGACGGCGCCGCCAAGCAGCACACCGAGCGTCCGGACAGCACGAAGCCCCCGAAACCAAGGGTTGGTCATACCCTTGTCCCCCTCCAGGCTCTCCCCAGAGCCCGCTATGAAATTGATGTGGCCATGCCGTACAGCAGTGGCCAAAGAAACGTATGGGACTCCCTTTACCGGATCAAGGGCATTTCGAGACTGAACCGCCCCACAGCCCGCCACCGCACGCACCGCCCGTGCCCGTGAGCAGCCCTTGGCGCGGGAGGAAGCACGCGCCGCGTAGGACCGATCCGCCCGTTTCGGCCGGATCGTGACCGGAGAGCCGACGCACCGGCAGGATGGAGGCCACGCCGGGCCTCGCGCACGCTGTGCACAACCCATCGGTGTCAGGCTGGGGCCAACGTTGCCCCCGGAGGACGCCGTCGCCCTGAGCCGGACACTCAAATCCGGAGGACGTTCCCGGACGGCTGACCTTCATCATCCGCTTCGGCGCGAAGGACGTGCGCCAGCTCCTGCCAACGGTCGTCGACGCGGTGGCCCGCCACGGACCGGCGCAGGACCAGCACAGCATGTGCGGGCGCCTCCGGCTCCTCGCCCAACTCGAACAGGAACGACCACTACGAGCCCGAGGACACTATCCCTCATACGACGGGATCGCAGACGGGTAGCTGCAGTTGTCCGGACCGGACAGTCCCGCCACTTCCGTTCGCCGCATCGAGAGCGATCGGTGTTTCACCCGTCGGTCCAGGTTCAACCGCACCCGCTGATGGAGCGTCAAACACACCTGTCCACCGGTTGTCCACCGAACCTCATCGCGTATACCTGACCCGCCCCTCCCGGATGAGCAAAAGCCCAGCTCAGAGACCTAGGCTGCCTACACGGTCACGGAAACCAAACCCCCGACCCACGCATTACGATGCACAGACCCCAGAGGGGCAATATGGGTCAATTTCAAGGCCATCCGAAACAAGAAACCCCAGGTCAAAGGCCTGACCTGGGGTTCACCATAGAGCCGCCTTCGGGATTCGAACCCGAGACCTACGCATTACGAGACCGTGAGCGTTCGTGTTGCGTAGTGCCTGGTCGTGCTGCCCAGTGACGTTCTGCCTGATCAGAGCATGTGCGGCTGCTTGACCTGTACTCCCTCGTATTACGTCGTCCAAAGGCGTCCGGCCACCGGCTGGCCACCGAGACAGGCGCCGCGGGGGCAAGGAACCGGATCACCGGGTTGTCGGCCTCCCACAGCCCCTCCTGTCGGCGTCGCCGAGACAGCATCGTCGTCGTGCGAGGGTACCGATAGCCGCAAGGAAAACATCATGCTTCAAGCGGGGCGCCGGTGTCATCATGCGCTGGTGGCGCCACTACGACGAGGACTTGCATGACCCTGTCGCCGAGACGGTCAACATCCCTGCGTTCGAAGCCGCCTGCTCTTTGACCTCGTCCGGCACGGGCGCCACACCGGCCGTGACGGACCACTCCCCCAGATTGAGGAAGGCGGCGAACGCAGGACTCATCTCCATCAGATCGCCATCAAGGTGCCAACCCCGTTCTTCCAAAAGACGGACACCTCGCAGCAGTTCCTCTTTGCCCGGGATCTTTCGGCTGAGTGCCGTGCCATTCACCACGCAGTCGCGCCCAAGAGGGTCCTTCGCGACAACAAAGCCCTCACCCACGTCTCCGAAGGCGAACTGAAGATCCCCCACCACCCGAGCCCGGGTCTCCTTCGCGGTCTCCGAGGTCGAGGAGTGCGACGCCTTCGCTCGTGTCGGCTCGGACGACGGAGCGGACGCCCCGTTCCCACTACCTCCGCAGCCAACCCCCCAACAGCCCCACCATGACCGCACCGGCAACCGCGAAGCCAGCGTTCCTGCCCATTTTGTCCCCACCTCGATCAGAGCTGCCCATTGCAGCCCGCCAGGACCTATTCCCCACGCAGGCGACGGGCGCCTCACTCGCGCCGCCGCTCCTCTTCAGGATGAGATTCAAATCCTCAATCCGACAACATGCTAAAGATCTTCAATTGCCGAGGTTGGCTCAAGCACCGCGCTCGGCAGCCCGGAGACCACCGAGACGGCCAACGGCCCCGGCGACGAACCGCCACCACGCGCCACCCTCGTCCGCTGACGTTGCCGCTGCGTCAACTACTGCCGTCACCCCACGCAGAAGCCCCGCCAGGACACACCTGGCGGGGCTTCAAGTTTGCCTCAGCGACTACTTATGCTCGCCGCCTTCTATCCCGTCTCGACTCTATAGCGCGCTCGGAGTCTTGCCGCGAGAACAGATGCCCCTTCGGTGTCGGCGTCGATCTCCACCCTCCACCAGGTGCTGTCGCTCGCAGTTAGAACCAACGGGCATCCTGCGAAATCGCCCGCAGCGAATCGTTCCGGATCAAGCAGGCGATGCTCTCCTGCTGCTACGAGCAGCAGATCGAAGCACTGGCGGACACCGGTCGCGAATTCCCGAACCTGAGCCCACGACATGACATACCCCTGCGACGAGGAAGCTATCTTCTGCCGGAATTCCGCATATTCCAGGCCGGCCACCCCCTGCACAATCCCGTCGAAGTCGAGCACAGACCATACCCAGTTGTTGTCCGGGACCAGGGAAAGCAGGCTGTCGAGACCGACTCTTCCGCCTTCAGTGTCATGCATCCGGAATTCCACAAGTTCGCTCATTGGTCACCCCAATCCAACGGTTCCGCGCCACCGCGGCTTCGGGTGCCGCCGGTCGCGTTTTCATTCCAGGGATGCTGATGCGGATTGTCATGGTTCTGCGGCCTCCCGTGATCAGTAAAGTCGACATCCCGGACGGGTTTTCCGTCTGCACCGAACTCTCGGGCCTGAGCGTACGGGGGATTGCGCCTGCTTCCCTTCACCCCAAGTTGCGTGTGCGGATACCCGGCGGCCGCCGGGTCAGGAGCCGGCTCACCAGTCCGGGGGTCCCTCGGAAGCTCCCGGTCGGGAAAGCCCCGAGGTGTATTGCAATTGTGAACGAGTACCGGCGTCTCGCCTGCCAGCACATAGTACGTATGGATCTCGGTGACCGTCAGGTCGTGCGTGCGCTGTCGGCGCTCGAAGTAGCGGACGTCCTCGACCGTGGCCGTGGTGCCGGATGCCGTGCGCAGGGTCATGCCCGCGGTGAGTTCGCCGGCCTGT
>NZ_JAEMUX010000088.1 GCF_016598475.1 Streptomyces adelaidensis
GTCCGAGAGGTCCGAGAGGTCCGAGAGGTCCGAGAGGTCTGAGAGGTCTGAGGGGTCCGGAGGGAATGTCCTCCGGGCCTTTGCCGTTGTGGGGTGGTAGAAAGTTCAATACTCAACTAAACTGAGCGCACAAGGAGGTACGGACATGCCTGCAGTGACCGTCGAGAACCCGCTGACCCTGCCCCGTGTCGTCGCGCCGGCCGAGGCGGTGGCCCGCCCGGTGCTCACCGTGACGACCGCGCCCAGTGGCTTCGAGGGCGAGGGCTTCCCGGTCCGCCGCGCGTTCGCCGGGATCGACTACCGCCACCTCGATCCGTTCATCATGATGGACCAGATGGGTGAGGTTGAGTATCAGCCTGGGGAGCCGAAAGGGACCCCGTGGCACCCGCACCGCGGCTTCGAGACCGTCACCTACATCATCGACGGGATCTTCGACCACCAGGACAGCCACGGCGGGGGCGGCACCATCACCAACGGTGACACCCAGTGGATGACGGCCGGCTCGGGCCTGCTCCACATCGAGGCGCCGCCGGAGTCGCTGGTCATGTCCGGCGGTCTCTTCCACGGCATCCAGCTGTGGGTGAACCTCCCGGGCAGGGACAAGATGATGGCGCCGAAGTACCAGGACATCCGCGGCGGTCAGGTCCAGCTCCTCTCCACCCCCGACGGCGGCGCACTGCTCCGCGTCATCGCCGGTGAGCTGGACGGCCACCAGGGCCCGGGCATCACCCACACGCCGATCACCCTGCTCCATGCGACCGTCGCGCCGGGTGCGGAGATCACCCTCCCGTGGCGCGAGGACTTCAACGCCCTCGCGTACGTACTCGCCGGGCGCGGCAGCGTGGGAGTGGGCCGGCGGCCGATCCAGCTCGGCCGGACGGCCGTCTTCGGTGCCGGTTCCTCGATCACCTTCCGCGCGGACGAGAAGCAGGACGCCAACGCGCCGGACCTGGAGATCGTGCTGCTGGGCGGACAGCCGATCCGTGAGCCCATGGCCCACTACGGTCCGTTCGTCATGAACACCCGCCAGGAGCTGCAGCAGGCGGTCGAGGACTTCCAGAAGGGGCGCCTGGGCACGATTCCGACGGTCCACGGGATGTCCGAGGGCGGCCTCTGAGGCCCGCCGGGAGGCCCCTGCCCGTCGACGGGCAGGGGCCTCCCGGCATGAAACAAAGGGTCCATCCTGCGCATACTGGAAAAGAGTGCTGAATCGGGACCCTCACGTGAGTCCCATCGCGTGGGAGGCCGGCATGACGATTCCGACACCGACATCGCAGACGGCACCGCGGCTCGACGCGGACGAGCCCCCTCGAAGAGACCTCTGGCCCGGAATCGCCGGCATCGCGTCCGGCGTACTGCTGCTCGTCGCGCTGCTGGTGACGTACAGCAACTTCCCGGACTACGAGGGCGAGGACGGCCTCCGCGAGACGGTCACCTTCTACCGTGACCAGGGCAACCTCGACCTGACCGAGGCCATGACCCCGGTGATGCTGGTGGCCGGTCTGCTCTTCTTCTGGTTCCTGGCCGCGCTGGCCCGGCTCGCCGGGAAGCGGTCGTTCCTGGTTCTCGCGGGCGGCACCGCGTTCGTGGTCCTCCTGATGATCGCGGCGATCACCGGCGCGATCTACGCGATCTCCGCCAACAACACGGAGTCCTTCCTGGTCGGCCCCGAGACCGCGATGGTGGCCATGCTGCTGCTCGACGTGTCGTACGGCGGGTCCATCGCCGCGATGGCCGCCGCGGCGGTCCTGCTCTTCGCCGTCTGGCGGACCGCCGTCACGACCCACACCCTGCCGGCCTGGCTCGGCTGGTTCGCCTTCGTCATCGCGGTGCTGAGCCTGGCGGGACCGTTCAGCGCGTGGCTCACCGTGCCGCTGATGGGGCTGTGGACGGTGGTCGCGGGGGTGGTGTTGGTGACGCGTTCGTCATCTTCGGCGGCGGGAGGTAGTTGAAACCCGGTACGGTACGACGAGGCCCGAAGCCGCAACTCTGTTTTGCGACTTCGGGCCTGTCTTGCCTGTCTTACGAGGGCTCCGCTACGGCGTTACGGCAGTACGCAGACCGGCGTGCCGTCCGGAGTGCGGCCTGCTGGTCGGACGCACCCCAGCTCGAACAACATCTCCAGGCAGTCGTGTACGCGCTCCTGTGACAGCCCCGTACGGGTGGCGATGTCCTCCACTCGGTAGGTGGCCCCTCCATGCAGCAGCGCCGGTGCCAGGTACGCCGCCACGGTGTGGACGTCGTCGGTGACGACGAGGTTCTTCGCCTGCCAGCCGGCGAGGAGTTGCCGGGGTGTCAGCTCCGGCGCCCAGGAGGGGTGAGGGTGGTTGGTGGGGCGGCGGAGAGTCTGCGCGATGTCGCGCAGAGCCTCGGCCATCGCGTTCTGGCTTCGGCTGATCTGCCGCAGCAGGTCGTTGCTCTCCTCCTGGAACGACGTCAGCATCTCGTCCGCCCGGATGTTCCGCTCTTCGAGCCGGACGATGGCGTCGGCTACCTGCGGGGGCATGGAGTACGCCGTGCCGCCGGTGGGGGCGGGTTGTACGGGGGCCGGTTCCAGGGAGTAGGAGCCGTCGCGCTGGACGGTGACGATGACTTCTGAGACCCAGTTCTTGAAGGGCTGGGACTCCTGTTTTGTGCTCCCGTTGACGAGCGCGACGAGCCCGCGAAGGTTCACCAACTTCATCGACCTTTGCAGCCTGTGAGCTGCGAGTTTGCTTGAGGCGTCTGCGGCGTAGACGCCTTGTGCAATCTCGTCCAGCCGCTTTGTGCAGTCTTCTGCAACGTGCCAGAGGAGCGCCTGGCGCGTGTTTGCGTAGCCGAGATCCGTGGCCACGTCTGCTGCCACGAACCAGTGCTCGCCATCGGGGGTAGTGAGCCTGCGGACCCTCGCCCCCGTAGCCGCGAACACGAAGTCGCTGATGTCGATCGCGTCATGGTGGGGTGCCGTCGGTTCTTCCGGCGGCGGGTTGTTGTGCTCGTACATCGAGCATCACCTCCGCTCGGAAGGTAGGCAGATGGGGGCGCAACTCGCGTCTATAGCAAGGATGTTCACCCGAAAGTGGACAGAGGTGTCGATTCTGTATGAAGGGGGGCGGGAGGGCCCCCGCCCCTCCCGCCCCCGCCGCCCCCCGGGCCTCAGAGCCTGCTGTTGCCGCCCTTGTTCGTGATGCTGGGCTTCTTGCAGTTGTTCCAGGTGAGTTTGCCGGCGTTGCCGCCGCCCTTGCCGCCCCAGCGGATGGGCTTGATGGACTTGCCGCCGTAGCCGTTGCCGTACTTGTTGTTCTTGAAGATGTTGCCGCTGCCGCAGGTCTCGCCCTTCTTGGCGTCGCGCCACTCGCTGAGTACGGCGTAGATGCCGGAGTTGGTGGAGGTGTTGCCGCTCACCGTGTTGTTGCGCTCCTGTACGGCCCGGCCCCAGCCCCGGCCTGTCCCGGATCCGCCCCGTACGGGCGCCCGGGTTGTGCCTCACCGACGGTGAGACGCGGGCGAGAAGCGGTGCGTCGAAGGTGGTGGCGATGCAGCGGCCGTGCGGGGAGGCCGTGCCGCCGAAGACGTATCTGCTGAGGGGGGACGACGGGCTGTACCGCATCCAGTGGGATCACCCGGAGTTCGACAAGGGCTGTCTCACCCTGCTGAGCGACGGGGACTTCCGGAACATGTTCGAACCCTGGGACGACTGCGGTCTCAGCGGGTCCTCCCAGTTGTTCCGCATCGAGAAGGGCGAGGGGCAGGAGGACCAGGACGGCTGGCGGGTGCGGCCTGTGCGGGGGGAGGGGGAGTGCGTGGGTATCCGAGGGGGCGCAGATGAGCGCGAGGCGGTGGCCGTGGCGGAGCCCTGTGTGGAGGAGGCCTCGGCCGGTGCGGGCGGCGATTCTTCCCGGCAGCGCTTCCTGATCGACTGACTGATCCGGATGTCCTGTCCCGTGTCCCGTGTCCCCTTCCCCTATCCACTGTCCCCTTACCGGCTGATCGGACGGGGCCTCACCCGCGCGGTCGTCCGGGCGGGACAGCCGGGGGCGGGCGTGGTCGGGTGGGGGTGTGCAGTTGCTTCCCGTGCCCGTGCGCAGGCTGGCCGCCTGGTGTGCCGTGATCCTGCTCGTCGCCGGGGTCGTGTACGTCGGTGTCCGGCTGTGCGCGGAGTTCAGGACGGCGGTCACGCCGGTGCTGCTCGCGCTGTTGGGGACCGCGCTGCTCGGGCCGTTGCACCGGAGGATGGTCAAGGCGCGGATGCACCGTTCGCTGGCGGCCGCGCTCACCTGTGTGGCCGTGGTAGCGGTCGTGGGCGGGGCGGTGTACATCGTGGTCGCCGCGCTCATCGAGACCGGGGACCAGATCCTCGCCTCGCTGCGGAACGCGGCCGGCGATCTCGCCGAGTACTTCGGGGCGGCCGGGACCTCGCTCGACGATCTGGCCGCCAACGCGAAGGAGTTGCTCACCCGGTTCGGGGGGACGGCGGCCTCCAATGTGATCAGCGGGGTGAGCGTCGTCGGTGAGGCCCTCGCCATGGCCGTACTGGCGTTGTTTCTCGTCTTCTTCTTTCTGCGGGACTCCCACCGGGCCATGGACACCATCCGGGCGCTCTCGCCGCGTGGCGGCGCGGACATGAGCGAGGCCATGGCGCGGCGGGCCTTCGAGGCGGTCGAGGGGTTCATGCGGGGGACGACGCTCATCGCGTTCATCGACGCCGTCTGTATCACCGTCGGGCTGCTGATCCTGGGGGTGCCGGGGGCGGTCGGGCTCGGGGCGCTCGTCTTCGTGGGGGCCTATATCCCCTATCTCGGCGCGTTCATCTCGGGTGCGGTGGCCGTGCTCGTCGCCCTCGCGGACCGGGGTTTCGTGATCGCGCTGTGGGCCCTCGGGATCGTCCTGGCCGTCCAGGTACTGGAGGGGCATGTGCTCCAGCCCGCCATTCAGAGCCGGACCGTGCAGATGCACCCGGCGGTCGTCATGGTCGCGATCACCGCGGGCGCCTCGGTCGCCGGCGTCCTCGGGATGCTCCTCGCGGTACCGCTGACGGCGGCCGCCTTCGGGGTCTTCCATGAACTGAGGGAGCGGTACGCCACAGAGGAGGCCACAGAGGAGGCAGCAGAGGCCGGGGAGGCCACGTAAAGCCCCCCAACACCCGGGCTACCCCGGGGCCGGCTCGTACAGCTCGAACCAGATGCTCTTGCCGTCGCCGCGGGGGTCGACTCCCCAGGCGTCGGCGAGCATGTCCATGAGGACGAGGCCGCGTCCGGAGGAGGCGAGTTCTCCTGGGTGGCGCTTGTGCGGGAGGTCGTCGCTGGCGTCGGTGACCTCGACGCGCATCCGGCGCTTGCCGCCGTCGCCGTCGCCGGTCATCTCGGCGACGAGGAGCGCGTCGGCGTCGGTGTGGACGAGGACGTTGGTGAGCATCTCGGAGACGAGGAGGACGGCGGAGTCGACCTGGTCGTCGCAGTTCCAGTCGTGGAGCAGCTCGCGCACCTGCTGGCGGGCGCCGGCGATCCGCTCGGGCTCGGCCTGCGCGACCGTCAGGGCGGTGCGGCGCACGGCAGCCCGTACGCCGCCGGTGTCGCCGCAGCCGTCGCTCTCCCGGCACAGCAGCAGCATCGCTATGTCGTCCTCGCGGCGGTCGGCCAGCGGGCCGGGCGTGTGGTGCGAGGACGGACCGTGCACGCCCTGGACGAGCGCGTCGGCCAGCGCCTCCAGTCGGCCGGGTGCCAGTCGGCCGGGTTCCAGAACTGCGCCGCCCTCCCCCTCCCCCTGGTACCCCTCGCTCGTGCCGTCGTGCGGGCTCGCGTCGAACGACTCCAGGATCGTGCGGATGCGGCGCCAGCCCGTGTCGAGGTCGTGGCCGCCGGTCTCGATGAGGCCGTCGGTGCACAGGAGCATGGTCTCGCCGGGCTCCAGGATCAGCCGGGTGGTCGGGTAGTCGGCGTCCGGGTCGATGCCGAGGGGCAGGCCGCCCGGGGTCGGCCGGACCAGGACCGTGCCGTCGGCCATGCGGACAGCCGGGTCGGGGTGCCCGGCGCGGGCGATGTCGAGCACGCCGGACACCGGGTCGACCTCGACGTAGAGGCAGGTCGCGAAGCGCAGGTCGGTGAAGTCGGTGGCGGAGTCGTTGGTGACGCCGTGCAGGAAGCGGGAGGCGCGGGAGAGGACGGCGTCCGGGGGGTGGCCCTCGGAGGCGTAGGCGCGCAGGGCGATGCGGAGCTGGCCCATGAGGCCGGCGGCGCGTACGTCATGGCCCTGGACGTCGCCGATGACGAGGGCGAAGCGGCCGTTGGGCAGGGCGATCATGTCGTACCAGTCGCCGCCGACCTGGAGTCCGCCGCCGGTGGGGACGTACCGCGCGGCGACGGTCATGCCGGGTATGTCGGGGCCGAGCGTGGGGAGCATCGTGCGCTGGAGGCCGTCGGTCAGCTCGCGTTCGGTCTCGGCGGCGCCGGCCCGGGAGAGGGCCTGGGCGAGCATGCGGGCGACGGTGGTCAGGACCGAGCGCTCGTCGGGGGTGAAGCTGACGGGGTGCAGGAAGCCCGCCATCCAGGCGCCCATGGTGCGGCCGGCGACGGTCAGCGGCAGGAACGCCCAGGAGTGGCGGCCGAACTGTTCGGCGAGCGGCCAGGCGGTGGGGTAGCGCGCCTTGTAGTGCTCGGGGGAGGAGAGATAGACGGCGCGGCCGGTGCGGACGACCTCGGCGGCCGGGTAGTCCGTCTCCAGCGGCATATGGGTGAAGGGGCCCTCGGCGCCCTGGTTGTGCCCGTGGTGCCCGATGACGGTGAGACGGTCGGCCTCCACCCCGAACACGGCGAGCCCGTCCGGTGAGAAGCCCGGCATCGCCAGGCCCGCCGCGACCCGCAGCACCTCGGCGGTGGACCGTGCCTCGGCCAGGGCCCGGCCCGCGTCCAGCAGGAACGCCTCGCGCGAGCGCCGCCAGTCGCCCGTGATGGCCGGGGCGCGGGCGGCGGTCCGGGGGGAGGGCTCGGTGACCTCCTGGATGGTGCCGATCATCTCGACGGAATTGCGCACCGGGTCGAAGGACGCCTTGGAGCGGCTGCGGAGGGTGCGGATCACCCGGCCCCGCTCGTCCATGACCCGGACCCGGACCTCGGCGAGGGTGTCCTCGGCGACGGCGAGCTGCACGACCGAGGTGATCTCGTTCCAGTCGACGGGGTGCAGCCGTGCCCGCGCGCCGGCCTGGGTGAGGGTCACCGGCTCCGCGGGCAAGCCCAGGAGCCGGGCGGCTTCGGCGTCCAGGGCGACGGTTTCGGCAGCGCTGTCCCAGGTCCACAGTCCCGTCGCGAGGGCGGACAGGACGTCCCCCACGGTGGGCGGGGGCTCACCATTGCGCATTGACCCACTCTATGAACAGCTGAACGGACCGTGCCACTGAAACTGCACCAGGCACCGAGCAGTACCCGAAGTAACCACGGCCAGGGGCGACGGAGGTGACGGCAATCGACGCCAGCGACAGTAACCGCTTGCGGTCCTGCCCATGGCCATGACCGTGCGTATCCGGTCATGACGGTGACGGGTGTGCGGCCGGCCTGCGGCAGGTTCCCGTCCGGCGTGCGGCGAGGCTCCCGTGGGCCCGTGGTAAATGGTGGGGAGGCGATCTCGGGGTGCCCGGTACCCTTGGGGTTGTTTCACGTGAAACACCGGCGGCGGCCACCGACCGTGACCCTGACCGGCAGCGGTGAGATACGCACCCAGAACGCACCCAGATCCCCGATCAGCGAAGGCTGGATGAACGACGATGCATCGGTACAGGTCCCACACCTGCGGCGAGCTCCGCGCCTCTGACGTCGGCACCGACGTCCGGCTGAGCGGCTGGCTGCACAATCGGCGCGACCTGGGCGGCATCCTCTTCATCGATCTGCGCGACCACTACGGCATCACGCAGCTCGTCGCGCGTCCGGGCACCCCGGCGTACGAGGCCCTGGACAAGATCTCCAAGGAGTCGACCGTCCGGGTCGACGGCAAGGTCGTCTCCCGGGGCACCGAGAACGTCAACCCGGACCTGCCCTCCGGCGAGATCGAGGTCGAGGTGGGCGAGGTCGAGCTGCTCGGTGCGGCCGCCCCGCTCCCCTTCACCATCAACGCCGAGGACGGGGTCAACGAGGAGCGGCGCCTGGAGTACCGCTTCCTCGACCTGCGCCGCGAGCGCATGCACCGCAACATCCTGCTGCGTACGGCCGTGATCTCCGCGATCCGTCACAAGATGACGGCGCTGGGCTTCAACGAGATGGCGACGCCGATCCTGTCCGCGACCTCCCCCGAGGGCGCCCGTGACTTCGTCGTCCCGTCCCGCCTGAACCCGGGCAGGTTCTACGCCCTCCCCCAGGCCCCGCAGCAGTTCAAGCAGCTGCTGATGATCTCGGGCTTCGACCGGTACTTCCAGATCGCGCCCTGCTTCCGTGACGAGGACGCGCGCGCGGACCGTTCGCCGGGCGAGTTCTACCAGCTCGACGTCGAGATGAGCTTCGTGGAGCAGGAGGACGTCTTCCAGCCCATCGAGAAGCTCATGACCGAGCTGTTCGAGGAGTTCGGGAACGGCCGTCACGTCACCTCCCCCTTCCCGCGCATCCCGTTCCGCGAGGCGATGCTCAAGTACGGCTCCGACAAGCCGGACCTGCGCGCCCAGCTGGAGCTGGTGGACATCACCGATGTCTTCGAGGGCTCTGAGTTCAAGGCGTTCGCCGGCAAGCACGTGCGGGCGCTCGCCGTGCCGGACGTCTCGTCCCAGCCCCGTAAGTTCTTCGACCAGCTCGGTGACTACGCGGTCGAGCAGGGTGCGAAGGGCCTGGCCTGGGTGCGCGTCACCGAGGACGGTTCGCTGACCGGCCCGATCGCCAAGTTCCTCACCGAGGGGAACGTCGCCGAGCTGACCAAGCGCCTGTCGCTGGCGGCCGGGCACGCGGTGTTCTTCGGCGCGGGCGAGTTCGACGAGGTCTCGAAGATCATGGGCGCCGTGCGCGTCGAGGCCGCCAAGCGGGCCGGCCACTTCGAGGAGGGTGTCTTCCGCTTCTGCTGGATCGTCGACTTCCCGATGTACGAGAAGGACGAGGACACCGGCAAGATCGACTTCTCGCACAACCCGTTCTCCATGCCGCAGGGCGGTCTGGAGGCCCTGGAGAGCCAGGACCCGCTGGACATCCTCGGCTGGCAGTACGACATCGTCTGCAACGGCGTCGAGCTGTCCTCCGGCGCGATCCGGAACCACGAGCCCGACATCATGCTCAAGGCCTTCGAGATCGCGGGCTACGACCGTGACACCGTCGAGGAGCAGTTCGCCGGCATGCTCCGCGCCTTCCGCTTCGGCGCCCCGCCGCACGGCGGTATCGCCCCGGGCGTCGACCGCATCGTCATGCTCCTCGCCGACGAGCCCAACATCCGCGAGACCATCGCCTTCCCGCTCAACGGCAACGCCCAGGACCTGATGATGGGCGCGCCGACGGAGCTGGAGGAGGCGCGACTGCGGGAGCTGCACCTGACGGTGCGGAAGCCGCAGCCGAAGTAGGGAATGAAGTAAGGCAAGCCTTTCTTCTTTTGTTTTCGAAAAGGGTCCTGAAGTCGTCCGTCGATTTCAGGACCCTTTTGCGTGCGTGGGGAAAAGGGTTCGTTTTCTCAGCTGGTTGACAGGCTTCATATCTAACTTCCCGGCGCATGACAGCGAATGAACAGGCAACGAATGAACAGGCAGCGAATGGACAGGATGAGCAGCGATTGGCGGGCGCCGGTGATGTGACGCGCCGCAAGGTCGTCGTGGCCGGCGCGGGCGCCGTCGCGGCGGTGGGCCTGGGTGGCGTCATGGCGGCGAACGCCTCGAACACCTTCGCCGGTGAGCGGAGAGAAAAGCCCGGCGGCGGCCCCGCGCCCGCCCTGGAGGAGTGCTACCTGCTGACCTCCGAGACGACCGAGGGCCCGTACTACATCGACGCGGACAAGCTCCGCCGGGACGTCACCGAGGACAAGGGCGGCATCCCCCTGACTCTCCGCCTCAAGGTGATCGACTCCGAGACGTGCAGGCCCGTCCGGAACGCGGCCGTCGACATCTGGCACTGCGACGCGGTGGGCGTCTACTCCGGCTACGAGGACATGGGCAACGGCGGTGGCGGCCCGGCCCCCACCGGCGAACCCCCGACCGGTGAGCCGCCGAGCGGCGATCCCTCCGGCCCGCCCCCGGGCGGCGGCCACCAGGAGCCCACGGACGAGACCCGCTATCTGCGCGGCACCTGGAAGACGGACCGGAAGGGCTTCGTCACCTTCAGGACCGTGTTCCCGGGCTGGTACCGGGGCCGTTGCGTGCACATCCACGTCAAGGTGCATGTCAACGGCGAGTGGACGGACGCCGGTTACGAGGGTGGCACCACCTGCCACACCGGCCAGTTCTTCTTCGACGAGGAGTCCGTTCTCGCCTCCGCGGTCGTGGAGCCGTACGTGTCGAACGCGGCGGAGCGTACGACGCTCGACGAGGACACGATCTACGACGGCACCGGCACCCAGGGCGGACTGCTGAAGCTGCGCTACGACAAGAGGGACATCGCGAGGGGTGTGCGCGGCTCGCTCACGGTGGGGGTGGACCCGGAGGCCGACAGCGACGGGCAGGGGACGGCGCCGGAGCCGAGCGTGTCCGCGTCGGCGTCGGCGTCGGTGAGTGCGTCGGCAAACTGATGCATAAGTAAGGTAAACCTAATCAGAGTTTTTTGCCGAATGGAAGCCCGAAATGGACGACTATTTCGGGCCTCCTCTGCCTCCGTGTGAGAGTAGTGGGGCAAATCACAGTGTTTTCTTACTGTTTTGACAGTCTGCCTCCCTAATTTCCTGCTCATGACGGGAAACCAGACTGGAAACGAGAACGAGCAGGCCCCCACGCCGAAGCACAAGCGGGATCTGGCGCGCCGCAAGGTCGTCGTGGCGGGCGCGGGTGCCGTGGCCGCGGTGGCCGTGGGCGGAGCCGTCGTCGCGACGGCGAGCGCGGGCACGAACAACAATGCGAACAAGAGTACGAACAAGAAGGGGGCCACTCCCCTCGGCTCCACGAGCGAGAGTGCCGGGGAGGAGTGCTACAAGCTCACCTCGGAGACCACCGAGGGCCCGTACTACATCGACGCGGACAAGCTCCGCCGGGACATCACCGAGGACAAGGAGGGCATCCCCCTCGTCCTCCGCCTCAAGGTGATCGACTCCGAGACCTGCAAGCCGATCCGCAACGCGGCGGTCGACGTCTGGCAGTGCGACGCGCTGGGTCTCTACTCGGGCTACGAGAGCGCCTCCATGGGCGGCGGCGCCTTTCCCACCGGCGACCCCTCGGGCACCCCCTCGGGCACCCCCTCGGAGTTCCCGGGGGGTGGCAGCGGTGGCATCCACCAGGAGCCCACCAGCGACACCCGCTACCTCCGCGGCACCTCGAAGACGGACAGGAAGGGCTTCGTCACCTTCCAGACGATCTTCCCCGGCTGGTACCAGGGCCGTTGCGTGCACGTCCACGTCAAGGTGCACGTCAATGGCAAGTGGACGGAAGCGGGTTACGAGGGTGGCACCACCTGCCACACCGGCCAGTTCTACTTCGAAGAGGAGGCCGTCCTCGCCTCCGCCGAGCTCGACCCGTACTCGACCTCCACGACGCAGCGTACGACCCTCGACGAGGACACCATCTACGACGGCGCCGGCACCCAGGGCGGTCTCCTCAAGCTGAAGTACAAGAAGGCCGACATCGCCAAGGGGGTCATCGGCTCCATCACGGTCGGCGTCGACCCGGACGCCGAGAACACGGGATTGGACCTTTCGTTGCTGACGGGCGGGTCGCAGACGGCTACCCCCTCGGCGAGCTGACGGTCGTAAGACTCGGTGAACGGCCCGGAACCCCACCCCTGGGTTCCGGGCCTTTGCCGTGCCCTCCCGCACGGGGCCGCACGCTGGGAAAGTCATCAGGCGACGCACAGGTTTCTCGACGGATGGGCACAGCGGGGGGCGGTGTGATGGGACGTACGGGGTGAGGAACCCGTAAGGCCTGTACGGGATTTACGCGACGTACGGGACGGAGCTTCGGAGATGCTGGAGGAGGCCATGAAGCTGGCCGTGCTGGTGGCAGTGTTGCTGATCGTCGGGGCCGTGGTCGCGATCGTCGCGCAGCGGCGGTCCGTGAGGGAGCCCGGACCGGCGTCCGACCTGGACGCGGAGGCCGACGCCAACCGCTGGGTGGTACGGCTGGGCGCCGGCCTGGCCGGCATCGACGTACGGGCGCAGGCCGGGGCCGGCGGCAGCGCGGCCCAGTCCCTGACCGACGCCACCGAACACCTCCGCACCGCCCGCGCCCAGCTGACGGCCGCCCGCACACCCGACCAGTACGCCCAGGTCACCCGGACGGCGGTCGAGGGCCTGCACCATGTGCAGGCGGCTCGTACGGGTCTGGGGATGGATGCGGGGGTGGGCGCGGGAGCGGGTGCGGCCGGTCAGGTGCCGATGCCGAT
Source organism: Streptomyces adelaidensis (assembly GCF_016598475.1). Lineage (GTDB taxonomy): Bacteria > Actinomycetota > Actinomycetes > Streptomycetales > Streptomycetaceae > Streptomyces > Streptomyces adelaidensis. The sequence continues at coordinate 12,453 of NZ_JAEMUX010000088.1, forward strand.
GCCGATGCCGATGCCGGTTTCGGTGTCCGTTCGTACGGCGATCAGCGGTCCGGTCGACCAGGCCGGGCGGGTCGTCCGGAATTCGGAGCGCCCTTCCAGAGCGGCGAGCAGGTCGGTCACCGCCGCTTCGTGAGCCTTTGGCCGGCCGGGAGTGGGCGTGAGGTCGTCGGTTCAGGGCCGCCAGGCCGAGATCACGTCCCCGGCGCCCCACACCAACTCGACCCCGTCACGGTCGCCGAGTGGCCCCGCGGTCCCGGAGAGGGACACCACGGCCAGCCGTCCTCCGGTATCCGGGGTGAAGCCGGGAACCTGCGCGGCGTCCCTCCGCAGCGTGGCCAGGTCGTGCTGGTCGAACGGTGAGGCCAGCCACTTCACGGAGCCCGCGAAGAAGACGCTGCCGGCGATGGGCGTGCGGTCGGCCCCGATGAGGTCGATCTCCGGTGAGAACCGCCGGTTCCACCAGCCGCCCACGACCTCGGTGTCCGGCCAGGGGAACTCACCGGACACGGCGGCCAGTTCCAGCGCCTCCCGGATCAGGGGCTCCACGGCTCGCCCGCGCCAGGCCGTCCAACGCCGCTGGACGAGCCGGTACGCGGCCTCGGGTCGGCCTCGTCTCGACAACTCCTGCGCGGAGCGCGTGGCGGCGAGGTAGAGGCGCAGACTGCTGTCGGCCACGCGGTAGAGGGCGGGCTTGCCAGGGTTGGTGGACAGAGGGGAGTCGCAGGCGAGGACGCGCTTTTCCTCGGTGAGTCTCCTGAGCAGCGGAGACAGTATTCCGGAGGGCAGCGATCCGCTCTGGCTGCCGGCCGTCGCCGCGATGCTGGCATGCGTACGGTCTCCGCTCCCCACCGCCTCCAGCACGCGACGGGCCTGGTCGGGCGCCGGGAACTCCGCCATGAGCGCCGCCTCCGGAACGCCGAAGAGCGGCGACGCGGGGTCCGCGCACTCGGCCTCGATGAAGTCGAGCGCCGGGGTGCCGTGCGGCCAGGCCCGCAGAATCCCCGGCAGCCCGCCGGAGATCAGGTGCGCGTCGATGGCGTCCGTGGTGTCGAGCCCCAGCGCGTCCCCCGTCTCGGCCGGGTTGAGCGGGCCGAGGACCAGGCTGTCGGCCCGCCCGTAGAAGGGCCGGTCGTACGCCGTGAACCGCTCCATCATGTGCAGATCACTACCGAGCAGGAGCAGCAGCACGGGGCGGCGGGCCAGCAGTCGGTCCCACGCCGTCTGCAGCGCCCCGTCGAACAGGGGGTCCTGCTCGGCGAGCCAGGGCAGTTCGTCGAGCACGACGATGCTCGGGGTATCGGCGGGCAGTACGGCGGCGAGGGCGCGCAGGGCGTCCGGCCAGTTCGTGGGAGCGCCTTTCGGCACGAGATCCGGCTCGGCGGGGAGGGACGACTCCCGAAGCTCGGCCATGAGATCGGTGATGCCCTCCACGGGTGAGGCGCCCTTGGTCGCGCTGAAGAAGACGTACGGCCGCCCGGCCCGATCACAGAACTCTTGTACGAGCCTCGACTTCCCCACCTGCCGGCGACCCCTTATGGCGACGGCGACGCCGGCGCCGTCGGCGGTGACGCGATCGAGGCGCTTGCCCAGGAGAGCCAGCTCGACGTGGCGGCCTACGAAGGGGGTCGGCATGAGAGCCTCTGGCGGCAGATAGGTAGATTCATTCTACGTAGTTTGCATCTACATCTCGTGAGCGGTGCCGCGCGGTCTTCCCCACGTCGCTGCCGCCGCTGTGCCGTCCAGGCCCACCGCCAGCAGTTCACTCATGTCATACAGCGCTTCGATGGCCGCCGTCGGGGTCAGCGGGACCCGTAGCGCGTCGAAGACAGGGGCGAGGGCCTCCGGGTGCTCCTGGAAGACGCGGTGTGAGGCCTTGTGGGCGTGGACTGATGTGACCATGTCGCGGAACCCAGGGGGCGTTCGGGCCGGGTGTCCGGCCGACGGGATGGGATCACTCTTTCGGGGACAGTGAGAACGTTCAGGCCGCCCGGGCCAGCTCGCACCACACGAATTTGCCGTTGGCGTGGGGTGGTTGGGCGGCCACGCCCAGGGGATACCAGCCCCAGCTGTCGGAGCACTCCTCGATCAGGGTGAGGCCGCGGCCGGATTCGAGGGCGGGGTTCGGGGTGGCGTGGGCCGGGGGCGCCGGGGCCGGTGGCCTCGGGTCCGTGTCCCACACGCTGACGCGCAGCGCCGGGGCCCGCCAGTGGAGCCTCATGGCCGCCGGGCCCTTGGTGTGTCGTACGGCGTTGGTGACCAGTTCGGTCGCTACGAGTTCGGCGGCGTCGGTGAGATGGTGGAGGTCGTGGAGGGTGAGGATGAGGCGGAGGGTGCGGCGGGCGATGGTGACGGCTCGGGGGTTGTTGGGGATGGAGAGGGTGTAGGTCCAGGGTTCGTCGGGGGTGGTGGCCGTCGGGTCGCCGGTTGCGGGCATGCGTGACTCCTGTGTGGTGGAAGGGAGTTGGGCTCGCTGTGGTCCGGGCGGTGGCTCTGTCGCGCCCGTCCTGGCAGGACGGTGCGGTGCGCTTCCGGGACGCCCCGGCGTTCCGCAGCGTGTGCGTCGCGTCACCGACGGTAGAGGAGAAATTTCTCCTGATGCAAGGCGTTCGCGTAACCTGACACCCGAACGAGGGGGTCCAATGGGGCCTTCGAGCAGTGCCGTTGAGGGGATGAGCCGCCATGGCGCCGAGGAGTCAGCCCACCGCCCGGCAGGTGCGTCTGGGCACCGAACTGCGCAAACTGCGGGACAGGACGGGGATGCCGGCCCGAGAGGCGGCACGGCTCCTCTCGTCGACCTCGGCGCAGATGAGCCAGGTCGAGTCAGGGCTGTCGGGCGTCAGTGAGGAGCGGGTACGCAGGCTCGCCGCCCTCTACGCCTGTGCGGACGCCGCGTTGATCGAGGCCCTTGTGGCGATGGCGACGGACCGTACGCAAGGCTGGTGGGACGAGTACCAGCGTGTGTTGCCGTCGGAGTTCCTGGACCTGGCGGAGTTGGAACACCATGCCCGGTCCATCCAAGTGATCGGAACCTCGCACGTTCCTGGGTTGTTGCAGACCGAGGACTACGCACGGGCGGTGTTCTCCTACTGGGTTCCGGAGTTCGTGGAGGGCGAGGTGGAGCCCAGGGTCGCGCATCGCATGGGGCGCAAGGCGGTCCTTGAGCGGTGCCCGTACGAGGTGGTGCTGCATGAGTCCGTACTGCGTACGCGCGTCGCCGACCGGAGCGTGACGCGGGCTCAACTCGAACAGATCCTCCAGGAGTCGGAGCGCACGAGCGTCACCGTACGTGTGATCCCCTTCGACACGGATGGCTTCGCCGGTGCGAGCGCGGCGCTTCTCTACCTGGGTGGTCCGGTGGCCGCGCTGGACACCGTGCAGCGGGACACCCCGTACGGCACCGCCTTTCTCGACGACGCCGCTCAGCTCCTCGCCATGCGAACGCTCTTTCGTAAGGTGGAGTCGGTATCACTTGACCCCGCAAGGTCCCGGGACTTCATTCACCGGTTGTCGAAGGAAGTGTGAGGCCCTCATGACGCAGCCCCGCGATTGGCGGAAGTCCTCGTTCTCCGGTGGCGCCAACGGCAACGAGTGCGTCGAAATCGCCCACAGCCGCGCCGAGTTGCTCCTCCGCGAAAGTGACGACCCGACTCGAATACTTCCCATTGCCCCTGGCGGCCTCGCCGCGCTCCTCTGTCGGCTCCGCGCGGACCACCTGTGACCGGGGGCCACGACGACGAGTTCACATCCGGCGGCCGATGTTCACCGTGGTCTCCTTCGCCGCGCTCTCCGCTCGCGTCAGTACTCCCGTGCCGTACGCGACGACGGCCGCTGTCAGGTACGGGTCCGCCCGGCCCATCAGCTGGCCGATCTCCGCGGATGCGGTAGCCGCCGGGAACGCCTCGGGCCACGTACCGTCTCCCGCTCACCAGGGGTCGTCCTCCGTGGGGGGTGCCAAGGCCTCCTCTTCGAGGAGGCGTTCGGCGATGTCGTCGGCCCAGGTCTGGGCCCATTGGCGGAGTTCGAGGATGGCTTCGGCGGTCAGGCCGTGGCTGGCGAATTCTCTGTCGTCGAGCCACTCGGTGCCTTCGAGGCGGGACTGGAGGTCCGTGAGGTCGAACGTGGTGGAGGTGGCGGAGGTGTGGCGGCGGGCCAGTTCCTCCAGTTCGGCGGTGGTCCAGTGGGCGGTTGCCGCGTGGACGGCGATCAGGTCGCGGGCCGTGCCCCGGTCGGCGACGGCCCGGACCTTCGTGCCCACCACGTCCTCCAGGGAGAGCGTGGGGCCCAACGGCGTCTCGACCGGCGGATGCCACAGCGTTTCCTTGAGGATGTCGACGGTTCGGACCTCCGCCGTCGTGGGATCGGTGACGACGAGGCGGGCGGAGAGCGGGGTCGTCTCGACGGCGTGCACCAGCCAGCCGCGTTCCGCCAGGCCCACCCGGACCGTCGCGGTGATCTGCTCCATCGGCGCCGCGTGTTCCGTCGCCACCTCCAGGTCCCGGGCGGGGGGACGCGCCTCGATCAGGCCGTGCGCCTGCGCCGCGTGGTCGCCGGTGAGGGCGAGGGCGTACGGCGTGCCGATGGTCAGGACGTCGGTGAGGAGGTGACGTAGCTGGTCGGGGAGGACGGAGAGGTCGGGGAGGTCGGGGAGGTCGGGGGCGTCCGGGAGGTCGTTCACGTGTGAACCTGCGGAGGCGTGGGGGGTGAGAGGGGTGGGGCCATGGGGGGATTATCACGGCCCCTAGCTGTTTCCCCGGTCAGTACGGCCTGCGGCCCACCCAGTTGCCCGGCGGGTCGAAGTTGGCGGCCACGTACGTCCAGCCGTTCGCGCATCTGGCCTTCGCCGCGCCGACCCGCGTCGAGCCTCGCCAGACCACCTGCGTGTAGTGCAGGCACTCCCTGTCGTTCTCGCAGGAGTTCGAGGGGCGGTCGTAGTCGGGCTTCTCGTCGATCCACAGGCGGGCCGCGTCCGACATCGAGTAGTCGGGGTCCGATCCCTTGGCCAGGTTCTCGCCGTACCGGCTGTTCGAGTGGACGATCCGGCAGTCGGCCACCCGCACCCTCGCCCACGAGCGGGCGTGCGCGGCGACGGCGTCGTCCCAGACCAGCGGGGGGACACCTACGTCGGCTCGTGCCTTGTTGACCATCGTCAGAAAGCGGTTGACCTCCGGTTTTCGCGTCACCGGTGTCACCGGTGTCGCCGGTGTCAGTGACTCCAGCCCCGTTGCCGCCACCGTGGTCTCGACCTTCGGCCCGGAACCCGTCGCGGCCCGCGCCGCCCCCGGCGCGAGTGCCTGTGCGGTCACCATCGCCACGACGGCGGCCGTCACCCCCGCCACCCGGCCTCGTCGCATCACTGCCATACCCGCGCCCGCCCCCACGTCCACTCGCATCCGTCCCTTGTGTCCAACTGCCGTACTCGCGTTGTCACTTGTACGGGAAGCAGGGGAGCGTTCGGCGGATCACGCGGGGCCCTGCCACCCCTTCGGGGGAACCGGGGGTGGCAGGGGTTTCGCGCAGCGCGCGTTCACCTGTCGCTGACCCTGAAGACTTCTCAAGTTCAGTTAAGGGAAGGCAAAGGAAGCTCACAGCTTGGCCCGCGATCGTCCTTTGTCATGGACCAGACCCTTCTCGTGGTCGCCGATCTGGCCGCCATCTCCGTACTGACCTTCGCGGTCTACTTCCCGCGTCACCACCGCCGGGACCTCATCGCCGCCTTCCTCGGCGTCAACGTCGGTGTCCTCGCGGTGGCGATGACGCTCAGCTCCTCGTCGGTGGGCATCGGCCTCGGGATGGGGCTCTTCGGAGTCCTGTCCATCATCCGGCTGCGGTCCAACGAGATCCAGCAGCACGAGATCGCGTACTACTTCTCCTCCCTCGCCCTCGGCCTGCTGGCCGGTCTGCCCGAGCAGGTGAACGTCCTCTCGACCCTCCTCATGGCACTGATCGTCGCCACGCTGTACGTCGGCGACCACCCCAAGCTGTTCGGCCGCTACCGGCAGCGCAGCCTGCGCCTCGACGCCGCCTACACCGACGAGGACGCCCTGCGCGCGCACCTCGAAGTGCTGCTGGGCGGACGGGTGGTGAACCTGTCCGTGCAGAGCGTGGACCTGGTCAACGACATGACCCTGGTCGAGGTCCGCTACGTCGTCACCGGCGCGGGATCGCGGGTGCCGCAGGAGGCGGGTACGGACCACCGGGTCGAGCGCGGGCAGGAGGTCCGGGCATGACGGTCCTGGACTCCGTCGCACCGGTCGTACGGGCGCTGCGCCCCATCGGCCTCGACGAACTCGTCGACCGCGCCGAACTGCTGACCCGCCTGGACCGCAAGTACATGCTGCCCCTCGTCGATCTCCCCTTCGTGATCGGCGGGCTCGATGGTGGGGGCACCTCCCGGTCGAGCGGAGCCGAGACTGGGGGAGTGCAGGTCCTGGAGGTCGACGGGGAACGACAGTTCGGGTACCGGTCCGTGTACTTCGACACCCCGGACATGGACGGCTACCTGGGCGCCGCCCGGCGCCGCCGACGCCGCTTCAAGCTGCGGATACGGACGTATCTGGGCTCCGGGCAGCACTTCCTGGAGGTCAAGACGCGCGGCCCGCGCGGCACCACCGTCAAGCAGCGCGTCCCGTACGACGGGGAGCTGTCGCGGCTGGGGCCCGAGGCGCGTGCGTACGCCGACCAGGTGCTCGGCGAGTCGGGCATCGACGCGCGTCACTTCCGGCTGGTGCCCACCCTGACCACCCGCTACCGCCGCACCACGCTGTTCCTGCCGGGCAGCGGCAGCCGGGTCACCGTCGACACCGACCTGACCTGGGCGCTGCCCGACGGCACCGAACTGCGCACCCCCGAGCGGACCATCGTCGAGACCAAGGCCGGGCGCGCGGGGTGCGGCGCCGACCGGCTGCTGTGGTCGCTCAAACACCGGCCGTGCCCGGTCTCCAAGTACGGCACCGGGCTCGCCGCGCTCCGGCCCGACCTGCCCGCCAACCGATGGCTGCCCGTGCTACGGCGCCACTTTCCCACCGCAACCGCCCTGAACGGGAGTCCCGCATGAACATGAGAACTCGCCTGAGGGCCCTGCGTACGAAGGCGGCAGGCGCCCTCGCCTCCGTCGTGCTCGCCTCGGCCGCGCTGGCCGGGTGCTCCTCCGCAAGCGACTCCGAATCCGCGTCCTCCGACGCCTCGTCGAGCGCGAGCGCGGCCTCCGCCGTGGACGGGACGCGGAACGCGGCAGCCGTCCTCGCCGACAACGAGAAGACGCACGCCGAGGACGGCGACACGGAGTACGAGGCGTCCGAGGCCGTCGACATCGAACTGAAGGGAGATTCGGCCTCGGCCGACGGCAAGGGCGTCGACGTCGACGGGTCCACCGTCACCATCACCGCCAGTGGGACGTACCGGCTCAGCGGGTCCCTCGACGACGGGCAGATCGTGATCACCGCGCCCGAGGCGACGGTCAAACTGGTCCTCGACGGCGTCGACATCTCCAGCTCCTCCGGGTCCGCGATCGCCGCCACCGAGGCGGAGCGGCTCGTCGTCGTCCTCGCGGACGGCAGCGAGAACAAGCTGAGCGACACCGACTCCTACGCGGACGACGCCGAGGCGAACGCCGCCCTGTACAGCGCGGGCGATCTGACGATCGGCGGCAGCGGCTCCCTCACGGTGAAGGGCAACGGCAACGACGCGATCGCCGGGAAGGACGGGCTGGTCGTCGTGGGCGGGAACATCACCGTCGAGGCCGCCGACGACGGCATCCGCGGCAAGGACTACCTCGTGGTGAACGGCGGCACGGTCACCGTGACGGCGAAGGGCGACGGGCTCAAGTCCGACAACGCGGACGAGGAGGACGCCGGTTACATCGCCGTCGACGGCGGTACGGTCTCCGTCACCGCGAGCGGCGACGCCGTGGACGCCGCCACCGACCTCGTCGTCACCGGCGGCAAGCTGACGGTGCAGAGCGAGGCCTCCGACGACACCTCCGCGCACGGCCTGAAGTCCGGTGTCATCACGGTGCTGGAGGGCGGCACGGTCGACGTCAACGCCTCCGCCGACGCCCTGCACGGCGACGCGGCCGTCCACCTCAACGGCGCCGACGTCACCCTCGCGGCCGGCGACGACGGCATCCACGCCGAGGGCGACCTGGTCATCAGCGAGGGCACCCTCACCATCACGGGCTCCAACGAAGGCCTTGAGGGCAAGGACATCCTGGTCCGCGGCGGCACCTCGAACGTCACCTCCGACGACGACGGCGTCAACGCCTCCGGCAGCGAGGCCACTTCGCAGGAGGAGGGCGCCCAGGGCGGCGGCTTCGGCGGCGGTCCCGGCGGCGGTGGTGGCGGCGAGAACGTCGGCGACTACTCCGCCAAGGTCACCGGCGGCACCCTGATCCTCAACTCCCAGGGCGACGGCTTCGACTCCAACGGCACCGCCGAGATCACCGGCGGTACGATCGTCGTCAACGGCCCCGAGATGGGTCGCAACGGCGCGCTCGACGTCAACGGCAGCTTCACCGTCAGCGGCGGCACACTCCTCGCCTCCGGCAGCTCCGGCATGGTCGTGGCCCCGGACACCGAGTCCGCGCAGGGCTGGCTCTCGGCGACCCTGGACTCCTCGGTCGAGGCGGGCACGACCCTGCACATCGTCGACGCGGACGGGAAAATCGTGGCGTCGTACGTCACCTCGAAAACCATCCAGAACGTCGTCTACTCGGGCGAGTCGATCAAGAGCGGCGAGGAGTACACGGTGTACTCCGGCGGCTCCACCTCCGGCACCGACACGGGTGGCCTGGCCGCCTCCGGCAAGCTCGGCGACGCCGAGAAGATCGCCACGGTCACGGCGGGCGAGGCCCCGGAGGGCGGCGGCTTCGGCGGCGGCGGACCGGGCGGGGGCGGCGACCGCGGATAGGCGCTCCTCCAGGCACTCGTCTGGGCACTCCTCGGCGGACAGGGTCAGACTGGAAGAGAGGCGGAGATCACACAGACCCCCGCAGTGATCCGGTCGTGGAGGAATCATGACGGCAGTCACGCGGACCGAAGCCCCCGTCGAGATCGAGGGCGACGGCCTTGAGGTACGCATCCAGGAGATCGGCGGCGGCATGAGCGTCGCCTTTCTCAAGCTCCCCCAGGGCATGGACATGGCGCCGGCCCTCAAGGGGCTCCCCGACGACCTGTGCCAGTGCCCCCACTGGGGACTCGTGGTCAGCGGACGGCTGAGGATGCGCACGACGGAGGGCGAGGACTTCTACGAGGCGGGCCAGACCTACTACTGGAGCCCCGGCCACTCGCCGGAGGCCCTGGAGGACGTCGAACTCGTGGAGTTCTCGCCGACCAAGGAGTTCCAGGCGGTGCTGGACCACATCAAGTAGTGGCCCGCGGACCGCAGTAGAGGGTCCGTCAGGAGGCGGCGCGAGAAAACGAGTTCGGCGGCAACCTTTCCCGGGCCCGTGACCACACATGAGTCGGAACCCCCTTCACGGGGGCCCCACACGAACCACGTGTTCTCCAGAATCACGTACGTTACGTAAGGACTCATCCGTGGCCTCTGCCTCCCCGCGCCCGTCCCACCGCCGGTCCCTCCGCTCGCGCCGGACCCTCGTGGTCTCCGCCGCCGCCGTGGCCGCCGCTGTCGGCGCCGGCGTCCTCGTGATGAACGCCAACGCCGGCCCGGTGGACGTGTACCACCAGGTGCTGCCCGCCAAGGACGGCTGGGCGGCGTCCGGTGCCGGTACGACCGGCGGTACGAAGGCCGACGCGGCGCACACCTTCACGGTGTCCACCCGGGCGCAGCTCGTGAAGGCGCTGGGCTCCGCGACCGACACCACGCCCCGGATCATCAAGGTCAAGGGCACGATCGACGCCAACACCAATGACTCCGGCAAGAAGCTGACCTGCGCGGACTACGCCTCCGGCACCGGCTACTCGCTCTCCGCCTACCTCAAGGCGTTCGACCCGTCGACGTACGGCAAGAAGGCGCCGTCGGGCACCCAGGAGACCGCCCGCAAGGCCGCCCAGGACAAGCAGAAGAAGAACATCGTCCTCAGGGTGCCGTCGAACACCACCATCGTGGGCGTCCCCGGCACCAAGGCCGGCATCCTCGGCGGCAGCGTCCTGGTCCAGAACGTCAAGAACGTCATCGTCCGCAACCTCACCTTCGCGGACACCCAGGACTGCTTCCCGCAGTGGGACCCGACCGACGGCTCGTCCGGCGAGTGGAACTCCAACTACGACTCCGTCACGCTGCGCGGCGCGACCAACGTCTGGGCCGACCACAACACGTTCACCGACGCGCCGACCTTCGACAAGACCGAGGCGACGTACTACGGCCGCAAGTACCAGGTCCACGACGGCGCCCTCGACATCACCAACGGCTCCGACCTGGTGACCGTCGAGCGCAACCAGTTCCTCAACCACGACAAGACGATGCTGATCGGCAGCAGCGACACCGACTCCACGGGCAAGCTGCGCGTGACGATCCACCACAACCTCTGGAAGGGCATCGTCCAGCGCGCCCCGCTGGCCCGCATCGGCCAGATCCACCTCTACAACAACGTCTACGACACCACCGCGGTCAACGGCTACACCCCCAAGTACAGCCTCGACTCCCGCGCCAAGGCCCAGGTCGTCGCCGAGCGCAACGTCTGGAAGATCCCCGCCGACGCGAAGGTCGCCAAGCTCCTGAGCGGCGACGGCACCGGCTCGGTCGCCGGCACCGGCAACCTCGTCAACGGCAAGGCCACCGACCTCGTCGCCGCGTACAACTCCGCCAACTCCAAGAAGCTGAAGACGACCGTCAACTGGACCCCCGCCCTCACGGCAGGCCTCCAGACGTCGGTGACGAACCTGCTGACCGATCTGACGGGAAAGAGGGGCACCGGCGCCAGGGCGCTGTCCTAGCCCTGGCCCCTGACCCGCAAGCGTCCCGGATCAGTGATGCAGGAAGGGGTCCGGGACCGCACAGAGGGGCCCGGGAAGCGTACGGCTTCCCGGGCCCCGTCGCGCTGGGCTACCTGGCCACGAACTCGGTGAGGATCGCCTGCACCTCGTAGATGTCCACACCCTTGGTGAACGTCTTCTCGATCGGCTCCTGGGTGCCGGAGAGCCAGATCTTGAGCTCGGCGTCGAGGTCGAAGTGGCCGGCCGTCTCGACCGCGAAGTGCGTGATGCTGCGGTACGGGACGGAGTGGTACTCCACCTTCTTGCCGGTGAGCCCCTGCTTGTCGATCAGGATGAGACGGCGGTCGGTGAACAGGATGGTGTCGCGGATCAGCAGGAACGCGGCGTGAACCTGCTCCCCCTGACCCAGCAGTCGTGCGTAGTCCTGCTGGGCCTTGCCGGGATTGACGGTGTGCGCGTTTCCGAACAGTGCCATGTCCCGCAAGACGCGCTCCCGGGTGCACGGGGTTGCCCGCTCACTACTCCTGGTCACGCGGCCGGCGTACCGCCGAACCGCTCCTTGTACGCCGCCAGGTCGTCCTCCGTCAGCTTCGCGAAGAGGACCGGCGGGACGGTGAACGGGGTGCCCGCCGGGACGGCGTCGAGGGACCTGGCCTCTTCCGCCGTGACCCAGGCGGCCGTGTCGTCCTTGAGGGCGAAGGCGGCGCGCATCGCGGCCGAGGAGGCCGGGATGAAGGGTTCGGAGACCACCGAGTAGAGGTGGATCAGGTTCATGGCGGTGCGGAGGGTGAGGGCCGCGGCCTCCTGGTCGGTCTTGATCTCCAGCCAGGGGGCCTTCTCCTCCAGGTAGGAGTTGCCCGCCGACCACAGGGCGCGCAGCGCGGCCGCCGCCTTGCGGAACTGCAGGGCCTCCATCTGCGACTCGTACTCGCCGAGCAGCCGCGCGATCTCCTCGCCCAGCTTCGCCTCCGGCTCGCCCGCCGCCGCGCCCGCCGGGACCTCGTCGCCGAAGCGCTTCCTGGAGAAGGACAGGACGCGGTTGACGAAGTTGCCGAGGGTGTCGGCGAGGTCCTTGTTGACCGTGGCGGTGAAGTGCTCCCAGGTGAAGGACGAGTCGTCCGACTCGGGCGCGTTGGCGATGAGGAAGTAGCGCCAGTAGTCCGCGGGGAGGATCTCCAGGGCCTGGTCGGTGAAGACGCCCCGCTTCTGCGAGGTCGAGAACTTCCCGCCGTAGTACGTCAGCCAGTTGAAGGACTTGACGTAGTCGACCTTCTTCCACGGCTCACGGATGCCCAGCTCGGTGGCCGGGAACATCACTGTGTGGAAGGGGACGTTGTCCTTCGCCATGAACTGCGTGTAGCGGACCGGGTTGTCGCCGGAGTCGGCCTCGTACCACCAGGACTTCCAGTCCCGGTTCTCCGGCTCCAGGTCCGACCACTCCTTCGTCGCGCCGATGTACTCGATCGGGGCGTCGAACCAGACGTAGAAGACCTTGCCCTCCGCCGCCAGCTCCGGCCAGGTGTCGGCCGGGACGGGCACGCCCCAGTCCAGGTCACGGGTGATGGCGCGGTCGTGCAGACCCTCGTTCAGCCACTTGCGGGCGATGGAGGACGACAGATGCGGCCACTCCTCCTCGTGCTCCGCGACCCACGCCTCGACCTCGTGCTGAAGCTTGGACTGGAGGAGGAAGAGGTGCTTGGTCTCGCGGACCTCCAGGTCCGTGGAGCCGGAGATCGCCGACCGGGGGTCGATCAGGTCCGTCGGGTCGAGGACGCGGGTGCAGTTCTCGCACTGGTCGCCGCGCGCCTTGTCGTAACCGCAGTGCGGGCAGGTGCCCTCGACGTACCGGTCCGGGAGGAAGCGGCCGTCGGCGGGCGAGTACACCTGGCGGATCGCCCGCTCCTCGATGAACCCGTTCTCCTTCAGCCGACGGGCGAAGTGCTGGGTGATCTCGACGTTCTGCGGGGAGGAACTCCGGCCGAAGTAGTCGAACGCCAGCGCGAAGCCGTCGTAGACCGCCTTCTGCGCGTCGTGCGCCTGCGCGCAGAACGCGTCGACCGGGAGCCCCTGCTCCTTGGCGGCCAGCTCGGCCGGCGTGCCGTGCTCGTCCGTCGCACAGATGTACAGGACGTCGTGGCCGCGCCGGCGGAGGTAGCGGGAGTACACGTCCGCCGGGAGCATGGACCCCACCATGTTGCCCAGGTGCTTGATCCCGTTGATGTAGGGAAGGGCGCTGGTGATGAGGTGTCGAGCCATCGCGGGCTGCTCCCAGGTCGGGTCTTTTTTTACGAACCTTGAAATCGTAGCCGACATGGGTGTGCCGCCCGCCTCCCGTTTTAACGGGTGGGAAGCGGACGGCACGGGGCGGGAGGGCCCGGGAGGGTTACGGGCGCCAGGCGGCGAGGACTCCCTCGTAGACCTCGGCGTCCGTCAGCTCGCGCGGGGTCTCGCCGGCCAGGAAGTGGGACGTGTTCTCCGTCTTCAGCTTGCGGAGGTAGTCGAAGGCCTTGTTCTCCGGGTCACCGAACGCGACGAACGCGAAGTGCACGGCCGGGTGGCTCTTCGCGGCCTCCGCGAGCGCCTGGTTGGCCGGGGTCTTGGCGTCCGGCGCACCGTCCGTCTGGAAGACCACCAGCGCGGGGGTGCCGGGGTCGGCCGACTTCTGGTGCCGGGCGAGGACCTCCTCCACGGCCACGTGGTAGCTCGTACGCCCCATCCGGCCGAGGCCGGCGTGCAGCTCGTCGACCTTGTTCTCGTACGAGGCGAGGGTGAGCTCCCCGGTCCCGTCGAGCTCGGTCGAGAAGAACACGACGTCGACGGTGACGGCGGCCCCGGCATCGAGGTGCGCCGCGAGCGCGAGCGTCTGCTCCCCCAGCGCCTGCGCCGAACCGTCCTTGTAGTACCCCCGCATCGACGCGGACCTGTCCAGCACGAGATACACCTTGGCCCGCGCACCGCCGAGCCCCCGCTTCTCCAGTACGGAGCCCGCGGCGTCGTAGGCGGAAACGAGCCCGGGGGCGACCTCTGCGAGCGCGGCTGAGGGGTCGGGGGTGGGTACCGCGGCTGCGGCTACGGGCTCGGGGGCGGTCTCGGGCTCCGGGACGGCTTCCGGCTCGGGGGCGGTCTCGGGCTCCGGGACGGCTTCCGGCTCGGGGGCGGTCTCGGGCTCCGGGACGGATTCCTCGGCTGCGGCCACGGGCTCCGGGACGACCACCGGTTCGGGAGCGGTCTCGGGTTCGGCGGCAGCCGCCGGTTCCGGGACGACCGCCGGTTCCGGGACGGCCTCCGGCTCGGGGGCCGCCTTCGGCTCGGGCTGCGCTGCGGCCTCGGGCTCCGGCGTGGCTTCCGGTTCGTCTACGGCTGCCGGCTCGGGCTCCGGCTCCACGACGGCCTCGGGCTGCGGCGCAGCCTCAGCCTCGACCTCCGCCTCGACCGCAGGCGCAGCCTCCGCCTCGGCCTCGACCTCCGCCTCGACCGCAGGCGCAGCCTCCGCCTCGGCCTCGACCTCGGGGGCAGCGGCGGCGACGGGCTCCGCCGTCTCCACGCTCGCGGGCTCGGCCTCAGCCTCGACGACCGGCTCGGGCTCGGGCTCCTTCACGGCCACCGGCTCGGCTTCATCCACCGGCTCGGCCTCAGCCTCAGCCTCAACAACAGCCTCCGGCTCCGGCTCGACGACCGGCTCCGCCTCGGCCGCGGCCACGGGCTCCGCCTCGGCCACCGGCGCCGCAGCCTCAGCCGTGGCCTCCGGCTCCACCCCGGCCGATACCACCGGTTCGGGGTCGGCCTCGGCCACCGGCGTAGCCACCTCGGCCTCCGCCGTCGGCTCGACCTCCGCCTTCTTCGGCTCGGCGGTCTCCTCGCCCCGAGGCTTCGGCACCGTCACATTGTCGAAGGCCGCGGAGACGAGGTCGTCGACGACGGAGGGGGCCGGCGTCGGCGACGCAGGCTCGGCGGCGGTGGCCGTCGGATCGGGTTCGGCCGACGGGGCCGGAACCCTCGGCTCGGCCTCCCGGGGGGAAAGCCGCTCGGCCTCCCGGGGGGAAACCCGTTCGGCCTCCGCCGCGGAGGCGGCCCCGGCCTCCGTCGAGGTAGCGGAAACCTGCTCCGCCTCCTGCGAAGGAACAGAGTCGCGCCCCTTGCGTGAGCGGCCGAACGCGTTCCGCAGGAGAGAGAGAATGCCCATGTGCGCAACCCTTCGCGTGAGTTGTAGCCCGTCAATCCCTGGCCAGGACGGACACGTAAGGTTAGCGGCCAGGTTTGGTGATCTTGGGGTGGGGCGGGGGCTTTCACTATCTCCGCCACCCGGCGCTGTCAACACCGCCCGGACAACCGCGGTTTCACTCCCTGTTCAACTTCCGTACGCATTCTCGAACGGACGTCCCCCTAGCGTCACGCTCACACCAAAAGGCACATAAGAGGAGCGCGCTGTGCGCAAGCTGTTGCCCGTGATCGGTTCGCACCCCGGCGGTCGTTCCGCCATGACCTGTCGGTTCCGCTGTGGTGACGCCTGCTTCCACGAGGTGCCGAACACCAGCACCAACGAATACGTGGGTGACGTCATCGCGAGCGCGCTGAGCCGCCGCTCGGTGATGAGAGCCGCCGCCGTCGTCTCCGTGGCAACCGCGGCCGGGACGGCGATCACTCTTCCGGCCGCCGCGGCGGAGACCGCCACCAGCAAGGCCACGAGCAAGGCCACCAGCAAACCCAAGGGTGCGCGCGGCCTCCGGTTCACCGCCGTCGAGCCCAACACCGCCGACGCCGTGACCGTCCCGGACGGCTACCGGCAGAACGTCGTCATCCGGTGGGGTGAGCCCATCCTGCGCGGCGCGCCCGCCTTCGACCCGGAGAACCAGACCGGCGCGGCCCAGGCCGGCCAGTTCGGCTACAACAACGACTTCCTCGCGCTGCTCCCGCTGCCCGGCGAGCGGGGCCGCAAGCTGCTCGTCGCGAACCACGAGTACACCGACGAGATCCTGATGTTCCGCGGCTACGACGCCGCCAACCCGACCCGCGACCAGGTCGAGGTCGCCTGGGCCGCGCACGGGCTCTCCGCCGTCGTCGTGGAGGAGGACCGGCGGACCGGGAAGCTCACCGCCGTGCCCCGGCACCACCTCAACCGGCGGGTCACCGCGACCACCGAGTTCCGGCTGACCGGCCCCGCCGCCGGCTCCGACCTCCTCAAGACCTCCGCCGACCCGACCGGCACGAAGGTCTTCGGCACCCTCAACAACTGCTCCGGCGGCACCACCCCCTGGGGCACCACGCTGCACGGCGAGGAGAACTTCAACCAGTACTTCGCCAACAGCAGCCGTACGACCGACAAGCGGTACGGCATCGGCACGACGGCCACCGAGCGCAAGTGGGAGCGGTTCGACAAGCGGTTCGACGTCGCCCAGGAGCCGAACGAGGTGCACCGCTTCGGGTACGTGGTCGAGTTCGACCCGTACGACCCGACGTCCACGCCCCGCAAGCACACCGCCATCGGGCGGTACAAGCACGAGGCGGCGACCATCCGGCTGACCGCCGACGGGCGCCCGGTCGTCTACTCCGGTGACGACGAGCGCTTCGACTACTTCTACAAGTTCGTCAGCAGTAAGCGGATGAAGAAGGGCAGCTCACGGGCGGTACGCGAGCACAATCTCGCGCTGCTCGACGAGGGGACCCTCTACGTCGCCAAGCTCACCGGCGACTCCCCGGCGATCGAGATCGACGGCACGGGCAAGCTGCCGGCCGACGGCGAGTTCGACGGTGCCGGCGAGTGGATCCCGCTGGCCACCGCGACCGCCGAGGGCGCCGTCTCGCATGTGGACGGGATGACGGCCGACGAGGTCTTCGTCTTCACCCGCCTCGCCGGTGACAAGGTCGGCGCGACGAAGATGGACCGGCCCGAGGACATCGAGCCCAACCCGGTCACCGGCAAGGTCTACGTCGCCCTCACCAACAACACCAACCGCGGTGTCGGCTCCAACCCCAAGGCGGACGAGGCCAACCCGCGCAACGCCAACAAGCACGGCCAGGTCCTCGAACTCACCGAGCACCGCAACCGCCCCGAGAGCCTGAAGTTCGGCTGGCTGCTCTTCCTCGTCGCGGGCGACCCCGACGACCCGGCGACCTACTTCGCGGGCTTCCCCAAGGACGACGTCAGCCCGATCTCCTGCCCGGACAACGTCGCCTTCGACCCGTACGGCAACCTGTGGATCTCCACCGACGGCGCCCAGCTCGGCTCGCACGACGGTCTCTTCGGTGTCGCCACGCGCGGTGAGCGGCGCGGTGAGCTGAAGCAGTTCCTGACGGTTCCGAGCGGCGCGGAGACCTGCGGCCCGATCATCGAGGAGCGTCGCGTCCTGGTCGCCGTCCAGCACCCGGGCGAGCTCGACGGCGCCACCGTCGAGAACCCGAAGTCCACCTGGCCCGACGGTGCGGGCACGTACGTCCGCCCGGCGGTCGTCGCGGTGTGGCGCGCGGACGGCTGCGACATCGGCGCCTGATCCGCAGACAGAGAGATGGGCCGCCCTCCTGTCGGGGAGGGCGGCCCATCTGTCTTTACGCGGCTCAGGGGGCCAGGCAGCTGACGCCCGGGGCGGCGGTCGGGTCCAGCAGGGCGGCCGGGTCGAGCAGCACGGCGGGGTCGGCGAGCTCCGTGACGGCGGCCGGGGTCTCGGCGATGCAGGTGACGGTGGCGACCGGGTCCGGAATGGCGTTGGCGGCCGGGGTCATGGCGCCGGCGAGGGCGAGGGTTCCGAGCAGGACGGTGGCGGTGCGCCGCATGGCGAACATCCCCTTGTCAGAAAGGAAGTGAATCGTCCGGTTGGACAGAGTGATCATTGCGGCTTCCCTCCCGCGAACTCTCCCTCCGTCACCCGCGCGGGGACGAGGTAACGATTCTCCGCCTGGTACCGGGTTGACCAGGGCGAGCGGCGCTCAGTGGGGTGAGGTGATCGCCCGGGCCGCCGCCACCTCCTGGCACAGCGGCTCCAGCACGCTTCCCGGCGTCCCGCCGAGGTCGGAGCGGACCTCGTAGAGGACATCGGTCTCCCGCAGCCCCCGCGCCAACTCCCGTAGCTGCTGCGCGGCTTGTTCGACCTCGGCGGCGGCGGGCGGTTCCGCGCCCTGTTTGATCCGCACCCGCGCGGCCGTAGTCGCGTCGACGATCCTCCCCCAGTGCCTGAAGGGCCTGGGGGGACCCCCACACCGCCACGACCAGCGGCCACCAGGCGGCGGCCCGGCGCCCGATGGGCGGCGGTTCGGTGAGGGCCCGCTGGAACTCCGTACGGATGGCGGACAGGTCGCGGTACAGGCGGCGGCGCATCCGGGCCCGCCCGGCCGGGTCCGCCGGGCTCTGCCCGAAGGCGCCCTCCACGTACGCGGCCGTGTCGGCGACGGCGTCCGCGAGCCGGTCGCCGACCCGTGCGTGCCAGCTCTCCGGCCAGAGCAGACAGCCCGCGACGAGCGCGATCGCACAGCCCATGAGGGAGTCGAGGAGGCGGGGCAGGAGCAGGCCGGTGCCCTGGTGGTTGAGGATGTCGGAGAGGAGGAGGATCACCGGGGTGATGGCGGCCGTCCGGTAGCCGTAGCCCCGGGGGGTGAAGACCGGGATGAGCGGCGCCAGGAGCAGCATCACCGGCACGTCCCACCAGCCGCGCGGCACCTCCGTGAGCACCCCGGCCGCCACCACCAGCCCGACGACCGTGCCGAGCGCCCGCAGCAGCGCCCGGGAGAAGACCGACCCGAAGTCCGGCTTCAGCACGAACGTGATGGTCAGCGCCACCCAGTACGAGCGCGGCACGGGCACGAGCGACACCAGGGCCTGCGCGAGGCCGATGCACGGCGCGAGGCGCAGACCGTAGCGCCAGGACGCGTCGGAGAGGACGACGTTCCGGGCGGTCCGGACGGCGCGTACGCCCAGCGGCGCGGGGCGGCCGACACGGTCGCCTGCCTTCCGCAACGCGTCCGGCGACGTCTCGGTGACGACATCGGCGGCGTGCCGCAGCGCCTGGTCGACGGCCCGCCCGATCCCGCTGCCGGGCTGTCGCGGGCCCGACAGCTCCAGTGGTCCCGAGTGCCCCCTCTCCACGGCGTCCGCGAGCCGGCGTACGGCCGTGGGGATCTCGGCGGGCAGCGGCCGGCCGGACAGCCGTACCGCCGGGGCGGCCTCCACCAGCGGGGTGATCGCGTTCAACTGGGCCAGCAGTCGCACCAGTTCGGGGCTGCGGCCGTGGTGGCGGGCGCGGCGGGCGAGGACGAGGTCGTAGGACCGGTCGAGGGTCTCGGTGACGATGCGCGGCGTCGTCGTACGTGTCGGAGGCGGCGGTGTCCGTCGGGGTGGTCGCCGCGAGCAGGTCCGCGAGCTTCCGGTAGGTGTCCGCCACGGCGGCCCGTTCCGGTACGCCGGCTCGCAGGGGCCGGGCGAGGAGGGCCAGGGCGAGGACGAGGAGGCCGCCGCCGCTCATCAGAACCGGGGCCAGCCACCAGTCCCCCGGCATCGGCAGGCCCGCGCCGACCACCGAGTTGAGGAGCAGCAGCAGCCCGGACACGGAGGCCACGGCGCCGATCGACGAGATCATCCCGGAGACGAGCGCGACCCCGGTGAGCGCCACGACGGTGACCCAGCCGTGGCCGTACACGAGTGAACCGAGCGTGATGCCCACCGTGCTGAACGAGGTATCGCGATCATCGCTGTCGACCCGGCCTACACCAGTAAGTGGGGCGCCCAGCACTGGCAAAAGCCCCTCGCTTCGAAGACTCGTAAGACCACCCGTCACGATGCGGCGAGCATCGCGATCGGGCGACGCGCCGAGGGGCACTCGATCCGGCGACGGACGACACCGCCCCCTGCTCACCAGAGCGATGGGCAGGGGCATCGGACCGTCCAGGCCGACCGGCGTTCCCCTGGGCGTGAGGAAACCCGCCCCCGCATTCCCGGACCACGCACACGATGCGTGTCGCTGGACGCGGAGCGAACGCGGGCGACCAGGACATCCAAAACCGTTCGGGATGTCCGCAGTGACCAGGAACGAGTCCAGACTCACTCTTGCTCACTGATTAGGAACTGGTGGGTAGCTCATGGACTCGGATGATCCAGAAAGCACCCTCATGATCGTGTCACGAGCTCTACGGCA
>NZ_JAEMUX010000089.1 GCF_016598475.1 Streptomyces adelaidensis
CCGCCAGCAGTCCGAACCCCCGCCACGGCGCCGCCGCCGTCGAGGACGACTCGACCAACGCGTCGCTCGGCGCGCGCCGGCTGACGACGCTCCTCACCCGGCTGCGGCAACTGCTCGCCGTGGAAGCCGTGGTCGCCGCGCAGGCCGTGGATCTGGCGGCGCCCCACGTAGTGGGGCGGGGTCCGGCGTTCCTGCACCGCGCGATCAGGGAAGTTGTTCCCCGCCTGGACGACGACCGGCCCTGCGGGGTGGACGTGGAGGCGGTGAGCCGCGACATCCTGGGGTCCGACGGCGTCCGGCGCACACTGCGCGCCCTGATGGGGGCTGCGTCGGGCTCGGTGGGAGGAACGTCATGACCAACTGCGACGTGCACCAGCATCTGTGGACCCCTGCGCTGGTGACGGCCCTGCGGTCGCGCCGCGAACCACCGTTCCTGGACGGCTGGACCCTGTACCTGGACGGGGAGCCCCCTTACGGGATCACGCCCGCCGACCACGACGTCGCCCGGCGCGCGGAACTCGCCGCCACCGACGGCCTCGGCCGGGCGCTCGTCTCCCTGTCCTCCCCGATCGGCGTGGAGTGGCTGCCCGCGACACAGGCGCGCCCCCTGCTCGACGCCTACCACGAGGGCGCGGCCGCGCTCCCCGAGCCGTTCGGCGCCTGGGCCGCCGCCTGCGTCCGGGACGTCGACGCGAAGGCGACCGCCGAGGACCTCGACCTGGGCTTCGCCGGCCTCCAGCTCCCGGCGAACGCCCTTGCCGACGCGGCCGGTTACGCCCACTGCGCCCCGCTGCTCGACCTGCTCGAAGAGCGCGGCCTCCCGCTGTTCGTCCACCCCGGGCCCGCGCCCGGCGGATCCGGGGGGCCCGGCTGGTGGCCCGCGATGGTCCCCTACGTCCAGCAGATGCACTCCGCCTGGTTCGCCTTCCGCGCCTTCGGCCGACCGCGCCATCCCCGGCTACGGGTGTGCTTCGCCCTACTGGCCGGGCTCGCCCCGCTGCACGGCGAGCGCTTCGCCGCCCGGGGCGACGGCAGCGACACCGGGCCCGATCCGGACGTCTTCGTCGAGACCTCCTCCTACGGCCCGACCGCCGTCGACGCCGTGGCCCGCGCCCTCGGCGTGCAAGCCGTCGTCCAGGGCTCGGACCGCCCCTACGCGGAGCCCCCGCAACAGCCCGGCCACGGCCTGGGCGGAGCGGCGGCGTACGCCTTCCGCATCGCCAACCCCCGGCGGCTGCTCACCGGGAAGGAGTCGTCATCCACCCGGGAGTGAAGTCCCGGGCTTGCACGACGGGCGCCACTGACTGAGCAAGCCGAGGGCGGGGTTGTCGCGTCGGTTGTGCAAGCGCCGGGTCTCAGCGGCCGGGGCGGATCAGCCCCGTCAGATAGCGCCACAAGGACGAACGCTGCCGGGCGGACGGATCCGGTGCCACCGGCCCCACCGCCTCCCCCACCGGCTCCAGATCCGTGCTCTCCCACGGCGGCCGCTCGGGCGTCGGCGCGCGTTCGTACCGTACGGGGAGCGAGCGCAGGCCCCGCATGAAGGGGGAGGAGCGCCAGGGCAGTTGGTCGACGGGCAGGGCGAGGTCCAGGTTCGCGAAGCGCTCGAAGAGACGGCCCACTCCGACGGCCGCGACCGTCGAGGCGAGTTCGCGGGCCGGGCACTGGCGGGGGCCCGCGCCCCAGGACAGGTGGGCCCGCGTACTGACCGTGGTGCTCGGCGCCACATGGTCGGCGAAGAGCGGGTCGGCGTGGGCCGCGGCGGAGGAGACCCAGACCGGGTCGCCCGCGCGGATCGTGTAGTTGCCCAGCCGGGTGTCCTCGGCGGCGAAGCGCGGCACGAAGTTCACCAGAGGCGGCTTGCGCATGACAACCCGGTTCATGGCCTCCCGGACCATGCCGGCGGAGAGGCTGGCCCGCACACTGTCCTCGCCCGAGAGGACCTCGACGACCGTGTTGGAGATGAGGATGCCGACGTGGTCGGAGGTCATGCCCAGCAGCATGAACAGCTCACGGGCCAGCTCGTCGAGCGAGAGGCCCGGGTGGGCGGCCAGCAGATAGGAGGGGAAGTCCTCGCCCGGTGTCTTCAGCTTCAGCTCGGCCAGTTCCGCCAGCGCGCCCAGCAGCCGGTCCAGGGCGGGCCCCGCGTCGGGACCCGCGTCCAGTACCCGCCACATGTCCATCAGGGCGTCGTCGCCCTGCGATCCGGGGAAGCCGAGCAGATGGCTGGCCACCATCAACGGCAACGGCCGGGAGAACTGGGCGGACAGGTCCGCGAGACCCGTGCCGCCCGCCTCGCCCATCAAGGTGATCAGTTCGTCGGCGTAGGCGGTGACGGCCGCCTTCAGGCGCTTCGCCTGCGGGTTGCGCGGGTCCTGGAACGGCCTGAGCGCCAGGTCCCATGCGGTCCGCAGCGCCGGGTAGCCGGGGCCGCCCTGGATCAGTACGTGGTTGACCTCCAGGGACGGCCCGAGCGGCCAGTCGGCCGGCACCCGGCCCTCCGTACGGGCCCGCCAGTTCTCCAGCCCCTTCGGCCACCCGCCGTCGTCCTGGAGCACCTGGAGTGCCTCCCGGTACCCGAGGACCAGCCAGGCGGGTACGCCCAGCAGGTCGACCGGCGCCACGGGGCCGTGCCGCTGCCGCAGCCGCTCGTACACCAGCGAGGGGCGCGTCTCGTAGTCACGGGTCAGCAGCGGCTCAGGAGACATCGTCTCCAGCCCCGTGTCCCGCAATTCCACGGACCCGCCCTCGTCCGTCTGGGTTTCCCTCACCATGCCGCCCCTCCGACACTCCCTGTACCGGCGCACCTTCAGTCGGTAGCCGGAACGGTGGGGACCCTACCCCAGGGTCACTTCCGGGGGAACGGCGGGCATCACTACTCACAGCTCCGTCCTCACGACCCACAGCCGTGGTCCTGGTGACTTCGGCGGTGACCAGTCAGTTCCCGGTGCGGGCGGCCTCGATGAACGCCGTGATCAGCGCGGGGTCCTTGACGCCTCGGCTCTGCTCGACGCCGCTGGAGACGTCGACGCCCCAGGGGTGGGTGGCGGCGACGGCGGCGCGCACGTTCTCCGGGCTGAGGCCGCCGGCGAGGAGCCACTTGTCGCCGGGGGCGGCCACTGGTTCGCTCGTCCAGTCCCAGGCGATGCCGGAGCCGGGGACGGGAGCGTCGACGAGGAGCATGTCCTCGCCGAACTCCCCGCAGCGCGGCACCGAGTCGCCGAACGCGGCGGCGCGGATCAGGGTCCAGCCGCCCTTCGCCAGGTCGGCGTAGTAGGCGCGGTCCTCGGGGCCGTGGAGCTGGACGGCCCGGATTCCCGAGTCCGTGGCCAGGGACCGTACGTCGGACAGCGGTTCGTCGCGGAAGACGCCGACCGTCAGGACGTGCTCCGGGACGCGACGGCTCAGTCGCGCGGCCGTGGCGGCGTCGATCCGGCGCGGGCTGGCCGAGAAGACGAACCCGACGGCGTCGGCGCCGGCCTCGACGGCCGTGTCGACGTCCTGCTCGGTCTTCAGACCGCAGATCTTGACGAAGAGGGAATCAGTGGAGTTGCTCACCGCCCCAGCCTGCCGTATCGCCGCCGGAGGCGGGACGGCGCCCACCTGCCTCCGCCCGCCACCTCCGCCCGCGCGGTCAGCGCCACGCTCCCGACAGGTGCCGCGCGACGACCGCGCCGAGGGTGCGCACACCCCGGGTCGAGCCGGGGTCGAGGCCGGTGAGTTCCCGCACCCGGCGCAGGCGGTAGTCGAGGGTGCGGGTGTGCACGTTGAGGGCGGTCGCGGTGACGCCCCGGTGCATGTCGTGGCGGTAGTACGCGTCGAGGGTCGCGACGAGGTCGGGGCCGGAGTCCAGGTTCCGGGCCACCGTGCGGAGCCATTCGTCGACGAACGGCACGTCCGCGACGGCGAGTTCGACGAACACGTCCGCCAGGGTGTGCGGTCGCGGCCGGGCGGACGGTGGGCGCAGCGGGGCCGCCCGGCTGATCCGCCGGGCCCGGTCGAGGGCGTCGGCCAGGCCGGACAGCGGTGCGGTGGCGGTGCCGACGGCGCAGGGCCGGCCGAGGGCGAGGGCGAAGTCACGTACGAGTTCGGGTAGGTGGGCGGGGATGAGCTCGGGCAGGAGGTCGGGGACGAGGTGCGGCGCCGCGGTGCCCGCGAGCGGAACCAGGGCGATCAGCTCACCACTGCCGTCTCCGTGCTCCGGGCCCCATACGACCGGCACCTGATGGCTCTTCACCAGAGTCTCGATCTCGTTTTCCAGGAATCGGTCGACGGTGGGCCGGTCCGGTAGGCGGAACACCGTCACCGCGCAGTAATCGGGCAGTTCCAAGTCGACGGCCGAGGCGAGTTCCGCGGATATCGGATCTCCGTCCAGCAAAGACCGGGCGAGCAGGGCGACCTGCTCGACATAGGGTATTCGGCGGCGCAGTACGCGCACGAATCCCTGGCGGTAGGCGCCGATGCCGCGATCGCCCTGCGGGGCGAACCAGGTCATCATCCGCATGAGTTCGTCGACGCCGCCGCCGCGCTGGGCCTCGGTCGCCTCGTTGATCTCGCGCAGCATGAGCGCGGTGTGCACGCGCAGCACCTGCTGCCGTCCGTCGAGCGACATCCCCGCACCGGCCCGCAGTTCCCCCATGGACGCGATGTAGCCGAGATCGTCATCGCTCAACTCACCGTTGTGCGGCGATAGTTCGACCGTGCGATGCCGTAACCACATCGAGTGTTCCAGCGTCTCGACCCGAGCCCGGGGGTCCTTGTCCAGGAACCCGAACTCCGGGATCTCACGCGTGTACGTCTCTACCTCCCGTCGGGCGTTGGTCGACACCTGACGGGCCAGTTCGGCGAAGAGGCTCCCCATGGAGGCGAGCATGTCATTCCGGACGAACGGGGCGACAGTCGAGATCCGGACGGCGTTCATCACTCCGCATAAATCGGCGGCAAGTATGCCGACAGGGTTTTTGTCACCATGTGCAAAATTCTCGGATCGGGGCGTTCCCCTCCCGGCTTCCGCTTGTGGAGGAGTCGTAAAGCAGCCTTAATGAGAACCGCCTAGACGCCCGTGGGGGAAGAGCGGGGCAATCATTCCGGCACGACTCCGGAAGGGCTCCGGCAATCAGTACGGGCGCGGGTACGAAATTCCTCAGCCGGGCGCCACACGATGGCGCTCGCCCAAACGGGAGGGAAACCCCGATGAAAGCAGGCACGAGAAAGAGAATCACGGCGGCGATGGCGGTCGTGGTCACGTCGACGGCACTCATGCTCGGTATGCCGGGCACCGCTTCGGCCGCCCCCGCCGCCGTCCCCAGTCTGCGCGCGTTCGGGATCAGCGGCGACGGCACCCTCATGGCCACGTTCACGACGGACAGGCCGGACGTGCTCAACTGGGTGCGGGTCATCACCGGGCTCAGCGGCGACACGGCCCTGGTCGGGATCGACTTCCGGGTGCAGGACGGCCTGATGTACGGAGTGGGCAACAAGGGCGGCATCTACACGATCAAGACCCCGCCGGCCACCACGGACGTCGTGGTCACCAAGGTGTCCCAGCTCCAGTACGCGCTGACCGGCACGCAGTTCGGCGTCGACTTCAACCCGGCCGCCGACCGCCTCCGCGTGATCAGCGACAACGGCCAGAACCTGCGGCACAACCTCAACGACCACACGACCATCCAGGACGTGAACCTCACCACCCCGCCGACCGAGGGCACGACCAAGGGCGTCACCGCCGCCGCGTACACGAACAACGACCTCAACGGGGCCACGGCGACCACGCTGTTCGACATCAACACCAACAGCGACCAGGTCGTCATCCAGTCCCCGGCCAACAACGGCACGCTCGCCCCCACCGGCAGCCTCGGCATCGATGCCCAGCTCAAGGCCGGCATGGACATCTACAGCACCCTGTCCGGCGGGAAGACGGTCGACAACGCCGCCTTCGCCTCCCTCACCCCGTACGGCGCGTCCACCCCCTCCCTGTACAGCGTCAACGCCTTCACGGGCGAGGCGACCTTCATCAAGCAGTTCCCGCTGAACATCACCGACCTGGCCATCTCCCTCACCGGCAGCTGACCCCCCGCCCATCGGCTCACCCCTCGCCGCGGCCCGGCCACCTCCGGACCGCGGCGAGTCGGTCCCCACCGACGGCTCTTTTCGGACTTTCCCCATGGCCGCCCCCCGGGCACGGCGTGAGCGGTCCATGATCCCCCTATGCTTCTACATGCCTGTAGAGGCAGCATGCCCGTACAGGCGACAGCCCCCACGAAGCACGCGTAAGACACGCAACGCACGTACGTTTAAGGAGTGGACGCCACGATGGTGTTCAAACGACTGCTCGGTTCGCTCGGCGTGGGCGGTCCCACGGTCGACACGGTCCTCGAACCGGGCGCGGTCCGCCCCGGTGGCACACTGACCGGCCGGGTCCATCTCAAGGGTGGCGACAGCGACTTCGAGATCGACCACATCACCCTGGAGCTGGTGGCCCGGGTCGAGGCCGAGCACGAGGAGGGCGAGAGCGAGGGCGTCGCCGTCTTCGACCGCTCCACCGTCGGCGGCGGCTTCCGGCTCGCGGCGGGCGAGGTGCGCGAGATCCCGTTCACCATGGCCCTGCCGTGGGAGACCCCGATCACCGAGCTGTACGGGCAGAGCCTGGGCATCGTGCTCGGCGTGCGCACCGAACTGGCCGTGGCCGGCGCGAAGGACAAGGGCGACCTGGACCAGCTCAGCGTCACTCCGCTGCCCTCGCAGGAGGCGATCCTCGAAGCCCTCGGTCAGCTCGGCTTCGGCTTCAAGTCCGCCGACCTCGAAGTCGGCCGGATCCGCGGCACCGGCCAGCGACTCCCCTTCTACCAGGAGATCGAGGTCACCCCGGCCCCGCGATACGCCCACCAGGTCAACGAGATCGAGCTGACCTTCCTCGCCACCCCGGCCGGCCTGGACGTCGTCCTGGAGGCCGACAAGCGCGGCGGCCTCTTCTCGGAGGGCCACGACACCCTCACCCGCTTCACCGTCTCCCACGACGAAGCCGCCCACCAGGACTGGAACACCCTGGTCGACGGCTGGATGCGGCAGCTGGTCGGACAACGGGCCGCGTACGGGTCCGACTCCCCGTACGAGCAGGGGAGTTCACACGGCCACGGCGACGGCCATCGCTCCGGCCCCGGCATGGGCACCGCCGTCGCGGCCGGTGCGGCCGGGCTCGCGGTCGGTGTGGTGGGTGGCATGGTCGCTGCCGAGGTCGTGGACGAGGTGGGGGACTTCTTCGAGGGTGACGAGGAGGAAGAGGAAGAGGAGGGCTAGCGGGCCGTGGTGGGCCGGGAGACGGCGGTCGGTGTCTCCCGGCCCACCCGGGTCACCGCGGCCCTTCGGGACACGGTCACCGCAGCTCGTCGAGGTCCAGATCCGTCCCCACGACCAGGGTCACCACGCCCGCAGCGGCGTCCGCGGACCGAGTGGCGCTGGTGTCCGGCAGTCGCGCGGCGAGGACGGCCGCCTGTTTGGTCAGGTCCGCCGGGTGGGTGACCGTCGTATCGCCGGTGGTCTCGGGCGCGTTGCCCGTGCCGACGACGGTGAAGCCGGCCTCGCTCAGCTTCTCGGCGACGGCGGCGGCGCGCCCGGTGACGCCGGTGCCGTTGAGGACCTGGACACGCACCGAGGACGCGTAGATCAGGTCGTTCTCGGCCTCCGTCTGCAGTCGCTTCTTGTCGACCTCCTTGTCCTTGGCGAGGGAGGTGAACAGGTCGGCGGCCTGCGGGTACTGCCAGACGATGTTGGCCTTGTCGGTGGGTACGTCCGCCTCGCGGGGGTAGTTGGGGACGGTCAGGAAGGTCAGACGGTCGCTCGGGATGCCCTTGAGTTCGGAGGCGAGGTCGTAGAGCGGGTCGATGCCGGCGAGATCCTCGTCCGTGGTCAGGGACTTGGTGGCGGACTGCATGAAGTCGTAGAGCGAGGTGGGGCTGGTCAGCTTGGACTGGGCCTTCGCCGCGAGGGCCTCCATGAACTCCTGCTGACGGCCGATGCGTCCGATGTCGGAGCCGTCACCGACGGCGTAGCGGGTCCGTACGTAGCCGAGCGCCTTCTCGCCCTTGACGGTCTGGCAGCCGGCCTCCAGGTCGAGGCGGGCCTTCTCGTCATGGATGGCCTCTTCCGGGCAGACCTCTATGCCCTCCAAGGCGTCGACCATCCCCTTGAAGCCCTGGAAGTCGACCGACATGAAATTGTCGATCCGCAGACCGGTGTTGGCCTCGACCGTCTTGATCGAGCAAGCGGCCGCCCCGGCGACCTCGCCGCCGCTGCCGCCGATCGCGAACGCCTCGTTGATCTTCGCCAGATGCGCGCCGGACGTGCCGCCGTCACCGTTCTCGCACGCCGATATCTCGACCCATGAGTCCCGCGGGAACGACACCACGGTCGCCCACTCCCGGTTGGCCGGGACGTGCAGCACCATCAGCGTGTCCGACTGCATGGTGGTGAGGTCCTTGCCGTACTTCGCGTTCGCCCCGTCACGGCTGTCCGAGCCGACGACCATGATGTTCTTCGAACCCGGGCTGAGATTGACCGGACGGTCCCCGCCGAGCTTGTCGTCCACGTCGGCGGACGTGATGTTGTCGTCCAGGTCCTTGTACACCCAGGCGCCGACACCCCCGACCCCCAGCACGAGCAGCGCCGCGCTGCCCGCGATCCACCCCACCGCCCGGCCCCGCCGCGTGAGCCGCGTCCCGCCGCCCCCGGTACCCGCGCGCCGCCGTCCCGTACCGCTCACCGGCCTTCCCCCGCCTCGGCCGCACCCGGCCGGTCGACTGCCCCCTGAACGTCCGGCACTGATGATCACCGGACCCGAGGACTCTAACAATCAGGTAGATATCCATGGGGAGATACGTACGGCCGCCGGACTCGTCTCATCGTGCCCGGCGGCGACGGCGGTCACAGGGGTGTCGCGGCGTACAGGATGAGGACCATCGTCACGGCCGAGTTCGCCGACGACGGACAGCCGTCGGGCAAGGGGTCGCCGGGCAGTTGCGCGGTGCCGACCGCCATCAGCGGGCCCAGGCACACCGTGCTGCACACCGCCATCACCACGGCCACGCCGGTGAGCAGCCGGGTGGCGGTCCGGATGCGGTCGCTGCTCGGCCGGCCACACGATCGGCCACGCCGTGAGCGGCAGGACCAGCGGCAGGAAGACGAACACCCCCATGACGCCTCAGGCTTCCCCTTCGCCCTTCGCCCGGCCGAGCAGCTCACGCAACAGCCGCTCGTCGTCCGGCGCCAGGGAGGTGACGAAGCTGGCCAGCACCGCCTCGCGGTCGCTCTCGCCGTCGAGCACCCGACGCATCCTGTGCGCGGCCAGGCCCGCCTGGTCCGCGGCCGGGGTCCACACGAAGGACCGGCCGGCGCGCTCCCGGGTCACCGCGCCCTTGGCGAGCAGCCGGGTCAGGATGGTGATCACCGTCGTATAGGCGAGGTCGCCGCCCAGCCGTTCCTGCACCCGTCCCGCGCTCGCCGGGCGGTCCGCCTCGCGCAGCGCGGACAGGACGAGCGCCTCCAACTCGCCCTGTCCCCGCCGCCGGGGACGCCGCTGGTCCGTCACGCCTGTCTCCTTTCCGCTGCTCCGCCGCCCTGATCTACAGAATTGTAGAAGACGAGTTGCCCAAAGAGCCCCGCCACCTTCTACAGTGTTGTAGATTTCGAATCGGGGCCCAGCCGGGCGCCGAGCCGTTCAAGGCACCACGACATCAAGACACCAACAAGGAGTGCGCTGTGGGAGTTTCCCTGTCCAAGGGCGGCAATGTCTCGCTCAGCAAGGCGGTACCGGGTCTGACGGCCGTTCTGGTCGGGCTGGGCTGGGACGTGCGCACCACCACGGGCACGGACTACGACCTCGACGCGTCGGCGCTGTTGCTCGACGCCGCAGGGAAGGTCCCCGACGACGGACACTTCGTCTTCTACAACAACCTCACCAGCCCGGACGGTTCGGTCGAGCACACCGGCGACAACCTCACCGGTGAGGGCGAGGGCGACGACGAGGCGGTCAAGGTGAACCTCGCGGCCGTGCCCGCCGAGGTGCACCGGATCGTCTTCCCGGTGTCCATCCACGACGCCGAGAACCGGGGCCAGAGTTTCGGCCAGGTCCGCGGCGCCTTCATCCGCGTCGTGAACCAGGCGGGCGGCGCCGAGATCGCCCGCTACGACCTGTCCGAGGACGCCGCCACCGAGACCGCCATGGTCTTCGGCGAGCTGTACCGCAACGGCGACGAGTGGAAGTTCCGCGCCGTCGGCCAGGGTTACGCCTCCGGACTGGCCGGGATCGCCGCCGACTTCGGCGTCAACGTCTGAGGAGGGACCGGTGACCGGGCCGTACCGCCCGACCGGTCTGCGCGCCGAGGACCGGTCGGATTTCGAGGCCGTACTGCGACTGGCACTGGACACCCCGGAGATCCGGGACGTCCTGGGCGCCGATCCCACCGGTCTTGCCGTACGGCGGCTGCGGGTCCGGGCGTTGGCGGACGCCGACGAGATCGTGGCGGCGGCGGGGGGTGAATACCGCGCGTATCTGGCGGTGGTCGCGTCCGCCGCCGGGGCCGGGCGTGCCGAGGAGGGGGCCGGGGAAGCCGATGGGCGCACATGGCGCCGGGCCGCCGATGCCGAGCTGCTGCCCCTGGTGGCGGTGCTCACGCCGCTCCTGGCCGGCTCCGCCGCGGCGGTCGTGCTCGTCCTCGGCCACCTTCTGCGACTGACCGGCGTACAGGGCCCGTTGCCCGGCTCGCTCGTATCCGCCGGCTGGACGCTCGCCCTCTTCGCGGTCACCAGCGCCCTGCTCGCCTTCGCCGCGCTGTTCCGTACGGCCATCCGCGGCTCCACCACTCCCGACGGATCGGAGCAGGCGCGACTGGCCTGGCAGCAGGCCCTGTTGAAGCGCGGCATGCTCCCGCATCTGCGCCGCCGTATCCACGAGGAGCGGGGCGGAGCCGAGCCCGGCGCTGCGGGCTGCGGCTCCGCCGAGGCGTAGGGCGCCACCGGCTCCAGCCGTGGGTGCCCGAGGTCAGAGCGACTCCGTGGAGTCGTCCCGCTTCACCACGCACAGGGCCCAGATGATGAAGGCCGAGAAGGCGATCATCACGATGGACCAGACGGGGTAGTACGGCAGGGAGAGGAAGTTGGCGATGATGATGAGGCCGGCGATGGCGATGCCGCCGACGCGGGCCCAGAGGGACGCCTGGAACAGGCCGAGGCTGACGAGGACGGCGACGGCGCCGAGGGCGAGATGGACCCAGCCCCAGCCGGTGAGGTCGAACTCGAAGACGTAGTTACGGGTGGTGACGAAGACGTCGTCCTCGGCGATGGCCATGACGCCCCGGCAGATGTCGAGGACGCCCGCGATCATGAGCATGACGGCGGCGAAGGCCGTCAGCCCCTCGGCGAACGGCCGGGACCGCTTGGTCGGATGTACGTGCCCGGTGTGTGTGGCGGTCATACTGCTGCCTCGATTCGGTGTCGTGCGGGCGCGCTCAGCGCCCGGAGGCGGATGTGCCGGCGCCGGTCTGCCGCGACGGGCCGTGGCCGCTCAGGACCAGTTCCTTCGCACGGCGGAACTCGTCGTCCGTGATGTCACCGCGCGAGCGGATCTCGGAGAGCTTGGCGAGTTCGTCGACGCTGGTGGGTTGTCCGCCGCCGCCCTTGGCCGTCTCCCGGATGTAGGAGTCGAAGGCCGCCTGCTGCGCCCGCGCCTGTGTCACCTCGCGGTGGCCCATGTTCCGGCCCCGGGCGATCACGTAGACGAACACGCCCAGGAACGGCAGGAGGACGACGAACGCCAGCCAGCCGGCCTTGGCCCCGCCGCTGAGGTCGTCGTCCCGGAAGATGTCGACGACGATCCGGAAGAGCAGAACGAACCACATGATCCACAGGAACAGCCACAGCATGGACCAGAAGACGCTCAGCAGCGGAAAGTCGTACGCGAGGTAGATCTGCTCACTCATGTCTCTCCTCCTCCGTCCCGGGCGTCCACCCGGAACATGTGCTCCGCCGTACCCGGCGTGCCCGTGGCGCCGTCTTCAGCGTGCGCACGGCAAGGACCGGGTGGCCTCACCCGGCGCGGGTGAGGCTGTCCTCGTCCGGGGCGGGATCCGCGGCGGCGGCGAGGACCGCCACGAGCGCCAGTGCGACCAGGACCAGGACGGCGACGAGGACGACCCCGCCGACGGTGGGGTGGTTCCAGAGGATGAGGGCCAGGGCGCCCGCCCCGAAGACGATGCCGGTGGTCCACGACCGGTGGGCGGCCAGACGGCGCCCGGTCCGCCCGGTGCGCACTCCGGTGCGTCGCAACCCCTGCCCGGCCGCCGTGGCGCCCCGCTGGGCCAGCGCCCGCACTCTGCGGGCGAGCCGCCCCGGACCGTACAGATAGGCGGCGAGCGCCGTGGCCAGGAAGACGATGAGGAGGGTGCGCGTGCTGTCGCGCAGGAAGCGGAGGAAGGTGTCGAAGACGGCCGCGGCGGCGTCGGGCGGGAGTGCCTCGGGTGGGACGGAGTCCAGGTAGACACGTCGTAGGACGGCCAGCGCGACGAGCAGGACCACCATCGTCAGGCTGATGCCGAGGGACGTGATCAGCAGCATCACCCGGTGTCCTGGCGCGGTCCACACGGCCAGCGCGGCGAGTGCCACGGTGATGACGGGCAGCCAGGTGCCGAGGATGTCCAGCAGTCGCATGCCGTCCTGCGCCTTGCCCAGCTCGTCGGTCTGGAACAGTGTGACGGTCCGGTCGGTGTCGGGGATGGCGGCGGCCTTGTCGAAGCCGGCGTCGACGAGGCGCTGCCGTACCTGGTCGACGACGGAGCCGACGTCGAGCTGGACGGTGTCGCCGGTGGCGCTGAGGGCGCCTTCCCGCTGTCCGGTGAGCATGTTCACCACTGCGGCGTGCGCCCGGCGGTTCGAGCCCTCCCATGCCTGCTGGAAGACGTCGCTGGTGATGACCCGGGTGACGTTGCGGTCCACGACGGTCCTGACCGCGGAGCGCAGCGGCGCGTCGAGGGCCGCGGCGCCTTCCACGACGCGCGGTGGCGCGCCGGAGTCCGCGAGCACCTTGGTGAGGGCGTCCGTCACCGCCTCGACGTCCACGTTCCGCACCACCTCGTTGGTCAGCCGGTCGATCACGACCTGCTGCACGGCCGGGTCGGACGCGAGGGGTGCGACGGTCTCCACGTACCGGTCGGTGTCGGCGACCGTGTCGTGCACCCAGGCCGCGACGACGGCGAGGGGCGCGAGCAGGAGGGTCACCACCAGCAGGACGGTGGCGCCCGCCTTGCGCAGTCGCCGGTGGCGTACTCCCGCGTGCCGGCGCAGCCGCTCGTACTCGGCGCGTTCCGCGGCGGTCAGCGGGTGACCGGTTCCACCGCCGGAGCCGGGGTGGGACGGTACGGAGTTCTTGCCCGAGACCATGGATCCTCCTCGATGCGGGATGCGGTCGAGCGGGGGGCTGGACGGCCCCTCAGGCGCTTCGCGCCGGGGGGCTGGACCTGCGCAGGGCGGCCCGCCAGGCGAGGGCGACCGCCGCCTCGGCCAGGCCCAGCAGGACGAGCCACAGACCGAGCAGCCGGGTCAGCGCCGTGGCCGACTCGGTCGGCAGGGCCAGTACCACGATCCCCGCGACGATGCCGAGCACCGCGACGCCGAGGACGAAACCGCGGTGGGGCAGGTCCTTGGCGGCGAGGCCGGTGTAGAGCGTGAGGATGCCGGTCGCCAGCCAGACGATCCCGACGATCAGGGAGAGCGCGGCGATCGTCTGGAGCGGGTGCCGCAGGCACAGCACCCCGGCCAGGACGTACAGCAGTGCGAGAAGCAGACCCGGCAGCCGTTCGCCGTGCTCCTCCCGGGCGAAGACGTCGACGAACCGGAACGCCCCGATCGCGAGCAGGTACAGGCCGATGAGCACCGCGAGGACGTGCAGGGTCTCGTCCGGCCAGACCAGGACGATGACACCCGGCACGAGCGTGGCGAGCGCCGAACCGAGGATCCACTTCCAGGAGCGGCCGATCCTCGCCAGCGCCTCCGCCGGGTCACCCATCGCGCCGGTCGCCGCCCCGCCGAGGGAGCCGTCCGCCCCGGCGAAGGCGTCGTCCGCGCCGCCAGGGGTGTCGTCCGTTCTTCCGGTACGCGGTGCCGGGCCGTGGGGCACGGTCATGGCTCCTCCTCACGTCGTTCTCGCGCGGCGGTGCGCGGTGGTGGGCGGTGGCCTCACCGAGCCAGCGTCCCGCCGGCCGTCGGCCGTCGGATCACCCCCGGCGGGTGATCCCCGTATGCCGCCGGGACGGTGAGGTGGAGGTCCGGGGACACACCCCGGCGCGCGAGCGGCACGGACGAAGAGGACCGAAGAGGACCGAAGAGAGCTGAGATGAGCGATCCAGCGGCGGACCGGGGGCAGCCGGCTCCCGGACGGCGTGCGACGGCCGTCGCCGTGGTGCGGGCCGTGTGCGTCGCGGCTGGGCTGGTCACCGCGTACTACCTGCTGCCGCTGGACAGGCCCGGCTCGCACGGCAGCTGGGCCCTGCTCGTGTGCGGGCTGGTGGCGGTGGCCCTGGTCTTCCTGTGGGAGGTGCGGTCCATCGTGCGCTCGTCCTGGCCCCGGCTGAAGGCGGTCGAGGCGCTGGCGGCCACTCTGGCGCTGTTTCTGGTGCTCTTCGCCAGTGCGTACTACCTGCTGGAGCGGTCCACCCCCGGGTCCTTCAGCGAGCCGCTGACCAGGACGGACGCCCTGTACTTCACGCTGACGACGTTCGCCACCGTCGGGTTCGGCGATATCGCCGCCCGGTCCCAGCCGGGCCGGGTGATGGCGATGCTCCAGATGCTCGGCGGGCTGCTCCTCGTGGGCATCGCGGCACGCGTGCTCGCGGGCGCGGTCCGGGCGGGCCTGCGGCGGCAGGGCCGGGAGCCGCCGGACTAGGACAGCTGTTCAGGAGGTCTGAGTCATGACCGTGTCGAGCACATTCACGGCGTCCCTGCCGGTGGCCGAGAGGGCCGCGTACGGCCGGGACGCGCGCAAGCGCGCCTCGCGTTCGAGTCACGGCGGGTTCGAGGCGATCGCGGACAGGGGGAGCGGGAAGCGGCCCGACCCGATCGAGGTCATAGAGCGTCAATCGCTCACCAGGCTCCCGGAGTTGGTGCCGATCCGCTACGGCCGCATGCTCGAATCCCCGTTCCGCTTCTACCGTGGCGCGGCGGCGATCATGGCGTCGGATCTCGGCCTGCTCCCGAACACCGGCCTGACGGTGCAGCTCTGCGGGGACGCCCATCTGCTCAACTTCCGGCTGCTGGCCTCGCCCGAGCGTCATCTGGTTTTCGACATCAACGACTTCGACGAGACCCTGTCCGGGCCGTTCGAGTGGGACGTCAAGCGGCTGGCGGCCAGTCTCGCGATCGCGGGCCGGGCCAACGGCTTCACCGTCAAGGAGCAGAGCGGCGCGGTGCGGGCCTGTGTGAGGGCCTACCGGGGGCGGCTGCGCGAGTTCGCCGGCATGCGCACCCTGGACATCTGGTACGCGCAGGACGACGCCGACCGGCTGCGGGAGCTGATGGCCTCGTCGATGGGCGAGGAGGGCAGAAGCCGTACGGCCGAGGCCACGGCCAAGGCCCATACGCGCACGCATCTCCAGGCATTCGAGAAGCTCACCCGGGTCACGGCGCAGGGCCGGCGGATCGCGCCGGACCCGCCGCTGATCACACCGCTCCGGGACCTGCTGGCGGACCCCTCCGAGGAAGGGCAGGAGAGGGAACTGCGCAATGTCCTGGACGCGTACGCGCGGACCCTTTCGTCCGAGCGCAGGCACCTGCTGCGTCACTACCACGTGGTCGACATGGCCCGGAAGGTGGTGGGCGTCGGCAGCGTCGGAACGCGTTGCTGGATCGTGCTCCTGCTCGGCCGGGACGACACCGATCCGCTCC
Organism: Streptomyces adelaidensis; assembly: GCF_016598475.1. Taxonomy (GTDB): domain Bacteria; phylum Actinomycetota; class Actinomycetes; order Streptomycetales; family Streptomycetaceae; genus Streptomyces; species Streptomyces adelaidensis. The sequence goes on from NZ_JAEMUX010000089.1 coordinate 15,928, forward strand.
TGCTCCAGGCCAAGGAGGCACAGGAGTCGGTTCTCTCCGCCCAGCTCGGCGGCCCCGGTTACGACAACCAGGGCCGGCGTGTGGTGGCCGGACAGCGCCTGATGCAGACGACCAGTGACATCTTCCTGGGCTGGACCCATGTCGTGGGCCTGGACGGGCGGGGCCGGGACTTCTACGTGCGGCAGCTGCGCGACTGGAAGGGCATCGCCCGGCCGGACACCATGGACCCCGCACAGCTCCAGCTGTTCGCACAGCTGTGCGGCGCCAGCCTGGCGCGGGCCCACGCCCGCTCCGGCGACCCCGTCGCCATCGCCGCCTATCTGGGCGGCGGCGACCGCTTCGACCGCGCGCTCGCCGAGTTCGCGCAGGCCTACGCCGACCGGAACGAGCGGGACTTCGAGGCGCTGGGCGTCGCCGCCCACACGGGCCGGGTCCGCGCCGAGAACCTCTGAACCGTTGCCCCACTCCTCGGCTCACTACCGCTGCCCCCGCTCCTCGGCTCACTCCGGCAGCTGGCGCATCTCCAGGACCCGTAGCCCCAGGGACTGGCAGCGGGCCAGCAGCCCGTACAGGTGTGCCTCGTCGACGATGTGCCCGAACAGGACGGTGTGGCCGGACATCAGCACATGGTCCAGCTCCGGGAAGGCACTGGTCAGCGCCTCCGACAGCTGTCCGTCGACGCGGATCTCGTAGCGCATGAGCCGTATCCCCCTTCCCTCGGAGCCTTGGGACCGGCGGGCCGCCGCCGGTCCTCCGATCGTCCGTCCCGGGGCACCCGCGCGGCCTCACCCCGGGAAGGTGAGGTCGGTTCAGTGGGTCAGCCAGAGCTTGAACGAGATGATCAGGAGACCGAGCACCAGGTTCACCGAGGCGGTGGCGGCGACCAGTCCCCACGAGGCGCCGGCCCGGCGTGCCGCGGCCGCCGACCAGCCCACCTGTCCCGCCACGGCCACCGAGAGCGCCAGCCAGAGGGCGCCGGACAGGTCGAGGCCGAGGAGAGGGCTGACGGCCACGGCGGCGGCCGGTGGGACGGCGGCCTTGACGATCGGCCACTCGTCGCGGCACACGTGCAGGACGATGTGGCGGTCCAGGCTCCGCTGTGCGACCCGCGCCCCGAACAGTTGGGCGTGCACATGCGCGATCCAGAAGGCCAGGCCGGTGAGGAGCAGCAGGAGGACGAGTTCCAGGCGGGGCGCGGACCCCAGGCTGCCGGCGCCGATGATCACGGACGCGGCCAGCATGGATCCGTAGACGCCGCCGGTGTAGTCGGCGCCGGCCCGGCGTTCGGCGCCGCGCTCGGCCCGGGACATGGCACGCTCGGTCGCGGACATCCGCGCGGCCTCCTTTCGGCCGGGTCGGCCCGGGACGCCTACGGAGTCGGCCGGGCAGCGACCGCAGCCGACCGGCCGCCACCCCCATCGCAACCGAAGAACCCGCCCCGCGCCTCACCCGCCACGGGCGAACCGGCCGGCGCGCGCGCCGCCGACGCGCGCCGACGCCACGAAGGCGGGCGCGGGGGTGGGAGCACGACAGGGGCGGAGCGGAGGTGGGGGCACGGGCGTCACAGCAGTCGCAGCTCGCGTGCGCGGCGCACCGCGTCGTTGCGCCGGTTCACCGACAGTTTCCGGAAGACGCTCTTGAGGTGGGTCTTGACCGTGTTGACGGAGACGCACAGGTCGGCGGCGATCTCCTCGGTCGACATCAGCTGGGCGAGCCGGCGCAGCACATCCCGCTCACGTCCGCTCAGTTCCTCCACGACGGGCGGCCGCTCGTCGAGCCCGGCGGGCGGCGGGCCGGGAGTGAGCCAGCCAGCCGCCAGGCCCCGCAGCGGCGCGGTGTCGAGGAGGGGCCGGAGCCACCCCCCGGCCTCGGCGAAGGGTCGGCGCAAGCGCTCGCGCCGCGCCTCGCGGAGCGCCTGCGCGACGAACCGGCGGACCGCGACGGAGTCCCCCGCCGCTGCCGCGGCCTCGGCGCGCACCAGCAGGGCGCGTACGGTCACCGCGGGGCCGGCGTGGCTCTCCGGGCCCAGTCGGTCCAACAGGTCGAGCGCCGCGCGGGGCCGGCCCGCGACGAGCTGGGCCCGCGCCTCCCCCACGGCACACACCGCCTGGTGGCCGGGGACCGTGTGCAGCAGCTCGGCGGCGGCCTCGGGCCGGCCTTCGGCGAGGTGGGCGGCGGAGGCGACCAGCGCCGTGTGTCCCGCGGCCCAGGGGGAGGCCACGTCGGCGGCCACGGCCGGTTCCGTCGCTTCGAGCGCGGCCCGGGTGTCGCCACGGGCCAGCAGCATACGGGCGGTGGCGATGGTGCGGCCCGCCTCCGTCACCGGGTCGCGCATGTTGGGGCGGGCGTCCGCCGCCGCGTCGAGGTGCCCCTGGGCCAGCCGCAGATCGTCGCGGTCGACGGCCACCGCGGCCAGGACCAGCCGCCCGATGCCGAAGCCGGAGGACTGCGGCAGGCCGTACCGCTCCGCCACGGTCAGCGCCGCCATGGCCTTGCGTTCCGCCCGGCCGAGCCAGCCGTTCAGATAGTCGATCAGGGCGAGCCGGCCGAGGGAGTCCTCGCGCGGCAGCGCCGTCGCGGCCCCGCCGGAGCAGTCGGCCACCAGACACAGGGCGGCCCGCGCCTCCTCGAAGTGGCCGGCCCACAGCCGCGTCGAGCCCAGATGGGCCAGGAGGAGGGCGGTGAGTTCGGGGTGCTTGGCGAGGAGGTGGCCGGGGACCGTCTCCTGGAGTCGCTCGGCCGCCCCCGCCGCCAGTTCCGCCCTTCCCGGCGACCCGGTGAGCCGGGCGGCCAGCGCCTCCAGCAGCGCACAGCTCAGCCAGGTCGCCGCCGGGCCCGGCCCGTCCTCCGTCGCCGCATCCGCCTCCCCGTCCGGCGCCGCCCGGTTCTCCTCCCCCGCCAAGGTCCGCTCCGCGTGCCGCAGGTGGGTCAGGCCACGGTCGAGGTCGCAGCGGGAGAGCGCGCGGGCCGCCCGTACGAGATCCGTGGCGGGGGTCGTGGTCTCGGGGCCCATGCGGGAGAAGAGTTCGGCGAGGTCGTCGGAGCGCAGGCCGGTAAAAAGCTGGCCGATGGCGAGGTCGTCGACGAGGGCGCCGGCGGTGAACTCCCAGTCGCCCGCGGCCGCCCCGTGGCCGAGCGCCTCCGCGAGTGTCCCCGAGCGCCGCAGCCACTGAGCGGCCCGCCGGTGGAGTACGGGCTCCAGGCCGGGCGAACGCACCCGCAGATGGGCGCGGAGGATCTCCCCGAACAGCGGATGGAGGCGGTACCAGGCGTGGCCGAGGTCCTCGACGAACGCGTTCTCGCGGTGCAGCCCGGTCAGGATGCCCTCGGCGTCGGCGCGCTCGGTCAGGACGTTCGCCAGGTCCGGGCAGAACCGCTCCAGGACACTGACCCGCAGGAGCAGATCTTGTGTCTCGGGGGTCTGCCGCTTGAGGACCTCCGCGAGCAGGAAGTCGGCGACCGCCGTGCGTTCGGCCTCGAACCGCTTCAGATATGTCTCCGGGTCCGGGCTCTCCCGCGCGGCCAGCGCGCACAGCCGCAGTCCGGCGGCCCAGCCCCGGGTGCGTGCCACGAGCGCCTCAGCGGCGGGTGCCGGGACCCGCAGCCCGTGCAGCCCCAGCAGTACGGCCGCTTCCCCGGGTGTGAAGGCCAGCTCCGCGTTCCTGATCTCCGTCATGTCACCGGCCGCCCGGTGGCGGTGCAGCGGCAGCAGCGGTTCGGTGCGGGTGACCAGGATCAGGCGCATGCCCCCTGCGGCGTGGTGCAGCAGGAACTCCAGCTGTTCCGCGATCTCCGGGGCGCTCACCCGGTCGTACTCGTCGAGCACCACGATCACGGGCCGGTCCCGGGCAGCCAGTTCGGTGGCGAGCCTTGTCAGCAGCGTACGGTCCACGCGGCTCGCGTCGGCCGGGCAGCCGATCTCGACGGGCAGCGGCACACCGGCGGCGCGCAGGGCCTGGAGGAGGTACGCCCAGAACATGCCGGGGCGCGGATCGCCGGCTTCGGCGGTGAGCCAGGCGACCGGCCGGTCCCGCGCCTCGGCCCAGTCGGCGACCAGCAGGGTCTTCCCCGCGCCGGCGGCCCCGTTGACCATGGTCAGCGGCGTCCGGAGGGCCTGGTCGAGGTGGTCGGCCAGCCGCTTCCGGCGCAGGAACGTGGCGGGGCGGGCCGGTACGGCGAACCGGGTGCGCAGGAAGGGGTCCCCGTGGGGATCGGCACACGGGACGGCCGGCCCCGAACCGCTCTCCCCGAACCCGAACCCGAACCCTGCCATGGCGCTCACCACCCCTGCTCGTCCGATCATGGGCAGCGCTCCTCGTTCAGCATCCCAGTGTTCCCGCGCGGCCGCGCGGCACGTGGGTGCCGTCACGCCCGCGCATACACCGCGAGCATTGCTGTAGCGTTCACTCCAATTGGAGCGATCGCTACATCAAGGGCGCTACACCAAGAACCGGAGGCGACCCCGGTTGTCCAGGAGAGGCGGATTCCGTGATCAGGCAGCGAGCCCCGCGCACGCGCGGGAAGTACGGACACGAGGTGGAGTGGCGTCGGCGGGTCCTCGACCTGTTCGCCGACGGTGAGGTCCGGAAAGCAGAGGAGGTCGCGTGATGACGAACAACCCCGGCCGGATCGACGTCCATCAGCACGCCGTGCCGTCCTTCTACCGCGACCGTCTCGCCAAGGCCGGCATCGCCGAGGCGGGCGGCCGCGCCCTGCCGGAGTGGAGCCCCGAGGGCGCCCTGGACCTGATGGCCCTGCTGGGCACCGCCACGGCGATCCTGTCCGTCTCCACGCCGGGCACCGGCTTCCTCACCGACCCGGGCGAAGCCGTGGCGCTGGCCCGGGTGCTCAACGACCAGGTCGCGTCCGTCGCCGCCGGCCACCCCGGCCGCTTCGGTCACTTCGCCACGCTGCCCATGCCCGACCCGGCCGCGTCCGCCGCCGAGGCCGCCCGCGCCCTGGACGAACTGGGCGCCGACGGGGTCACCCTGCTGGCCAACAACCAGGGCACCTACCTGGGCGCCGCGGGCCAGGATCCCCTCTGGCGCGCTCTCGACGACCGCGCCGCCGTCGTCTTCGTCCACCCCGCCGAACTCCCGGGTCCGGCCGTCCCCGGCATGCCGCCCTTCGCCACGGACTTCCTCCTCGACACCTCCCGTGCCGCGTTCCTCCTGGTCCGCAACAACGTCGTGCGCGACTACCCGAACATCCGGTTCATCCTGAGTCACGGCGGCGGCTTCACGCCGTACGCCTCGCACCGCATGGCCGCCGCCATCTCCGCCGAGACCGGTCGCAGCACCCTGGACGCGCTGGACGACTTCCGGGGCTTCTACTTCGACACCGCCCTGACGTCGAGCCCAGCCGCCCTGCCCAGCCTGCTCGCGTTCGCCCGCCCGGGCCACGTCCTCTTCGGCAGCGACTGGCCCTTCGCCCCCGCCGCGGCCGGCCAGTACTTCGCCACCGGCCTCGACACCGGTGTCGATCCGTCCACGCTGGCGGCCGTCAACCGCGTCAATGCCGAGGCCCTCTTCCCGCGCCTGGCCACCGCCCCGGTACCCCGGCCGACGCTCCCGGCCCCGACCCGTCTGCGGCACTCCGCGCAGCGGGCCGCCGCGCGTCTCCTCTTCAAGCTGGTCCAGCCCGGCACCGATTGAGGCACCGCCGGCTGTGCCCGTCCCCCACCAGGCACACGTGATGCGGTGGCCGGGCGTCGCCGATGTCGACGCCCGGCCTCCGCATCCGGGTTCAGCCCTCGCCCTCCGCGCGGGCGACCAGGTCCAGCGCGATGTCGGTGATCATGTCCTCCTGCCCGCCGACCATGCCGCGCCGGCCGACCTCGACGAGGATGGTGCGGGTGTCGAGGCCGTAGCGGGTGGCGGCGGCCTCGGCGTGGCGGAGGAAGCTGGAGTACACGCCCGCGTAGCCGAGGCTGAGGGTCTCGCGGTCCACGCGTACCTCGCGGTCCTGGAGCGGTCGTACGAGGTCGTCGGCCGCGTCCATGAGGGGGAAGAGGTCGCAGGCGTGCTTGAAGCCCATCAGGTCGGCGACCGCGATGAACGCCTCCAGGGGGCAGTTGCCCGCTCCCGCGCCCTGTCCGGCGAGCGAGGCGTCGACGCGGACGGCTCCGCTCTCGACGGCGACGACACTGTTCGCGACGCCGAGAGCCAGGTTGTGGTGGGCGTGGATGCCCAGCTCGGTGGCCGGGTCGAGGACGTCGCGGTAGGCGCGGAAGCGGTCGCGTACGCCGTCCATGGTCAGCCGGCCGCCGGAGTCGGTGACGTAGACGCAGTGGGCGCCGTACGACTCCATCAGCTTGGCCTGGCGGGCGAGTTCGGCCGGTTCGGCCAGGTGGGACATCATCAGGAACCCGGCGACGTCCATACCCAGTTCGCGGGCGGCGGCGATGTGCTGGGCGGAGATGTCGGCCTCGGTGCAGTGGGTCGCGACGCGGACGCTGCGGATGCCGAGGGTGTGCGCCTGCCTGAGGTCGTGGAGGGTGCCGATGCCGGGCAGCAGCAGGGTGGTGGGCACCGCCTGCCGCGTGGCGTCCACGACGGCCTCGATCCACTCCCAGTCGGTGTGGGCGCCGACGCCGTAGTTGATGCTGGAGCCCGCGAGCCCGTCGCCGTGGGCGATCTCGATCGCGCTCACGCCCGCGGTGTCCAGCGCGGTGGCGACGGCGCGGGCCTGGTCGACGGTGTAGCGGTGCCGGACGGCGTGCATGCCGTCCCGCAGGGTCACGTCCTGCACATACAGACGGGTCATCGGGATGCCACCTCCGTGGCCACGGGGGTCTCCCCGCTCGAGCGAAGCCGGGAGTGGGGGAAGGCGGCCATGCGTTCGGCGGTGCGCAGCGCGGCCGAGGTCATGATGTCGAGATTCCCGGCGTAGGCCGGGAGGTAGTGGGCGGCGCCCTCGACTTCGAGGAACACCGACACCTTCAGTGCCTCGCCCGCGCCGGGGGCGAGGGTGCGCAGCGGGTCGTCGGCCGGTACGCGTTCGAACTGGACCTTCTGCTTGAGGCGGTAGCCGGGCACGTAGGCCTGGACGCGGCCGACCATCTCCTCGACGGAGGCCGTCAGGGCCTCGGTGGCGCAGTCGGAGACCAGGCAGTGCACGGTGTCCCGCATGATCAGCGGGGGTTCGGCCGGATTGAGGACGATGATCGCCTTGCCGCGGGCGGCGCCGCCGACCCGCTCGATGGCCGAGGAGGTGGTCTCGGTGAACTCGTCGATGTTCGCCCGGGTGCCGGGTCCCGCGGAGCGGGAGGCGATGGAGGCGACGATCTCGCCGTAGTGGACGGGCGTCACGGCGTTCACCGCGGCCACGATCGGGATGGTGGCCTGGCCGCCGCAGGTGACCATGTTGACGTTCGGGGCACCGAGGTGGTCGTCGCCGTTGACCGGCGGGACGACGTACGGGCCGAGGGCGGCGGGGGTGAGGTCGACCAGGGTGCGGCCGAGGGGGCGCAGTACCTCCTCGTGGTGGTGGTGGGCGCCGGCCGAGGTGGCGTCGAAGACGATCTCGATGTCGGCGAACTCGTCCAGTGCGACGAGTCCCTCGACGCCCTCGTGGGTGGTGGCGACCTTGAGCCGGCGGGCGCGGGCCAGGCCGTCGGAGGCCGGGTCGATGCCGGCCAGCGCGGCGATCTCCAGGGTCTCCGACAGGCGCAGGACCTTGATCATGAGGTCGGTGCCGATGTTGCCGGAGCCGATGATGGCGACCTTGGTGCTCACCGCTGGTCTCCTTCCGTGCCGAAGGCGACCCGCACGGAACCCAGTTCCGAGATGTGCGCCTCGAAGATGTCGCCGGGGGAGGCCGGGGCCATCGGGCCCAGGGCGCCGGTCAGCACGAGATCGCCGGCCCGCAGCGGGTCCCCGCGCTCCGCGAGGGCGGAAGCCAGCCAGACCGCCGCGTTGAGCGGGCTGCCGAGACAGTCGGCGCCGGAGCCCTCGGAAGCGATCCCGCCGTTGCGGGTCATGGCCATCGTCACCGAGCGGAGGCCGACCCGGGTCAGCGGTACGGGGGTGCCGCCCAGGACGTACAGGCCGCTGGAGGCGTTGTCGGCGACCGTGTCGACCAGGGAGATGTCCCATTCCCGTATCCGGCTGTCGACGATCTCCAGCGCGGGCAGCGCGAAGTCGACGGCGCGCAGCACGTCGACGACCGTGCACTCGCGGTGCGGCAGGTCGCGCCCGAGGACGAGCGCGACCTCGGCCTCCACCTTCGGCTGCAACAGCCGCCCGGCGGGCACCTCACCGCCGTCGGGGACCGCCATGTCGGCGAAGAGCGCGCCGAAGTCGGGCCGGTCCACGCCGAGTTGGCGCTGTACGGCCACGGAGGTCAGGCCGATCTTGCGGCCGACGATCCGGCGTCCGGCGTCCTGTCCGCGCCGGACGTTCAGCTGCTGCACGGCGTACGCGGTCTCCAGGTCGCCGCCGTCGTCGAACAGGTCCCGCACGGGCGGGCAGGCGGCCCCGGTGCGGGCTGCGTCCGCCAGCAGGTCGGCGGCCTTGATCACGGCCGGTGGAGCGGCGTCCGGACGGATGCCGTCGAGCACAGTCGACACAGGGTGCCTCCAGAGGGGCGAAGGGGAAGCGGGAGGTATGGGGTCTACGGGTGTACGGGGGCCTCGGGATGTCCGTCGGCGATCTTCGGTGGTCCTTGGCGGTCCTTCGGCGGTCCGCCGTCGTATACCGGTATAGACATCAGGCCCCGCTTCAGCCAATGTTTGTTCCGTGACACGGAACAACGCGGGCGGCAACATGCTGGAGAAGTCCGCTCTCATCCTCGAATGCTTCATCCCGAGCGGCGGACCGTACCGCCTGTCGGAACTTTCGGAGCGCGCGGGCCTGCCCAAGCCGACCGTGCACCGGCTGGCGGCGGACCTGGTCCGGCTGGGCTGGCTGGAGCGCGCGGGGCACCTGTACCGGCTCGGTGCGAAGCTCTTCGAGCTGGGCTCGCTGGTGCCGCACCGGCTGGATCTGCGGGAGACGGCCCTGCCGTTTCTCCAGGACCTGTTCGAGGCCACGCGGGAGACCGTCCACCTCGGCGTGCGCGAGGGCCTGGACGTGGTCTACCTCGAACGCATCCACGGCCACGAGGCCCTGCGGCTGCCCTCCCGCATCGGCGGCAGCCTCCCGCTGAACTGCACCGGTGTGGGCAAGGCCCTGCTCGCCTTCTCCGGCGCCGAGCTGACCGAGGAGGTCCTGTCGCGGCCGCTGCCGAGCCTCACGCCGTACTCGATCACCGATCCGGCGCGGCTGCGGATGGCGCTGGAGAAGATCCAGGTCTCCGGCCTCGCCTACGAGGAGCAGGAGGCCGCGCTCGGCGTGAGCTGTATCGCGGCGCCCGTCTTCGCCGGGGGCACCACGGTCGCCGCCCTGTCGGTGGCCGTACCCCGGTCCCGGTTCAGCCCCGCCCAACTGGCCCCGGCGGTACGGACGGCGGCCCTGGGCCTGTCCCGTGTGCTGCGCCGGAGCGGGTGACCCCACCGGGTCCGCGCCTCTGGACCGTCCTCCGGCTCCGCACGGCCGGGGAGGCGGCCATGATCACCGCCCCGGGACGTCCCGCCGCTCAGTGACGGAACCCTGCGCAATGACGTGTTGGCGCGGAGCCGCCTCTTACGAGGGAGTCCGTGGGGGAAGCCCGGCGGCGTGGTCAGTGCGACTCGCGGCTCACCTCGGAGCCGCTGGAGCCGATGAGGAAGTCGAGGTCGGCGCCGGTGTCGGCCTGGAGGACGTGGTCGACGTAGAGGCGTTCCCAGCCTCGCCGGGGGTCGGCGAAGCCGTCGCGGGTGGCCTGGTTCGGCTGTCGGCGGGCGAGTTCGTCGGCGGGGACGTCGACGTCGATGCGGCGGGCCTCGACATCGAGGGTGATGACGTCGCCGGTCCGCACGAGGGCGAGGGGGCCGCCGGCCGCCGCCTCGGGCGCCACGTGCAGGACGACCGTGCCGTACGCCGTGCCGCTCATCCGGCCGTCGCAGACGCGGACCATGTCGCGGACGCCCTGTTCGAGGAGTTTCTTCGGCAGTGGCATGTTGGCGACCTCGGGCATGCCCGGGTAGCCCTTGGGGCCGCAGCCGCGCAGGACGAGGACGGAGTCGGCGTCGACGTCCAGGTCCGGGTCGTCGACGCGGGCGTGGAAGTCCTCGACGGAGTCGAAGACGACGGCCCGGCCGCGATGGCTGAGGAGGTGCGGGGAGGCGGCGGCCGGTTTGATGAGCGCGCCGTCGGGGGCGAGGTTGCCGCGCAGGACGGCGATGCCTCCCTCGGCGACGAGCGGTTCGGCGCGGGTGCGGATGACCTCGGCGTCCCAGACGCCGGCGTCGTCGAGCGAGTCGACCAGCGGCTTGCCGGTGACGGTCAGCGCGTCCGGGTCGAGGAGGTCGCGGACCTCGCGCAGCACGGCGAGCAGACCGCCGGCGCGGTGGAAGTCCTCCATGAGGAAGCGGCCGGCCGGCTGGAGGTCCACGAGGACCGGCACCCGGGAGCCGATGCGGTCGAAGTCGTCGAGCGACAGGTCGACGCCGGCCCGGCCCGCGATGGCCAGGAGGTGGACGACCGCGTTGGTCGAGCCGCCGACGGCCGCCAGCGCCACGATCGCGTTGTGGAAGGACCCCTTGGTCAGGAAGGTGCCCGGCCGTCGGTCGGCGGCGACCATGTCCACCGCCAGCCGGCCGGTGTGATGCGCGGCCTCAAGGAGGCGGCTGTCGGGGGCGGGCGTGCCGGCCACGCCGGGGACGACCGTGCCCAGCGCCTCGGCCACCAGCGCCATCGTGGACGCGGTGCCCATCGTGTTGCAGTGGCCGCGGCTGCGGATCATCGCCGACTCGGAGCGGGTGAACTGCTCCTGGGAGAGCGTGCCCGCCCGGACCTCCTCCGACAGCCGCCACACATCGGTGCCGCAGCCCAGCGGCGTGCCCCGGAAGGTCCCGGTCAGCATCGGGCCGCCCGGCACGACCACCGCCGGCAGGTCCACCGAGGCGGCTGCCATCAGCAGCGACGGGATCGTCTTGTCGCAGCCGCCGAGCAGCACGACGCCGTCGATGGGGTTGGCCCGCAGCATCTCTTCGGTGGCCATCGCCGCCATGTTCCGCCAGAGCATGGCGGTGGGCCGCACCTGGGTCTCGCCGAGCGACACCACCGGCAGGTCCAGCGGGATGCCGCCCGCCTCGTACACGCCGTTGCGGACGGAGGCCGCGACCTCGTTCAGATGGGCGTTGCAAGGAGTCAGGTCCGAGGCGGTGTTGGCGATGGCGATCTGCGGCCGGCCGGTGAAGGCGTCGCCCGGCACACCCCGCCGCATCCACGCCCGGTGGATATAGGCGTTGCGGTCCTGTCCCTCGTACCACTGCGCACTGCGGAGCGTCACGCCTGAGCCCCTTCCGGCATTCGGTACGGCGGTCTACAGTCTGGAACGCGATGAAGCATACGCAGGCGTACGACGGATCGACAGACCTCGGCGAGGACGGCCGGGCAGCCGCCGGGGGCAGCCGTCTTGTGGGGTCGGACCGGGTACTCGCGGTCCTCAAGGAGCTGGCGCGGTATCCCGACGGGGTGGGCCTCGAGGAGCTGACCCGGGCGGTGGGCAGTCCCAAGCCGACCGTGCACCGGGCGCTCGGCGCGCTGCGCCGGGCCGGGCTGGCCGACCAGGACGCCCGTGGCCGTTACGGGCTCGGCGACGAGTTCCTGCGCATGGCCTTCGCCCATCACGAGGCCCGGCCCGAGCATGTCCGCATCCGGCCCGTACTCGAAGCGCTCGCACACCGGTTCGGCGAGACCGCGCACTACGCGGTGCTCGACGGCCACGAGGTCGTCTACCGCGCCAAGGTCGACCCGCCCACCGGCGCCGTCCGGCTGACCTCGACGATCGGCGGACGCAACCCCGCCCACACCACCGCCGTGGGAAAGCTGCTGCTCACCGGGCGGTTGAGCACCCTGGAGGAGGTCGAGGCGTGGGTCGGCGACGCGCCCCTGGAACGCCGTACGCCACGGACACGGTGCACGGCCGCCGACCTGCACCGTGAGCTGGAGTTCACCCGTGAACGGGGCTACGGCGTCGACGACCAGGAGAACGAGACCGGGGTCAACTGCCTGGCCCTGCCCGTCCATCTCACCTCGCCGACCGTCCCCTCCGGAGCCGTGAGTCTCAGCGCGCTGGCCTACCGGACGCCCCTGGCCGCACTGGTCGACGCCCTCGACGAGATCCGCGCCCTCCTGGGTCCCCCAGGTTCCCTCCGCGAGCCGCCTCGCTGAAGCCCCCGCCCCACGTTGCGTTTCCCACTCGACAGATCCTGGAGAAAGACCCCGTGTACCTCATGCGCATCGGTGCCCCCGGCGCCGAGAAGCCCGTAGCCCGTGTCGACGACGGGACCTACGTCGATCTCTCCGACGTCGTCACCGACTTCGACGAGGCGTTCTTCCGGTCGGGCGGTGTCGACCGGGTCCGTCCGGTCGTGGCCGAGCGGGTGGCGGCGGGCCGGGTGTCCCGGTTCGCCGGGGAGCGCGTCGGCGCGCCCATCGCGCGCCCGCACCAGATCCTGTGCATCGGGCTGAACTACCGCGACCACGCGGCCGAGAGCGGGATGCCCGTTCCCGATGAGCCGATCCTGTTCACCAAGTCGCCCAACACGCTGATCGGCCCGAACGACGACGTACGCATCCCGCGTGGCTCCGCGAAGACCGACTGGGAGGTGGAGCTCGGCATCGTGATCGGCAGGCGTACGAGCTATCTGGAGTCGGTGGCTGAGGCGCGGGACGCGATTGCCGGGTATGTCGTCGTCAACGACGTCAGCGAGCGCGCCTTCCAGCTGGAGCGGGGCGGGCAGTGGGCCAAGGGCAAGTCCGCCGAGACCTTCAACCCCGCGGGGCCGTGGCTCGCCACCGCGGACGAGATCGACGACGTCCTCGCGCTGGACATGTGGCTGGACGTCAACGGTGTCCGCCGGCAGACCGGCAGCACCAAGACGATGATCTTCGACCCTTACTTCATCGTCCACTACCTCAGCCAGTTCCTCGTCCTGGAGCCCGGCGACCTGATCAACACGGGCACCCCGCCCGGCGTCGGCATGGGCCTCAAGCCGCCCGTGTATCTCCAGCCGGGCGACGTGATGGAGCTGGGCATCAAGCAGCTCGGCACCCAGCGTCAGCACGTGCTCGGGCCCCGGTGAGCGGTCGGCTCATGCGCGCGTTCGTCCTGACCGCCCCCGGCGCGTACGAGGTCCAGGAGCTGCCGGCGCCGGTGGCCGGACCCGGCGAGGTCGTCGTCGACGTGGAGCGGGTCGGTGTGTGCGGCACCGACGTGGAGTTCTTCACCGGCGCGATGGCGTATCTGCATCAGGGGCACTCCGCCTATCCGATGCGGCTCGGCCACGAGTGGGCCGGACGGGTGGCCTCGGTCGGTGCGGGCGTCGACGCCGCGTGGCTCGGCCGTCGCGTCATGGGCGACACGATGCTCGGCTGCGGGCGCTGCCGCCGCTGTCTCCGGGGCGGCCAGCACGTGTGTGAAACACGCCGGGAGGTCGGTATACGCGGGGGCCAGGCCGGTGCGCTGGCCGAGCGACTCGCCGTACCGGCCTCCTCGTTGCACGCGCTGCCCGACTCCGTCGACGCCGTACTCGGTGCGCTGGTCGAGCCCGGCGGCAACGCCCTGCGCGCCGCGCGGGCCGCTGAGCCGAAGCCCGGGGACCGGGCCCTCGTCCTGGGCCCGGGGACGATCGGACTGCTGGTCGCGCTGTTCCTCCGGGCCGCGGGTGCGGAGGTTCACCTGATGGGCCGGACCGACGGCTCCCTCGCCTTCGCCCGCGGCCTGGGCTTCGCGCACGTCTGTACGGAGGACTCCGTCCCGGACCTGCCCTTCGACGCCGTCGTGGACGCCACGAACGCCGTCCAACTGCCGGACACGGCCCTGCAGTTGGTGGAGCCGGGCGGCCGTGTCGTGTACATCGGGCTGGCCGGCGAGCCCAGCAGGATCGACACCCGCACGCTCGTCCTCAAGGACGTCACGGCGGTCGGTGTCCTGTCCGCCTCCCCCGGCCTCGACGCCACCATCCGCGCGTACGCCGCCGGAACGGTCGACCCCCGGCCGCTCGTCGCCGCCACCCTGAGCCTCGACGAGGTGGGCCCCGTGCTCGCCGGTGAACGCCCGGCCGGCGCCGGGCCCGGCCCCAAGATCCACGTCGACCCCCGGCCCGGCGGGACGGGGACGGCCTTCTGAGCGCCTCTCCCGGCGTGGGCGCGCCCTCCGTCAGGCGGCGTGCCGGTGACGGCCCGGCCGAGGCCGCGCGGGCCACGGCCTCGATGGTCTCCGGGGAGGTGCCGGCGGCGTTGTCGCTGCTGAACACGTGTGCCGTGGGAGTCGAGGTGCTCATGGCCGGTGTCCTTGCTGTTCTTCGACGGCGGAAGCGGGCGAGGCGGCCGGGGTGGCCGGGTCGGCCGCGTGGATGAGCCGGCGCAGGGCGCCGTGGTAGATCTCGTGGTCGGTCACGGCCGGCACGATCGCGGCCAGCCGGCCGGTCGGCACCGGGAAGGCCTCCGTGCCGAGCGCGGCCGGCGTCGTACGGGTCGCCGCCCGGGCGGACTTCGGGTGGCGGCGGTCGACGAAGCTCGCGCTGCCGAGGGTGAGCAGATACATCCGCCGGTACGCGGCGATCGCCCCGTCCGGGCTCACCCCGGCCGTGAGGCTGTCGGCGAGCTGCGCCTCGACCAGCCGGGCCAGCAGGTTCGGACCGAGCCAGGGCCGCGTCCCACGCAGGGCGAGCAGCCCCGGGTGGGCGACGAGCAGCCGGTACAGGGCCGTGAACCGGACCTCGGTGGCAGTCGCCCGGTCCGCACCCGGCTCGGGCCCGGGCAGCCGGGCGGCCAGGTGGTCGAGGCACAGGTCCAGCAGACCTGCCAGGTCCGTGCACCGGGGTTGCAGGGACGCCGTCGAGATCCGGAGCCGCGCGGCCAAGGCCCGGAAGGTCAGCACCTCGGGCCCGCTCTCGTCGACCAGGGCGAGGGCGGTCTCGGCGATGCGCCCGGGGGTGGCGCGGTCCAGCGCGGGGGAATGGCGAGGCATCCGGGTCTGCGTACGGTACGCCGTATCGGATGGCGGGGTGCGCAGTGCCGTCCCGCCTGGAGGGCCGGATCGGCGGGGCGCCTCTCGCCCCTGGCCAGAGGCGGATTAACGTACGAGGAGATCACCACCTGCCCGGGAGTACGCATGGCCGGTAGCCGCCGGAAGAGACCTGTCGAGGCGTTCGAGGCAATCGAGCCGCCGGGGCATGCCGCATTGGTCCTCGGCGTACTGGCGGTGACCGCTCTGGTGGAGTTCCTCGGGGCGCTGTCCGGGTCCGAGGTGTGGCTTCTCGGGCTGCTGGTGTTCCTGCCGGGAGCGGCGTCCGCACTGTGCACCGTCCGGCAGACGGGGTTCGTCGCCGCGTGGACCACGCTCGTCGTCACCGCCACCGTGGTACTGCGCGACGTCGACGGGGGCCAGTGGCTGGACCGTCTGCTCCTGGTCCTGATCACCCTCGCCCTGGGGGTGACCTCGGTCTACGGCTGCCAGCGGCGGATCAGGCGCGAGCACGAGATGCTGCGGCTGCGGTCCACCGCGGTGGCCATGCAGCGGCACATCCTCCACCCCCTCCCCCTGCTCACCGACGACGTCCTGGTCAACGGCGTCTACGAGCCCCTCCACGAGGACCGGCTCGTCGGCGGCGACATCTACGACGTCGTCGCCTCCCCGTGGGGGACCCGGGTCCTGATCGGAGACGTACAGGGCAAGGGGCTGACCGCCGTGGGCGCCGCGTTCGCCGTCATCGGGGCCTTCCGCGAGGCGGCGTACCGCGAGCCGACCCTCACCGCGCTCGCCGACGCGCTGGACGCCGCCGTCGTACGCCACAACTCCTACGCCGAACACACCGGCGACGACGAGCGCTTCGTCACCGCCCTCGTCATCGGCGTCGACACCGGTACCGACGAGGTGCAGGCCGTCAACTGTGGCCACGTCCTGCCGTATGTGATGCACGAGGGCACTGTCACCGTGGCCGAACTGGACTCCGGCGTCCCGCTCGGCCTCGCCGAACTCGCCCTCGAACCGACCACCGTGGGCTGGTTCGCCTTCCCCGACGGTGCGACCCTGCTCCTGAGCACCGACGGCCTCACCGAGACCCGCGCCGCCGACGGCACGTTCTACCCGGTCGACGAGCGCCTGGCCAAGCACCTCGACCTCTCCCCCACCGAGCTGCCCCAGGCCCTGTACGACGACGCCCGCGCGTTCGCCGGGGGCGGTGGCCGGCACGACGACGTCGCCGTCCTGACCGTCCGCCGGTCGCCGCGTCTGTGAAGTGGTTCGTTACGGTGTACACCGTGCACGAGTTCAGGTGCTCGTCCGTGCTTGTCCGACCATCACGAACCACGCGAAAGATTGCCAACCGGCTTGAAATGCGATATTCACACCGTCGCCGCGAGCCGCGAGCCGCGAGCCGCGAGCCGCGAG
>NZ_JAEMUX010000009.1 GCF_016598475.1 Streptomyces adelaidensis
TCTCGCGTTCTCGCGTTCTCGCGTTCTCGCGCTTCACGCTTTCGAACGGGCCCGGCGCCCAATGCGCGCCCCGGATCGACACACGCCTGCCCAGCGCCTCGTCCGGCCGCCCCGGACCCCTTCGAGCGCCTCGGGGTGCGCCGAGAGCAGCCGCGCGCAGGCACGGACGACGCTACGGCTCCCCCTCCGCACCGTTCCCCACTCGGACTTGCGCCCGGAAACCGATCGGTTTACGCTGATGGAAACCGATCGGTTTCTCGATGAGCCCAGGAGGTCCGCGATGACCACATACCGACCGACCGCACTCGTGACGGGCGCGTCCTGCGGCATCGGCGAAGAAACCGCGCTCGCGCTGGTCGCGGCGGGTTTCGACGTGGTCGGCACAAGCCGCGACACCTCGCGCGTCACCCCGGTCAGCGGTGTGACGTTCATCGACCTCGACGTGGCCAGTGACACCTCGGTGACCGCCGCGGTCCAGGAGGTGATCGAACGGTTCGGACGGATCGACGTCCTGGTCAACAACGCCGGCGTCGGCTCGATGGGCGCGGCCGAGGAAACCTCCGTCGCGCAGGCCCAGAGCGTCTTCGACACCAACGTCTTCGGCGTCATGCGCATGGTGACGGAGGTCCTCCCGTACATGCGCGGTCAGGGACGCGGACGCATCATCAACATCTCGTCCGTACTCGGGTTCATGCCCCAGCCCTACATGGCCGTCTACGCCGCGTCCAAGCATGCGATCGAGGGCTACTCGGAATCCCTGGACCACGAGGTCCGTGAGCACGGCGTCCGGTCGCTTCTCGTGGAACCCGCCTACACCAGGACCGGATTCGAGGCGAACAGCGCGAAGCCCGACATGCCCCTGCGTGCCTACGAGAAGCAGCGGCACATCGTCGACGGCGTGCTGGCGGAGGCGGTCAGGGACGGCGACGCCCCCGCCGTCGTCGCCAAGGCGATCGTCGCGGCAGCGACCGACGCGAAGCCGAAGCTGCGCTACACCGCAGGCCCCACGGCCGGACGGGTCAGCACACTGCGCCGCCTCGTACCGGCCCAGGCCTTCGACAAGCAGATCCGCAAGATCAACCGCCTGGCCGGCTGACGCGCACGCACCCCCTGCGCTTTGCGAACAGCTGACCTGCCCCCACCAGACAGAGGACACCTTGATGCCCGAGCGCAACCCCATCCTGATCACCGGTGCCGCCGGTGAAATCGGTGGTGTGAGCCGAACGATGGTCGACATGCTGCTCGGACAAGGGCACCCGGTGCGCGCGTTCGTGCGCCAGGACGACCAACGCGCGCACTCGCTCCGCCAGGCCGGGGCCGAGGTCTTCGTCGGTGACCTGCTCACCATCGCCGACGTGAGCGCCGCGCTGAAGGGCGTCCGGCGCATCTACTTCAGCATGAGCCTGTCGCCGTACTACACCGACGCCGTCAGCCTGATGGCCGCGGCGGCGCGGGCCCAGGGCGACATCGAGGTCTTCGTCAACATCTCCGAGTACGAGCAGTCGTTCATGACGTTCGACAAGATGACCGCACCGGAGGAGGAGCGGCGTGCGTGGCTCGGTGGACTCGTCGCGAACTGGTCGCCGCAGCAACGGGCCCACTGGATCGCCGAGCAGGTGCTCGACTGGTCCGGCCTCCCGACCGTCAACATCCGGGGGGCCATGTTCGTCGAGAACCCCCTGATGACCTGGCTGGCGCTGGAGCCGCTGAGCCGCGGTGAACTGCGCCTGCCCTTCGGCGACCACCCGCTCGCGCCCATCGCGGGTCACGACGTGGCGGAGCTGTGCGTGAAGATCCTGCTCGACCCGGCGCCGCACCTCTCGAAGTCCTACGACCTCAACGGCCCGGAACTGAAGGACATGCACGGGTTCGCGGAGGACTACACGGCCGTACTGGGACGCCCGGTCACCTACGTTCCCGAAGACGTCGAAACCTGGAACGAGACCTACGTGGACACGGCCCTGGCCGCGTTTCCGCACACCGCCGAGCATCTGAAGACCCTGACCCGGCTGATGGGCGGCGGCGGGTACCGCGGCGCGACCGACCAGCTGGAAACCCTGCTCGGGCGCCCGCCGAAGACCGTGCGATGGGCGCTGGAGAACCACCCGCGCATCCAGAAGCCGGCGTCCGCCCTTCGGGGCGGCCACGTTTCCCGGCAACACCCAGGGGAAACTCGGGGCGGTGACAGGGTGAACCGACGAGCCGGGCTGTGACGGGCCCGGTGCAGAGAGAAGTTGAGGCGCGGTGATCACCGAGGCCGAGAAGAGGACTGCTTCCCTGTCAGGGCGGGGCCGTCGCGCCTCGCCGGACCCGGCACCGCTCAGTCGCCGACAGCCGGGCCGCCCGCGTGGGGGCGTGGTACGGCCGTGGCCGCTCCGGCTCCCCGTTGTGCCAAGATCGAGTACCGCTCGTTTGTTCAGGTCGACCGTGGGGAGGTGACGCTCATGGCCGGGGACGACGTGTTGGGCGGCGGGGACGCCGAGCAGGAGACGGAATTCGAGCGTGCCCGCATCGCCCACGAACTCATCTCCGCGGTCCGCGGGACACCCCCCTCCGAGGTGCCCGACGCGCTGGGCCACGCCTGTATCTCCCTGCTCCCGGCGGCCTCGGGACTGTCCGTGTCGGTCCTCGGTGACGGCTCGGACATGGGAGTCGTACTGTGCGCGAGCGACAGCGTCGCCGCGCGGCTGGCGGAAATCCAGTACACCCTCGGCGAAGGCCCCTGCATGGAAGCCGTCCGGCTGCACGCCCCGGTGTTCGCCACCGACCTGACCCGCCCCCCGGCCACCCGCCGCTGGCCCCTGTTCGCCATGCAGGCCGCCAAGGCCGGCGCCGAGGCGGCCTTCTCCCTGCCGCTGGCGGGCGCCGGAAACTCCCTGGGCACCCTCGACCTGTACCGCGAACGGGCCGGATCACTGAGCGGCGACCACATCCGCACCGCCCTGCTGGTCGCCGACGCCGTCACGCTCGCCGTCATCGCCCTTGATCACGCTTCCCCCCACCCCGAAGGAGTCGTAACGTGGCTGGCAGGAGCGGAGGCGGACCGGGAGGAGGTGCACCAGGCCACCGGGATGATCATGGTACGGCTGGGAGTGAGCGCCGAGGAGGCGCTGCTGCGCCTGCGCGCGCGGGCCTTCGCCCAGGGCCGCACCTCCACCCAAGTCGCCCGCGACATCATCGACCGCGTCATGGACCTGGGCGATGACTGAACGGCCGGTAGCAGCAATGACGGTGTCCGGGAGGCGGGCATGAACCGCGAGCGACAGCTGGCGCAGGCGTTCGTCGCCCTTTCCGACACCTACGCGGTGGCATTCGACCCGCTGCAGCTCTTCCAGCGCCTGGTCCACACCTGCCAGGAACTGCTCGACGTCGACGCGGCGGCCGTGATGATCGCCGACGCCCGGGGCAGCCTGAAGACGATGGCCGCGACCGACGAGGACGCCGCCTTCGCCGAACTGCTCGCAGGTCCAGTACGGCCAGGGCCCCTGCATGGAGTGCTACCGCACCGGCGAGCCGGCGAGCGTCTTCGACATCTCCGCCGAGTACGAGCGCTGGCCCAGGCTGGCCACGGCCATGGTCGAAACCGGGTACGACTGTCTCCAGGCGGTCCCGCTGCGCCTGCGCGACCGCCCCCTGGGCACCCTCACCCTGCTGCGCAGGCGGGCGGGACATCTGCCGGAGGACGACGTCCATGTCGCCCAGGCCCTCGCCGACTCCGCGACCCTCGCCCTGATGCACTGGTCGACCGAACCCGCCCGCGGCGACGACGTCATCACCCGCGTGCAGAGTGTCATCGCCGCCAAAGCCACCCTGGAGATCGCCAAAGGCATGGTCGCCCAGCACACCGGGCTCACCGTCGGAGAGGCCGCCCGGCTGCTCAGCGCCTACGCGATCCGCCGCCGCGTACGCCTCACCGAGACCGCCTACTCCCTCGTCACCCGCGGCCTGGAACCGGCCGCCGTCGTCGACGGACAGCCCCTGCACTGACCCGGCCCCCCGCAGCAGCGACGGCACGCCGACCGCCACCGCCACCGTCTCCGTCTCCGCCTCGCTCTCGCTCGTCAGGTCGCTTCGGTGCGGAGCACGAGCAGCGCTATGTCGTCGAGCCGCTGCGAAGTGGAGCCGACCTGCTCCAGCAGCTCATCGATGAGCAGGTCCAGGTCGTGGTCGTCCGCGCGGGCGAGATGGTGGGCGAGGTCGGCCATGGAGTCCTCCAGGTCGATTCCCGGTCTTTCGATGAGGCCGTCGGTGTAGAAGGCGAGCATCACCCCCGTGGTGAGCGGGATCTCGGTCACCGGGAAGACGGCCTCGGCGGTGATTCCCAGGAGCGGTCCTGGCTGGACGTCGACGGGACGGGTGTCGTGGTCGGGGAGGCGTCGCAGGGGCGGCGGGTGCCCGGCGCTGGCCAGGGTCGCGCGGCCGTCGGCGAAGTCGAGGTGGGCGTACAGGCAGCTGGTGAACAGGTCGGGGCTCAGATCGGTGAGGAGCCGGTTGGTTCTGGAGAGGATCTCGTCGGGGGGCGTACTGAGGGTCGCGTGGGCGTGGACAGCGGTCCGGACCTGCCCCATCAGCGCGGCGGCGGCCACGTTGTGGCCCTGGACGTCGCCGATGACGGCCGCGACCGCGCTGTCGCCGAGGCGGATCAGGTCGTAGAAGTCCCCGCCGATCTCCATGCCCCGGGTGGCGGGCAGATAGCGGGCGGCGACCCGCAGCCCGGTGACGGCGGGCAGGGTGCGGGGGAGCAGCGCCTGCTGGAGGCCCTGGGAGAGCTCGTGTTTGGTGTCGTACAGGCGTGCGCGGTCGAGAGCCTGGGCGATGAGCCCGGCGAGCGACGTCATGACGGCGCGTTCCTCGGCCGGGAACTCGTGGGGGCTCTCGTAGGACAGGACGCAGCAGCCGACGGGCCGGCCGGAAATGATCAATGGCAGGAAGGCCCAGGCCTGTTTGCCGCTGATCAGCGGGGCCTCCAGGTAGATCCGCTTCATGTCCTGCGGGTGGGAGAAGAAGGCGGGGATGCCGCTGCTGAGGGCGCGCCCGGCCGGGGTGAAGCGGGTGTCGAGGGGCAGGCCGTCGAGGCGGTCGATGGTGCGGGAGTCGTAGCCGCGGTGCCCGATGATCCGCAGCCGGCCCGCCTCGGCGGTGGACAGGACCAGGCCCTGTGCTTCGAAGGCGGGCATGATCTGGTCGGCGACAAGGTCGATGACGTCCTCGACGCCGACGACCTCGGTCAGCGCGGCGGCCAGGTGCGTGAGCTGGTAGAGCTGGCCGGCGCGGGCGGCTGTGGTGGTCCGCGCGGGTTGGCGGGGCGCCGGGGAGGGCGGGCCCGGTGCGCCGCTGGGAACGATACGGACGCTGATGCCGCTGGCGTCCGGGTAGAGATGGAACTCCAGCCACTGGTCGGGGGGTCGGCACGCGACGAAGGAGACGGGCTCGCGGCTGATCACCGCGGCACGGTAGCGGTCCTCGTAGGTGGGGTCGTCGAGCCAGCGCACGGACTGCCACGGCAGTGTGCCCAACAGCCGGTCGGCGTCGATGCCCAGCAGGTCGCGGGCCCCGGAGCTGACGTAGGTGACACGTCCTTCCAGGTCCAGGGCGCAGCTGCCGCCGGGCAGGCGCTCGACGAAGTCGGCCGCGGCCATCGCCGGACGCGCGGGCCTGCGGCCGGTCGCGACGGGGAGTACGTGGGGCCGGTCACCACGGCCGGGGGGTCTGCCGGACCGGACCGCCTCCTCGATCAGCCCGGCCAGCCGTCGGCAACTGGACACGATGTGGCTCTGCTCCCGCCGGGTCGAGTACGGCGGTCGGGTGGCCGGCCACATGAGGAGCAGGGCACCCCACCGCCGGACGCCGACGACCGGCGCGGCGACCAGCACCAGCGGGTAGGGAAGGACCATGGCGGTGCGCGGGTAGGAGTGGGCCATCTCCTCCTGGCTGCCCACCCACACCACGCGTTCCTCGCGGACCGCGTCGGCCATCGGCGCCGGAGCGGCCAGCGGGACCCTCGCCCAGGGGGCGGCGAACTCGGCCGGCGCCCCGTACAGCGCGTGCAGCCGCAGCAGTTGTTCGTCCGGTGTGAGCACATAGAGGGCGCCGATGGACGCCCCGGTCCGGCGCACCGTCTCCGCGAACGCGGTATCCAGCTCGTCGATATCGGTGGCCGGTTCACCCGTGCTGGTCACGAGGGACCTCCAGCGTTCCGCCCGACGTGGTGGGCTTCACCCCTACCGCGACGTTACGCCGCCGTGGAGCGGCCGGCAGGCCGTCGGCCCGTCCTCGTCACAGGCTCGTCAGCGCCTGGGGCGAGAGGTTCTTGATCATGGTGTTGGTCCAGCGCATCTGCCGCAGGGTCTGTGGGTGGCAGGCGGAGGCCAGGGCGAGGAGTGCGTCGTCCCGGGTGGCCTGTGCGACCTGCGCGAGCATCTCCCAGTGGAGCGAGTTCCGCGCGGCCCGGAGGTGGAGGTCCCGCAGGTCGTACAGGAGGAGCAGCGGGGCGGGCTCCGGCGGATCGTCGAGGGGCGCCGGGCGATCGTCGAGGTTCA
Source organism: Streptomyces adelaidensis (assembly GCF_016598475.1). GTDB lineage: Bacteria > Actinomycetota > Actinomycetes > Streptomycetales > Streptomycetaceae > Streptomyces > Streptomyces adelaidensis. Next base: position 6,540 of record NZ_JAEMUX010000009.1, read on the forward strand.
GGCCCCGGTCGTGGGCGGTGTCGGCCAGGCGCCGGGTGTGTTCGTGGGACCAGTGGGCGAGGTCGGTGGCGACGTGGTGGACCTCGTGGTCGGCACGGTGGCGGTCGGCCACGGCCGTCAGCTCGTCGGCCAGGCGGCTCTCGCCGTGGTGGAGGGCGCGGAGGACGAGATCGATGCCGTTCATCGGGCGTCCTCCCCGTGGCTTCGGCTGTCCCCGGTCGCGTCGGGCGACTCAGGCGACTCGGTGGCGAGGGCGGAGGGGCCGCCCGTGGTGGCCGGTGCGGCGTCTGCGCGGGCGGGGGCGGATGCGGTGGTGGTCGGCGCCGGGGCGTATCGGCCGTCGCCCCGCTCCACCCGGCGCAAGACGGCCGCGGCCGTCTTGAACAGGGGCTGCTTGGAGGCCGGGTCCCAGTCGGTGGTCGTCGTCTCGTTCGCGGCGCGGCCGGGTGTGTCGCCGTCGGGGCCGTGGCCGGCCTCGGTGTCCCAGTAGCCGTAGTGGAAGGGCACGAACAGCAGTCCCGGGCGAATGTCGGTCACGCGCAGCCGGCCGCGCATGGCGCCGCGCGGGGTGGTCACCTCCACCAGGTCCCCTTCGTCGAGTCCGAGGGCTGCCGCGTCGGAGGCGGAGGCCTCGACCCAGACGTCGGGGGCGGCGGCGTTGAGCTGGGGTGCCCGCGCGGTCTTCGTACGGGTGTGGAAGTGGTAGAGGGTGCGGCCGGTCGTCAGCTGGAACGGGTGGTCGTCGTCGGGTGCCTCGTGGGGCGGCAGGTATCCGGCTGCCTTGATCACGGCCTTGCCGTCGGGGTTGAGGGAGCGGTACTCGACGACGTCGTCCGTCGCGCCGGTGATCAGGTCCTTGCCGTAGCTCTCGCAGAGGTCCGGGTGGGCCCAGGTGATGCCATCGGTGTAGAGGCGTTCCGTGCCGTCCGGGGACTGTTCGGTGCAGGGCCACTGGATGCCGCTGCCGCCGCGCAGCCGGTCGTAGGTGAGGCCGGTGTAGTCGCAGGGGCGGCCCGCGCTGCACCGTTTCCACGCCTCGAACGCGGACTCCGGGTCGTGCCAGGTGATCAGCGGGCCGCCGTCCTTGTCGCGGAAGTCCATGCGGGCCGCGTAGTCGAGGAAGATCTCCAGGTCCGGTTTCGCCTCGCCGGGCGGGTCGACGGCCTGGTCGGACAGATGGACCGTGCGGTCGGCGTTGGTGAACGTACCCGTCTTCTCACCCCAGGTGGCGGCGGGCAGCACCACGTCGGCCAGCTGGGCGGTCTCGGTGAGGAACAGGTCCTGTACGACGACGAAGAGGCGGTCCTGGGCGAGGATCGAGCGGATGCGGGACAGCTCGGGCAGGGAGACCGCGGGGTTGGTGCCGCTGATCCAGAGCATGCGGATCGAGCCCTGCTCGGCGTAGCGGAACATCTGCATGGCGTGGGTGGGCGGGGCGTAGTGCGGGATCGTGCTCGGGTCGACGTTCCAGACCTTCGCCAGGTCGGCGACATGGCTGTCGTTCTGCCAGTTCCGGAAGCCGGGCAGGTCGCCGTCGGCGCCGCACTCGCGGGTGTTCTGAGCGGTGGGCTGCCCGTTCATCTGCAGGACGCCGGCGCCCGGCCGCCCGAGCATGCCGCGGATCAGGTGCAGGTTGTTGACCTGTACGGCGGCGGCCGTGGCCTGGTGGGACTGGTAGACCCCTTGCAGCACCGTGGACAGCAGCCGCTCGGCCGTGCCGAGGATCTCGGCGGCCTCGCGGAGGAGAGCGGCCGGTACGTCGCAGATGCCGGCCGCCCACTCGGGGGTGGAGTCCTTCACCCGGGTCGCCAGCTCCTCGAAGCCGACGGTGTGGGCCTCGATGTAGTCGTGGTCGACGCGGTCGGTGCGGATGATCTCGTGGAGGAGGGCGTTGAGCAGCGCGAGGTTCGTGCCGGGGCGCGGCGCCAGGTGGACGGTCGCCCGGCGGGCCACCGGTGTGGGGCGGGGGTCGACGCACACGATGCGGGGCTGGTCGGCGCCTTCCAGCCGGTCGAGGATCCGCATCCACTGCACGGGCTGGGTCTCGGCGATGTTGTGTCCGAACAGCGCGATCGCGTCGGCGTGGTCGAGGTCGTCGTAACTGCCGGGCTGCCCGTCGCAGCCGAAGGACTCCTTCAGCGCCTCGGCGGCGGTGGCGGTGCACAGCCGGGTGTTGCCATCCAGGTGGCTGGTGCCGATCCCGGCCCGGGCCAGCACCGCGAGTGTGTAGTACTCCTCCAGGAACAGCTGGCCCGTGGTGTAGAAGCCGATCGACCCCGGACCGCGCTCGTCCAGCAGCTCCCGGGAGCGGGCCGCGATCCGCTCCGTCGCGGTGGCCCAGTCGCACTCCACGAGGCGCCCGCCTTCGCGGACCAGCGGCCTCGTCAGCCGGTCCGCGGAGGCGTTCGCCTGCCAGCCGAAGAGGTCCTTCGGGCCCAGTCGGCCATGGTTGACCCGGTCCCCCGCGCGGCCCCGGACGCCCGCCATGCGCCCGTCCACGACCGCGATGTCCATCGCGTCCCCGTCCGAGTGCAGGACCGACGCGGTCTGCACCCAGCGCCGCACCGCCGCCGGGTCGACGCCGGCCGCCAGGAAGGTGTCCACGCGGACGGGCCACGGCTCGTGGCGGCCGTAAGGGGTACGGCCGCCCCATGGCCGCGCGATCCGATCCACCGACGCGTCCATGTGCGCCTCCGCGAGTTGTCGGGTGGGGCCGGGGCCGCTGTTACGCCGGGGCCGGTTCGTAGGTCCAGCGCAGCAGGGCTCCCATGCCCCCTGTCGGGATGTCCCAGTTGGTCTCGTCCGACGGAGGTGACGGGTCCGACGGGTCCGACGGGTCCGAGGAGTCCGAGGGGTCCGAGGGGTCCGAGGGGTCCGGCGGAGGGACGACCAGCACGTCGGCGGCTGTGGCGGCGGCAGCGCGCAGCAGCGCGTCGTCCGCGCGTACCGGGGCCGGATCGCTCTCGCCGAGGGTCTGCGCGTCGGTCCGGCGCACCGCCACCTGATCGGGTCGGGCGCCCACCCACGTCTCCCGGCCGAGTTCTCGTCCGCCGGGACGGACGAGCAGGGTGCCGATGCGGTGTTCGCGTGCCGCCTCCACCAGGGCCGGGATGCCTTCCACCGCGTCGGTGGGCCGGTCGCCGCCCACGCGTCCGGCGCGGAAACGGTCGAGTGCCTCGTCGATACGACGGCGGGTGTACGCCTGCCGGGCATGCTCGATGGCCTCTTCCAGGGCGGGGGAGGAGGAGCCGGCCGCGCGACCGCCGTGCTCGGTCTCCACGGTGACCTCACGGAGGGCCGCCGGGAGCTTCTCGTGTACGGCCGGGCGCTCGCGGAGGTCTCCGACCAGCACCACCAGGTCGGCGCCGAGTTCCTCGTACGCCCTGCTGAGCGCCTCGGCGATCTCGCCGGCGTTGCGCTCCCAGGTGTTCTCCACCTTGAGCTGGAAGTGCCGCTCGGACCAGTCCGACGACGTCGTGCGGTGAACGGGATACCGTTTCCCCTCGACCTGCCCCGCGGTCTGCGGGCCGACCGCCCCACGGAGCTGGAAGTCGGCGCCGGTCCGGTCGATGTACGCCACGATGCAGACCGGGTCCTGGCCCGACAGTTCCAGCAGCGGCGTCAGGCGGGGCAGCGGGCCCCAGCAGGTGATCAGGCGCTGCGGTGGGCGGGACAGCCGGTGGCTGAGCACCACCTCGCCGCGGGCGGCGAAGACCACTCGGCCCGCCGGGTCCTCCACAGGCCGGATCCGCGTGAGCGCGTCACGTACCGCTTCCGTGGTCGCGCGGTCGGCGCTTTCCCGCTCCAGCGTCCGGCAGGCCTCGCGTACGGACAGTTCGTGCTGCTTGGCACCCGACTCGTCGTTCCGCGCCGGGCCGAAGTACACGGTGGCCCACGGTCCCGGGCGGTCGAAGAGCGGTTCCAGGAATGACAGCCGCACGTCTTCCTCCTTCCTCGTCCCCGTTGTCGTTCGTCCCCGTTGTCGTTCGTCCCCGTTGTCGTTCGTCCCCGTTGTCGTTCGTCCCCGTTGTCCGCCGAGTGCCCGATGGGCGGCGAGAGACACACGGTGGGCGTGACGCGCGCGCCGACCACCCACGCACTGTTTGCGCCCATGGGGCCAGGGATACACGTTCATCGCATTCCGGCCGCCACAGGACTGTTCCGGTCGTCACGGGAAGGAGATACGCCCCATGGGACATGGTGGAGATGTCATCGCGGAGCTGACCACCGATCACCGCGAGGTCGAGGAGCTGTTCGGACGGATCGAGGCACTGGCTCCGGGGGACAGGCAGCGCGAGGTGTACGCCGAGCAGGCCGTGATCGAGCTGGTGAGGCACTCGGTGGCCGAGGAGGAGTACCTCTACCCGGCTGTGCGGGAGTTCCTGTCGGACGGTGACAGCGTCGCGGACAAGGAGATCGAGGACCACGCCGAGGCCGAACGGACGATGAAGGAACTCGAAGCCGTGGACGCCGACGACCCACGCTTCGACCGGCTCGTCGGCGAGCTGATGACGGAGATCCGCGCGCATGTCCGCGACGAGGAGGACACCCTTTTCCCCCGGCTGCGGAACATGGCCTCCGGGGACGTCCTGATGAAGCTGGGCGACAAGGTCCGCCGGGCGAAGAAGACCGCGCCGACCCGACCGCACCCGTCGGCCCCGGACACCCCGCCGGCCAACAAGTTGCTGGCCCCCGGCGCGGGCATGGTCGACCGTCTCAGGGACACGTTGACGGGACGCGGCAAGGACTGAGGAGGCAGGGCCCGCCGCCGGACCGCCCGGACCGACAGCCCGGACGGACAGCCGGCACGGACAGCCAGGACAGCTCGCTCGGAAAGTGCGCCCGTCGGCCGTAGCCCCGGCCGACGGGCGCACCCGCGCGTCGGGCCCGGTGCGCCGGAGGGTGAACCCCACCTATTCGACTACTTGTTCGACCGTGCCGCGCTGATGTCCCCGAGCGCCGATTCGGGATCGCGTTCCATGGCCAGGTCGCCGAGTGCGACGATGCCGACCGGCGTGTCGCCGTCGACGACGGGCAGGCGGCGTACGGCGTGCTCGCGCATCACCTGTACCGCGCGGCCGAGTTCTTCGTCGGCGCCGACGGTGACGAGTTCGGCGCTGCACACCTGGGCCACGGTCGTCTGGCCTGGGTCCGCGCCCTCCGCGAGCGCGCGGACGACGAGGTCGCGGTCGCTCACCAGACCACGCAGGTGGTCGTGGTCCGTCACCAGGACCGCGCCGATGTCCTGGTCCCTCATGAGCCGGGCGACCGCGGTGACGGACGCCTGTGGTCCGACGGTCACGGGGGACCCGGTCATGATGTCGCGTACATGCTGAGGCATCTGTCGCTCCCATGGTCGCGGCGGTGCCGTTCACCGCTTCACGGCCGCCGGGTACCCGCCCCGCACCCACCTGCACACGGCCCGCGCCAGGAGCCTCGCCGCGCCCCGGGGCGCGCTTCCGGCCGGCGAACATTTACCCGCGCGATGCGGGGGTACCCGGGGCGCGGACACGGTCAGCCGCACTCCATGGGAGGCCCTTGGTGAGCACCGCGCCGACGGAACGCGCGGCCGAAGTCGACGTGACCGGCCTGGCGGCGGCCCTGCGTGAGGAGGCCGACGCCGAGGTCCGCTTCGATCGCGGCAGCAGGGGCGCGTACGCCACCGACGGCTCCAACTACCGGCAGCTGCCGCTCGGGGTCGTCGTGCCCCGGAGTGTGGAGGCCGGGGCGCGTGCCGTTCACGTGTGTACGCGCTTCGGCGCACCCCTCCTGTCGCGGGGCGGCGGCACCAGTCTCGCCGGGCAGGCGACCAACACGGCCGTCGTCATCGACTGGACCAAGTACTGCCACGCCCTGGTCTCCGTCGACGCCGGCGCCCGGACCTGTGTCGTGGAACCCGGAATCGTCCTGGACGAGCTGAACCGGCGGCTGTCCGGCCACTCCCTCCAGTTCGGCCCCAAGCCGTCCACGCACAGCCACTGCGCGCTCGGCGGCATGATCGGCAACAACTCGTGCGGCGCCTCCGCGCAGGCGTACGGCAAGACGGTGGACAACGTGCGCCGGCTGGAGGTCCTGACCTACGACGGGACCCGCATGTGGGTGGGCCCCGCCTCCCGGGCCGAGCGAGCCGGGATCGCCGCCGAGGGTGGGCGCCGGGCCGAGATCTACGACGGGCTGGACCGGATCGTCGCCGAGTACCTCGGGGACATCCGGCGCGGCTACCCGAAGATCCCGCGCCGGGTCTCCGGCTACAACCTCGACTCGCTGCTCCCGGAGAACGGCTTCGACCTCGCCAAGGCCCTGGTCGGCAGCGAGGGCACCCTGGTGACCGTCCTGCGCGCCGAACTGGACCTCGTCCCCCTCTCCCCGTTCCAGTCGCTGCTGGTCCTCGGCTACGGCGACATCTGCCGGGCCGCCGACGACGTGCCTCGCCTGCTGGAGCACTGTTCGCCCAGCCAGTTGGAGGCGCTGGACGGGCGGATGGCCCAGCTGATGCGGGAGGAGCATGTGCACCTCGACTCGCTCAGCACGCTGCCCGCGGGGGAGAGCTGGCTGCTGCTGCAGTTCGCCGGTGACAGCCAGGAGGACGTGGACGAGCAGGCCCACGCGCTGCTGAACGCGCTCGGCCGCACCACGCAGGACCCCGCCGTCGCGTTCTCGGACGACCCCGGCCGCGAGCAGCGGATGCTCTGGGCCCGGGAGGCGGGTCTCGGTGTGACCGCGCGTCCGCCGGACGGCCGGGACACCTGGGAGGGCTGGGAGGACTCTGCCGTGCCGCCCGAGCGGCTGGGCGACTATCTGCGCGATCTGAAGGGTCTGTTCGCCGAGTTCGGCTACGGCCGTCCCTCCCTGTACGGCCACTTCGGGCAGGGGTGTGTGCACACCCGTATCCCCTTCGGGATGCGGACCGCCGACGGCGTGGCGGACTTCCGCCGCTTCCTGGAGCGGGCCGCGGACCTCGTGGCCTCCCACGGCGGCTCGCTGTCCGGCGAGCACGGTGACGGGCAGGCGCGGGGCGAACTGCTGACCCGGATGTTCGGCGAGCGGCTGGTGACCGCGTTCGGCGAGCTGAAAGCCCTGTTCGACCCGGACGACCGGATGAACCCGGGCAAGATCGTCGGCCCGAACCCGGTCGACGGACAGCTCCGGCTCGGCCCCGCCTGGCGTCCCGCCACCTCCGGCACCCACTTCGGCTACCCGAAGGACGAGCACTCCTTCAGCCGCGCGGTGCTGCGCTGCGTGGGGATCGGCAACTGCCGTACTGAGCGGGGCGGGGTGATGTGCCCCTCGTACCGGGCCACGCGGGAGGAGGAGCACTCCACCCGGGGCCGGGCCCGGCTGCTGTTCGAGATGCTCGACGGGCACCCCGACTCGGCGGTCGGCGACGGCTGGCGCTCGACCGAGGTGCGCGACGCGCTCGATCTGTGCCTGGCCTGCAAGGGCTGCAAGTCGGAGTGCCCGACGGGCGTCGACATGGCCACGTACAAGGCGGAGTTCCTCGCCCACCACTACGCCGGGCGGCCCCGTCCGGCCGCGCACTACTCGATGGGCCGGCTGCCTGTGTGGGCCCGGTTGTCCCAGGTCGCGCCGGGATGGGTCAACAGCGTGCTGCACGCCCCCGGGCTCGCCCGGGTGGGCAAGCGGCTGGCCGGAGTGGACGGCGCGCGGACGGCCCCGCTGTTCGCCGGGGAATCCTTCCCACGGTGGTGGCGTGCTCATGGAAGGGGACAGCCGGACCCGGCGGATCCGGCCACCGTCGTGCTGTGGCCGGACACCTTCAGCAGCTACTTCCACCCGTCGGTGGCGATCTCGGCCGTACGGGTCCTCAAGGACGCCGGCTTCAAGGTCGCCGTGCCCGAGGCGCCCGTGTGCTGCGGGCTGACGTGGATCTCCACCGGACAACTGGCCGTCGCCAAGAGGGTTCTGCGCCGTACCCTGCGCGTCCTGCGTCCCTACCTGGACGCGGGCACCCCGGTCATCGGCCTGGAACCGTCCTGCACCGCCGTCCTCCGCTCCGACGCCCCCGAACTCCTCTCCGGCGACGGCGACGGCGACAGTGACAGTGACAGTGACAGTGACGGCAACGGCAACGGCGACGAGGACGTGGCGCGGCTCGCGCGGCAGGTCCGCACCCTCGCCGAGCATCTCGTCGAGCACACCCCCGAGACATGGCGGCCACCCCGGCTGGACCGGAACGCCACGGTGCAGACGCACTGCCACCAGCACGCGGTCCTGAAGTTCGACGCCGACCGCGAACTCATGCGCCGCGCCCACCTCGACGCCGACGTCCTCGACGAGGGCTGCTGCGGGCTGGCCGGCGACTTCGGATACACACACGGGCACCACGAGGTGTCGATGGCCGTCGGGGAACTCGGCGTCCTGCCCGCCGTCCGCGCGGCGGCCCGCGACCGGCTGGTGCTGGCCGACGGCTTCAGCTGCCGTACCCAGATCGAACAGGGCGGCACCGGCCGACAGGCCGTGCACCTGGCCGAGGCACTGGCCCTCGGACTCGACGGCCCGCTGCCCGGCGGACGCCCCGAGCGCCTGGTCCGGCGCCCCGAGGTCCCCTCACGCGCGGCCCGGTGGACGGCCTTGGTCGGCGCCGCCGCCCTCACGACCGCCGTCGGACTCCGCGCCGCGCGGCACTTGACGCATCGGCCGAACAGCCGTGCCCGCCCCACTCAGGAAAGGTTCTGAACATGTCCACGAAGGTCTCCGATCACGTCCTGCGGCGGTTGCGCGAATGGGGCGTGGACCATGTCTTCGCCTACCCCGGGGACGGCATCAACGGTCTCCTCTCGGCCTGGGGCCGGGCGGAGAACCAGCCCCGGTTCATCCAGTCGCGCCACGAGGAGATGTCCGCCTTCGAGGCCGTCGGCTACGCCAAGTTCTCCGGCCGGGTCGGCGTCTGCGCCGCGACCTCCGGCCCCGGCGCCATCCACCTCCTCAACGGCCTGTACGACGCGAAGCTCGACCATGTGCCGGTCGTCGCGATCGTCGGGCAGACCAACCGCAGCGCCATGGGCGGCTCGTACCAGCAGGAGGTCGACCTGCTGAGCCTGTACAAGGACGTCGCCTCGGACTTCTGCGAGATGGTCACCGTCCCCGAGCAGCTCCCGAACGTCCTCGACCGGGCCTTTCGCACCGCGCTGGCACGCCGCTCGGTGACCGCCGTGATCATCCCGGCCGACGTCCAGGAACTCGACTACTCCCCGCCCGAGCACGCCTTCAAGATGGTCCCCTCCAGCCTCGGCCTGTCGCACTACGCGCCGGTTCCGGGCGACGACGACCTGCGGCGGGCCGCCGACGTTCTCAACTCCGGTAAAAAGACCGCCATGTTGATCGGTCAGGGCGCGCGGGGCGCCCGGGCGGAGGTGACGGAGGTCGCCGACCGGCTGGGTGCGGGCGTGGCCAAGGCACTCCTCGGCAAGGACGCCCTCGACGACGACCTGCCCTTCGTCACCGGCTCCATCGGCCTGCTGGGCACCCGGCCGTCGTACGAGATGATGCGGGACTGCGACACCCTGCTCGTCGTCGGTTCGTCCTTCCCCTACACGCAGTTCCTGCCCGAGTTCGGCGAGGCGCGGGCCGTGCAGATCGACATCGACCCGCACATGGTGGGGCTGCGCTATCCCTTCGAGGTCAACCTCGTCGGCGACGCCGCCACGACACTGCGCCGGCTGCTGCCGCTGCTGGAACCGAACGGGGACCCGGCCTGGCGCGAGCGGATCGAGGGCAATGTGGCGCGCTGGGCGGAGGTCATGGAACGGCGGGCCGCCGTCGACGCCGATCCGATCAACCCGGAGTACGTCGCCCACGCCCTCAGCGGTCTGCTGCCGGACAACGTGATCCTGGCCGCCGACTCCGGTTCGGCCGCGAACTGGTACGCCCGTCATCTGACGCTGCGCGGCGACATGCGCGGCTCGCTGTCGGGCACCCTGGCGACCATGGGGCCGGGCGTGCCGTACGCCATCGGCGCCAAGTTCGCGCACGGCGACCGGCCGGCGATCGCCCTGGTGGGTGACGGGGCGATGCAGATGAACGGCATGGCCGAGCTGATCACCGTCGCCAAGTACTGGCAGGACTGGGACGATCCGCGGCTGATCGTCGCCGTCCTCAACAACCAGGACCTCAACCAGGTCACCTGGGAGATGCGGGCCATGTCGGGCGCCCCGCAGTTCCTGCCCTCGCAGTCGATCCCCGACGTCGCCTACGCCGACTTCGCCCGCTCCCTCGGCCTGGCCGGCGTACGGGTAGAGAAGCCGGACGAGGTGCTGGGTGCCTGGGAGAGCGCGCTCGCCGCCGACCGGCCGTGTGTGCTGGACTTCGTGACCGACCCGGCCGTACCGCCCATCCCGCCGCACGCCACCCTGGACCAGATCGAGGCCGCCGCGGCCTCCGTCCTCAAGGGCGACAGCGACCGCGCCGCCATGGTGCGCCAGGGCTTCAAGGCCAAGGTCCAGGAGTTCCTGCCGCACCGCCACCACGCGGGCCGGCGGTGACGGTGACGGACCGGCCCGTCGTGGAACGGGTGGACAGCGACGCCGGGCGTGCTCGGCCTTTCCGGAGGAAATGACCATGACCGAGACCGTCGTCATCACCGGAGCGAGCGCCGGGATCGGCCGGGCCGCGGCCCTGCTCTACGCCCGGCGCGGCGCCCAGGTCGTCCTGATCGCCCGGGGCCGGGCGGGACTCGAGGCAGCGGCCAAGGAGGTGCGGAGGCTGGGCGGCCAGGCCCTCGTACAGGTGGCGGACACCGCCGACGGGCGGCAGGTGGAGCGCGCCGCCGATGCCGCCGAGGAGGCGTTCGGCCCCATCGACGTATGGATCAACTCCGCGTTCACCAGCGTGTTCGCGCCCTTCGACCGGATCACGCCCGAGGAGTACGGGCGGGTGACCGAGGTGACCTACCTCGGCTTCGTCAACGGCACCCGGGCCGCCCTGCGGCGGATGCTCCCCCGCGACCGGGGCACCGTCGTCCAGGTCGGCTCGGCCCTCGGTGAGCGTGCCATCCCGCTCCAGTCCGCGTACTGCGGAGCCAAGCACGCCATCAACGGCTTCACGTCCTCGGTGCGGGTCGAACTGCTCCACCGGGGCAGCCGCGTACACATCACCGTCGCCCAGCTGCCCGCCGTCAACACGCCCCAGTTCTCCTGGGTCCGCTCCCGGCTCCCACGCCGCCCCCGGCCCGTACCGCCGATCTACCAGCCCGAGGTGGCCGCGCGGGGTGTCCTGCATGCCGCCGACCACCCCGGGCGCAAGCAGTACTACGTCGGGGCCACCACCCTGGCCACCGTGTGGGCCAACCGGCTCGCGCCTGCCCTGCTCGACCGCTACCTGGCCCGCACCGGATTCGACGCCCAGCAGACCGACGATCCCGCCGAGCCCGGCCCCGACAACCTCCATGCCCCGCTCGACGCCGCGGCGGGCACCGACCACGGCGCCCACGGCACGTTCGACGACATCTCCCACGCCCGCTCCTGGCAGGCCGCCCTCGCCCGCCACCCGGTCGCCACCGCCGCCACGACCGCGGCGGGCGCGGGTCTGGCCGCGGTCGCGGCGGGTGCCCGTCGGCGGATACGGGCCGATCAGCCAGCCGGGAAGAGGTGAGGCGTACAAAGGGGCAAGGGGTAAGGAGGGGTAAGGGGTAAGGCGTAAGGCGTACAGGCCGTCGGGATACGCGTCAGCCGGAAGCGGCGTCGCCGTCGCGGAGCGCGCCCACCGCCGCGGCCAGCTGGATGCGCATCGCGTCGGGCAGTGGTTCACCGTGCACGGTCGTCAGGACCACGTCGGCGATGCGATGCAGCTTGGTGTTGGTGTTCTGGGAGACCGCGACCAGCACGGTCCAGGCGTCCTCCGGGCTGAGCGAGAACGTGGCCATCAGGATGCCGGTGGCCTGGTCGATGGCCGGGCGCGTGCGCATGGCACGGCGCAGCTGGGTGACCTCCGTCTGCAGTTTTTCCTCGTCCTCGCTCAGGGCGTCCCCCGTCGGCCGGGTGACCGCGAACAGCGGCCACGTATCCGTATTGACCAGGAGTGTCTTCGCCGCTGGGCTGACCGCCCGCACGGTGAGGGTCTTGCCGTGTCCCACCGCGTGCCGCCGCGCGGCCAGCAGTGCGTTCAGCCCGGAGCAGTCGCAGAACGTGACCCGGCTCAGGTCCAGCTCCACGTGGTCCACGGACCGGCTGACGGCGTCCTTCAAGGCTCGCCTCAGCGGTCGCTCGCTGACCACGTCCAACTCGCCGCAGAGCTCGACGGTCACATTGCCGTCCCGCGCCGACGTGCAGACCACCGGCTCGGACGGCGGGGCCGCCCACGGGAGTGGTGACCCATCGGCCGCCGCTGTGTCCGCGGTGTTGTCGGCACGGTGCCGGATCCGTAGCTGTTGCATGGCCGCCTCCACACCGTCGCACGGGCTCTCCCTCAGAGTCCTCCGTCCCACCATTGCACGTCAATAGATACCGGAAATGCAATTCAGGCTTTGAAATGCGCGAATGACGTGTCGTACCCTAGGTCGTATGGGACAAGTGCCTGAGCCGCACAGCGGCTGGACGTTTCTCACCAACCACGCCCGCGTGCTGGCGGCCATCGCGGGCAACCACTCCACCCGCATCCGCGACATCGCGGCGGGCTGCCGGCTCACCGAGCGAGCCGTGCAGAAGATCATCGCCGACCTGGAGGCCGACGGCTATCTCGCCCACACCCGTGAGGGCAGAGCCAACGCCTACCACATCAAGTCGGAGACCATCCTCCGGCACCCGGCCGAAGCCGGCCTCACCGTCGCCGAGTTGCTCGTCTTCCTGCTTCAGCACGACGCCGGCCGCAGCGAACAGGCATCCATCTGAGTCCCTGCTCGGCTCGGGCTCGACTCGACGCTCGGCTGCGGCCACCTGATGCACCCGCGAGGTCCTTGGCCGGCGCTCGGGGGCGGGGCGGCGTGGGCGGGGTGGGTGGCGTGGGCGGGGTGGCGTGGGCGGGGTGGGTGGCGTGGGCGGGGTGGGCGGGGTGCGGTGGTCGGGCACGAGGCGCTGGGCGCGGAAGGCGTCCAGTCCCCGGGGAACGCCTCGTCGGCAGTCCCCGTCAAACTCCGTCCCGCGCACGGTAGTTGACGACCTGCCATCACGAGGTGCTCCGCTATGCTCGGCCCCGTTCGGATCGATGATCTGTTCGAACGAACGACGGCTGGTGGGCGCCCAGTCCGCCGAGAAGGAAACGTGAGAGAGCTCGTGATATCCGGAGATGGCGATCACCAGGCGGCGACACACGCGGGACGCGGCTCGGAACGGCTGATCGCCGGTCGGTATCTGCTCCACGGCGTGCTCGGCAGGGGCGGCATGGGCACCGTCTGGCGTGCCCGGGACCAGCTGCTGGACCGTCCGGTCGCCGTCAAGGAACTGCACATCCTGCCCCACGGCGACGAGGAGCAGCGCATCCGTGTGCGCCGCGCCATCCGTGAGGCGCGCGCGGTCGCCCGGGTGCCGCACCCGCACGCGGTCGGCATCCACGACCTGGTCGAGGCCGAGGACCGGCTGTGGATCGTCATGGAACTCGTCGAGGGCCCCTCGCTGGCGCACCGGATCGCCGAGACCGGGCCGCTCGCACCGCGGCACGCGGCCACCTTCGGTCTGCAACTGCTCGACGCGCTGGAGGCCGTGCACGCCGCCGGCACCCTGCATCGCGACGTCAAGCCCGCCAACGTCCTGCTGCGCCCGGGCGGCGACGCCGTCCTCACCGACTTCGGCATCGCGGCCCTGGACGACGGCGAGTTCCTGACGACCACCGGTGAACTGGTCGGTTCGCTGGAGTTCATGGCGCCGGAGCGGGTGATGGGAGCGGAGGTCGGTCCGGCCTCCGACCTGTGGTCGCTGGGCGCGACCCTCGCCACGGTCTGCGGCGGGCAGTCCCCGTTCCGCAGACCGGCGCGGCCCGCGACGCTGCACGCGGTGGCGTACGAGGCCCCCGTCCTGCCGGACCGGCTCGGCCCGCTGCGTCCGGTGGTCGAGGCGCTGCTGCGCAAGTCCCCGGACGAGCGCCCCTCGGCGGCCGGTACGCGTGCCGCGCTGCGGCGGGTCGCGGCGGGAGAGGCGGACGCCGGGCCGCTGCCGTCGGCGACCGAGCGCGTGCTGCGGCCGTCGGCGCCGGTGGCCGACGCGGACACGGTGACCAGCGGCCCGGGGCGGCTCGTCCCGGCCGGTGGGACCGTGCCGACGGCGTCGCACACCACGTCACTCAGGCCGTGCCCCGGGCAGCCGTCCCGTCCGGCGGGTCCGCGGCGAGTGCTGTGGGCACTGGCCGGTACGGCCGTCCTCGCGGCGGGCGTCGTGGGCGGCCTCTTCCTCGGCGGGGTACTGCCGCTCAAGGCGGACCCGAAGACGACGACCGCCGGCCGGACCGTCGAGTCGGCGACCGGTTGGCAGCCGGTGAGCGGAGTCTCCGTCCAGCAGGGAGACAAGGTCACCGTGCGGTTCCTCTCGGGCGAGTGGACCGCCGACCACCGGAACATGCCCATGACCGGGCCGGCCGGTTACGACGCCGACACCGACCGGTTGCTGGACGGGGCGAAGGACTGCAAGGTCAAGCCCGCGGCCCCGTTCGGCACCCTGCTGGCGCACCTCGTGGGCGAGCGGGACTTCCCCGTCCACTCCGTCGGCCGGAAGCTCACCTTCCGGGCTGCCGGGGACGGCACCCTGCACCTGGGCATGAACGACGCCGCCGGCTCCTGTTCCGAGGACAACAAGGGCACGATGACCGTGCGGGTGAGCGTCACGCATCAGCCTTGATCACCGCTCCCTCCCAAAAGCCGTCAGCTCCCGGCCACGAGTTCCCTGAGCGCGATGTTGAGCTCCAGGACGTTCACCCGGGGCTCTCCGATGAAACCGAGGGTGCGGCCCTCGGTGTGGTCCTTGACCAGCTTCTCCACCCGGGTCGCCGAGAGGCCGTTCCTCTCGGCGACCCGGTGGACCTGGATCTCCGCGTACTGCGGGGAGATGTCCGGGTCCAGGCCGGAGCCGGAGGATGTCACCGCGTCGGCGGGCACCTCGGACGCCCTGACCGTGTAGCCGGTCACCGAGTTGTCCTTGACGACGGCGGCCTTGGCGTCCTTCACCCACCGGATCAGCTCGGCGTTGTCACCGGAGCGGTTGGTCGCGCCGGAGAGGATCAGCTTGTACCGGGTGTTGACGCTGTTGGTGCCGAGGCCGTTGCGCGGTCGGCCCTGGAACCACTTCAGGTCGGGCTCGGGGGTCTCCTGGCCCTTCTTCAGCGGCAGGTCGTACGACTGCCCGATCAGCGACGAGCCGACGACCTCGCCGTCCGCCTCGATCTCCGAGCCGTTCGCCTTGCCGCTGAACAGGGCCTGGGCGACGCCGGTGACGGCGAGCGGGTAGAGGACGCCGGTCACCAGGGTCAGTACGAGCAGTGCGCGCAGGGCCGCCCCCAGCAACCGGGCCGTGTTCGATACCGAGTTGTTCATGGTCGATCAACACGCTTTCGTAGGGCTACCAGGGCTACAGCCCGGGGGCGAGGGCGATGAACAGGTCGATGAGCTTGATGCCGATGAACGGGGCGATCAGTCCGCCGAGGCCGTAGATCCCGAGGTTGCGCCGGAGCAGCCGGTCCGCGCTCACCGGCCGGTACCGCACGCCCCGCAGCGCGAGCGGCACCAGCGCGATGATGATCAGCGCGTTGAAGACGACGGCGGAGAGGATGGCGGAGTCCGGCGAGGACAGCCGCATGATGTTCAGCCTGTCCAGGCCCGGATGGACCGCCGCGAACAGCGCCGGGATGATCGCGAAGTACTTGGCCACGTCGTTGGCGATGGAGAACGTCGTCAACGCGCCCCGGGTGATCAGGAGTTGCTTGCCGATCTCGACGATCTCGATGAGCTTGGTGGGGTCGGAGTCGAGATCCACCATGTTCCCGGCCTCCTTGGCGGCCGAGGTGCCGGTGTTCATGGCGACGCCGACGTCCGCCTGGGCGAGCGCGGGCGCGTCGTTCGTGCCGTCGCCGGTCATCGCGACGAGCTTGCCGCCGGCCTGCTCCCGCTTGATGAGAGCCATCTTGTCCTCGGGGGTGGCCTCGGCGAGGAAGTCGTCGACGCCCGCCTCCTCGGCGATCGCCCTGGCGGTCAGCGGGTTGTCGCCCGTGATCATGACGGTTCTGATGCCCATGCGCCGCAGTTCCTCGAACCGCTCCCGCATGCCGTCCTTGACGACGTCCTTGAGGTGGATGACGCCCAGTACGCGGGCCCCGTCCACGTCGTCGACCGCCACCAGCAGCGGCGTACCGCCCGCCTCGGAGATCCGGTTCGCGAGTGCCTCGGCGTCCTCGGCGACGGTGCCGCCCTGCTCCCGCACCCAGGCGACGACCGAACCGGCCGCGCCCTTACGGATCCTGCGCCCGTCGACGTCCACGCCCGACATCCGGGTCTGCGCGGTGAACTCGATCCACCCGGCACCCGTCAGCTCCCCCTGGTGCCGCTCCCGCAGCCCGTACCTCTCCTTGGCGAGTACGACGACGGAGCGGCCCTCTGGGGTCTCGTCGGCCAGCGAGGAGAGCTGGGCGGCGTCCGCGACCTCGGCCTCGGTCGTACCGCCCACCGACAGGAACTCCGACGCCCGGCGGTTGCCGAGGGTGATCGTGCCCGTCTTGTCCAGCAGGAGGGTCGACACGTCACCGGCGGCCTCCACGGCCCGCCCGGACATGGCGAGGACGTTCCGCTGGACCAGGCGGTCCATGCCCGCGATGCCGATGGCCGACAGCAGGGCCCCGATGGTGGTCGGGATCAGACAGACCAGGAGGGCGACCAGGACGACCAGGGTCAGATGGGTGCCCGCGTAGTCCGCGAACGGCGGCAGGGTCGCCACCGCGAGCAGGAACACGATGGTCAGCGACGCGAGCAGGATGTTGAGCGCGATCTCGTTCGGTGTCTTCTGCCGGGCCGCGCCCTCGACCAGGTTGATCATCCGGTCGATGAAGGTCTCTCCCGGCTTCGTCGTGATCTTGATGACGACGCGGTCGGAGAGGACCTTCGTGCCCCCGGTGACGGCGGACCGGTCGCCGCCGGACTCGCGGATGACGGGCGCCGACTCACCGGTGATCGCCGACTCGTCGACGGACGCGACGCCCTCGACGACGTCACCGTCGCCGGGGATGATGTCGCCGGCCTCACAGACGACGAGGTCGCCGACGCGCAGCTCGGTGCCGGGGACGCGTTCCTCGGCGGAGCCGTCGAGGCGCCGCGCCACGGTGTCGGTCTTGGCCCTGCGCAGGGTGTCGGCCTGCGCCTTGCCGCGCCCTTCGGCGACCGCCTCCGCCAGGTTGGCGAAGATCACGGTCAGCCAGAGCCAGGCACTGATCGTCCACCCGAACGGGTCGCCCGGGTCCCGGAAGGAGAAGAGCGTCGTCAGGACGGACCCGACGAGCACGACGAACATGACCGGTGACTTGATCATCACCCGTGGGTCGAGCTTGCGGAACGCGTCCGGCAGGGACTTCACGAGCTGTTTGGCGTCGAACAGGCCCGCGCCGACACGGCCTTCGGCGGGTTTCTGACCGGTGGGCGGGTCGCTGTGCGGCGCCCGGGCCGGGGTGGCTGCGGACATCGAGTCCTCTTGCTTCGTCACGTCGGTTGTCATGCCGCCAGCCCCTCGGCGAGCGGGCCCAGCGCCAGCGCCGGGAAGTAGGTGAGGCCGGTGATGATCAGGATCGCGCCCACCAGCAACCCGGTGAACAGCGGCTTCTCGGTCCGCAGCGTGCCCGCTGTGACCGGCACCGGGCGCTGCTCCGCGAGCGACCCGGCGAGGGCCAGCACGAAGATCATCGGCAGGAACCGTCCGAGCAGCATCGCGATGCCGAGCGTGCTGTTGAACCACGGTGTGTCGGCGTTCAGCCCGGCGAAGGCCGAGCCGTTGTTGTTGGACGCGGACGTGTAGGCGTACAGGATCTCGGAGAATCCGTGGGCCCCGGAGTTCGTCATCGAGTGGCCGGGGGTGTGCAGGGCCATGGCGGTGGCGGTGAGGACGAGGACCAGCGCCGGGGTGATGAGGAGGTAGCAGGCGGCGAGCTTGATCTCACGGATGCCGATCTTCTTGCCCAGGTACTCGGGCGTCCGGCCGACCATCAGTCCGGCGATGAACACCGCGATGACCGCCATGATCAGCATGCCGTAGAGGCCGGAACCGGTGCCGCCGGGCGCGATCTCGCCGAGCATCATGCCGAGCATGGTGATGCCGCCGCCGAGACCGGTGTAGGAGGAGTGGAAGGAGTCGACCGCGCCGGTCGAGGTGAGGGTGGTCGACACCGCGAAGATCGACGAGGCGCCGACGCCGAAGCGGACCTCCTTGCCCTCCGTCGCCCCGCCCGCGATCTCGAAAGCCGGGCCGTGGTGCGCGAACTCGGTCCACATCATCAGCGCCACGAACCCGACCCAGATGGTGGCCATGGTGGCGAGGATCGCGTAGCCCTGCCGCACGTTGCCGACCATGACCCCGAAGGTCCGCGTCAGCGAGAACGGGATCACCAGGAGCAGAAAGATCTCGAAGAGGTTGGTGAACGGGGTCGGGTTCTCGAACGGGTGCGCGGAGTTGGCGTTGAAAACGCCGCCGCCGTTGGTGCCGATCTCCTTGATGGCCTCCGTCGAGGCGACGGCGCCGCCGTTCCACTGCTGCGAGCCGCCCATGAACTGGCCGACCTCGTGGATCCCGGAGAAGTTCTGGATCGCGCCGCACGCGAGGAGCACGACGGCCGCGATCACCGACAGCGGCAGCAGGACGCGGGTGACACCGCGGACCATGTCGGCCCAGAAGTTGCCCAGTTCACCGGTCCGCGAGCGGGCGAAGCCCCGTACGAGGGCGACGGCCACCGCCATGCCGACGGCCGCGGAGACGAAGTTCTGCACGGCCAGACCGGCGACCTGCACCACATGCCCCATGGTCTGTTCGCCGTAGTACGACTGCCAGTTGGTGTTCGTCACGAACGACGCGGCCGTGTTGAACGCCTGGTCCGGGTCGACGGAGGCGAAGCCCAGCGAGCCGGGCAGGACGCCCTGCAGCCGCTGGAGCAGATACAGGAACAGCACCCCGACGACCGAGAAGGCGAGCACTCCGCGCAGATACGCGGGCCAGCGCATCCCGGCGTCCGGGTTGGCGCCGATGCCCTTGTAGAGCCACTTCTCCACCCGCCAGTGCCGGTCGGTGGAGTAGACCCCGGCCATGTGGTCGCCGAGGGGGCGGTAGGCGAGCGCCAGCGCCGCGATGAGCGCGAGCAGCTGGAGCACGCCCGCGAGTACGGGTCCCATCCGGCTCTCAGAACCTCTCCGGGAAGATCAGGGCGAGGACGAGACAGCCCAGCAGGGCCACGGCCACGACAAGGCCGACGACATTCTCGGCGGTCACAGCCGCGTCACCCCCTTGGCGACGAGAGCCACCACCGCGAACACCGCGATCGTGACGACGACGAAGGCCACATCGGCCATCGTGAGCTCCTGGATGAGATTCGAAAGACGTACGGATGAATCGAGGAAAGCGCCTTTCCCGCCGGATGCGAGCGGCGTTGACGGCTCCCTTACGGCGAGCGACACACCCTTGACGCACCTTTGACGCGGGGTCCCTGCCGGGGGCTCGACGGACCTCAGCGCTCGGCCACGACGGGCGGCCCCGCCTCGTGGGGTACGACGGACGGCCCCCGCCTCGTGGGGTACGACGGGCGGCCCCGCCTCGTGGGGTACGACGGACGGCCCCCGCCTCGTGGGGTACGACGGACGGCCCCCGCCTCGTGGGGTACGACGGACGATCACCGCCTCGTGGCGGTACGGCGGACGATCACCGCCTCGTGGCGGTACGGCGGACGATCACCGCGTACGTGGCCCGGCAGGAGGCATCGGCAGACGCGATCACCGCGCCGCGCCGCGCGGCTCCGGCGACAGGCACTTTCCGCGGTCGGCCGAGCGCGGCACGGTGACACGCCTGCCGGGACCGGCACCGGCCCTCGCGGGCGCCGGCGGTCGGCGGTCGGCGTGGCCCGCCACCCGACCGGAGCGCCGAACGGGCCACACCGGCTCGACAGCCGCCGCTACCCCAAGGGGGTCGGCGCCGGCGTGGCCCGCCACCCGACCGGAGTGCCGGGAGGCGCCGGCGGCGCACGGCCTTGTTGTGGGCGGTGGTGCTCGTCTGCGGCGTTCAGCTCGACGTCGGTCGGCGGTCAGCTCGACGTCGGTCGGCGGTCAGCTCGACGTCGGTCGGCGGTCGGCGGTCGGCGGTCGGCGGTCGGCGGTCGGCGGGTGCCCGTTACGTCCGCCGGCTCGGTGGCGCGTTCGCCGTGCTGCCGCTCGGGAGTGCCGACGAGATCGGTCCGTCCGCGTGGAGCGCAGCACGAGCACGGTGGTGGTGTTGACGGCGTTGAGGTCCTGGGTGTCGGCGCCGGGTGACCAGCGGGGTCAGCCGGGCCTCCGCGCACCGGGGGCAGGGCCGCCGATCACCACGACACGTCCGGGTCGGCGGCCGGCCGGGCGGCCGCCTCTGCGGAGCCCGCCGCAGTGCCGTGGTCGTCGGCGGTGCGCAGCAACACGAGGTCGACGGTGCGGCGGAGTCGTGGTTGTGCTACTCGGCGAGGCGGGCGCCGCGCGCTCCTGGGGCGCGTGGAGGGGGCGTCCGGGCTGCCGAGCAGCACGATCACGCGCCCGGAACGGGGGGCGGACCCGGTGTTCGGGGACGCATCGGGGCTGCCCCACCGCCACCACGCGCCCGCCCCGGCCGTGGCGGTGGCGGTGACACCGAGCGCGGCCCCCGCGACGAGCACGCGCCGCCGGGCAGACGGGTCAGCTCTGGGCCGGGGTGAGGAGTACGAAGTCCGCGTTCGACGGGTCGAGGCAGACGGCCAGCCGGCCCACACCTTCCGCGTCCTCCGGCCCCATCTGCACGCTGCCGCCGTTCTCGGTGACCTTGGCGACCGCGGCGTCGCAGTCGGTGACGGCGAAGACCGGGTGCCAGTAGGGCCGCCCGTTCGCCAGGGCGAGGTCCTGCTCGCGGAGCTCCATGAGCCCGCCCTGCATACGCTCCTCGCCGAGTCCGGCGGGCGTGATGAGGCTGTACGCGCCCCCGCCGCCCGGCAGCGCCATGTCGGCGAACTGCCAGCCGAAGACACCGCCGTAGAACTTCTTCGCGGCCGCGGCGTCGGTCGTGTACAGCTCGGTCCAGGACAGCGAGCCCGGCGCGTCCGCCACCTCGAAGCCCTTGTTCTTCCCCGGCTGCCAGGCGGCGAACTGGCCGCCGAGCGGGTCGCTGTACTGCGCCATCCGCCCCCAGTCGCCCAGATCCCTCGGCGCCACCCGCACAGTGCCGCCCGCGCTCTCCACGGCCCGGGTCGTGGCGTCCGCGTCGGTGACGCTGTAGTAGATCATCCAGGCCGAACGCGCACCCTCCTCGGTGAGCCGGCCGAGCCCGGCGACGATCTTGCCGTCCTTCCGGAACGCCCCGCCCTCACCTTCTTGGTCGCCTTCCGCGCCCTCCCCCTCGCCCTCGCCCATGGCCTCGTACTCCCAGCCGAGCACCGCGCCGTAGAAGGACGCCGCGGCACCGACGTCGGGGGCGCCCAGGTCGAGCCAGCAGGGGGAGCCGGGGGTGAGATCAGTGGTGATCACAGGGATTCCCTTTCGCAGGTTCCGGGCTTTCAGCGTGACATCGGACGCCGACGGGCGCGCGTCGGCGCGTGCGACGAGGGAGCGGGGACGAGGGCGGCGACCACCCCCTACCTGCGCCCTTGGGCTCTCGCCGTACTCTTGCCCCTGTGGCGGACCACGACATCCTGGACACCCCGGACAACGACGCTTCGGACGGCCCGCAGCCGCGCCCGCAGTCGCTCATGCTCGCGTTCTTCGGCAATCACGTGCTGGAGGAGGACGACCGTGACGTGTGTGTCTACTCGGGCAGCATCATCGACGTACTCGGCCGCGTCGGGGTCGGCGAACAGGCCGTGCGCTCCACGCTGACCCGCATGGTCAACCGGGGCCTGCTGCGGCGCCGGCGCGAGGGCCGCCGGATGTACTTCGGTCTCACCCCGCAGGCGACGCGCGTCCTGTGGGACGGCCGCACCCGCATCTGGAAACAGGGCGCCGTGAACGACGACTGGGACGGCACCTGGACCCTCCTCGGCTTCTCCCTCCCCGACTCCTGGAAGCGGCAGCGTCACGATCTGCGCTCCCGGCTCAACTGGTCGGGCTTCGGCGCCCTGTACAGCGGACTGTGGATCGCCCCCGGAAACGTCGACATCACCGGCGTCGTCGCGGAACTAGGGCTCACCGACCACGTCAAGGTCTTCCACGCCCAGGCCGACGTGGCCACCGACATCGAGCTGATGATCCGCGACACCTGGGACCTGGAGAGCATCGCCGCCCGCTACGTCACCTTCGACAAGCGCTGGACCGCCCAGCTGGGCGCCGGCTCCGGGGACGACCCCATCGGCACCCGGCTGCGGCTGGTCAGCGAATGGCTCTGGACCATCCGCACCGACCCCCGGCTCCCCGCCCGCCACCTTCCCCCGGCCTGGCCGGCCCGCGCCGCCGAGGAGACCTTCCGGCAGGTCGCCGAAGAGACCGCAGCCCCCGCACGGGACCTGGCCCGCCGGCTCCTGGACACCGTTCCGGGACAACCGGCCTAGTCTCGGGGCCCGTTGAGCGGGGAGCCCGTCGAGGGCACCGGCACCATGGCGTCGACGAAGAAGCTCGCCCGACTCACCTACCCAGCTACCAGGTACTCCGTCCAGGGGTGCAGGCGCCGGCCCCGTCAGGAGACGGCGGCGGGGCCCGCCCCAGCGGCCCGTTCAGCCCCGGCGCCGCCAGGGACTCGGCCGTCGCCGTGATCTGTTCCGGTGAGGCGGGCCAGGGCCTGCCGAGCCGGCGGGCGAGGGGCACGTCCAGCATTCCGGAGACGGGAGGGACGAAACCCCGCCGTCCTCGCCCACTCCGGCCTGGAGGCCCACTCCACCGCCTACGGGTGGTCCGCCGCCTTCTTCGTCGCGGGCCTGGCCATCAGCTTCCTGCTCTACCGACGCGGGGCTCCCGTCCACAGCCCGGACGCGGCAACCGTGGTGCACAGGTGAGGTGAGGGCTGCAGAAGGACGGTGGCCCCGGGAGCGCTCAGCTCTCCAAGTGGGCGGCGGAGTCGTTCAGTTCGGCCCAGACCGTCTTGCCCTGCCGGGCCCGGCGGGTTCCCCAGTGCTCGGCGAGCTGGGCGACGAGGAGGAGCCCGCGGCCGCCCTCGTCGAAGACCCGGGCCCGGCGCAGATGCGGGGTGGTGGCGCTGGTGTCGGACACCTCGCACATGAGGGCGCGGTCGTGGATGAGGCGCAACCGGATGGGCGGCCGGCCGTAGCGGATGGCGTTGGTGACCAGTTCGCTGACGACCAGCTCGGCGGTGAACTCCAGCTCCTCCAGGTCCCATTCGCCCAGCTGCCGCGACACGTTCGCCCTCGCCCGGGCGACGGCCGCGGGTTCGGCCGCCAGGTCCCAGGTCACGACCTGGCCCGCGCCGAGGGCCCGCGTCCGGGCCAGGAGCAGCGCGACGTCGTCGGGCGGTCTGGCGGGCAGCAGCGCTTCGAGTACGGCGTCGCAGGTGGCCTCCAGGGAGGGGGCGGGCCGGGCGAGCACGTCGCGGAGTCTGCCGAGGCCCGCCCCGATGTCGTGGTCCCGCGCCTCGATCAGGCCGTCGGTGTAGAGCGCGAGCAGGCTCCCCTCGGGCAGCTCGAACTCCGCCGCCTCGAACGGCAGCCCGCCCAGGCCGAGCGGCGGACCCGGCGGCAGATCGAGAATCTCGATGGCTCCGTCCCGCGCCACCAGGGCAGGCGGCACATGCCCCGCCCGAGCCAGCGTGCAACGACGCGAGACGGGGTCGTACACGGCATAGAGACAGGTGGCGCCCAGGTCTCCGGCGCTCGCGGCGGCATCGGCGGCATCGCCCGCTTCAGGCAGGTCGGGCAGGTCGGGCACGTCAGACACTTCGGCTTCCGGCAGCTCAGGCGCCTCCCACGACTCCACCGACTCGGCGGCCAGGCGGATCACGACGTCGTCCAGGTGCGTGAGGAGCTCGTCCGGCGGCAGGTCGATGTCGGCGAGGGTGCGTACGGCGGTTCGCAGGCGGCCCATCGTGGCGGCGGCGTGGATGCCGTGTCCGACGACGTCGCCGACGACGAGGGCGACCCGGGCTCCGGAGAGCGGAATGACGTCGTACCAGTCACCGCCCACCCCGCCGTGGGCGTCGGCCGGCAGATAGCGGAAGGCGACGTCGACGGCGGACTGGCGCGGCGTACGGCGCGGGAGCAGGCTGCGTTGCAGGGTGAGGGCGGTGGCGCGGGCGTGGGTGTAGCGGCGGGCGTTGTCGACGGCCACCGCCGCCCGCGCCGCGATCTCCTGGGCGAGGAGCAGATCCTCGTCGTCGAACGCGTCCGGATCACGGTGCCGGCTGAACTGCGCGACGCCCAGCGTGGCGCCCCGGGCCCGCAGCGGCACCACCAGCGCGGAGTGGACCGGGTTGGCGTCGGCGGGGCGGTGCCGGCACGGCTGCCCCGTGGCGAGGGCGCGGGCCGGCGGTGATCCGGCCGGAAAGGTGTGCGGCTGCCGCGCTGCGGACGTGGCGGCCGGGTCGGGTTCGACGACCGACCGCTGGGCGGCCCGGCGCAGTACGAGCGGTACGGGCGGGTCGTCCGGCGGGGGGTCGTGACCGGCGAGCGCGGAGTCCAGCAGATCGACGGTGGCGAGGTCGGCGAAGTGCTCGGTGGCGAAGTCGGCCAGCTCCTGGGTGGTGCGGGCCACGTCCAGGGTGGTGCCGATGCGCATGCTCGCCTCGTTCACCATCGACAGCCGCCACCGCAGCCGGCGGTCCCGTTCCTCCTCGTACGCCACGGCTCCCTGCTCGAAGCTGCGCTCCACGTACCCGGTCGCCGCCGCGATCAGGCCGCGCGCGGCCTCGCTGATCAGCTCCGCGTCGTCGGTGCACCGGGGCATCTCTTCGAGCAGCCGGTCGAGGATGACGCTCTCGCCGAGCCGGAAGGCCCGCAGCACCGAGCTGACGGGGATGCCGTGCCGGGCCAGTCGGCGGGCGCCCGCCAGTTCGGAGGCCGGAATCTCCATGCCGTCCGGATCGACACCGTGTTCGAGGCCGGACAGTACGGTGATCACGTGCTCGGTGACGTGCTCCGTGGCCATGGCGTCCGGGTGCTCCCACAGCTCCGGCATCTCGCGCCGCAGGCTCCGCACCACCTCGGCGACCAGCTCGTCCGCTCTCGAAGCGAGCTCACGCGCGACGCGGGACACAAGACCGTCAGCGGTGGGGTCCACAGTCACGACGGTACGCCGAACAGCCGCGCACGCCCCACCGCGCGGCCCGCGACGCGGCCTCCATGGACCACCCCCCGCAGCCCCCGCAGCCCTCGCCGCTTCCCGCCGCCCCCGTCAGGTCCGGAAGACGCGGTTCAGGCAGTGGTCCAGCGCCGCCACGGCGGACTCCTGGCTGCGCTGGCCGACCAGAACGCTCGTACCGAGCCCCGCCGACATGGCGAGCAGGCCGATCGCGTCCAGCCGGGGATCCGCGCCCGGCCGCAGCAGATCCGCGTCCCGCGCCTGCCGGAGAAGTCCGGCCAGGGCCTCCTCGGCGGCGTCGGGCCGCTTGATGAAGGGCTGGGCCGCGAGCGAGGGATCGGTCACGGCGAGGACGGCGTACGAGGTGTAGAGGTGGTGGAAGGTGCGGCTCTCGTCATCGGTCGGCAGGGCCGCCAGAAGCAGCGCCTCGACCGTCGCACGCGGACCGGTGCGGCCGCCGGTGCCACCGCCCGGGCCACCGCCGCTGCCGCCGCCGGGGCCGCCGCCGGGGCCGGGGTCGGGGCCGCTGCCACTGGCGTCCCCGGCCGCCCGCAGGCGCTCGGAGACCCGCTCCCCGAACCTCTCGGTCAGCTGCTCCAGCACGAAGAGCAGCAGCTTCTCCTTGGTCTCGAAGTAGTACTGCACGAGCCGCAGCGAAACGCCCGCCTCCGCCGCCACCTCGCGCATCCCCACCGCATGCAGCCCCCGCCGCCCGGCGACCCTGACGAGCGCCTCGGCGATCTCGGTACGCCGTTGTGTGTGATCCACCCGTCGGGGCATCGGCCCGTTCTCCGCTCTCGTAGTCCGTGACGCCGATTTTTGATGGTACAGCCGTACCAACATCATGGTACGTTCGTATCACGAAAACGAGAGCCCGGAGGTGTTCGTGTCCACGACCGTTACCCGCACCCCTGCCGATGTAGGCCGCTATGCGAGCGATGCCTTGCGCGACGATCACTTCGCGGCCTGTGACGCGGTCTACGCGCTGGGCGCGACCGCCCTGGCGGAACAGGACGTGGACACCTCGTTCGGGACCACGCATGTCTACCGCTACGGCCCGGCCTCCCCTGCGGCCCGGTCCCGGACCCCCATCGTGCTGGTCCACGGAGCGGGCTCCTGTTCCGCCATGTGGTACCCGAACACCCCCGACCTCAGCGCCGAACGGCCCGTCTACGCCCTCGACACCCCCGGCGACCCCGGGCGCAGCGTCCACCGCGCCCCGCTCCACCGGCCCGAGGACGCCGCCCGATGGCTGGAGGAGACACTCGACGGGCTCGGGCTCGACCGTGTCCATCTCGTCGGCGCCTCCTACGGCGGCTGGCTCGCCCTGAACCAGGCGCACCGCGCCCCCGGCCGCCTCGCCTCGGTCACCCTGCTCGACCCCGGCGGACTGGAGAAGGTGGGGCTGCGCTTCTTCGTGTGGATCTTCGCGAGCCTCTTCGCGACCTACGCCCCCAAGTCGATGCGCCCGCGGCTGGCCGCCTGGCTGGAACAGCCGGTCCTCGTCGTGCCGGAGCTGCGCACGATGATCAGAACGGCCGTCCGCGCGTATCGCGTCCGCCGCCCGGCCCCGCTGCCCCTGACCGACGACGAGCTGTCCACCCTGCGCACCCCGCTCTACCTGGCGCTCGGCAAGCGCAGCCTCCTCGTGCACGCCCAGCGGCAGTTGGAGCGTGTGCCGCGTCTGGTACCGGGCGCCCGGGCCGAGATCTTCACCTCCACGGGCCACGCCCCGTGGATGGACCACGCCCGTGAGATGAACCGCCGGATGCTGGACTTCATGACCACCGCCGAGTCGGACGCCGCCAGTTGATCGTGCCCTCACACGCGGCCATGCGAAAATCATCGGCCTTCACATCGGTCCGAAGGTCGAGGAGTGGCCATGCTGATCGGGGAGTTGAGCCGGCGGACCTCGGTCGCCGCGCATCTGCTGCGGTACTACGAGGCACAGGGGCTGCTGCGGCCCGCTCGCAGCGCCGGCGGCTACCACGAGTACACCGACGACGCCGTCCTCACGGTGACGCAGATAAGAAAGCTGCTCGAAGCCGGGCTCTCCACACAGGAGATCGCCTTCACCCTGCCGTGTGCGACCGGCACGGCCCCCGAGTTGGAGGGCTGCCCCGAACTGCTGGACGTCCTGCGGGCCCGGCTGGGCGAGCTGGACGAACGCATCGACACGCTGACGCACTCCCGCCGGGCCCTCCACGACTACATCGACGCCACCGAGCGCCGGGCGGATCGCGATCCGGCCTGCCCGGACTCGTCGCGGGCCATCTCCCCTACCGCGGAAGGCGGTTGCGCCGTCGGGGCGGGCAGAAATGACGCGGGACGAGGTGAACCCACGCGCGTAACCGGACCATCTGGAGGGGCACAGCCCAACGGAGGTTCGGATGAGTGTTCGTAGCGAACGGCGTGAGCGGCATGAACGGCGTGAAGTGATCGAGGACGGACAGCGCGAAGGCGGCTGGGGCGGCGGCCGGGGACCGGTGATCGGACAGGTCCTGGCCGTCGGCCGGGATCAGGCGTTCGTGGGCCGGCAGGAGGAACTCGCCCTGTTCCGGGCGGCGTTGGCCCGGGACCCGGTGGGCGGGGTCGTGCACTGTCTGCACGGTCCTGGCGGCATCGGCAAGTCCATGCTGCTGCGCCGCTTCGCACACGAGGCCCGTACGGGCGGCCGTACGGTCGTCGAGGTGGACGGCCGGACGATCACGCCGACGCCGGAGGAGTTCGCGCGGTCGGCGGGCCGGGCCGCGGACGAGCCGGGGACCGTGCTGCTCGTGGACACCTTCGAGCACTGTCAGGGGCTGGAGGGCTGGCTGCGGGAGCGGTTCCTGCCCGCCCTGCCGGTCGGTGGCATCGTTGTCATAGCGGGCCGGACCGCCCCCGACCCCCTGTGGCCCGCCGACCCGGGCTGGGCCGATCTGCTGCGGGTCACCGCGCTGCGCAATCTGGACCCCCACGACGCCGCCGCGTTCCTGCGGGCCCGCAGCGTGCCCGGCAGCGCCCACAAGGCCCTGCTGTCCTTCACCGGAGGCAACCCGCTGGCCCTCGCCCTCGCCGCCGCCGTGGCGGTACGGGACGAGGCGGCCGCCCCGGGCTGGAAGCCCAGCCAGGACGTCATCGCGACCCTGCTGCCGCAGCTCGTCGGGGACACCCCGAGCCCCCTGCACCGCCGGGCCCTGGAGATCTGCGCCCACGCGAACGTCACCTCGGAGTCGCTGCTGCGCGCCATGCAGGGCGACGACGCCCCCGAACTGTTCTCCTGGCTGCGCCGCCAGCCCTTCATCGAGTCGACCGCCGCCGGGCTCTTCCCGCACGACGCGGTCCGTGCGGCGCTGGAGGCGGACCTCCGCTGGCGGGACCCGGAAGGGTTCGCCGCCATGCACCAGGAGATGCGCGACCATCTGCTCGAACGGGTCTCCTCGGCGCCGGAACAGGCCATGCTCCAGGCCACCGCGGAACTCACCAGTCTCTACCGGACCGACGGACGCATGGCCCACTTCTTCGACTGGCGCGAGGCGGGCCTGGTACGGGAGCAGCCGTACGTGACGGCCGAACGGGAGCGGGTGCTGGAGCTGATCCGGGAGGCCGAGGGTGACCGGTCGGCGGAGATCGCCGCGTTCTGGCTCGACCGGCAGCCCGAGGCGTTCTCGCTGCACCGCTCCACCCGGACCGGCGAGGTCGTCGCCTGCGCCGCGTGGCTCCGGCTGACCGGGCCGGAGGGCACCGACGTCGATCCCGTCGTCGCCACGGCCTGGGAGCACGCCCGCTCGCACGGACCGCTGCGGCGCGAGGAGTACCTGGGGCCGGCCCGTTTCGCCGTACATCCCGAGGCGTACCAGCGCCCTTCGGCACCGATGACGATCATGCAGTGGCGGGCCGTCGGGGAGTGGATCCGCGACCCGCTGCTGGCCTGGTCCTACCTGGTGATGCGCGACGACGGCTTCTGGGACGACCACCTGCGGCACAACGGGATGCCGGCCATCGGGGCCGGCCCGCGGGTCGGTGACCACGCCTACGCGCTGTTCGGCCGCGACTGGCGGGTGGGACCGGCCGACCAGTGGCTGCAGGCCAAGAGCACCGCGCTGCTCACCGGCGCCTGCGACCCCGACACACCGCGGCCGGGCCGCACCGACCTGTCCACCCTGGCCGTGCTGTCCCGCCCCGAGTTCGACACCGCGGTCCGCGAGGCGCTGCGCGCGGTACGGCGCCCCGACCGACTCGCGCGGAACCCGCTGAGCCGCAGCCGGCTGGTCGTCGAGAGCGGCCAGGGGCTGGCCGACGTGCTCGAAGGGGCCGCCCGCGCGCTCCTCGACGAGCGCGGCGGCGACAAGCGGCACCGCGCCGTCGTCGTCTCCTACTTCAAGGGCGCCCCCACCCAGGAGGCCACCGCCCAACGCCTCGGCCTCCCCTTCAGCACCTACCGCCGCCACCTCACCACCGGCATCGAGCGCATGTGCGAGCTGCTGTGGCAGCGGGAGCTGAAGGGTACGGTCGCAGGCGGCGCCGAACCGCCGGGTTGACCGGCACCCCCCGCCTTCGGCTCCGGCTACTCCCCCGCCTGCGGCTGTTCCTCCGGCACGCCCGCCGCCGCGAGCAGTTCGGCCCGGGTCGGGCCCGGCCCGGTGTAGAGCGGGACGCCGGCGCCGAGTCGTACGACGCGTTCCACCAGGCCGGTCCGGATGAGGGCCTCGTCCAGGCCGGTCCGGATGAGGGCCTCGTCGGCGGTGCGCGGCACGGAGGCGACGTCGCCCACGGCGCGGAGCACCTGGGGGGCGCGCAGCCGGACGGCGTCCAGTGTGTTGCGCAGATGCCAGTTCTCGTCGTCGGTGGTGTACGTCCGGCCCTGCTTCTCCTCCTCGATCTCGGCGAGCCGGTGCCGGTCCCAGGCGTTGCTGGCCTCCCACAGCGGCACGAGGGTCTCCTCGGTGGCCTGGTCGTGAGCGAGCACGAGCTTCACCGGGTCGTCCGTGCCCGTCCCGCGCAGCTGGTCGCGGAGGAGTACGCCCTGCTTCCCGCTGGAGGCCACGCCGCCGGGTGCCCGTGCCGCCGGGTGCCCGTGCCGCCGATGACACTCACCCCGGCGAGCGCTTCTCCCCCGAGCCAGTCGGCGAGCTGCGGATACAGGGCGGCCGCCCGGTCCCAGGCGTCGGTCTCGGTCATGAAGGACTCACCGTCGCCGGGCGACTGCCACAGCCGGCCAGGTCGTGCCAGACGTAGGACTCGTCGAGGATGTCGGCGACATCCGCGGCCCAGCTGCGCAGCGGCACGTCGAACACGGTGGCCACCCGGTAGGTGAGCAGCGCGCCCCAGTCGTGGCCGACGAGGTCGACCGGGCCGGGCACGGAACGCAGCCGCTCCACGAGCCAGGCGACGTGGTCGTCCTTCCCGCCGCCGAACCCGGGCGGCACCGGAGCCCCGAACCCCGGGAGGCTCAGCGCGACGCTGTCCCGGTCGAGGTTCTCACGCAGCCTGTCCCAGACCCTCGCGGTCTCGGGCACACCATGGACGAGGACGACCGTCATGACTCTTTCTCCCCCAGCGACGCGGTTGGGCCATGGCAGTAGGTTCATCGGCGGATGTCACCGGTTGGGTTTCACCGACCCGCACACCGTGGCTCCGCGCACTGCTCACTTACCAGTCCGATCGGCTGTTCAACGCGGCCGCCGACTGCTCACCGCCTGCCCCGTACCGGGCCGAGGGGCCCGGCAGGCATGATCCGCCCGACGGCCTGCGACCCGGGCCGGTTATTGTGACGAGGCGAATCGAACGTATGCAGGGCTGGCGGAGGGCACGTGGTGTCGGACGTAGGGCGGCTCGTCGCCGGGCGCTACCGGCTCACGGAGCAGATAGGCCGCGGCGGCATGGGCACGGTGTGGCGGGCGGAGGACGAGGTCCTCGACCGCCAGGTCGCGCTGAAGCAGCTGCACGTACAGCCGCACCTGTCCCCCGAGGACCTCGCCACCCTGTACGAGCGCACCCGCCGCGAGGCGCGCAGCGCGGCCCGGATCGCGCATCCCAATGTGGTCGTCGTCCATGACGTGGTGGACGACGATCACGTGGAGGGCGCCGACGGCACCGGGGGCGGCCGGCCCTGCATCGTCATGGAGTACGTCCCGGCGCCCACCCTCGCCGATCGCCTCACGGACGGCCGGACCCTCTCGCCCGAGGAGGCGGCCCGTATCGGCCTGGGCATGATCGCCGCGCTGCGCGCCGCGCACACCGCCGGCGTACTGCACCGGGACGTCAAGCCCGGCAACGTACTGCTCGGTGCCGAGGGCCGCGTCGTCCTCACCGACTTCGGCATCGCGATGACCGCCGACGCGTCGACGCTCACCAAGACCGGCGAGATGGTCGGCTCCATCCACTACATGGCCCCGGAGCGGATCCGCGGCCAGAAGCCCGGCCCCGCCTCGGATCTGTGGGCCCTGGGCGCCACGCTGTACCAGGCGGTGGAGGGCCGTCCGCCGTTCCGGCGTCTCACCGCGATGGAGGCCGCGTACGCCATCGCGGTGGACCCCCTGGAGCCCATGAAGCGGGGCGGCGCCCTGGAACCCCTCGTCGAGGCCCTCCTCACCAAGGACCCCGCCGACCGCCCCACCACCGAGCAGACGGAACGGGCACTGCGCGCCGTGGTCTCCGGAGCGGCGACGGCGGCGCTGCCGACGTCGGCCACCGGGGGCGCGGCCGGCGGGTGGGAGACCAACGGGTCGAAGACCGGCGGGAACGCGGCCCGGGAGCCGGGAGCGAACGGGGACACCGGCAGCGGAACGGGCGGAGAAGGTGGCAACCGCGGCCGCACCGCCCCAGCGGCGGACCGCCCCTCCCGCCGTGCCCGGGGAAAGCGTCGCCGTCGCGTCCTCGTTCCGCCGGCCCTCGCCGTGACCGTGGCCGCCACCGTCGTCGGAGCGGTGCTCTACACGTCGAACCCCGACGGTGATTCCTCGCGGAAAAGCGGCGCGGCCACCCCGGCCTACTCGCCCTCCCCCGTCCCCGCCGGCTACCACCTGGTCACGGAGCGGAGCCTCGGCGTCTCCTTCCCCGTCCCGGACGGCTGGACGCGCGACACGCGGACGGCCGAGCAGGTCACCTACACCGACGAGACGAAACGGGTCGGCATCACGATCGGCATCGTGGACCCCGCCGGCTCGCACCCCATGGCCCACTTCAAGGACATCGAGGCGAACACCAAGCTCAACTACTCCACGTACCGGAAGCTGCGCATGCAGAAGACCACCTTCCGGGGACAGCCCGCGGCCATCTGGGATTTCACCTTCCAAGGACGGGCCCGCACCTACCGCGCCATCGACCTCGGCTACGGCCGGGCAGGCGAACGGGAGTACGACATCTACCTCTCGGCCCCGGAGGCCGACTGGGACACCTACCGGCCCGTCTTCGACAAGGTCAGGGACGGGTTCATCACCGACACCTCCTGAGCCCAGGGCGCGTCGACGCCGGCGCCTCGCGCTCACCGAGCCACGACCGGCGCCACATGCAGCCGGAACCCGGCCGCCCGGTGGGCGGGCCAGTCCCGGGCGAAGCCGGGTGGGCCGCCGCCGGGGGCGACGAGGGCGGCGACCGGGATGTGTTCGGCGGTCCGCAGGATGTCCTCCCGGGTGGTGTTGGCGTTGTTGCCGTGGGTGTGGGCGGAGGCGCAGCCGGCGTAGTACGCGATGGGGATGGCGTAGTCGCCGGTCAGCAGGCAGGGCGGTCGCACCCCCAGCCGCCGCAGTTCGGCGGCGGTGCGCTCCCAGTCGCGATGGAACGCGGTGGTGCGCTCGACGACGCGCGCCAGCACCGCGTACTGCACCGCCAGATGCCCCACGAGCCCGAGCACCACCACCGCCCCGACGACCGGCCGCCAGGCCCCGCCCGGCCCCGTGACAAGGCCGAGCAACGCGTCGGCGACGGGGAGCGCGAGGAGGGCGTACGCGGGAAGCAGGAACCGTGGCGCGGCGTATCCGATGAGGAAGAGGTACGGAACGGCGGCCGTCGCCGCGCAGACCAGCAGCACCGCGGTGGGCGTCCCGCGCCCGGCTCTGAGTGCGACGGCCAGCCCGAGCGCGGCCAGCACCGGCAGCACGAACCACCACGCCATGACCGCCACGTGCGGCAGATCACCGGTGCACGGACGGCACAACGTACGCCCCACCAGACCGCGCAGCTGGTCGTCGACGGCGAAGTTCCAGCCCAGCCCGCCCTGAACCCGGGACGCCTCGGCCAGCCGCCGCGCCAGACCGCCGTACTGGGCGTACGCCTCCAGGACCCACGCCCCCGCCCCGGTGCCGAGCCCGGCCGCCATCGCCACCAGCAGCCGCGGCCGCCGCCACCCCCGTACGCCCACCAGCAGCGCGAACAGCGGCAGGGTCACCCACACCGTGTCGGTGGGCCGCATCCACGCCATCAGGGCGGTACCGGCGGCGGCTCCCCACAATGCCGTCCGGTCGGCGGAGCCGTCCCGCGCGCGCAGGAAGCACCCCACGACGACGAGCGCGCCGACCGCGACCCAGTAGTTGGGCATGGCCTGCGGGCCGTAGAAGAGGGTCATCCACAGCGACGCGAACAGCGCGCCCCCGAGCACCAGTACACGCACCGGGAACAGCCCCCGCCAGGCGCGCAGCGCGAGGTACAGCCCCACCCCGGACAGCACCGCCAGATAGACCCGCAGCACCACGGTGGACGACGACCACACGGCGACCGGCGCGACCAGCAGCGGCACACCTCGGGCCCGCGGCGCGCTGAAGAAGGCCGCCGGCGCATGCGGGCTGACCTGACTGACATACACCGACTCGTCCCAGCCGAGCCCCATCCACGGCGGCACGAGCAGGAGTTGGGCCAGCGTGAACAGGCCCGCCAGCACGGCGAGGGGGGTGAGGGCCGACGCGGCGGCCGAGACGGCGACGGGCACGGCGGGCGGAGCGGCGACGTTCGAACTGATGCGCATGAGCCATCCCGGAAAATAGGGAGAAAAGCCGCTAAATAGACAAGAGCATGAGCCCTTCCCTCCCGGTCGGAAGACACGGCACACCGACCCGAGCGCCCTCCTTCACCCACCCGGCCCACTTCCTCCCCTCGCTCGCGTCACTGGGTCACCACGAATTCGCCCCTCCACCGGCGGCCCGTGTGCGGGTGCACTACCTTGGGGCGTGAACAGCCGAGCGGCCCACGTTTACCCAGTTCTTGCCACATGAAGCCAGAACGGCTGAGCACCTACTAGGAGCGGGACCTCCCATGCGCGATGCTGGGAGGTCCCGCGCTCCAGACCACAGCCGCTGGCAACGGGAAGGCATCGGGTGGTTAAGACAGTGCCGTACGGCGGGCGGACGATCGCCTACGAGACATGGGGCGATCCGGACGCACACCCGGTGTTTCTGCTGCACGGAACTCCCGGAAGCCGACTCGGGCCCCGCCTGCGCACCTTCGATCTGCACAAACTCGGCGTACGCCTCATCGCCTACGACCGACCGGGGTACGGCGGCTCCAGTCGCCACCCGAAGCGCCGAGTCGTCGACGCCGCCGAGGACATCAACGCCATCGCCGAGGCCCTGGATCTCAAGAAGTACTCCGTGGTGGGCAGATCCGGCGGCGCACCGCATGCCCTGGCCTGCGCGGCACGGAATCTCGGCAGCCAGGTGGCGAGTGTCGCCGCGTTGGTCTCGCTCGCCCCGCCCAACGCCGACGACGACGGGCTCGACTGGCACCGGGGCATGTCCGAGTCCAATGTGTCGACGTACGACCTGCTCGACCGGCACGCCCCCGACGTGACCGAGCTCGGTGCGCTGCTGGCCCGCAACGCCGAGACCATCCGGCGCGATCCCACCCTGTTCCTCGCGGCCCTCCGTGACGAGATGCCGAGCGTGGACCGGGTGATCGTGGAGGACGCCGGAATCCGCCGGCTCCTCCTCGTCAACTACCTCTCCGCGGTGGGCCGGGCCGAGCAGGGCGCGGGTGCGACGGTCGATCCGCGTGCGCCGATGGGCTGGGTGGACGACCTGGTCGCGTTCCGCTCACCCTGGGGGTTCGATCTCAAGGCCATCGACCGCTCGGTACCGGTGATGCTCTGGCACGGAGAGCACGACGTCTTCGCCCCGGTCGCCCATTTCCGCTGGCTGGCCAGGAAGATCCCCAGCGCCAAGGCCGTACTACAGCCGTCCGCCGCCCACTTCGCGGCATTGCCGGCCCTGCCGCAGGTGCTCGCCTGGGTGCGCGACCAGGCCGGGCTGACCACAACTGCCGTGACGCCTCCGGCCGTTGCCGAGACCGGCGACGGCCGCACCAACTGGCTCACCACACTCAAGCACAGCCAGGCTCACCACGGTCAGGCACAGCCCGGCTCGCGTCGGTCAGATCGGGTGCGGCTCCAGGTCGAGACAGCTGAGGTCCCACTCCTGGAGGGCCAGCACCCGGGGGTGCTCCCTGCCGATGCGCTTGCTCAGCGCGGCTAGCGTGTCGTGATGCCTGGTCCGGGCCTCGTCGGCCCGGCCCAGCCGGCTCAGGATGACGGCGAGGTTCCCCGCACAGGTCAGCGTCGACGGATGAGTGGGCTCAAGGACCTCGTCGAGCAGCTCGCACGCCTCGACGCTGGTCCTGCGGGCTTCCTCCCACTCACCGAGCGCCGCCTCGGCGACGGCCAGGTTCGCCCGGCAGATGAGTACATAGGGATGGCGGTCGCCGTTGAGGTCGCAGAACCTCCGCTCGGCCAGGCGCAGCAACTCCCCTGCCTCGGCGGCGGCTTCGGGACGGATGGTCTTGATGTCGTCGAGCAGCAGAACCGCGGTGTTGACCGAGCAGGCCACGGTCTGGGAGTGGCCCTCGCCCAGGCTGTCCCTCAGGTCCTCCTGCACCTTGCGCATCATGCTCAGCGCCTCGACGACACGGCCCTGGGCGGCCATGTCGCCGGCCAGGCTCATCTCCAGCAACAGCCGCTCCGAGGACGACTGCTTCTCCCCGTCGGGAGTGCTGCGCAGCACATGGCGGACGAGTTCCTCGGCCTCCACGGCCCGGCCGGCCCGGCGCAGTGAACCGGCCAGCCCCTTGGCCGTGTTGAGCACGGTCGGCGACCCCTGGGTGAGACGCGGGTTGCGCAGGCAGCGCTCGTAGGCGCGCTTCAGCAGGGTGACGGACTCCTCGTAGTCTCCGCAGTCCCGCAGGTCACGGCCCAGGTTCACCGCCGACTCGATGGTCAGAGGATGGTCGTGGAGCTGGATCTCCTCACGCAGTTCCAGCGTCCTGCGGTCCAGTTCGCGGGCTTTGTAGTAGTCGCCGGAGAGCCGCAGGGCGACGGCTAGGTTGTTGGCCGCGCTGAGGGTGCGCGCGTTGTCCTCACCGTAGATCAGCTCGTACCTCTGGTACGTCTCCTGGTCGT
The DNA here is from genome assembly GCF_016598475.1 of Streptomyces adelaidensis. GTDB lineage: Bacteria > Actinomycetota > Actinomycetes > Streptomycetales > Streptomycetaceae > Streptomyces > Streptomyces adelaidensis. The sequence goes on from NZ_JAEMUX010000009.1 coordinate 43,253, forward strand.
ACCGCAGTGCCTCCGTCAGCCGGCCGAGCCCTCGCAGGTCGGCCGCGATGCTGCTGGTGGTCATGAGGATGTGCTGGTCGTCGATGTCGTCGAGTACGGCGAGCTGCCGCTCCAGGACCTCCTGGTCGAGGGCGAGCGACTCCTCGTACCTGCCCTGGGCGCGCAGGATGTTGGCGATCTGGAAGCGCATGTGCAGCGTCCAGCGTTCGTCCGGCTCGCCTTCGGCGGACCAGGTGGCCACCCGCCGGTTGCTGTAGTCCATGGCCTGGGTCAGCTCGCCCCGGCGGCGCAGCTGGCGGACCCGGTCCGCGAAGAGTTCCTTGATGCCTTCGTCGGGAGCGGTCTCGGCCCACGGGGTACCGAGGTGCGGCCAGATGATGCGGTACTTCTCCCAGGTGTTGGGGTTCTCGGGGTCGTCCCCGCTGGGCCTGGCGGCGACCAGTGAGCGGTAGACGACCTCCTGCGCAGCCTCTCGCTCCGCTTCGGTCATCTCCTCGCGCATGGCGATCTGCATCATCCGGTGCACCGTCACGCTGCGGGCCTTGCGGTCCACCGAGACCAGTGAGAACCGGCTCAGCTCCTTGTACGCCCGGGAGACCGTGCGGACCCCGCCCAGTGCTCTGGAGACCTCGAAGCCCTCCAGCAGGTCCATCGAGATGGGCTCGGGACTGTAGTACGAGCAGATCTGCAGAAGCTGCACCGCCGGCGGGAACTTCTCCCTCAGTTGCCCGAGGGCGAACTCCCAGGTGTGGGTGCTCGACTTGACGACTTCGCCCACCGTGTTGTCGGCCGGGGCGCCGGTGGCATGGGGCTGGAGCTGCTTGATGTAGCTGCGGACGTCGACTCTGGTCTGCTCGATGTAGGCGGCGGCCCGTTCGATCGCGATCGGCAGGTCGCCCAGGGCCTCCGCGATCTGGTCGGCCTCGGGCCAGCCGCAGTCGGGCAGCCGGCTGTGCAGGTGGGCGATGCTCTCGCTCCGTTCGAACACCGGGACGTCGACGATGTCCACGAAGCGTCCCCAGCCCTCGGAGCGCTGGCTGGTGATCAGGATGTGGCCGGCCCGGCCGTCCATCATGAACTCGGGGAGGTTGTCGGCCTCCGTGACGTTGTCCAGGATCAGTAGCCAACTGCCGTACGGCTCGCCCTGGTTGAGGGTGCGGTACACGGTGTTGGCGGTGTCGGTCGGATTGGTCCGCTCCGGCAGACCGAGCGATTCGGCCATGCCCGCGTACTGCTCGACCGCCAGGATCTTCTGCTCGGCCTGGATGTGCCAGATGAGGTCGTAGTCGCTCTTGTACCGGTACGCGAACTCCTGGGCCAGCAAGGTCTTTCCGACCCCGCCCATGCCCTTGAGCACGAGCGCACGGGTGTCGTCCTTCCACAGTTGCTCCCGGATGCCTTCCAGGAGTTCCGTACGGCCGGTGAAGGACGCCGTACGGATCGGGACCGAGAAGACCGGAGGCTCGGCACCGGGGTAGCGGGGCAGTTTCTGCTCGCCACCGGTGAAGTGACTGCGCGTGAGCGACTCCGCCGACCGGCCGAAGCTGCTCAGCAGGGCCTCCCGGCCCGCTTCCGCGGTGTCGCAGTGGGTCATGTCGGCGAGCTGTTCCGTGAAGGGAGCGTCCAGGGACAGCTTGCGGTCGATCTGCATCGAGACCAGTTGATGCGAGCGCCGGTCGCCCTCGGCGTAGACCGCCTCCCAGGTCGTGCGGAAGCGGGACGACCTGAGGTAGGCCTCGGAGAAGATGACCAGGGTGTGCGAGGCGGACTCGACGCCGCGTTCGATCTCGTCCCTGCGCTGCGCGCCCTCGACCGTGCCCTCCTGCGCCAGATGCACCTTGAAACCGGCGTGCTCCAGGACCGCGCCCGCCCAGTTGGCCCAACTCCGGTCCTGCGGAACGAAGCTGACGTAGACATCGGAGATCCGTGGCGGGCGGTGGCGGGTGTACCGGTCGAGGGTCTTGCGGCGCAGCGGCTCGTCGATGCGCGGCATCGACTCGACCTGTCCGTCGGTGATGACCTTGGTCAGTCGTTCGTAGGCGGAGAGCAGGCTCTTGGGGTCCCCTGGCTGCTCGCGGAACGGCGCCAGCGTCTCCTCGTAGGAGTAGATCGGCCGGTAGGGGATCTCCACGCTGCCCCAGTAGTCCTCCGGATCCTGGTCGGTGATGTGCTTGCGCACGATCCGGTCGAAGCGGTACTGGATCTGCCCGCGGGCGGCGTCCAGCCGGTCCGCCTCGGCGTTCTCGACCCGCATGGGGACGGGCAGGATGCGGATGTCCCGGTTGCGGTACAGCATCCCGTCGATGCGCTCGGCGACCCCGGCCGCGCCCTCGATGCTCTGGCTGCTCGGCGTGAAGCAGGTGACCAGGGTGTGCGGCAGATTGACGGTGCAGATGTCGGAGATGTCGTTGAGTCCGGTACGGCTGTCGATGAGGACATAGTCGAAGTTCTCGACGAACTCCCGCTTGAGTCCTTCCAGGAACCTGGTCGCCAGCGGCCCGTCCATGAAGGGCTTCCAGTCGAACTGCGAGAACGCCGAGAGGTAGCCCTTGTTCTTCGTGCCGGCCGGGAGGTAATAGAGCTGGCCGCCCGAGGGAAAGGCCCAGTCGACCTGGATGAGGCAGCTGTTGAGGGAGATGCCGTCGGCGGCCCAGCTGTCGGCCATCGCCGACAGTTCGGAATCCAGCTCGTCCTGATGCGTCTGCTCCGCGATGTGCGAGGCCTGGAGCATCAACTCGGTGGAGCGGCTGACCAGTTCGAGCACGCCGGGAGTGGTGCGCAGTTGACTTTCACTCAGGAAGGGGTGCAGGAAACGATCCAGGCCCGGGGCGTCGAGATCCCAGTCGACCACCAGGACACTCTTGCCCGAAGAGGCCAGGATCCATGCCGTGTTGGCGAGCGCCATCGTCCGTCCCGTACCGCCCTTGTACGAGTAGAACGTGATGATCCTGCCAGCATCCTCGCCGGTCATGGCCTGCCCTCCACGCGACGTCCGTCGCTCGATGCCCCGTTGTCCCGGCCGGCGTCGGGCCGTCGGGACAGGTCCGCACCGGATTCCGGAACATCCCGGACGCCACTTCCACTCCGGGACAATTGCGAATGAATGTACCGCAAGAAGCGGATCTTGGTTGCCTCGGCCAGCTCGCCGAACCAGCGGGTGAAGACGTCCGCTCCGGCCAGGCCGCGCACCGCCTCCTGCTCTCCCGCCCGGCCCTCGGTGAGGAAACGGGGGAAGTTCGCGGTCAGCAGTCCGCGCAGCCGGTCGGACTGCTCCTTGGTCTGCAGATCGTCCCCCGCCAGAGTACTCAGCACCGCCGTCCATGGACGGCGGGCCCTGTCGAACTCCCTTGCCTGACCCGCCATTTGGGGATTCTCCAGCGCCCAGGGATCCACCACCAGGATCCACGGCGCGGACGGGAGTTCGGTTCCCCTCAGCTCCGTCTGGGTCTTGTGGAACGGCAGCACGGTGGGAGCGAAGCCGAGATTGCGGGCCAGTGCCTCCATCTGCTCGACCAGCGGTCCCACCGCCTGGCCGTAGGGGCGCCAGTCGTCGACGCGCGGTCCGTAGCGGGTGTTGTCGCGGCCTACCGGTAACTGTTCCTCGGTGGGGGCGAGCACCGTGATGTGCAGCGGGGAGGCGAAGGGCGGGTCGGCGAAGGCGTCGTCCAGCCCGGCCAGCGTCACCGGCGCCGTCTCCGGCTCCGTCGCCCTCCCCGAGCCGGAGGGTCGCCTCGACGGCCCGGTCGCCTTGGCCGCCTGGTCGACGATGCGTTTGGCGAGCCAGTCGGTCACCTGGGCGACCTGGGCGGCCACGTCCTCGTCCTCCGGGTCCGTCCCCTCGGTCAGGTCGAGCATCTGGTCGAGCAGCCGGAGCAGTCCCATGGAGGCGTAGCTCTCGGCCGCTTCGCCGATGCCCTTCGGCACCTCGGGGTACGCCTTGACCTTCTTGGGGAGCGAGGTGGGCGAATGCGGAGTCCACAGCACCGGGACGATGCCCGGCCCTGCGCCCTGCGCGGCCCGCTGGGTGACGGCGGTCCACTGGCGCCCGCACTGCGGGTTGCTGAAGTACCGTTTCGAGTACAGCGGAACGAAGACCTCGGACCCGTAGAGGGCCTTGATCGACTTCTCTCCCGGTGTGCCGGGGCGCTCGACGAAACCCGCCTCCTCGCGGGGCACTCGTGCGTGGCGTGCCACTTTCCCGCACAGTTCGTCGAAGAACTGGAAGACCAGGCGATTGGGATCCTGCGAGGCGTCCCGGTGTCGGGGAGCAGGGACCCGCGCATAGCTCATGAAGAACATCGGCATCCTGCTATTCCCCCTCGTCGAAGACGTTCCGGAGGTCTTTGAACAGCTCCACGTCGCACGGTTCCAGGCTGGTCTGCTGAGCCACTTTGACAATCATCTGGGCGAGCGCCCATACGGAGCTGCGGTACTTGAGATGGCGTCCGGCCTGCTTCAGCCCGTAGAGACCGGACTGCAGGTACTCCTTACCCAGATCGGGGTGGGAGTACTGCACCTTCCCCGCGACCTGCGGCAATGGCAGCGTCAGATGCTGCGGCCCGACCCAGAGGACGGGGACGATCGCGTTACCCGTGTACGGCCGGGTGCGGAGCTGTTCCTCCTGACGCCGCGCGAAGGCGTCCCATTCCTTTCCGCACCATTCTCTTCTGAAGTACCGGCTGTTGTAGATCGGTACGAAGACCCGGCAGGTGGCCAGGGCGTGTTTGAGTCTGTTCTCCCAGTCGGCGCCGACGCCCATTCTCTGGTCGAGGAATCCGGGCGATTCCTCGCCGTCATGGTCGGTCAACTGCATGATGTCGCTGCATAACTGGGCATGGAACTGTTCCAGTGCCATATCCGACGCGTCTTTCTTCGCCCGCCCTCCCGTCATCGGGGTCCGGGCATAGCTCATGAAAAACACGTACGGATCGGAGGAAACCGTCGACCGGGTCGCTTGAGAAGCCGGATGAATCATGGACTCGCCTTTCCCCTCCCCCGTCGCCCACCTCGGGCCTCCCAGGCCCCGAGCATCGCGGCTGGATCTCCTCCAGGATCCATTGGAACGCGAAAACTACTGCCGGTGCCAGGGGTTGGCCGGAGCAAGTTGTACCGGACACCGTTACGAAAGAGCGGGAGTTGGCCCACCATTACACCGCGAGGGGGCCGCTTTCGGCCACTCCGCCCAGGGTTTCCGCCTCGTCCCGGAGTCCGCGCACGAAACGGCGGCCCAGGGCGGTCAGTGAGCCGGCTCCCGCCACGGTGTCCAGGGCGTCGAGCACCGCCGTACGCCACTTGCCCGCCTCGGCGAGGGAGCGTTCGTGCAGCGTGGCGCCGACGTCCGCCGCCCCGCGCCGGACCCTGAGCCGCCAGATGTCGGCGACCGCGAGGTGGGCGTAGGCGCCCTGGACGATGGCGTCGAGGGGCCTGGGATCGGGTCGCCAGAGCACCGGGTAGCGGCGCTCGTCGAGGCCGTCGAGCAGGTCGAACATATCGAGCATCGCGCCCAGTTTGACGTGCTGGAACTCGTGGACGATCAGCAGCGCCAGGTCCTCGGCGGAGCGGGGCAGCGCGATGCCGACCGCTGCGAAGGCGTGCCGGGAGGTGGCGCTGACGTCGTCGCCGGAGGGCTCGGGCGCGAGCGGGGTCACCGCGGTCAGGCCGGCGGCGATGCCCTGCGCGTAGTCGGGGTACTCGGCGCGGATCAGCTGCCAGGCCTCGCCGAACATGGCCTCCCACTGCCGGAATTCGGCCTCGGGCAGCCGGGGCAGCGGTTGGTACCCGTAGCAGTCCCGGGAGGGGTCCACATCGTCCAGGACCACGGCCAGGCCCTCCGCGGACAGCCGCCGCAATGGCTGCCAGACCATGCCGTCGGGCGGCCGCTCCCGGCCCAGGGTCCGCCCTTCCACGGTGATCGCGGCATCGGAGGCCGTCACGGTGACGGTCCCGGACCGCCGGTCGCGGCTCCCGGCGCCCAGCAACAGCCGCCCCATGCCGGGCAGATGGATCGCCGAGCCCTCGGGTCCGTGCCGCAGCGGGACGGGCAGGGTCAGCTGCCCGCCGGTGCGCGCGACGGCCGACAGCGCGGCCTCCGCCGGGTGGCCCTCGGCCCGCCGCCGCACCGACTGCCCGCAGGCGAGGGCCCACACGCGGAGATAGGGGTCGGCCAGCAGCACGTCCAGCGCGGCGGTGGGCAGGGCGAGGATCGCCTCCCAGCCGGGTGCCGAGTCCGCCGAGCCGAGAGGGGCCGGGGAGTCCGCGCGGCGGGCGGCGGCCAGCAGCGCGCGGCGCTGGCTGCTCTGGGCCGCGGCGAGCGACCGGACGGCCGCGGTGCTGCCGTGGCCGGCGGCCAGTTCGTCGAAGTGGGTCCAGGACAGGCCGTGCCAGCCGTGCCGGACGTCGATGTCGTCGCGTTCCGTGCCCTGGACGTACTCGATGATCTTCAGCAGGTCCGTGCAGTAGACGGACGGGTTGTCGAAGCCGTTGGCCTCGCGGTGGCGGTGCCCGTACAGGCCGCCGCCGCAGACCGAGACGACGGGGCATGCCCTGCACTGCGCGCTCAGCCCGTCCAGCCCGGCGCGGCGGGCCTGGATGCCCCGGTGTTCGGCGGCCTCCTCCAAGCGGTGGGTGGCGATGTGCAGGCCGGTCTCCGGGGCTCCCGGATAGGCCGTCTTGAGCCAGTCCGCCTGTTCGACGGCGCCGTCGGTCTCCACCACCAGCAGGTCCGAACTGCCCAGCCCCAGCGCCTCGGTGAGGCTGCCCCGGCCTCGGGTCAGCCGGCTGATCGACTCGAACATGCGGATCCGCATCGGCATGCCGTCCGCGGTCCACCGCTTGTGCACGGCGATCAGCCAGTCTGCGTAGTCGGAGCCGGTCCCGCCGTCGGGGCGGGGCGGCGGATACTCCCAGGTGGCGTGCGGCAGCAGGAAGTCGACGGCGGGCGGGCGCAGTGCGGCGAGCGACCGGTAGACCTCCACCGGGTCGTTCTCCACGTCGATCGTGCAGAGCAGTCCGCCGAAGGCGCTCCGGTGGGCGGGGGCGCCCAGGTGGCCCACGGCGGCCACCACGTCCCGGTAGGAGCCCGAGCCGTCCCGTCTGATCCGGTGGCGGTCGTTGGACGCCTCGTCGCCGTCGAGCGAGATGCTGGTGACGATGGACTCCTGCGCGAGCATCGCGCAGAACGCGTCGTCCAGCCGCAGCCCGTTGGTCTGCATCCGCAGATCGAGTTCGGCCACGCCGTGCAGCGCGGAACGCAGTGCCCGCGCGAAGCCGCGCAGCCGCTCCCGGCCGGCGAGCAGGGGTTCGCCACCGTGCAGGACGACGTGTACGCGGGTGAGCCGGTGCGCGGCGGCGTGCTCGGCGATCCGGTCCGCCGTACGACGGAACGTCTCCTCCGACATGGTCACGGGACGGCCGCGCCAGCTCTGGTCGGCGTGCTGGTACACATAGCAGTGGTCACAGGCCAGGTCGCAACGGCTGTGCACTTTGATCACGAACTGGCGGAAGGGCCGCGTCGCCGCGATCACCGGTACCGTTCCCCTGAGGTTCCGGCCGGCCTGGTCAGAGCGACGACTGGAAGGCGGCCACCGGTTCTCCGCCCCCCGCGAGCATCCTTGCCAGAGCCGATTCCTGAGCGGACTGAGGTACCTCGTCAAGCGAGGTGTCGTGCAAGTCCCTGACGACGCTCGTGGCGAAGGGCTGCTCGTAGCTGTCCATAGGCGTCTCCTCGGCGTACGGCTCCGGGCGGCAATCCTCATGGTGACGGCCCGGTAACCGAACAGCAAGGCGATCGCCAGCCAAGTCCGGTCCAAGGAGCTGTCGTCGAGCGCCGTTGTCCCGGCGGGGCGGCAGGCCGCTCGATCGTCTTCTACTTCAGCACGCGCGACACAGAGGCCGAGTCAAGCACCTTGAAAACTAGGGAACTTGGGGTGACTCCGGCTTTTCCGGCCGTACCCGGAGGGGACGGGGGGCAGGAAAGGGAGGATCCCAACGGGGTGCGCGGGGGCCGAAATTGACTGTCCTTCAACATGTTCGGCATGGCCCCCGCCGAGACGACGTGACCGCCCGCGAAGACGACGTGGCCGCCCGGAGAGGCGGCCACCTTCATCGTGCGGTCCCGACGGCCGCGTCGGTCACGCAGCCCCGTCCTTCGTCGCTGTCGCTGTCGCGGTTGCGGTTGCGGTGAGGTCTTCGGCTTCGGGGAGTTCTTCGACGTCGACTCCGCGTACTTGTGCGAGTTCGTGTTTGAGGGCGGCGAGTTCGGTGCCGCCGGCCATGTGGTTGGTGAGTTCTTCGAGGCTGACCTGGTCGCGGGCGGCGGAGAGTTCGAGGGTGCCCAGGCGCAGGACGCTGAAGTGGTCGCCGACCATGTAGGCGTGGTGGGGGTTGTGGGTGATGAAGATGACGCCGAGGCCGCGGTCGCGGGCGGCGGCGATGTATTTGAGGACGACGCCGGACTGTTTGACGCCGAGGGCGGCGGTGGGCTCGTCGAGGATGAGGACGCGGGCGCCGAAGTAGACGGCGCGGGCGATGGCGACGCACTGGCGCTGGCCGCCGGAGAGGGTGCCGATGGGCTGGTCGAGGTCGTCCAGGACGATACCCATGTTGCGCAGTTCCTGTCCGGCGGTCTCCTTCATCTTCTCGATGTCGAGGCGGCGCAGGGGCCAGGGGCCTTTGGTGATCTCGGAGCCGAGGAAGAAGTTGCGCCAGACCGGCATGAGGGGCACGGTCGCCAGGTCCTGGTAGACGGTGGCGATGCCGGCGTCCAGGGCCTCGCGGGGGGTGTTGAAGCGGACGGGGCGGCCGTCGACGAGGAATTCGCCTTCGGTGTGCTGGTGCAGTCCGGAGATGATTTTGATGAGGGTGGACTTGCCGGCGCCGTTGTCGCCCAGGACGCAGGTGACCTTGCCGGGGTGGACGCTCAGGCTCACGCCGTGCAGGGCGCGGATGTTGCCGTAGGCCTTGCCCGCGTTGTCCAGCTCGACGACGGGGGCACCGTCACTGACGGCGGTGCCGCTGACGGCGGCTTCGCTGGTGTTGGTCATGGGGTCATTCACCTCCGGGTCGCTTGGCTGCGGACCCACAGATTGACGAGGGCGGCGATCAGGAGCATCACGCCGAGGAAGGCCTTGAACCAGTCGGGGTTCCAGTTGGCGTAGACGATGCCCTGGTTGACCATGCCGAAGATGAAGGCGCCGATGACCGGGCCGATCGCGGAGCCGTAGCCGCCGGTGAGCAGGCAGCCGCCGATCACGGCCGCGATGATGTAGAGGAACTCGTTGCCGACGCCCTCGTTGGACTGCACCGTGTTGAAGGAGAACAGCAGGTGCATGCCGACGAACCAGGCGCCGACGCCGACGCCCATGAACAGGGCGATCTTGGTGAAGGCGACGGGGACACCGACCGCGCGGGCGCTGTCCTTGTTGCCGCCGACGGCGAAGATCCAGTTGCCGAACTTGGTGCGCAGCAGCAGCCAGGTGGCGATGGCGGCGAAGACCAGCCAGTAGAAGATGGTGATCTTGAAGTCGACGCCGGCGAGGGTGACCTCCGAGGCGAAGACGCTCTTGGCCTGCTCGAAGCCGTCCATGTCCGCGATCGAGTCACTGGCCACGTTCTCGGTGAAGATCTTCGTGATCGCCAGGTTGGAGCCCTGCAGGATCAGGAACGAGCCCAGGGTGACCAGGAAGCTGGGCAGGCCGGTCCTGATCAGCAGCCAGCCGTTGAACGCCCCCACCGCCAGGGAGACGATCAGCGCGACGAACACGCCCGTCCACACGTTCACGGTGAGCTGGAAGCTGATGATCGCGGCGGTCAGCGCGGAGGTGGTGACCGCGACGCCGGCGGACAGGTCGAACTCCCCGCCGATCATCAGCAGCGCCACCGGCAGGGCCATGATGCCCATCACCGACGCCTGGTAGAGCACGGTCGACAGCGAGCCCAGCTCCCGGAAGGAAGGGGCGACGGAGAAGAAGAACAGGTACACGCCGATGGCGGCGATGAGCGCGCCGACCTCCGGGCGGGCCAGCAGCCGCCGGCCCAGGGAACGCTGCGCGGTGCGGCCGTCCTTCTGGGCGGCCGGCGGAGCCGGCAGCGAGGAGGAACTCGCCGCCGGTGCCGTTGCTTGGGTCATGATCAGATCACCGGGTGCCCTTCGCGGCGTACTCGGCGACCGCGTCGACGTTGTCCTTGTCCACGAACGCGGGACCGGTCAGCACCGGCTCCTCGCCACCACCGCTGTAGTTGCCGTTGTTCTTGTAGAGCCACAGCGAGTCCACCGCCAGGTAACCCTGGAGGTAGGGCTGCTGGTCGACGGCGAACTCGATGTCACCCGCCTTGATCGCGTCCGTCAGCTCCTTGTTCAGGTCGAACGTCGCCACCTTCGCCTCGCTGCCCGCGTCGTCCACGGACTGCACGGAGGTCAGGGCGATCGGCGCGCCGAGCGTGATGACCTCGTCGATGGAGGTGTCCTGCTTGAGCTTGGCCGTGACGGTGGACTTCACCGAGGGCATGTCCGTGCCGTTGACGTAGAGGTTCTCGGTCTCGCCCTTGAAGGTCTTCTTCACGCCGGCGCAGCGCGCCTCCAGCGAGACGTTGCCCTGCTCGTGGATGACGCAGACCGCGTGCTTGGCGCCGGTCTCGTTGAGCTTCTTGCCGAAGGCCTCGCCGGAGACCGCCTCGTCCTGACCGAAGAAGGAGAGCAGACCCTCCTCCTGCCAGACGTCCATACCGGAGTTCAGACCGACGACGGGGATGCCGGCCTTCTCCGCCTTGGCGATGACGTCCTTCATCGCGTCGGGCTTGGCGAGGGTGACCGCGATGCCGTCGACCTTCTGGTCGATCGCGTTCTGGACGAGGTTGGCCTGGTTGGCCGCGTTCGGGTCGTTCGAGTAGACCAGCTTGACGTTGTCCTTGGCGGCGGCTGTCTGCGCGCCCTTGCGGACGATGTCCCAGAAGGTGTCGCCCTGGCCGGCGTGGGTCACCATCGCGACCGTCATCTGGGGGGTGTCGGCCTTGCCCGCAGAGGCGCTCGACCCACTCTCCTCGGCCTCCTTGCCACCGGAGTCGCTGGAGCAGCCGGCTATCAACAGCGCGGACGCCGCGGCCATGACGAAGAAGGGGGCCACTCTGCGCGAGCGGGGGTGAAACGTGCGGTCCATCTTTCCTGCACCTCACTGTGCGACGGGGGGAAAGGGAACGGGACAGCGTCGGGCGGAGTGCCCGCGCGGGCCCGGACATCGAAGTCCGGATCATTGTGCCGGTAGGCCGACTGCGCTGTTTCGTTGGGACGGGATACAACTCCTGACAAACCCGCCTGTCAAGACTTTGTTAAGACATCATTTCACAAGCAGGTCCGAATGTCCGTACAAATCCTTGACAGAGGGCCGTCTCGGGTCCTACACCTGGGACACATCCGGACCCGTGTGCTCGCATCCCCCGCGTGCAGTGGGTCTCCGGTGGCCCGCATCCCCCACCCGAGGAGCGACGCGCATGCCCGAGTCCGCCGATTCCTTCGACGTGATCACCATGGGCCGTATCGGAATCGATCTCTATCCGTTGCAGACCGGCGTCCCCCTCGCCCGCGTCGAGACCTTCGGGAAGTTCCTCGGCGGGTCGGCGGCCAATGTCGCGGTGGCGGCCGCGCGGCTGGGCAACGCCTCCGCCGTGATCACCCGGACCGGCGACGACCCCTTCGGCACCTTCCTGCACGAGGCCCTCAAGGAGTTCGGCGTCGACGACCGGTTCGTCACCCCGGTCGCCACCTGCCCGACCCCGGTCACGTTCTGCGAGATCTTCCCGCCGGACGACTTCCCGCTGTACTTCTACCGCCGCCCCAAGGCCCCCGACCTGGAGATCCACACCGACGAGCTGGACTTCTTCGCCATCCGCGCGGCACGCGTCTTCTGGATCACCGGCACGGGACTGAGCGAGGAACCCAGCCGCTCGGCCACCCTCGCCGCCCTCAAGGCCCGCGACAGATCCGGCATCACCGTCTTCGACCTCGACTGGCGCCCGGCGCTTTGGAACGACGCGGCCTGGGCGGACCCCGAGGCGGCCCGCCCGTACTACGCCGAGGCCCTGCGGCACGCCACCGTGGCCGTCGGCAACCTCGACGAGTGCGAGATCGCCACCGGCGTACGCGAACCCCGGGCCTGCGCGGAGGCCCTGCTGGAGGGCGGGGGTGGAGCTGGCCGTCGTCAAACAGGGACCCAAGGGTGTCCTCGCGGTCCATCGCGACGGCACGGTCGCCGAGGTACCGCCCGTGCCGGTGGAGGTCGTCAACGGCCTCGGCGCGGGCGACGCGTTCGGCGGCGCCCTCTGCCATGGGCTGCTGCGCGGCTGGGAGCTGGAGCGCACCATGCGGTACGCCAACGCCGCGGGCGCGATCGTCGCGTCCCGGCTGGCCTGCTCGTCGGCGATGCCGACGGAAGGGGAAGTGGCGGAACTGGTGGCGGGCGCGTGACGGTGCGTTGCCGGGTGCGGGTTCGGTGGGGGCTGGTCGCGCAGTCCCCCGCGCCCCTGAAAAGCAGGGGCTGCGCCCCATGCTTTTCGCCTTTGGGGGCGCGGGGGACTGCGCGAGCGACCACAACGCACCCGCACCCGCCACACCCACCTCACCACCCGATCCCTGACGCGCCGACCGGGGTCGAAGGGGCAGCGCCCCTGGAACGGAGCCCAGCTTGACCATCCGCATCCCCGACCTCACCACCGTCCGCGCCCGCCACCCCGAGGCCATCGCCGAGGCGGCAGCCCACCGCGTACGGCGCCCCCTGATCGGCGACAGCGGCCGGCTGATGATCGTGGCCGCCGACCACCCCGCCCGCGGCGCCCTCGGCATCGGCGACCGCCCCCTCGCCATGGCGGACCGCGCCGATCTCCTCGAACGGCTCTGTGTCGCGCTGTCCCGCCCCGGCGTCGACGGCGTGCTCGCCACCGCCGACATCCTGGAGGACCTGCTGCTCCTCGGCGCCCTCGACGACAAGGTCGTCATGGGCTCCCTCAACCGCGGCGGGCTCGCCGGCGCCTCCTTCGAGATGGACGACCGTTTCACCGGCCACCGCCCGCAGGACATCGAGCGGCTCCGCTTCGACGCGGGCAAGCTGCTGCTGCGCATCGACTACGACGACCCGGGTTCCCTGCGGACCCTGTACTCCACGGCCAGGGCGGTAGACGACATGGCGGCGCGCCGACTGCCGCTGTTCGTCGAACCGTTCATCTCCCGCCGCGTGGACGGCAAGGTCCGCAACGACCTGAGCGCCGAGGCCGTCACCCGCTCCATCGCCATCACGGCCGGGCTCGGCGGCACCTCCGCCCACACCTGGCTGAAGCTCCCCGTCACCGACGACCCCGACGCCATGGCCGAGGTCCTGGAGACGTCCACCCTGCCCGCGGTGCTCCTCGGCGGCGAAGTGGGCAAGGATCAGGAGGGCGCCTACGAGAAGTGGCGCAAGGCCCTGCGACTGCCCACCGTCCAGGGCCTGGTCGTCGGGCGCTCACTGCTCTACCCCGCCGAGGGCAGCGTGGAGACGGCGGTGGACACCGCGGTCGGGCTGCTCTGAAGCCCCGAACAGCACCGAACCCGTAATCACCACCCGCAATCACCGAACTTCTTCGCCCCAGTGAGGTCCCGATGTCCCAGTCCCCCACCCGCCGTCTGACCGTCGCCCAGGCGCTGGTGCGGTTCCTGTCCGCGCAGTACACCGAGCGTGACGGCGTACGCCACCGGCTGATCGCCGGGACCTGGGGCATCTTCGGCCACGGCAATGTCGCGGGCCTCGGCCAGGCCCTGCTGGAGGCCGGCGAGGAGTCGATGCCGTTCCACCAGGGCCGCAACGAGCAGTCCATGGTGCACGCCGCCGTCGGCTACGCCCGCCAGCTGAACCGCCTCTCCGCGCAGGCCGTCACCACCTCCATCGGCCCCGGCGCCACCAACCTGGTCACCGGCGCCGCCCTGGCCACCGTCAACCGGCTGCCCGTACTGCTCCTGCCCGGCGACTACTTCGCGACCCGCGCCGCCGACCCGCTGCTCCAGCAGCTGGAGCACCCGACCGAGGCCGATGTGTCGGTCAACGACACCCTGCGCCCGGTCTCCCGCTACTTCGACCGGATCACCCGCCCCGAGGCGCTGATCCCGGCCGCCCTGAACGCCATGCGGGTCCTCGCCGACCCGGCCGACACCGGCGCCGTCACCCTCGCCCTGCCGCAGGACGTCCAGGCGGAGGCGTACGACTGGCCGGAGGAGTTCTTCGCCGAACGCGTCTGGCGCGTACGGCGTCCCGTGCCCGACCCGGTGGAACTGGCGGAGGCCGTACGCGCCATCCGTGGCGCGCGCAGGCCGCTGATCGTCGCCGGCGGCGGTATCCACCACAGCGAGGCCGAGGAGGCGCTGAAGGCGCTGGTCGACGCCACGGGCATCCCGGTCGCGTCCACCCAGGCGGGCAAGGGCTCCCTGCGCCACGACCACCCGGGTGACCTCGGCGGCATCGGACACACCGGCACGGCGGTCTGCGACGACCTCGCCCGCACCGCCGACCTGATCGTCGGCGTCGGCACCCGCTACACCGACTTCACCACCGCCTCGAACACCCTCTTCCAGGCCCCCGACGTCCGCTTCGTCAACCTCAACATCGCCGCCTTCGACGCCCACAAGCTGGCGGCCCGCACGGTGGTCTGCGACGCGAAGGCCGGCCTCACCGCGCTCACCGAGGCGCTCGCCGGCCACCGGGTGAGCGAGGCGTACGAGGCCGAGTACCAGGTCGGCAAGGAGCGCTGGGAGCGGGTCGTCGAGGCCGCCTACAGCGCGGCCGACGAGCACGCGGTCCCCACCCAGAGCCAGTTGCTCGGCGCCCTGGACTCGGTCGTCGGTGACGAGGACGTCGTCATCAACGCGGCCGGTTCGCTCCCCGGCGACCTGCACAAGCTGTGGCGGGCCCGCAGCCCCCGCCAATACCACCTGGAGTACGGCTACTCCTGTATGGGCTACGAGATCCCGGCCGCGATCGGTGTCCAGCAGGCGGCCCCCGGCACGGCCGTCTGGTCGCTGGTCGGGGACGGCACGTATCTGATGATGCCGACGGAGATCGTGACTGCCGTCCAGGAGGGCCTGCCCGTCAACCTGGTCCTCATCCAGAACCACGGATACGCCTCCATCGGCGGGCTGTCCGAGTCGGTGGGCGGCGAGCGCTTCGGCACCGCCTACCGCTACCGCGCCGCCGACGGCACCTTCTCGGGCGCCCCGCTCCCGGTGGACCTGGCGGCCAACGCGGCCAGCCTCGGCATGGACGTCATCCGCGCCAAGACCGTACGGGAGCTGCGCGACGCCCTGGCCGCGGCCCGCGCCTCGGACCGGCCGACCTGCGTGTACGTGGAGACCGACCCGACCCCCACCGCTCCCCCGGCCGAGGCCTGGTGGGACGTGCCGGTCGCGGCGACCGCCTCCCGCCCGGCCGCCGTCGAGGCGCGCGTGACCTACGACCGCGAGGTGGCCAACCGCCGCCGTCACCTCTGAGCGAAGGCCTCTCATCGGGACGGTCATGTAAGGACAATGCGATGACAGGGGTTCCTGTCATCCGAACGGACGGATACCCTCATGGGCGTGACCAGCGCGACTACGGGGAGTACAGGGAGTCTCGGCCTCAGTGTCGACCGGAGCAGCCCGGTGCCGCTGTACTACCAGCTTGCCCGGCAGCTGGAGTCGGCGATCGAGCACGGTGCGCTCGGCCCGGGCAGTCTGCTGGGCAACGAGATCGAGCTCGCGGGCCGTCTCGGCCTGTCCCGGCCGACCGTCCGGCAGGCCATCCAGTCGCTCGTCGACAAGGGCCTGCTCGTACGCCGCCGGGGCGTCGGCACCCAGGTGGTGCACAGCCAGGTCAAACGGCCGCTGGAGCTGAGCAGCCTGTACGACGACCTGGAGGCGGCCGGTCAGCAGCCCACGACCCGGGTACTGCTGAGCGAGCTGCGGACGGCGTCCGCCGAGGTCGCGGCCGCCCTGGGCATCGCCGAGGGCGCCGACGTCCACCTGTTCGAGCGGCTGCGCCTGACCCACGCCCAGCCGGTGGCGTTCCTGTCCAACTACGTCCCGGCCGGGCTGCTGAACCTCGACACCGAACGCCTGGAGTCGACGGGCCTCTACCGGATGATGCGCAACGCCGGCATCACCCTGCACAGCGCCCACCAGAGCGTCGGCGCCCGCCTCGCCACCCCCGAGGAGGCCGAGCGCCTCGACGAGCCCGAGGGTGCCGCACTGCTCACCATGCAGCGCACGGCGTACGACGACACCGGGCGCGCGGTCGAGTACGGCACCCATGTCTACCGGGCGTCGCGCTACTCCTTCGACTTCCAGCTGCTCGTCCGCAACTGACCTCCGGCCGGGGGCTGTTCAGGGCCTGGACCGGTTCACGGGGTCAGAGGTCAGAGGTTCACCCATGCCCCGGTCTCGGCCGAGCGGCTCATCGCGTCCAGTGCGGTGGCGCTGTGCACGGCGTCGTCCAGGGTGGCGCCGTGCGGGGTGCCCTCGGCGATCGAGCGCAAAAAGTTGTACGCCTCGACGACCTTGAGGTCGTCGTAGCCCATGGCGTTGGCGGCGCCCGGCTGGAAGGCGGCGAACGCGCCGTGGCCGGGGCCGACGAAGAGGGTGCTGACGGACTGGTCCTGGTAGGCGTCGCCCTTGCTGACGCCCAGTTCACCCATGCGGCGGAAGTCCCAGAAGACCGCGCCCTTGGTGCCGTGGATCTCGAAGCCGTAGTTGTTCTGCTCGCCGACGGAGACCCGGCAGGCCTCCAGTACACCGCGGGCGCCGGAGGCGAAGCGGAGCAGGCAGTTGACGTAGTCCTCGTTCTCCACGGGGCCGAGGTCGCCGCCCGAGGCACGGGTGTGGCCGGCGGTGGCGCCGGTGGGCCGGGCCCGCTCGGGGACGAAGACCGCGGTGTCGGCGGTGAGGGAGGCGATGTCGCCGAGCAGGTGACGGGCCAGGTCGACGCCGTGCGAGGCGAGGTCGCCGAGGACCCCGCTGCCGCCGCGCTCACGCTCGTACCGCCAGGTCAGAGCGGATTCGGGATGGGCGGCATAGTCACTGAAGAGGCGGATGCGGACGTGGGTGACCGTGCCGATCTCACCGGCGGCGATCAGCTCGCGGGCGGCGGCGACGGCGGGCGCGTTGCGGTAGTTGAAGCCGACGGCGCCCTGGACGCCGGCCTTGGCGACCGCGTCGGCGACCGCGCGGGCGTCCCCGGCGGTGAGCCCGACCGGCTTCTCGATCCAGATGTGCTTGCCGGCCTCGGCCATGGCGACACCGATCTCCCGGTGCAGGAAGTTCGGCGCGGTGATGCTGACCGCCTGGACCCGGGGGTCGGCGGCCACCTCACGCCAGTCGCGGGCGGTCGCGGCGAACCCGAACCGCTCGGCGGCCTCCTCGGCGCGTCCGGGCACCTCCTCGACGACGGTGACCAGCTCAGGCCGTACGGACAGCTGCGGGAAGTGGTGCGGCACCCGGGCGTACGCCTGGGTGTGCACCCGTCCCATCCAGCCGAACCCCACGACGGCGACACCGAGCGCACCCACCATGACTGCCCTTCCTCGGACCCTCACTGGAATCACCGGACCGCTTTTGGACCGTTCCAGAACGTACGCCGCTCACCATGAAGGCACGTCTTCACCGCTGTCAACCCCTTTGACAACCGCGCCGGGGCTGTGGAACGGTCCACGCCATGAGACCTCCGACGATCCGCGATGTCGCCGAGCGGGCCGGCGTGTCGAAGTCACTGGTCTCCCTGGTACTGCGCGGTTCCGACCAGGTGCGCGCCGCGAAGCGGGAGGCCGTGCTGACGGCCGTGGACGAGCTGGGCTACCGGCCGAACGCCGCCGCGCGCAGCCTGAGCGAGCGCCGCACCCGCACGGTCGGCGTCCTCCTCAACGACATGCGCAACCCCTGGTTCGTCGACCTGCTCGACGGTCTCAACTCCCGTCTGCACGACAACGGCCTGCGCACACTGCTGGCCGACGGCCATCTCAACCGGCGGCTCGGCGAGGATCTCACCCGCACCTTCACCGAGCTGCGGGTCGACGGGCTGATCGCGGTCGGCACCCTGCCGCCGTCCGAGGCCCTGCGCACGGCGGCGGGTCGTATCCCGACCGTGGTCGCGGGCGCCCGCGAGCCCACCCTTCCCCATGTGGACGTCGTCGCGGGCGACGACCAGCACGGGGCCCGCCTCGCCACCGAGCATCTGATCGGCCTCGGGCACCGGCGGATCGCGCACATCGCGGGGGACGGCGTGGTCGGCGCGCTGCGCCGCCGCAGCTTCGAGACGGTGATGCGCGAGCACGGACTGTCCGACACGGCGGCCGTCGAGCGCGGCGACCTGACCGAGGAGGGCGGCTACCGCGCCACGGTCCGGTTGCTGGGCATCCCCGAACGCCCCACCGCCATCCTGGCGTTCAACGACATGGCCTGTGTGGGCGCGCTCTCCGCCGCCGAGGAACTGGGCCTGAAGGTGCCGCGCGACCTCTCCCTCGTCGGCTACGACAACACCTACGTCTCACGCCTGCGCCACCTCTGGCTCACTACCGTGGACAACGCGAGCCACGACGTCGGCCGCCGCGCCGCCCAGTGCCTCCTCGACCGCATCGCCGAGCCGACCCGCCCCGGCCAGGTCGTCCTCATCACCCCGACCCTGGAGATCCGCGGCACCACCGGCCCGCCGCCGGGCCACTGAGACTCTCCGCGCAGCGAGCGAGCCGTCAGTTCGGCGGCAGCAGACAGCGGTCCTCCGGCGCGACGGTCTGCCAGATACGCCGCCCGATGTCCCGCAACTGCCGCTGCTGGGTCTTGCTGAGCGCGTCGAACACACAGCGCCGTACGGCGTCGGCGTGGCCCGGCGCGCTCTCGACGGCCTTGGCGTGGCCGGCGTCCGTGAGGATGGCCAGCGTTTGACTTGCTCCTCGGGCTGAAGCCTGAGGATTCTGGCCTTCTCGATCGTTGCTGTGCCGCTACGCGGCACGGGCTTGGGTCGGGAATCCGTGGCTTCCTGTTTCTTCGCGCTGTGCCGGGATTGCTCCTGGTCTTACCGGCGCTCCGCAGGCCGATACCGCCAGTCCGGCGGCCGTCTTCACGTTGATCGCGGCGTTGGTGTCCCGGTCGTGGACGGTGCCGCAGGCGGTACAGGTCCATTCCCGGATGTTCAAGGGTTTGGGTCCGTCCTTGAGGCCGCAGGTCGAGCAGATTTGGGAGGTCGGTGTGAACCGGCCGATCTTGACCAGGGTGCGGCCGTACCGGGCCGCTTTGTACTCCAGCATGCTGATGAACGAGGACCATCCGGCGTCGTGCACGGACTTGGCCAGCTTCGTGCGGGCCAGTCCCGCCACCGACAGGTCCTCCACAGCGATCCCTTGGTTCTCGGAGATCAGCCTGGTGGAGAGCTGGTGGTGGAACTCATGACGGGCGTCGGTGACCTTGGCGTGGGCGCGGGCGACCTTCAGGCGGGTCTTTTCGCGGTTCTTGCTTCCCTTCTGCTTGCGGGACAGCTCCCGTTGGGCCTTCTTCAGCTTCTTCTCCGCGCGCCGCAGGAAGCGCGGGGAGTCGATCTTCGTGCCGTCGGACAGGACCGCGAAGTGGGTCAGGCCGAGGTCGATGCCGATGGTGCGGTCGTTTTCGGGCATCCGGGCCTGGTCGGCGGCGGGGTCGGTGTCGATGACGAAGGAGGCGAAGTACCGCCCGGCCGCGTCCTTGATGACGGTGACGGAGCTGGGGGTGGCGGGCAGGGTCCGGGACCATTTCACCTTCACCTTGCCGATCTTCGGCAGGTTCAGACGGCCGCTGTCGGTGATGTTCCAGCGGGCGTTGGCGGTGAACCGGATCGACTGCCTGGCATCCTTACGGGACTTGAACCGTGGTGCTCCCACCTTCGGTCCCTTGCGATCGCCCTTGAGGGAGGCGAAGAAGTTGCGGTACGCGGTCTCGACGTCCCGCAGGGACTGCTGGAGCACCACCGCGGATACCTCACCCAGCCAGGACCGCTCCACCGTCTGCTTCGCCTCGGTAATCAACCTCTTCGACAGCTCTGCGGCCTTGGGGAACGGCTGCTCGGCCTTTCGGGCGTCTTCACGGGCTCGGACCGCGTCGTTGAACACGACTCGGGCGCACCCGAACTCCCTCGCCAACGCCCTCTGTTGGCCGGTGTCCGGGTACAACCTGAAGGAGTACCGGAGCTGCATGGCCATCACGATACATACTTGGGTTATGGGCGACATGCAGAAGATCAGAACTGGTAGGCACTGCGTTTTCGTGATGCATGTTCACTTGGTCTTCGTGACCAAGTTCCGGCACGAGGTGTTCACCGATGCCCACTTGAGGCGCATGGAAGAGATCATGCGGTCGGTGTGTACGGACTTCGAATGCGAGCTGGTGGAGTTCAACGGCGAGAACAGCCACGTCCACCTGCTGGTGAACTTCCCGCCCAAGGTCGCCGTGACCAAACTGGTCAACTCCCTCAAGGGCGTCTCCTCCCGCCGCCTACGCCAGGAGTTCCCCGACCTGGTACGCCACTACTGGCGGGCCAACAAGCTCTGGTCCGGGTCCTACTTCGCCGGAACCGTCGGAGGCGCCCCGCTCAGCGCGGTCAGGCAGTACGTCGAACAGCAGAACCGGCCCGTATGAGCACCACCCGGCTCCGCCGGGAGAAGCCCTCGCGACGCTCCGCGCCGCAGGCAAAGAATTGCGGTGTCCGGCTCCGCCGGACCTGAATCCGCGACGCTCCGCGTCTTCCAGCTCCAGGCCGAGCAGAAACTTCCAGTCCATCCGGGCCCGCACCTGGTCAGCGGCCTGCCGATCGGTCAGCCCCTCCGCATACTGCAACACCGACACCAGCGCCAACGCCCCAGGTGAAACGGCAGGACGCCCCCGGGCAGGAAACGCCCCGGCAACCGCCTCGTCCTCAAACAACGGGCCCAACGCCTCCCGGATCCGCACCGCGAACGTCCCCTTGGGAAACGCCGCCCGCACCACCCGCGCCGTCAGCTCCGGCACTCCCTGACCAGCCCGCCACTCCAGCGACATCCTTCCCGGCCCTCCCGCCCACGACCACGACCACGACCACGACCACCATGGAGGACCATCGACACAGACCCTGCTCGAATCACGCTTTTCTCAGCAGAGTCCTGAAGGCCGATGCACTGCAAGTGAATTCCGGTAGCGCCCGTCGGAGGGGTCCGGCGTACGGCGCACCCAGCCGCTCTTCTCCAGCCGCTTCCGGGACGGGAGAGAGTCACCAGGCGAGTTCGAGGCGCTCCGGGGAGCGGTGGATCAGTGTCGGGCGCATCGTGATCTGTTGGCCCTCCGCGAGCCGTAGGCCAGGAAGGCGGCTGGTCAGGAGTTCCAGGGTGATGCGAAGTTGTTCGCGGGCGAGTTGGGAGCCGGGGCAGGTGTGGACGCCGAAGCCGAAGGAGAGGTGGCGGCCGGTGGGGTGGCGGGTGATGTCGAAGTCGTCGGGGCGCGGGTGGCGTGCCTCGTCGCGGTTGGCGCCACCGAAGGCGAGGAACACCTGTGCCCCGGCCGGGAGTTCGGTGCCGGCGAGGGTGACCCGGCGGGTCGTGATCCGGCGGAAGCCCTGCAACGCGGTGTCGTAGCGGGCGGCTTCCTCGATGGCGGCCGGGATGCGCTCCGGTTCGGCGCAGAGCAGTTCCCACTGCCTGCGGTCGCGCAGGAGGTGCAGGAAGGTGGTCCCGATGAGGGCCGTCGTGGTCAGGTGCCCGGCGATGAGCAGGTTCTGCAAGTGGCCGACGACCTGGTGTCGGTGATCGAGTGTCAGCTCGTCCTCGTCCGGGCCCGTGACGGACGCGATGAGTTCGCTGCCCAGATCCTCGCGCGGGTCCGCGTGCCGGGCGCGGACGAACGCGTCGAGACGGTGGGCCGTGGCGACCACGTCCTCGGCCGTCGCGATCTGTTCGGCCTCCGTCATGGGCCGGAAGAGCAGTTGCTCGGCGCGGTGGCCGCCGTCGACCAGCGCCGGTACGTCGTCCGGGTCGAAGCCGACGAGGCGCCCGATGACATCCCCCGGCAGCCGGCCGGCGTAGGCGGACATCAGCTCGACCCGGCCGCCCTCGCCGTCCGGTACGCCCGGTCCGTCCTCGCCGTCCTCCTTGTGCCGCGCGCCGTCCTTGATGAAGCCGTCGATCAGGGCGGTCGCCCGCTCCGTGGCGTACGGCACGACGGCCGCGACCCTCGCCGGAGACAGGCCCCGCACGATGGGGGCCCGAAGCTCCTGATGCAGGGTCCCGTCGGCGGAGACCACGACGGGGCGGCCGCCGAAGCCGCCGGCGAGGACGGCCAGGGCGGCGGGGGCGGGCAGTACGTCCGGGCGCAGTGCGTTGGCGGACGAGAAGTCCTCCGGGCGCCGTAACACCTCTCGTACGTCGGCGTCCCGGGCGACCAGCCAGGAGTCCAGCTCGGGGACATGGGTCAGGCCGTCCGCCGCCCGGGCCCGCGCGTAGTGCGGGTACGGGTCCCGCTGCAACTCGTCGAGCTTGTCGTGCGGTTCGGAGTCCACGGGAGCACCTTCCGGCCGGCGGAGCGCGGGGCGTGCGGTCGCGCTCATGGTGCCGTATGGCGAGGTGGCGCGGTAGAGGATCCGCCGCGGAACGGCCCGGCGGGTCGGCCGTCCGGGGCGGGACGGTCAGAACACCACGGTCGAGCCTTCGCGGCCGGTCGCGGGTGCCGAGTTGGGCGCCGTCGGTGAAGGGGTCGGACGACGCTCTCGGGGCGCCCGTACCGTCCATAATTGTTCGCTTACGATCACCCTGTGGTTCTCATCCTCCTCGAACGCCTCCCCCGGCTCCCCGCCGACCGCGCCTGGCAGCGCCTCACCGACTGGCACCGGCACGCCGAGGTCGTCCCGCTGACGCGCGTCACCGTGAGCACGCCTGCGCCGACCGGCGCGGGCACCGTGTTCGTGGCCCGTAGCGGCCTCGGCCCGCTCGCCTTCGACGACCCGATGGAGGTCGCGGTCTGGCAGCCGCCGGAGGGTGCGGTCGCGGGGAGGTGCCGCCTCGTCAAACATGGTTCGTTCGTGACCGGGTGGGCGGAGATCGAGGTCCATCCCCGCGGCGACGGCGCGTCCCGCGTGGTGTGGCGCGAGGACCTGCGGGTGCGGTGGCTGCCGGGGCTCTTCGACCGGCCGCTGGGGTGGCTGGCCCGGCAGATGTTCGGGCGGGCGATGGACGGGCTGCTGAGGACTCCGGAAGGGCGTCCCCTCGGCCGGTGACCGCGTCATTGTCAGACCCTCCGGCTAGCGTCCCGACCATGACCACTCACCATCCGCACGCCACCCGAGACTCGTACGACACCGTCGCCGCCGACTACGAGAAGCTGCTGAGAGACGAGTTGGCGAACAGCCCGTTCGAGCGGGCCATTCTGGGGGTGTTCGCCGAGCGGGTGCTGGGCGCCGGGGGCGGACGCGTCGCGGACCTGGGGTGCGGTCCGGGGCGGGTCACCGGGCATCTGGCCTCGCTGGGGCTCGACATCTGCGGGATCGACCTCTCACCGGAGATGGTGGCCGTGGCCCGCTGGGCCCACCCCGGGCTGCGGTTCGACGTGGGCACGATGACCGCGCTCGACTTCGAGGACGGCTCCCTCGCCGGCGCCCTCGCCTGGTACTCCACGGTGCACACCCCGCCTGCCGAACTCCCGGTGATGTTCGCCGAGTTCCACCGTGTCCTTGCCCCGGGCGGCCTCCTCGCCCTGGCCTACAAGGTCGGCGACGAGTCCGTACACCTGTCGCACGCGTACGGCCACGCCCTCGACCTCGACGTCTACCGCTTCCCACCGGAACGGATCGCCGAACTGCTGGGGGACGCCGGGCTGGTCGAGTCGGCGCGGCTGGTGCGGGAGGCCGACGGGCCGACGGCGAATACCCCGCAGGCGTATGTGCTGGCGCGCAAGCCGGAGTGAACTGTCGGGAGCCCGGCGGACGGGGCCGGGTCAGGAGGCGCTCGGGTCCCCGTTCCGGCCGGCGGCCAGGCCGTCCCGGCGATCGCGGTCGCCGTCGCCCGTGGTGCTGAGGAGGGTGTCGCAGATCTCGCGGAGCTTGTCGGTGGCCTGCTTGGAGAAGAGTCCGCAGAGCCCGGCGATGCCGGAGAAGCCGTACGGGTTGGTCGCGCCGGCGCCGGAGCTGCCGGCGAACAGGCCGCCGCGCAGCAGGAGATAGACGAGGAGGGCCAGGGCCACGCCGATGCCCGCGCGCAGCAGGTACCACCACAGCCAGCTCGCGTACAGGCGCCGGTTGCCGACGTAGGTCGCGAACGAGGTCGCCGCGTGGACGAAGCTGCCGAGCGCGCTGCACACGACCACGGCGAGCAGCATCGCGGTGTCGGCGGTCAGCGACCACTCGCCGAGGCCGAAGGGCGACCATCGCGCGGTGGCCGTGACGCCGGCCCCGGGCTCGACCGTCGTGAGCACGACCGGCCAGAGGGTGACGAGGGCGCCGCAGACGAAGACGACATCGGCCAGGAGGAAGAGCCCCAGCACGGTCGTCGCCGTCGTCGACAGCCGCCTGTCCCGGGTGCCGCCACCCTCGGCGCCGCCGTCGGCACCGGCCTCGGTCGAACCGTTGTCCGCGCCCGAGCCGGAGCCCGAGCCGCCGTCCTCGCCGTGCGGGCCCTCCGGCCCCCTACCGCCCTCCGGACCGTCCGGGCCCTCGTCCATGTCCCCGCTCGTGCCCCGCTCGATGCTCGTCGTGCTCAAGTGTCCGCCCCCGATGTGCTGTTGCCGTATCGCAAACGGTCGACCCTGCCGCCCCGGCGGTCAAGTCACGAGTCTCAGGAGACCCGCAGACTCGGCAGTTCCACGACGCCGGGAGGGCCGTCGTGGTGGATCGGTGTGTGCGCGCCGGTCAGTGGCACTCCGCTGCCGCCACGCCGGTCGGCGACGATCTCGGCGGCGATGGACAGGGCCGTCTCCTCCGGTGTGCGGGCGCCGAGGTCGAGGCCGATGGGGGACCTGAGCCGCGCCAACTCCAGCTCGGTGACGCCGACTTGGCGCAGCCGGGCGTTGCGGTCGAGGTGGGTGCGGCGGGAGCCCATGGCGCCGACGTAGGCGACGGGGAGCCGCAGGGCGAGCCGGAGGAGGGGTATGTCGAACTTGGCGTCGTGGGTGAGGACGCAGAGGACCGTGCGGGCGTCCACCGCTGTCCGCTCCAGGTATGTGTGGGGCCACTCGACGACGATCTCGTCGGCCTCCGGGAAGCGGGTGCGGGTGGCGAAGACGGGGCGGGCGTCGCAGACGGTCACGTGATGGCCGAGGAACTTGCCGACCCGGACCAGCGCGGAGGCGAAGTCGATCGCACCGAAGACGATCATGCGGGGCGGTGGGACGGACGACTCGACCAGCACGGTGAGCGGTGCTCCGCAGCGTGAGCCCTGCTCTCCGATCTCCAGGGTGCCGGTGCGGCCGGCGTCGAGGAGGGCACGGGCCTCGGCGGCGACCGTGCGGTCCAGTTCGGGGTGCGCGCCGAACCCGCCGTCGTACGAGCCGTCCGGGCGGACCACCAGGGCGAGGCCCCCGAGGTCCGCCGGGCCGGACACGATCCGGGCCAGCGCGGCGGCCTCCCCGCGCACGGCGGCCGCGAGCGCGGTGGCGACCACCGGGCGGACGGGGTCGCCGACGCGCACCGGGGTGACGAGGATGTCGATGACGCCGCCGCAGGTCAGGCCGACGGCGAAGGCGTCCTCGTCGCTGTAGCCGAACCGTTCGAGGACCGGCTCGCCGTCCGCCAGCGCCTGCCCGCACAGCTCGTGGACGGCGCCCTCCACACAGCCGCCGGAGACCGAGCCGATCGCCGTGCCGTCGGCGTCCACCGCGAGAGCGGCGCCCGGCAGGCGGGGCGCGCTGCCGCTGACGGCCACCACGGTGGCCACGGCGAAGTCACGTCCCTGCTCGACCCACCGGTGCAGCTCCTCGGCGATGTCCAGCATCTCTCGGTCTCCTTAAGCGCGGTTGTTGCGTGGACGGTACTTGGCGGGCGGCCTCTAGTGGACGCCCAGCCAGCCCTCGATCGGGTTGAGGGCGAAGAAGACGAGGAAGACCGCCGTCAGGCCCCACATGAAGGCGCCGATCTCCCGCGCCCGGCCCTGGGCGAGTTTGATGGCGACGTAGGAGATGACCCCGGCCGCGACGCCCGCGGTGATCGAGTACGTGAACGGCATGATCACGACGGTCAGGAAGACCGGGATCGCGGTGGCCCGGTCGGACCAGTCGACGTGCCGGGCGTTCATCATCATCATGGCGCCGATGACGACGAGGGCGGCGGCCGCGACCTCGCCGGGGACGATCGCCGTGAGCGGGGTGAAAAACAGACAGGCCGCGAAGAACAGGCCGGTGACGACCGAGGAGAGGCCCGTACGGGCGCCCTCGCCGACCCCGGTCGCCGACTCGACGAACACCGTCTGGCCCGAGCCGCCGGCCACGCCGCCGATCGCGCCGCCCGCGCCGTCGATGAACAGCGCCTTGGACAGGCCCGGCATCCGGCCCTTGTCGTCGGCCAGTCCGGCTTCCGTCCCTACGCCGATGATGGTGGCCATCGCGTCGAAGAACCCGGCGAGTACGAGGGTGAAGACGATCATGCCGACCGTCATCGCGCCCACGTCGCCCCAGCCGCCGAACTCGACGTGGCCGAGGAGCGAGAAGTCCGGCATCGAGACCGCGCTGCCGTGCAACTCCGGTGCACCGCCCGCCCATTGCTCGGGATCGATGACGTCGAGGGCGTTGAGGAGCACGGCGAGGAGCGTGCCGCCGACGATGCCGAGCAGGATCGCGCCGGGGACGCCGCGCGCCTGGAGCATGAAGATCGCGAGGAGGGTGACCGCGAAGAGGAGGACCGGCCAGCCGGCGAGTTCGCCGTTCGGGCCGAGGGCGACCGGGGTCGCCTTGCCCTGGTGCACGAAACCGGCCTTGTAGAAGCCGATCAGGGCGACGAACAGGCCGATGCCCATGGTGATCGCGTGCTTCAGCGCCAGCGGGATGGCGTTCATGATCAGCTCGCGGAGGCCGGTGACGACCAGGAGCATGATGACCACGCCGTACATCACGCACATGCCCATCGCCTGCGGCCAGGTCATCCGCGGGGCGACCTGCGAGGCGATGACACCGGAGACGGAGAGCCCGGCGGCGAGGGCGAGCGGCACCCTGCCGACGAAGCCCATCAGGAGCGTGGTGACGGCCGCCGCGAGCGCGGTCGCCGTGATCAGGGCCTTCTGGCCGAGGGTGGCGCCGGCCGCGTCCGGGCCGGACAGGATGAGCGGGTTGAGCAGGTTGAGCAGGTTGAGCAGGAGGATGTACGCCATCGCCATGAAGGTGGTGACGCCGCCGCGGACCTCGCGGGCGACGGAGGATCCTCGGTGGGTGATGTGGAAGTACCGGTCGAGCCAGGGCCTGCCGGCCGGGGGGCGGGGTTCTGTGGCCGCGTCCCCGGCGGCGGGGGTTGGTTTCAGTGACTGCTGGGTCATGTGGGCCTTCTCCCAAGGTTCACAGGGGCACCCGGCGTCGCACTTGGCGTTGGCCGGGATTTGGGAAGGTGCACGACCCGGGGGACGGCCCGAGACGAACGTGGTGCCTGCGGTGCTTGACCGGCATTGGGGTGGCCGGGGGGGGACTGTTGCCCGGCGGTGGGGTTGGGGTGCTATGAGCTCGGGGGTTCGGATTCGTCGGCGGGTGCGGGTGCGATGTGGTTGCTCGCGCAGTTCCCCGCGCCCCTTAAAAGCGCCGGGCGAGCCCCATGCCGTCCAGGGGCGCGGGGAACTGCGCGAGCGGCCCCCACCCACCCGCACCCGCCGACGAACCGCGCCGCCCGAGCTCAAACGCGCCGCGCCCGGACCGACTACGCCGTGCCCGTGAGGTGTTCCGGGCGTACCGGCGTCCTGTTGAGGTCCAGTCCCGTCGCGTCGCGGATCGCCGCGAGGACGGCTGGGGTCGATGACAGGGTCGGGGCCTCGCCGACGCCGCGCAGCCCGTACGGCGCGTGGTCGTCGGCGAGTTCGAGCACGTCGACGGGGATGGTCGGCGTGTCGAGGATCGTGGGGATGAGGTAGTCCGTGAAGGACGGGTTGCGGACCTTCGCGGTCTTCGGGTCGACGACGATCTCCTCCATGACCGCGATGCCGAGGCCCTGGACGGTGCCGCCCTGGATCTGCCCGAGGACGGAGAGCGGGTTGAGGGCCTTGCCGACGTCCTGGGCGCAGGCCAGTTCGATGACCTTGACCAGGCCCAGCTCGGTGTCGACCTCGACGACCGCCCGGTGCGCGGCGAAGGTGTACTGGACGTGGCCGAAGCCCTGCCCGGTACGGAGGTCGAAGGGTTCGGTCGGCCGGTGCCGCCACTCCGCCTCGACCTCGACGGCCTCGTCGCCGAGTACGTCCACCAGGTCGGCGAGGACCTCGCCGGCGTCGGTGACGACCTTGCCGCCCTCCAGGAGCAGCTCGGCGGTCGCCCAGGCGGGGTGGTACGTACCGAACTTGCGGCGGCCGATCTCCAGGACCTTCTCGCGGACCAGCTCGCAGCTGTTCCTGACCGCGCCACCCGTGACGTACGTCTGCCGGGACGCGGACGTGGAACCGGCCGAACCCACCTGTGTGTCGGCCGGGTTGATCGTCACCTGGGTGACGCCCAGCTCGGTGCGGGCGATCTGCGCGTGCACGGTGATGCCGCCCTGGCCGACCTCCGCCATGGCCGTGTGGACGGTGGCGACGGGCTCGCCGCCGACGACCTCCATACGGACGCGGGCGGTCGAGTAGTCGTCGAAGCCCTCGGAGAAGCCGACGTTCTTGATGCCGACCGCGTAGCCGATGCCCCGGACGACGCCCTCGCCGTGCGTGGTGTTGGACAGGCCGCCCGGCAGCTGTCGTACGTCCGGCGCCTCGCCCGCCGTGAGCCACTGCTGCTCGGGCGGCAGGGGCATCGCCTTGACGCGGCGCAGGAGTTCGGCGACCGGGGCCGGGGAGTCGACGGCCTGGCCGGTGGGCAGCAGCGTGCCCTGCTCCATGGCGTTGAGCTGCCGGAGCTGCACCGGGTCCATGCCGAGCTTCGCCGCCAGTTTGTCCATCTGCGCCTCGTACGCGAAGCACGCTTGGACCGCGCCGAAGCCTCGCATGGCGCCGCAGGGCGGGTTGTTGGTGTAGAGGGCGATGGCCTCGATGTCCACGTCGTCGATGACGTACGGGCCGGCGCCGAGCGAGGAGGCGTTGCCGACGACCGCCGGGGAGGCGGAGGCGTAGGCGCCGCCGTCGAGAACGATGCGGGCCTTGAGGTGGGTGAGCTTGCCGTCGCTGGTCGCCCCGTGCTCGTAGTACAGCTTCGCGGGGTGGCGGTGGACATGGCCGAAGAAGGACTCGAAGCGGTTGTAGACGATCTTCACCGGCTTGCCGGTGCGCAGCGCCAGCAGGCAGGCGTGGATCTGCATCGACAGGTCCTCGCGCCCGCCGAAGGCGCCGCCGACACCGGCCAGCGTCATGCGGACCTTGTCCTCGGGCAGGCCGAGGACGGGCGCGATCTGGCGGAGGTCGGAGTGCAGCCACTGGGTGGCGATGTAGAGGTCGACGCCGCCGTCCTCGGCGGGCACGGCGAGGCCGGACTCGGGGCCGAGGAAGGCCTGGTCCTGCATGCCGAAGACGTACTCGCCCTCGACGATCACATCGGCGCGTTCCCGGGCCGCCGCGACGTCGCCGCGGACGATCGGCTGACGGTGGACGATGTTCGGGTGCGCGACATGGCCGATGTGGTGGTCGGTGCGGCCCTCGTGGACGTGGATCGCGTCCGGCGCGGTGGCGGAGGCCTCGTCGGTGATGACCGGCAGTTCGCGGTACTCCACCTTGATCTTGGCGGCGGCGCGGCGCGCGGTCTCCGGGTGGTCGGCGGCGACGATCGCGACGGGCTCGCCGTGGTGGCGGACCTTGCCGTGGGCGAGGACCGGGGTGTCCTGGATCTCCAGGCCGTAGTGCTTCACCTCGGTCGGCAGGTCGTCGTACGTCATGACGGCGTAGACGCCGGGGGTGGCGAGGGCCTCGGCCGTGTCGATGGAGAGGATCTCGGCGTGGGCGACCGTGGAGCGCAGGATCTGGCCCCACAGCATGTCCTCGTGCCACATGTCGGACGAGTACGCGAACTCGCCGGTGACCTTGAGGACGCCGTCCGGGCGGAGCGTGGACTCGCCGATGCCGCCCTTGGTGCGGGAGCCCTGGGTGAGGTTGGTGGGCAGGCCGGTGGTTCCCATGATCAGACCTCTTCGGACTGCCGGGCGGCCGCGAGGCGGACCGCGTCCATGATCTTCTCGTAGCCGGTGCAGCGGCACAGGTTGCCCGACAGGGCCTCGCGGATGTCCGCGTCGCTCGGGTTCGGGTGGCGCTCCAGCATCTCGTCGGCGGCGACGAGCAGCCCCGGTGTGCAGAAGCCGCACTGCACCGCGCCTGCGTCGATGAACGCCTGCTGGACCGGGGAGAGTTCGCCTCCTTCGCCGGTCTGGGAGTCGATGCCCCGGGCGGCCCACCGCTTGGCCTCGTCGAGTGAGGTCCCGGCCGTTCTGGAGGAGTTGCAGGAGTCCGTCCCGCAACCGCCGTGCTCCGACCGCTGCTTGGCGTATTCCGCCAGCCCCTCCACCGTGACGACCTCGCGGCCCTCCACCTGTCCGGCGGCGACCAGACACGAACACACCGGTTCGCCGTCCAGGCGGACGGTGCAGGAGCCGCACTCGCCCTGCTCGCAGGCGTTCTTCGAGCCGGGCAGGCCGAGGCGCTCGCGCAGCATGTACAGCAGGGACTCGCCCTCCCATACGTCGTCGGCCTCCTGCGGCCGGCCGTTGACCGTGAAATTGACGCGCATTACGCGGCGCCTCCCATCCGACGTGCGGCGCGGTCGGTGCCGCGGTACGACTCCCAGGTCCACATGAGCGTGCGCCGGGCCATGACGCCGACCGCGTGGCGGCGGTAGCTCGCGGTGCCCCGGACGTCGTCGATCGGGTTGCAGGCGCCGGCGCACAGGTCGGCGAACTGTTTGGCGACCGACGGGGTGATGATCCGCCCGTTGTCCCAGAAGCCGCCCTCGTCGAGCGCCGCGTTCAGGAACTCCTCGGCGGCCTTGGCCCGGACGGGGGTCGGCGCGGCCGAGCCGATGCCGGTGCGGACGGTCCGCGTCCCGGGGTGCAGGGCCAGGCCGAACGCGCACACGGCGATGACCATGGCGTTGCGCGTGCCGACCTTCGAGTACTGCTGCGGCCCGTCCGCCTTGTCGATGTGCACGGCGCGGATCAGCTCGTCCGGCGCGAGGGCATTGCGCTTCACGCCGGTGTAGAAGTCGTCGATCGGGATGAGCCGGGAGCCCCGTACGGACTCGGCCTCGACCTGGGCGCCCGCCGCGAGGAGGGCCGGGTGGGCGTCACCGGCCGGGGAGGCGGTGCCGAGGTTGCCGCCGACGCCGCCGCGGTTGCGGATCTGCGGAGAGGCGACCGTGTGCGAGGCCAGGGCGAGGCCCGGCAGCTCGGGACGGAGGTTCTCCATGATCCGCGTGTACGGGACGGAGGCACCCAGGCGAACCGTTTCCTCGCCGACCTCCCACTCGGACAGTTCGCCGACGCGGTTCAGGTCGAGCAGGTACTCGGGCCGTCGGTGGTCGAAGTTGATCTCGACCATCACATCGGTGCCGCCGGCGATCGGCACAGCGGTGGGGTGCTCGGCCTTCGCGGCGAGCGCCTCCTCCCAGCTGGCGGGGCGAAGGAAGTCCATCTGACCGGCTCTCTTCTTCGTCTTGTGTCGTTCCGTTCGAGCCAGATCGGGTGCGGCGGGCCCGGCTCTCCCAGGTGCTGTTCACCTGGATCGAACTCAGTACACAGCGCCCTCCACCAGACCGGTCAGTCACGGAAAACATGAAGGAGTTGGCTGGCCAGGGGGCGCATCTTGTAGATTCGTATGAACGGGGGCCATCAGCAACCTCCGCGTTTTCCTCCGGAAACATCCGGAACACATCTGGGGTGCTGCCAGCCGAATCCGAAAACCCCAGGCCACGCCCTGGATCCGCCCGCCGCCTCCGAGAACACCATCCTCCGGAAGCCGGGGGCGCGCCCCCGGAGCGAACCGAACGTTGATTTCTGGACACACGACGACACAAGAACGGCGGCGACGAGAATGCGCCTGCGCGCACTGCTGGACACCGACGCGCTGGGTCTGCGGCTGCTCGGTGGCGAGGACGAGCTGGACCGCACCGTGCGCGGTGTGATGACCACCGATCTCAGGGACCCCAGCCGCTACCTCTCCGGCGGCGAGCTGGTCCTCACCGGCCTCGCCTGGCGCCGCGGCGCCGCCGACTCCGAGCCCTTCGTGCGGCTCCTGGCCGGCGCCGGGGTGACCGCCCTGGCCGCGGGCGAGGCCGAGCTGGGGGCCGTCCCGGAGGACCTGATCGTGGCCTGCGCGCGGCACCGGCTGCCGCTGTTCGCGGTGAACGAGTCGGTGGCCTTCGCGACGATCACCGAGCACGTCGTACGGCAGGTCTCCGGCGAACGCGCCGGGGACCTGGCGGCCGTGGTGGACCGCCACCGCCGGATGATGACCTCCGGCCCGGCGGGCGGCGGCCCGGACGTCGTCCTGGACCTGCTCGGCTCCGACCTGGACCTCGGCGCGTGGGTGCTCTCCTCCACCGGCCGGCTCATCGCCGGGCCCGGGGCCACCGGGCCCGCCCTCCCCGCCGAGCTGTGCGCCCGGCTGGCCGCCGAACACCTGGCGGCGGCGCGTACGGGACGGCGCGGGCCGCACCGGGTGGCCGCCGGCTCCACGACGTACTCGCTCTTCCCGATCAGTTCCACGGGCCGCGGCCCGGGTCCCACCGGCGGCGCCGGTGACGTGCGCCGGACCGTGCTGTCCGACTGGCTCCTCGCGGTCGAGGCCGACGCCGGCGACTGGCCCGCCGAGCGGCTCGACCTGCTGTACGGCGTCACCCAGCTGATCGCCGTCGAGCGGGACCGCCGCGACGCGGCCCGTACGGTACGGCGGCGGCTCGCCCAGGAGGTGCTGGAGCTGGTGCAGGCCGGGGCGGCCCCCGCCGAGATCGCCGCCCGGCTGCGGGTCGCCGCGCCGGTGCTGCTGCCGGGCCTCGGCGCGGCACCGCACTGGCAGATCGTCGTGGCCCGGGTCGAGTGGGACGGCGGTGAGGTGGACTCCGGCCCGGCCGCCCAGTCGCTCCTGGAGGAGATCCTCGTCGATCCGCTGGCGACGGGCCCCGAGCCCTCGGACCGTATCGCCGTCGCCCACACGGGTGAGGAGGCCATCGCCCTGGTCCCCCTCCCGGCGGTCTCCACCGAGCACGACGGCTCCGAGTCCGGCATCCACGCAGACACGCTCCTCGCGGCCGTACGCGGCCCGCTGACGGCCGGCCTCGACGACGACGGACGGCTCACCCTCGGCGTCAGCGCGGCCGTGCACTCTGCCGAGGGCCTGCGCGGCGCCCTGGAGGAGGCCCGGCACGCGCGTCGGGTGGCGGCGGCGCGCGCCGGCCGGGTGTGCGCGGCCGGCCATCAGGAGCTGGCGTCGCACGTTCTGCTGCTGCCCTTCGTCCCCGACGACGTACGCCGCGCCTTCACCGCCCGTCTCCTCGACCCCCTCCGTGACTACGACCGCCGCCACCGCGCCGAACTGATCCCCACCCTGGAGGCGTTCCTGGACTGCGACGGCTCCTGGACGCGCTGCGCCACCCGCCTCCACCTGCACGTCAACACGCTGCGCTACCGGGTGGGCCGTATCGAGCAGTTGACGAGCCGGGACCTCTCACGCCTCGAGGACAAGCTCGACTTCTTCCTGGCACTGCGCATGAGCTGAGGTCATGGGGTTGTGGGCGAAGGTCCAAGTGCGCCGTCCGCACCCCATGACTTTGTGAATTCCTTCACCCACCCCCTTGGCCGGGCCCCGGAATCCGTGCTGAGATGCCGCAACCACTCAAAGCTCAAAGGCGTGCTCGGGGAGGGCAACGTGGCGCATACCGCCATGTCTGGTAATGGAACGACCGCTGGTGACGATCCCCTCCAGACCGCGGTGTGGCGGCTGCGCTCACGCGCCTGCTGGGTCGACGCGGCCGCCCTCATCCAACCCGTCACCCCACAGTCCTCGCTCCAGCGGACCGCGCTGCTCGTGGAGCGCTGTCTCTACACCGAGCAGGGCTGGGAGGAGGCCGAGGACGCGCTGCGCACGGCCGAGGCGCAGGCCCGGAGCGACGAAGAGCGCGGCGCGGCGGCCTGTGAGCGCGGCCAACTGGCGTACGCGGCCACCGTGCTCGGCGTTCGGGACCGCGCCGACGAGGCGCGGGCCGCGCTCGGCCGGGCGGCGGCCCTGATCGCTCCCGGCGCGCCCGGCCGGGCTCTCCTGGACTTCCGCCGGGGTGTCCTCGCCGAGAACCTCGCCCACTCCCCGCAGTCCGCCCGCGCCGCGTATCGCCGCGCCCACGCCGGCGCGACCGCCCACGGCGACCTGCTCCTGCAGTCGTTCACCTGGCGCCACCTCGCCGGACTCGCCCTGCGTGACGGCGAGGTGGCCGAGGCCCGCCACGGCTTCGCCGAATCCCTCCGCATCCGCGAGGAGTTGGGCTACCTCGTCGGCACGGCCCCCGCCCTCGCCTCCCTGGCCGACACCGAACCCGAGCCCGAGGCCTCCCACCTCCGCGAGGAGGCCCGCCGCCTCTTCCGCCTCCTGGGCGGCGTCCCGACCTGGCTGGCGAGGCAGTTGGCCCCGGCGGCGTGAGTACTTAGGGGTCACTGGCAACCGCCGGACGACGACAGCGCCCTGAAGGGGCGCGGGGAACCGCGCGACCAGCCACAACGGACCCGCGGCGACAAACACTCCGCGCCCCCGACGGCGCTGAATCCGCCACGCACGCCGCGCCTACACGCCGCGCCTACACGCCGAAGTGCTTCTCCACCAGACAGCAAGCGGCGTCCAGATCCTCCGCCACCAACGCGTCCACCAACGCGAGATGCTCCGCCGCGTCAGCCATCAACTCGGTACGCCCGCCACTGCCCGCCCCGCCCAAGTGGCCGACGTTCCGTGGCAGTTGCGTACGCCGGTGCAGATCGTCCGCGATCTGCGTCAGCTGCTCGTTCCCGGCCAGCCCCAGCATCCCCCGGTGAAAGGCCCGGTCGGCCTCCCCGTACGTGGCCCGGCACCCGGCGGACGCGGCCCGCGCCGACTCCTCGGCGAGCGGCCGCAGTTCGGCCCAGTGACCGGCCGGCACCGTACGCGCGAGCCGCAGGATCACCGGCACCTGGAGCAGCGCCCGCACCTCCGCGAGCTCGGCCAGCTCCCGGGCGCCCCGCCGCACGACACGGAACCCGCGGTTGGGTACGACCTCGACCGCGCCCTCGATGGCCAGTTGCTGCATCGCCTCGCGCACAGGGGTCGCGGAGACCCCGAACCGCTCGCCGAGCACGGGCGCCGAGTACACCTCCCCCGGCGTCAGCTCACCGCCCGCGAGAGCGGCCCGCAGGGCGTCGAGGATCTGGCCGCGTACGGAGGCTCGCTGAAGGACCGGGCGCTCGTGTGCACGGGGCAGCGGGATCGGCGTCTCGCTGTGCGTGTGCTCGCCGCGGGCCGCGTCGGCGACGGGGCCGCCGTCCATCGCGATGCCCCGCGCCCGGTCCACGTCCGCGACCGCGAGCTGCGCGGGCACGCGGTAGGCCGTCGCCGCACGGGCGGCGGCGTCCGGCGCACTCGCGGCAGCGGCCTGGCGCGAGTGCGGTCCGGCCTGCTCCACGGGTCCTCCTCCGAGCCGGTCGTGTGGTCCAGTCGTGCGTCGGGTCGTACGCCGAGTGGTGCGGCCGACCGGTACAGGGGGGCGCTTAGGTCACTACTGGGGTTGTTACCGGTCGTAAAGCACCATAGGCGCACATGCCCTCAGTTCAAACCTCGACCACCTTGGGTAAGGTGAGCCTTACTTGGCAGCGATGGTGAAACGGCGGTCTCCGTATGCCTCACTCAGCACCGGCACCGACCCTGGTCTCGCGCACGTCGCCGGTCACGGCCGCCTACGCCCGCCTGACCGAGGTCCTGCCGGTGATGAGCGTGACAGAACTCTCCCGCACCGATCCATTGCCCGATGGTGAGGGGTGGGTCTCGGCCGCCGGGCTCGCGGCCGCCGGAGCGGAGCTGGACGCGTTCCTCGCCTGGGACGAGGCGCAGATACTGCGGGACCACGGCCACCCGGGCCGCCCGGACGTCGTGGCGACCTTCGGACTGCACCGGTACTCCTGGTACGCCTGTCTGCTCTTCACGGTCCCCTGGTTCCTGCAGCGCCGGGTGCCGCGGTTCCCCGCCGGGCAGGTCGCCTTCCAGCGCGAGCGGAGTCGGCTGGTGGTGCGAGGCGAAACGTTCAGCTGCCTGCCGGGCGATCCGGCGGCCGGCGAGCCGGGCGCCCGGGTGGTCCCGGACGAGGAGGCGCTGCGGGCCGAGGTACGGGCGGCGTTCGCCGAGCACATCGAACCGGTCCTCGGCGGCTTCGGTCCGCGTATGCGGCGGCGCGGGCGCGCGCTGTGGGGCATGGCGACCGACGAGATCGTCGAGGGGATCTGGTACATCGCCGAACTCCTCGGCGCGGACGAGCAGGAGCGCTGCCGACGCGAACTGGAGCTGCTGCTGCCGGGCGCGACCCGCCCGTACGTCGGCGCCGCGGGCTTCCGTGAACTGAGCGGACCCGGCGGCGAGTCGATCCCCACCCGGGACCGGGCGAGCTGCTGCATGTTCTACACGCTGGCCCCCAAGGACACCTGCGTCACCTGCCCGCGCACCTGTGAGACGGAGCGGATCGCCAAACTGACGGCCGCCGCCACCACTTGACGACCCCCCGGACGGCCTCCGGGGCAGGTGCCGTAAGATCAACTCCGGGTGGGACCCTCGTTGGGTTACAGGTGGTTCACAAATTCCTCACTTGTCGCAGGAACTTTCCGTGGAACCACCCGAACAGGTAATCTCACTCGCACTCAACTCCCGTCCCTCGCGCGGTAGTTCGAGCAGAATGCCGCCTTGCGTCACTCAATGCACTTCTTTGGCGGTCTCTTGCCCCGAAACCCCCTGAGGGCCGTGAGGATTGGGCCACTATGGCGGGCGTTACGCCCTATCCCAATGCAAGGGACCCCTGATGAGATTGACCGACATATCGCTGAACTGGCTGCTTCCGGGCGCCGTACTGCTCCTGGGCATGCTGGCGGCGGTTGCGGTGCTCGCGCGCGGCAAGCGCTCCGGGGAGCATGCGAAGACCGAGGACTCGTGGGAGCGCAGCGAGGAACGCCGCAGGCGCAAGGAGGCCCTGTACGGCACGGCCTCCTACATCCTGCTCTTCTGCTGTGCCGCGGTCGCCGCCGCGCTCTCCTTCCGCGGCCTGGTCGGCTTCGGCGAACAGAACCTGGGCCTCACCAACGGCTGGCAGTACCTGGTTCCGTTCGGCCTTGACGGTGCCGCCATGTTCTGCTCGGTGCTCGCGGTGCGCGAGGCCAGCCACGGTGACGCGGCGCTCGGCTCGCGCATACTCGTGTGGACGTTCGCCGGTGCGGCGGCCTGGTTCAACTGGGTGCACGCGCCCCGTGGCCTCGGCCACGACGGCGCCCCCCAGTTCTTCGCGGGCATGTCGATGTCCGCCGCGGTGCTGTTCGACCGTGCGCTCAAGCAGACCCGCCGTGCCGCCCTGCGCGAGCAGGGCCTGGTGCCGCGTCCGCTGCCGCAGATCCGCGTCGTCCGCTGGATGCGGGCCCCGCGCGAGACGTACAGGGCCTGGTCGCTGATGCTCCTCGAGGGCGTGCGCAGCCTGGACGAGGCCGTGGACGAGGTACGCGAGGACAAGCGCATCAAGCAGGAGAGCCGCTCGCGCAAGCGTGAGCAGGAGCGTCTGGAGCGCGCCCACCTCAAGGCGATCAGTCGCGGCCACCGGGGTCTGCCCGGTCGTGGCGGCGGTGGCGGTGGCGGACGCCAGGTGGACACCACGGTGGAGCGGGTGCCTGCCGCCCAGGTCGCCTCGGAGCCTGCCATATCGGCGGCGGAGCTGCCCGTGCGCAGTCGGCCCTCCCTCCAGCCCGTCCGTAACGGCGCGGACAAGTCGTTCACCGTCGACCTCACCGCGGAGGACGACACAATGGCCCTGCCGCGACTCGACTCGCTGGAGCGCAAGCTCAAGGACCTTGAGCAGCAGTTCGGCTGATCGACGAACCACACAGCACACACCGGACAGGGGCGCGGCTCAGGCCGCGCCCCTGTCCGTTGCGCGTCGCCCGCCCTACGTCATCCGCCCTACGTCATCCGCCATCCGCCACGTCCGGCGTCCCCACGCCGACGGGCCGGGTCGCTACGTCAGCCCGCCGTCCAGGTCGAACCACACCGCCTTGCCCACCCCGTGCGCCCGTACCCCCCAGGCGTCGGCGAGGGACTGGACCAGGAGGAGGCCGCGTCCATGGATGCCGTCGTCGGCGTTCGGCAGCCGCGGTTTGGGCCTGCGACCCACGAAGTCCCGTACCTCCACATGGAGTCCGCGCGGTGAGACGGTGGCGGTCAGCACCGCGTCGTGGTCGGTGTGGATGAGCGCGTTGGTGACCAGTTCACTCGTCAGCAGCTCCGCTATCTCCGATCTTCCCGGCCGCCCCCATTGCCGTAGCAGCTCCCGCAGGGCTCTGCGGGCCTCGGGAACGGCCCGCAGATCCGCCCGCCCGAGTCTGCGCCTGAGTTCCCCGGCACCGGACCGGTCCGTCGCGTCGCCGGTCGCTTCCTCCACCACCTCTGCCGAGAAGGCCCCGACCGCCATGGGACCGCCCCCTCGCGCCTGCCTCTTCATGACCCCCGCCCACACGCCGATGCCGATTCCCCTCCTGCTCGAACACGTTCACGGAGATCCATGCCCCGTCCGGAACGCGGCACTCATGTCGAATCGTCAACGACCCTCCGTACGCTTTCAAACGCACAGGGTCAAGCCAGCTACCGGCACCGTGTGAGAGCGCTTCCTCCCCGGGAAAACCCCCACACACGCCGCCGATCCCGACGTCTCGCACCACCCGGGCCCCTCGGCCCGGCCACGGCCGCCGGGCGCAACCGCCCATGCGGGACGGCCGATCCGGCCGTACGCCCAGGGGACACGGCTGCCCTACGCACCCGGCGCGCCCGCCCGGGATCGCCCGCTCGGCGCGATGATGTCCATTGGCCGGAATCCTGCGCTGGTACAGGCCAACTCGCGGCCGAGTCCAGCCGGTTGACACCCGTCGTGATCCGTCGGGTCGGGGATCAGGCCTCCCAGACGGCGGCGGCCGTACGGTCGTCGGCGTAGCCCTTGACCCTGACCTGGGCGTCGGCGAGGAAGGCGGCGAGGCCGGGCGGCTCGGCGACTCCCCAGCGGACGGCCAGATGCTCGGCGAGCGGGGCCTCTCCGCGCAGCGGCTCGGCGAGGCCGCCGGTGCACAGGAGCAGCACGTCCTCCTCGCGGGCCACGGAGGCACGGAAGCGGAAGGGTTCGCGGGGCGGCGCGGGGGCGGGTTCGTACGGGCTCGGGGGTGTCGTGATGCCGAGGTCCATGGTGAGGCGGTCGCCGTCAGGGGTCTCGTGCGGCAGCGAGCCGAAGCCGACCACCGGCGCGCCCGCCGTGTCGGCGACCCGGGGCTCTATGTCCTGCCACTCGCCACCCCGCAGCCGGAACAGTCCGCCGGCCCCGACCCCGAAGAACACGCGCGTACGGCACCGGGGGTCGGCCGGGAGCAGCAGACAGCGCAGGCTCGCCGTGTACTCCTCCGGGTCGAGCCCCTGCTCGACGGCGCTCGCGCGCAGCTTGCCCAGGCTGCGGTCGGTGAGCCGGTGCAGCCCGGACTTGAGGTCGCCGCGCCGGGCCGCCCGGATGTCCTCCACCAGCCGCGCGTGGCTGCGCCCGACGGCCTGCCCGATCCACCGGCATGCCTCGGCCGCCGCCCGATGCGCCCCCGGCGTGGCCCGGGCGCCCGTCGCCATGGCCACCAGCACGAGCGCCTGCTCGCCCACACCGAAGCGTGCGGTCAGCAGGGAGTCCCGGCGCTGCTCGCCCCGGTAGCGCGACGAGTCCCCGCGCATGGAGGCGGCGCGCAGCGTGCACGCGCCGTAACGCGCCCCGTCCAGCACCGTGTCCGCGACCAGATCACCCAGGTCGTCCGGGTCCGCCGGCGACAGCGCGGTCGGCTCGGCGTCGTACGTGGGCGGCCCGGACCCCACGTGGTCGACCCGCTCCCGCGCCTGCCGGCCGCTGCCCGTGACCAGGGTGATCTCCTGCGCCTGAAGGGTGGGGAGGTCGCGGTGGGTGGGGGGCCGGGCGTCGGAGGGTGCGGCATCCGCCGGGGCGGGCGGGACGGCGTCGGCGGGCTGCCGGGCCGCGGAGGGGCGCGCCCACGGGCTCGCCGGCGCGCCCTGGCCGGGCGTACGGCGCCGGGAGGCCGCCGCGCGGAAGCCCGGCGGAGTGGGCCCGGGCGGGAAGGTCGAGGGGGCCGACGGCTGGGCGGACGGTGGTTCCCAAGGGGCCGGCTGCGGGGTGAGGCCGCTGCGGCGCAGGGCATCGGTGGTGGGGTCGGGGGGCGGGGGGTCGCTGGGTCGGCCGCCTGGTCCGCCTGGTCCGCCTGGTCCGCCTGGTCCGCCTCGGCTGCCGGGTCCGCCCGGCGGGCCTTGGGCGGGCACCCTGTCCGAGAGGGCGCCCGGGGAGTCCCGCACGGGGCGCGGTCCG
This sequence comes from Streptomyces adelaidensis, assembly GCF_016598475.1. Taxonomy (GTDB): domain Bacteria; phylum Actinomycetota; class Actinomycetes; order Streptomycetales; family Streptomycetaceae; genus Streptomyces; species Streptomyces adelaidensis. Next base: position 83,961 of record NZ_JAEMUX010000009.1, read on the forward strand.
CCCTGCGTACCCGGCGTACCCGGCGGAGTTTCCGGAGTCGACGGTGTTATCGGAGTCCCCGAAGCCGTCGGAGTCGTCGGAGTCCTCGGCGGCTTCCCGACCGTTCCCGCCGCCGAGGCGAAGCGGTCGTCGAGGGAATCGGCCGCGACCGAGGGGCCCGTGTCCCCGTTGGTGTCGTCGTACAGCTGTCGCCACCAGTCGTCCTCGTGACCGGTCGGCCTCTCCCCCTGCTGGCTCATGCCCCTAATTGTCCACCTCAGGAGCCGTATGAAAACGGGGCATCCGGAAAATCAGCCCACCGGACCGACGAGTCCACGGCGTGTCGGACTACATGTCGAACTCCGGTGCGGGACAAGGGAGTCGGGAGATATCGGGAGGGAGCGGAGGATTCTGCCGGGGCTCGGGGTGGCTCCGGGGGGCGGCTCGGGGTGGCCCGGGATGGCTCGGGGTGGTTCGAGGGTGGCTCGCGACGGGATCTCTCGGGGACGGCCGAACAAGACCGCCGGGCGGCGCCACCCCCCACAGGAGAAACCGCCCGGCGGCGCCGGGGTGACCGGTGTGTGCTGCGTGGTGCGGTGCGCATGGGCCGGTGGCCCGAGTGTGGGGCATGTTCCTTGGATTCGGCTGTGCGACCCCGCCCTGTCGGTCGGAGGTGCGGTGCGGTGATGATATGCCGAGGCGGATGGGGCGCGCGGGGGCGCGGGTCCGCCGGGAACAGCACAGCGAGGGGAGGGACGTCGCCGCATGCTGGGAGCGATCGGTCTCGACGAGACGCACGAGTCGGCGTACCGGGCGCTGGTGTCCGTGGGCGCCGCCGATGTGCCGGATCTGGCGCGCCGGCTCACGCTCGGGGAGCACGACACCGAGCGCGCGCTGCGCCGCCTTGAGCGGCACGGTCTCGCGGCGCAGTCCTCCGCGCGCCCGGGCCGCTGGGTGGCCGCGCCGCCCGGGGTCGCCCTGGGGGCGCTGCTCACCCAGCAGCGGCACGAGCTGGAGAAGGCGGAGCTGGCGGCGGCGATCCTCGCCGAGGAGTACCGGGCGAGCGCGACCGAGCCCGCCGCGCACGACCTGGTCGAGGTGGTGATCGGGGCGGCCGCCATAGCGCAGCGCTTCCTCCAGCTCCAGCTGGGCGCCACGGAAGAGGTCTGCGCCATGGTCACCGGCGCGCCGATCGCGGTGTCGGGTCCGGAGAACAACCCCGCCGAGGAGCAGGCCACCGGCCGCGGGGTCGGCTATCGGGTGGTGGTCGAGCGGGCCGACCTGGACGAGGACAGCGGGCTCACCGAGCTGACCGCGGCGCTGGGCCGGGAGGAGCGGGTGCGGGTGATGGACGGCGTGCCGACGAAGCTGGTCATCGCCGACCGGACGCTCGCGATGGTCCCGCTCACCACGCACACCGCCGAGCCCGCCGCGCTCGTCGTGCACGCGAGCGGTCTGCTGGAGCTGCTGTCCGGCCTGTTCGAGTCGGCGTGGCGGCAGGCCCTGCCGCTGCGGCTGAGCGCCGGCCATGTCGCCGAGGGCGAACCGGACGGCCCCGACGACACCGATCTGGAGATCCTCTCCCTGCTGCTGGCCGGCATGACCGACGCCAGCGTCGCCAAACAGCTCGACCTGGGCCTGAGGACCGTACAGCGCCGGGTGAAACGCCTGATGGAGCTGACCGGTGTGACGACCCGGCTGCAGCTGGGCTGGCACGCGTACGAGCGCGCCTGGGTGACCCGGGACGGTCAGCACTGACCTGCGCTTCCCGGTCCCGTCCTGCACTCTGGGCAGATGGGAGCGTGGGAACTCCTGCTGGTCGGTGTGGTCCTGCTGCTCGGCCTGTGCGGAGTGCTGGTGCCCGGGGTGCCGGGGTCCTGGCTCGTGTGGGCCGGGGTGATGTGGTGGGCGCTGGAGGAGCCGCGGCCGATCGCCTGGTGGGTGCTCGTGGGCGCCACCGTCGTCCTGCTCCTCTCCCGGGCGATCCGCTGGGGCCTGCCACCCCGGCGCGTGCGGGAGAGCGGTGCGACCCCCCGAATGGCCGTCTACGCCGGTGTCGGCGCCTTCCTGGGGTTCGTCCTGCTTCCCGTGCTGGGCGCGATCCCCGGCTTCATCGGCGGCATCTACCTCTCCGAACGCCTGCGCCTCGGCCGCCACGGCGAGGCCGCGGCCGCGGTGCGTACGGCGATGCGCTCGGGCGGGTCGAGCGTGCTGGCGGAGCTGTTCGCGTGCCTGCTGGTCACGGGGGCGTGGGTGGGGGTGGTGTTCGGGGGCTGAGACGGACGTGGGCGGGGCGGACCCTCCCGCACCGTCGGTCGCGTCCGGTCCGCGCTCTCTACGGCTCCGCGTGAAGCCGGAGCACGCCCTCCAGGCCGAGGAGGTGTCGCTTGCGGTCGAGGCCGCCGGCGTATCCCGTGAGGGAGCCGTCCGCGCCGATCACGCGGTGGCAGGGGCGGAGGATGAGGAGCGGGTTGGCGCCGATCGCGCCGCCCACGGCCCGGACGGCGGCGCGGGGCGCGCCGATGCGGGCGGCGATGGCACCGTAGGTGGTGGTCGCGCCGTACGGCACGTCGTCGAGCGCGGCCCAGACCCGCTGCCGGAAGTCGGTGCCCTCGCCGCGCAACTCAAGCCGGAACTCCTTGAGTTCACCCGCGAAGTAGGCGGCGAGCTGTTGCTCGGCCACCCGGAAGGGCGCCGGGTCGGCCCGCCAGTCCGCCAGTGGGACCCGGCCGCCCTTCTGCTCCGGCACGGAGAGGGAGGTGACAGAACCCGACGCGTCGGCGGTCAGAAGGAGCTGCCCGAGGGGGCTGTCGACTGTGGCGTAGTAGATCCGCTGTGCGGTGGTCACGACTGAACTCCCTGTGCGTGTACGTGTAGGTCCAGGCCTACGAGTGCGGCCATGTCGGCCGTGTCGGCCGTGTCGGCCGTTTGTCGGGGTATGGCTCCGACCCGCCCGCTGTCCTGAGGTGCTGGAGGGCGTACGACCGCCATGGCCGCCAGGCGTCCGGTACGGCCTCGTCCGGCGGTGCCACGTCCGGGTCACCGAGAGCGCGGGTGCGGATCGCGGCGACGGTCCGGGTGTCCATGCCCGGCAGCGCGAGCAGCGCGGCCTCGGCGTCGTCCCGGTCGGCGCCCGCGTCGAGGCGTACGGTGCCGTCGGCGAGGGCGGTGGCGAGGGGGCCGAGGGGTCTGTCCGCTCCGGCCAGCGCGGACGGTTCCGGGAAGAGGTGCGTCAGCGTCCCGTGCGGGGCGTCCAGCGCCTTCCCGTACGCCCGCGCCAACCGCTCCGCCGCGCCGCGCCCGACGAGCGCGCGCACGGCGTACTCCTCGGGATCGGCCGCTCCGGGCGACCGCAGCCCCGGCCTGGCGGCGACCAGCGGAGCGAGCCGCGCATCCCTGCCGAGGCGCTCGTCCACGGCGTACGGGTCCGCGTCGAGATCGAAGAGCCGGCGCAGTCGCTGCACGGCGGTGGTGAGGTCGCGGGGGTCGGTGAGATGGAGGCGGGCGTCGAGCCAGCCGCCGGGGTGTCGGGCGGGGACGTGGACCCGCGTGCGCCCCCGGAGGTCCCCCGGTACTTCGTCGACCTCTGCGATTCCGGTGCCGTACGGCAGGCGCAGGGTGCGCCGGTAGGTGCGGTGGCCGCGCTCGCCGGTCAGGTCGTCGATGCCGGGGACGGCCTCGGCGGCGAGGACGTCGAAGAGGGCGGTGGACCGGTACGGGCCCCGGTACGCGAGCCGCAGGGGGATGCCGGCGGTGGGTGTGCCCGCTCCCCCGCCGGTCGGCATGCCGGTGGTCCGCCGGGGTGTCGCCGCGCGCAGCCCCGTGGGCGTCATGGCGTAGACCGCCCGGATCGTGTCGTTGAACTGGCGGACGCTGGCGAAGCCGGCCGCGAAGGCGATCTCGGTGACCGGCAGCCCCGTGGTCTGCAGGAGGACGCGTGCGGTGTGGGCCCGCTGGGCGCGGGCCAGCGCGACGGGGCCGGCGCCGACCTCGGCGCTGAGCTGCCGCTGGACCTGGCGTGCGCTGTATCCCAGCCGCACGGCCAGTCCCGCGACGCCCTCCCGGTCGACGACGCCGTCCCCGATCAGCCGCATGGCCCGGCCCACGGCGTCCGCGCGCACGTTCCACTCGGCCGAGCCCGGCACGGCGTCCGGCCGGCACCGCCGGCAGGCCCGGAACCCGGCGCCCTGGGCGGCGGCGGCGCTCGCGTGGAACTGGACGTTCTCCCGTTTCGGCGTCACCGCCGGGCAGCTCGGCCGGCAGTAGACCCCGGTCGTCTCGACGGCGAAGAAGAACTCCCCGTCGAACCGGCCGTCCCTGCTCCGCACGGCCTCGTACCTGGTGTCCTCGTCCTTCATGTCATCCAGTGTCGACCACGGGGGCGGCTCCGGCCGGCGGGAATCGGACGCGACGCTGCGCCCCCGGGAAGCAGGGGCGCAGCCCCGCTTTCCCAGGGGCACGGGGCTGTACCGATATGCGGCTACGCCGCGTGGGCGCGACAAGCCACGGACGCCCCGCAGCCGAAGGTCAGCGCAGACCACCCCGCTTCGCCTCCATCGCCGCGCGCCCCACCGCACCCTTCCGCTTCCACTCCTTCCGGATCTCGGCCCGCATCCGCGCGTCGCTCTTCGCCACGATCCGCTGGTTCTCGCGGAGCAGCTTCCGGTAGCTGTCGAGCCGTCGCTCGGGCAGTTCGCCGGACTCGACCGCGCCGAGGACCGCGCAGCCCGGTTCGGCGATGTGCGCGCAGTCGTGGAAACGGCAGTTCGCGGCCAGTTCCTCGATCTCGGCGAAGACCTGCCCGACCCCGCTCTCGGCGTCCCAGAGGCCGACGCCGCGCAGGCCGGGTGTGTCGATGAGGACCCCACCGCCGGGCAGCGCGAGGAGGTTGCGGGTGGTGGTGGTGTGCCGTCCTTTGCCGTCCACGTCACGGATGGCCTGGACGTCCATGACGTCCTCGCCGAGCAGCGCGTTGGCGAGGGTCGACTTGCCGGCGCCGGACTGCCCGAGCAGTACGGAGGTGCCGCCGGAGAGCACCGCGGCGAGGACGTCGAGGCCCTCCCCGCGGGCGGAGCTGACCGGCAGCACGGGCACACCGGGCGCGACGGTCTCCACGTCCTGCACCAGGTGCGCCATTGTCGCCGCGTCCGGCACGAGGTCGGCCTTGGAGAGCACGACCACCGGCTGGGCACCGGATTCCCAGGCCAGCGCCAGGAACCGTTCGACGCGGCCGAGGTCGAGTTCCAGGGCGAGCGACACCGCGACGACGGCGTAGTCGACGTTGGCGGCGAGGATCTGGCCCTCGGAGCGCTTGGACGAGGTCGAGCGTACGAAGGCCGTACGGCGCGGGAGGAGTGTCCGCACGTAGCGCGGGTCGCTGCCCTCAGGGTCGACGGCGACCCAGTCCCCCGTGCACACGACCTTCATCGGGTCGCGGGGAACGACGAACTCGGTGTCGGCGCGGACGGTACCGGCCGGGGTGATGACGTCGCACAGGCCGCGGTCGACCCGGACGACACGACCGGGCAGGAGACCCTGCTCGGCGTACCGAGCGAACTCCGACTCCCAGTCCGCATCCCAGCCATACGGGGCGAGCGGGTGTGACGAAGCCGGACTCGAAAGAGAAGAGGAAGACAAGGGGTGACCCTTCACATGGGTGGCCCCGGCACCGCGTACTCGGACGCGGAAAGAAACAGGTGAGGTCAGCCGGCGGCCACAGAGGTGGACTTGACGAACTTCCGGATGCGGGCAACGCCCATCGCAACGACAGTCATCGGTCAACACCTCCCAGGTCGGACGCGGCGAACAGCGGCGGCACGGAGCAGCCGCAGGAACGAACACGACCCTAGCCACCCTCCCCGACGATGCACCAGCGATTTTTCAGCGCTGCTGGGCGACCCCAGCGCACGGACCTTCCGCTGGCTTTGCTCGCCGAGGCCGTCATCGGCCAGCCGGTAGTGGGCGACGACGGCATGTTCGGCGTCGGTTTCTCTTCTGCGTCGGCCATCCGGGAAACGCTCCCATCCGGGGCCGGCATCGCCTGTCAGCGCCTCCTGCCAGGATGCGCGGATGACCTCAACTGACCGCCCGCTCACCTACCATGACGATCAGCCGCGTGCCCACCTTCTTGAGTTGGTCGGTGCCATCGAACCCTGCGACGACCTGGAGCGCATCCACCTGAAGACCGCCACGCAGTGGATCGCCGGCGGAGCCCCGCTCTACCGGGTGCGCAAGCCGGATGTTCCCGCAATGCACCTGGTGAGCTACTTCGCCGTCCTCGACGACACGCGCGGGCAGCAGCTGCTCGTCGCACACCGCAAGGCGGGCCTGTGGCTGCCGGCCGGCGGACACGTCGAGCCAGGTGAGGACCCGTGGGCCGCAGTGATCCGCGAATGCCGCGAGGAACTGGGGATCGAGGCCATGGCATCGTCGATCACCGGCGAGCTCCCCCTCTTCCTCACCGTCACCCGAACTCGGGGGCAGGGCGCACACACCGACGTCTCGCTCTGGTACCTCCTCAACGCCGACGCTGACACCATCACCTCCTACGACCAAGGCGAGTTCGAAGCGATCCGGTGGCTGACCGATGAGCAGGTGCTCGAGGAGTCGGACAAGCTGCTCGACCCCCACATGCACCGCTTCACCCACAAGCTGCGGCATGCCCGGGCCAGAAGGCATTGCGGGTAGCTCGCCACCGAGCTGCCCGCCGCGGTCCTCGCTCGCACCCTCGGCATCTACATCGACATCACCGTCACCGTCGCCGTCGCCGTCGAATGGCATCGAGCCGCCGGAGACTGGGCCGCCTACGCCGCCGATGTCAGCCGCCGCGAGCACCGCACCAACCGATCCACGATCCAGGAGCGACACCATGAGTTGGGACAACCACCGCGTCGTCATCACGGCCGCCGGCCGTGACTTCGGGCGAACCCTGGCCATCCGCCTCGCGGACCTCGGCGCCGAGGTCTTCCTCTCTGCACGCGAACTCGCCGCCGCTCAACGAGTCCGCGACGAGATTCGCGACCGCGGCCACCAACGGGTGCACGCCTTCGCATGCGATCTGACGGACCCCGCCTCGATCCGCGACTTCGCTTCCAGCGTCGCGGAACACACGGACCGCGTCGACGTACTCATCAACAACGGCTCTCGCTACCTCGCGGGGCCGGACCTGCTGTCCGCACCCGACACCGACGTTGTCGACACCATCGCCTCCGGCGCCACCGGCACCGTCCTGACCACGAAAAGCTTCCTCCCCCTCCTGCTCAACTCGGAGATGCCAGATGTCGTGACGATGGTCTCCGCCTGCGGAACACCGGGCCACCACCGGTCGGGCGCGCACGACGCTTTCTACGCAGCCAAGAGCGCCCAGGCAGGATTCACCGAGATCCTCTCCAAGCGCCTGCGTCCTCAAGGGGTCCGGGTGATCTCCCTCTACCCGCCCGACTTCGACAACGCCGACCCGCTCTCCGAGCAGTGGGAGACCACCTCGCGCGAAGCCAAGGACGCCCTCACCGCGCACTCGCTCGTGGAGTGCGTCCTCTTCGCCGTCGCCCAGCCTCGCGACTGCTTCATCAAAGCGTTCCACTTCGAACAGGTCTGACCAGTGCCCTCGCACGTCGACGCACGACGGCTGATGCCAGGTCCGGCGAGCCACCGCCGGGATGTCCACCACCAGCGAGCTTGCCCCGCCACTCGCCGAACGCGGCATCAACCTCTCCCTCTCGCAGGTCCACCGCCTGGTCACCGGCACTTGCGAGCGGCTGTCCCTGCCGGTGCCGGCCGCGCTCTGCGACATCTTCGACCGCACGCATGAGTCGCACCCGCGTCCGCGCCGAAGTCCTGTTCTGCGCGGGCTGCTACGCCCAGGCCCTGGAGCCCTACGGAACCTGCACAGGCTGCGGCGTCGAACGGCTCACCCCGGGCCTCGCGCCGGACGGCGGCAAGCTCCGCACCGACTGCGCCGGTGGCCTGATCCAGCACGAGGACGGCGAAGTCCTCGTCCGGCTCGGCGATCCACCGTCGCCCGTTCCCGCCCAGTTCGACGCGCTGCTGCTCCACTACCTGGGGCAGCGACCGGACACCAAGAACGCCAACTCGTCCTCCAAGACCCAGCCCCAGTGATCGTTCGGATGCTCGGCTACAACGGCGACCACACCACCCGGCTCACCGAAGAAGCCGGAGGAACCTGGAAACGCGATGCCTCCGGAGATCACACACGGTGCCCCGCGCTCAGCGACGGATACGGGAAGCCGGTCACGCACGACGTTCGTCGCCCCGCAGGTACGCTCCCGCGCGCGCCGCACGGACACCGACGGCACCCCGGTCGCCGGGGCGCGTGTGGAGGTGTGGGAGGCCGACGACGACGGGATGTACGACGTCCAGTACGACAACGGTGCCGGCGCAGGCGCGCCCGCCGGACGCGCGCACCTGTTCACCGACGCGGAGGGCGGCTACCGCTTCTGGGGGCTCACCCCGACGCCGTACCCGATCCCGGACGACGGTCCCGTCGGCCGGCTCCTCCAGCACGCCGGCCGCTCCCCGATGCGGGCACCCCACCTGCACTTCAAGGTGACGGCCCCCGGCTTCCACCCGCTCATCACCCACATCTTCGTCGCGGGCGATCCCTGGCTGGACCGTGACTCGGTGTTCGGCGTGAAGGAGTCACTGATCCGCCCCTTCGACCGCCATACGGCCGGAACCCCGGCGCCGGACGGCCGACAACTCGACGGCCCGTGGACGTCGGCGGCCTTCGACATCGTCCTGCGGAAGGAGTAGTCCTCCGGTCCGTCCTCAGTCCGCCTGCTCGCAGGTCTTCCCGTTGAGGGTGAAGTCGTCGGGGGCCGGGTTGTCGTCGCCCTGCCAGGTGCCGAGGAAGCCGACGCCGAAGGTGCCGCCGGCGGTGACGGTCTTGTTGTAGTCGGCGGCGGTGGCGGTGACCTGGGAGCCCTCCTGGTCGAAGGCTCCGTCCCACATCTGGGTGACGCGCTGGTCGTCCTCGTAGGACCAGCCGATGCTCCAGCCGTTCAGGGCCTTGGTGGAGGTGACGGTGACGGCTGCCTGGAAGCCGCCGGGCCATTCGTTGACGACCTGGTAGCGGATGCGGCAGGTGGTTCCGGAGGACTTGCCGGGGTCGACCGGCTCGTGGGAGACGCGGGCGGGCGTCGAGGAGTCGCCCTGCGGCTCCTCGTTGCTGTTGCTGTTGCTGTTGCTGTTGCTGTTGCTGTTGCTGTTGCCGCTGCCGTCGGGGCCGGTCGCCTCGGGCCGCGACGTGCTCTGCAGCTCGGACGACTCACCGGACGGGGACTGGGGTACCGGGAACCGGGAGTCCTGCTGCACGACCGACGACTCACCCGCGGACGCGCCCTCGGCCGTGGTCTCGTCGTCGCCGGCGGGCATGAGGGTGACGGCGAGCGCCAGCACGGAGACGAGGCCGGCGCCGGCGAGCACTGCGTTGCGGCCGAGCCGGGGCCTCGGCTCCCTGCCCGGGGAGAATCCCCGGTCGGTGCCGGTGGAGTCCGCGCGCCCGGGAAGCAGTCCCGCCTCGGCCGCGCGGCGGCGGCGCTCCAGATAGGCGAGTCCGCCCCAGCCGATCACGCCGCCGGCGAGCGCGGAGGGCAGGCCACCGCCGTGCAGGCCGAGGCAGGCGGCGGCCTCGGCACACCCGACGCAGGTGGCGAGGTGCCGCGACAGGTCCTCGGGGGTGTCGGTGCCGGGCGAGCGGGTGACCGCGTCGAGCAGCCGGGCGTAGCCGCGGCAGTCGGGGTGCATCGGCGCGTCGAGCTGGGTGCGGTGGCAGCGGTCCCTGAACAGGCCCCGGACCTGGTCGAGTTCGGCCTTGGCGACCGAGGGGTCGTGGCCGAGGCGGCGGGCCACCGAGCCCAGCGGCAGTGACTCGACCTCGGCCAGCCAGAGCAGGTCCGCGTCGGGTTCCAGCATGTCCCGCAGGGCCCGCATGGCGAGGGGGCGGTGCAGCGGCGGCCCGGTGTAGCGCGCGGCCCTCTCCGAGTTGAGCCAGAGGCGCAGTTCGGGGTCGAGCCGGTGGCCCTGCCCGTTTGCCTCCCAGGCCGCGGCGGTGGTCCTGACCCAGGTCAGCAGGAAGGGTATTCGGGGCAGCCGTAAGGCACGCCGTCCGGCGCCGCGGCCGGCTGCTCCCGCGTCGATCTCCAGGGCGCGGGATTCGTGAATGCCACCGGTGAAGGCCTCGGTGGCCAGTTGGGTCGCCGCGGTCGAGCCGGACGTGCACAGATCGGCGTACGACAAAACCGCGTCCCAGCATTCCGAGAACATCGCGGCCTCGGTGGCGTCCTGGGGCTTCGGCAGGTCAGGCATGGGTCTCCTGCATCCACGGAGCGAGGGGGGAAGGCCACGAAAGTGGTCAACTACCCTCTGGCTCAAGGGAGTTGGGGGGGGGACCACCTTGCGGCGGCCCCGAGCTTTTCACGGTTCCCGCACAACTGACAAGCTGCGTCTTCAAATGCCGTTACCACTGGTCACACTGTGAAGTTGTACGTACGCCGACCCCAATTGCCTCAACCGCCACAGGAGTTATTCAACGGTTACTCGGCGGCAGCCTCCGCGCCGACCTCCCCGGCGCTCTCCTCGACGGCCGGAAGGCTGTCCATGAACGAGCTGACGGAGAAGACGGCGCGGCCGGGTCCGGGCGGGCCGTATCCGGGCGGGGACGACAGCCCGAACTCGTCCATCGTGGCCCGGTACGCCTCAAGAAGGCGGATGTGGTACTCCAGCGGCGCGCCCTGCGGGTTGGCCTTGCCGAGCGGGGTCGTCGGCTCCGGGCACCAGGTCGTGAAGCGGGGCGTGATGCCCTGCGACATGAAGAAGCGCAGGCCCTCGGTGGTGGACGCGATGGCCTCGTCGACCGTGGTGAACCCGAACGGCTCGGCCATCTCCACGCCCGCCACGAAATTGGGGATCACGTTGCGCGCGCCGAAGACTCCCGCCGAGTCGAGGATGCGCTTGTGCCACTCGTCGCGGCCGACGTAGCGCTCCTTGCCGGGGCAGTACATCTTGAAGAGGTACTCGTCCCACACCTCGTAGTTGGGGTGGTAGATCTTCACGCCGTGGTCGTGGAAGCGCTTGACGTCGTCCAGGGGCAGCGCCTGGGCGACGACCTTGCCGATCCAGCGGTCCGGGAAGCGCTCCTCGATGGCCTTGGCGTAGTGGCCGTAGAAGTCGGCCTCGTCCCGGCCGGCCACCGTCTTGGTGATCGCGCCGCCGGTGAGCGTGTACGCGGTGGAGGTCTTCGCCGTGTCGTACCGGTCGATGATCTCCAGCGCCTCCAGGACCTCGTCGACGTCCTTCACACCCGTGTACGGCCGCCCCGCCGCCTTGTGCTGGCGCCAGTTGTGGTTGATGTCGCAGTACTGGCACTCCTCCTTCGCCCCGAAGTACTGGCAGACGCGGAAGACGGTGAGGTAGATCAGGTAGCCCCACTGGATGGTCGGGGCCACCTCCATCACGGACTTCCCGTTGGAGAGGGTGTGCCGGTAGTACTCGGGCATGGGCGGGGCGCCGACGTCCGCGATGCGCGCGCCGTCGAGATAGAGGCCGAGGAGGCCGTCCTCGCCGGCGGCCACGCGGTAGGGCGAGGACGGGTTGACCCGTACGGAGACGACTGTGCGCCGCAGGTCGTAGGGGCCGCCGGTGAGGATGATCTCCTCCGGCGGGCGGCGCAGGGCGGCTTCGCCGAGTTCCGGGAGGGTGCCGTGGTCGAAGGAGAAGATGAAGTACGACTTCGGCTTGACCTCGCCCTTCTCGTTGTCGCTGAGGGCGGAGGCGTCGAAGGCCATGCCGCCCCTGAGCAGGTCCTCCTTGAAGACGGCTTCCCGGGGCACATGGGGGAACCTCTCCATCAGGTCCTCCACCAGTGCGGTGCGGCTGCCCATCCCGTTCTCCTTGCTCCCGACGTCATGTCGTCCGTCGTGCGGGGGTCGTGTTCAGCTCCTCACGGTATGCCTCCGGCGGCTGGGGGGTGGGAGCGGGTCCCATCCCCCAGGGGCTGAGCCCCTTCGGACCCCCTCTAGCGCCTTATAGCTCGGGGGGTTCTGTTTTATGGCGGGTGCGGGTGCTTCGTGGTTGATCGCGCCGTTCCCCGCGCCCCTTGAGGGGCGCGGTCATGCCGTGTGTCGCAGTGTGGCGTGGTCGAGGATGTGGGCCAGTGGGCGGCCGGTGGCCAGGCGCTCGGCTTCCTCGGTCACGGCCAGGCCCAGGCGGGCCACCTCGTTGCCCTGGGAGCCGGCCAGGTGGGGGGTGACGAAGGCGTTCGGGAGGTCGAGGAGTGGGGAGTCGGCCGGGAGCGGCTCGGGGTCGGTGACGTCGAGGATCGCGGAGAGGCGGCCGGCGCGCAGTTCGTCGGTCAGGGCGTCGTGGTCGACGAGCGCGCCGCGCGCGGTGTTGATGAGGACCGCCCCGTCGGGCATGAGGGCGAGGGCGCGGCGGTCGATCAGCCGGTGGGTCTCAGGGGTGTCCGGGGCGTGGACGGTGACGATGTCGGAGGTGCGCAGGAGGTCGTCGAGCGGCAGCAGGGAGACGCCGAGGGCGGCGGCACCGGCCTCGTCGACGTAGGGGTCGGTGAGGCTCACCCGCAGGTCGAAGGGGTGCAGCAGCTCGATGACCCGGCGGCCGATGCGGGAGGCGCCGATGACTCCGACGCGGCGGCCGTGGTTGCCGATGCCGGGGACGACCTCCCAGCCGGACGACACCCGCTCGGCCCGCAGGCGGTCACGGCGGCCGAGGATGTCCTTGCCGGCGAGCAGGATCATGGCGAGCGTGTACTCGGCGACGGGCAGGGCGTTCGCGGCGGCCGCCGTGGAGACGGCGATGCCGCGCTCCCAGACGGCGGGGGCGACGAACCCCTTCACCGAGCCCGCCGCGTGCAGGACCGCGCGCAGCTTCGGCGCCGCGTCCAGGACACTCTCGTCGATGCGGGGGCAGCCCCACCCGGTGACCAGCACCTCGACCTCGGCCAGCGCCTCCCGGACCCGGGGATCGGTGAAGTCCTCGGCGATCAGGCCGGGATCGATCTCCACGGTCTCTCGCAGGCGGGACAGCACGTCCGGCGGGAAGATCTGGGGAACGTTCTCGGCAGTCATGGCGAACAGTGCGCGGGGACGCTCGGGCAAGGAAGGGCCTTCCGGCTGGACGGGGCGGTCGGGGCGGTCGGGCGCGAGCCGGCCGACAGTAACCGCTCTCCACGGTAGGCAGCGCCTCGCCCGGGGGTCAATGGAACGGGTGGGACGTGGAGGATGGCCCCACACAGCACACGGCACACAGCACACAGCTACGGCTCGCGGATCGTGGAGGACATCAGGCATGACGGCCGAGACCCTGACCAACTGGGCCCGGAACATCACCTACACCGCCAAGGAGCTGCAGCGGCCGCACTCCGTCGACGCGCTGCGTGCGCTGGTCGCGGGCGGCGAGAAGGTGCGGGTGCTCGGCAGCGGGCACTCCTTCAACGAGATCGCCGAGCCCGGCCCCGAGGGCACACTCCTCTCCCTGGCGGGGTTGCCGCCGGTGATGGAGGTGGACACCGCGGCCCGTACGGTACGGGTCGGGGGCGGTGTCCGGTACGCGGAACTCGCCCGCGCGGTGCACGCCCACGGCCTGGCCCTGCACAACATGGCCTCGCTCCCGCACATCTCCGTGGCGGGCTCGGTGGCCACCGGTACGCACGGCTCGGGCGACGCCAACGGGCCGCTCGCGGCGGCCGTGCGCGAGGTCGAGCTGGTCACGGCCGACGGCACGACCCTGGCCCTCGGGCGCGGCGACGACCGCTTCGGCGGGGCGGTCACCTCGCTCGGTGCCCTCGGCGTGGTCACCGCGCTCATCCTCGACCTGGAGCCGGCCTTCGAGGTGCGCCAGCGGGTCTACGGCCAACTCCCCCTGGCCGGGCTGGACTTCGCCGCCGTGTCGGCGGCGGCGTACAGCGTGAGCCTCTTCACCCGCTGGCGCCACTCCGGGTTCGACCAGGCCTGGGTCAAGGGGCGCGCCGACCGGCCGGTGCCGGACTTCCCGTGGGCCGTCCCGGCGGCCGAGGCGATGCATCCGGTGCCGGGGATGCCGGCGGAGAACTGCACCGAGCAGTTCGGGGTGCCCGGTCCGTGGCACGAGCGGCTGCCGCACTTCCGGGCGGAGTTCACGCCGAGCAGCGGAGAGGAGCTGCAGTCGGAGTATCTGCTGCCGCGCGAGCACGCCGGGGCGGCGCTGCGCGAGCTGGACGCGATCCGGGACGCGGTGGCGCCGGTGCTCCAGGTCTGCGAGGTACGCACGGTGGCCGCCGACGAGCAGTGGCTCAGCCCCTCCTACGGGCGGGACACGGTCGCGCTGCACTTCACCTGGCTCGCGGACACGGCGGCCGTACTGCCCGTGGTGCGGCGGGTCGAGGAGGCGCTGGCTCCCTTCGCGGCCCGGCCGCACTGGGGCAAGGTCTTCACGGCCTCGGCGACCGTGCTGCGCGAGCTGTACCCCCGACTGGCTGATTTCCGGGCGCTGGCGAAGGAGCTGGATCCGGCGGGGAAGTTCCGCAACGCGTTCGTACGGGATGTGCTGGGAGACTGACCGCCGGCGGGCGGCCGGGGCTCTCACCTGGGAACCCGGTCCGCCGCCGGTCTCCGGCCACGGAGCGTCACCCGTCGGGGGGACTTCGTAAACCCCCTTTCCTAACCCCTTGTCGAAAGTCCCCGCGCGCCATAGCCTTGCGCCGCGCCGGGGCAACAGGCCTCGTCACGGCCTGGAGGGATCGAGGAAGACCCATGTCGGTGAAGCGCACATCACGCGACATTCGCACCGCGAACCGCTACGAGGTGCTGCGCCAGATCATCGCCGAGTCTCCCACCTCCCGGCAGGAGCTGGCGGCGGCCACGGGCCTCAGTCTGGCCACGGTCGCCACGCTGGTCGGCGAGCTGCTCGAACTGCGCATGATCACGGAGGTCGGGTTCGAGGACTCGGCGGGCGGGCGCCCCCGGGGGCTCGTCGCGGTCAACGCGTCGGGGGGCGCGCTGATCGGCGTCGACATCGCGGAGACGTACGTCCATGTCGAGCTGTTCGATCTCGCGCTGAACGTCCTGGCCCGCGCCGAGGAGGACGTACGCCCCGGCGAGAGCCTGCCCGGGCAGATGGTCAGCCATGTCGCCGCCACCGTCGGCTCGGTGGTCACGCAGGCCGGGATCGAGGGCGCGCGGGTGCTCGGCGTCGGAGTGAGCGTGCCGGGACAGGTGGACCGCGCCACCGGCATCTCGGAGTACGCGCCCAACTGGGACTGGCACGACGTGCCGCTCCTCGACCTGCTCACCGAACACATCGCCTACCCCCTCTACCTGGACAACCCCTTGCGCGCCGGCGCGGTGGCCGAGCTGTGGTTCGGGGCCGCGCGCGGGCGCGGGGACGCCGTGGTGGTCAACCTCGGGACCGGCGTGGGCGCCGGGCTCATCCTGGGCGGCGGACTGCACCGGGGCGTCAGCAACAGCGCCGGCGAGTGGGGCCACAACACGATCGTGCTGGACGGGCGGCTGTGCCGCTGCGGCAACCACGGCTGTGTGGAGACGTACGTCGGCGCGCCCGGGATCATGCTGAACCTGCGGGAGTCGAGCCCCGGCAGCACGCTGCTGCATCCGGAGGACCAGACGGCGACCATCGCCGCGCTGGCCCAGGGGATGCTCAGGCAGGACCCGGTGGCGATCAAGGTGGTCCGTGACACCGCCCGCTATCTCGGCGCCGGCATCGCCGACCTGGTCAATCTGTTCAACCCCGAAGTGGTCGTGCTGAGCAGCTGGGTCGCGGCGGCCCTCGGCGAACCGCTGCTCGCCGAGGTGCGCGAGGCCGTCGCCCGGCACGCGCTGCCCCGGCCGATGGCCGCCACCGAGATCGTCCTCTCCACGATTCCCACCGACCCGGCGTGTCTGGGCGCGGCGACCTTCGCGCTCGAAGGGGCGCTGCAGTCCGTCGGTCAGAAGTCGGGGAAGAAACGGACCACCACCGTCAAGAACCGCATGGCACCGACCTCATGACGACGCAAGGGATGCGGGTGACCCACCCCCGCCGCAGGAGATCGGGCGCCCCGACCGACGCCCGCGCGCCCGGTGCCGCGCTGCGCCGGTCGTACGGCGCCGGGAGCGCCTCAAGGAGCCGGAAGTCCAGCGGCCGGATCGGCGAGGCGTCCGGCACCTTCCCGGACCTGGCCGGACAGGCCTGGTCACCGCAGTAGTACCCCATGATCCGAGGGCCGCCGGACCCTGACCCGGCGGCCCTCTCCGGCCTGCTCCAAACCCGTTGCACCGCTTGGACGTTCGGGAAGCCGAACCGAATACAACGCTTCGAACAGACTTCGTCCAACCCCTTGCCGAAGCCTTAGCCGAAGGTTAACGTCCCGCACCGCAAGCCCCTTTGAGCCAACTGGCACTGAGCCGCAGAGCCATCAAGAGGCGCAGAGCCGCAGCCGTACTACAAGACAAGGACGTCACTATGTCGGCATTGAGCAACAGCAACTGGGACCGCCGCTCCGTCATGCGCGCCGCCATGGGCCTGGCCGCCGCCGGCGGACTCGCCGCGTGCGGCGGCAACACCGGAAGAAGCAACGCGTCCGGTTCGGGCGTGAACCTCACCCAGTACTTCCACGCGTACGGCGAGGCCGGGACCGAGCAGGCCATCAAGAAGTACGCGAAGGCCTACGACAAGGCCAACGTGACCACACAGTGGATCACCAGCGCCGACTTCGAGAGCAAGCTCTTCGCGACGCTGCTCACCGACAACGCGCCCGACCTCTTCGAGTTCCACCCGCAGATCCAGATGATCAGGAGCGGCCAGGTGGCGGACCTGACCGACATCGTCGAGCCGGTCAAGGACGACTTCAACCCGGCGGACATCCAGTCGCACACGGTGGACGGGAAGATATACGGCGTCCGGATGATCGACGACCCGCAGTTCTTCTTCTACCGCAAGTCGATGTTCGAGAAGGCGGGCGTCGAGGTCCCGACCACGCTGGACGAGCTGATGGAGGCCGCCGCCAAGCTCACCACCAGCAAGGTCAAGGGCCTGTACCTGGGCAACGACCTGCACAACGTCATCCACCCGATGATCTGGTCGGCGGGCGCCGACACCCTGAACGAGAAGAACGAGATCGCCTACCACACGGACGGCGTCATCGAGGGCATCAAGAAGATGCGCAAGCTGTTCACCAGCGGCGACCTTCTCCTCGGCGCCCCGACCGAATCCTGGGACCCCTCCTCGCTCAACCAGGGCCTGTGTGCCATCCAGTTCTGCGGAATGTGGGCGATGCCGGGGATCCAGGACGCGCTCGGCGACGACTGGGGGGTCTTCCCCTTCCCGAAGACCATCGACTCCGGCAAGCAGTCGGTCTACAACGGCGGCTGGTCGATGTTCGTCAACGCCAAGAGCGAGAACGTCGAGGCGGCCAAGGAGTACGTGAAGTGGCTGTGGATCGACCAGAAGGAGTACCAGGAGGACTGGGCCACCTCCTACGGCTTCCACATCCCGCCGCGCACCTCGCTCGCCGAGTCCGCGACCAAGCTCAAGTCGGGCAACGCCGCTGAGGGCGTCAGGCTCTTCAACGAGTTCGGGCACTTCGACAACATCGGCTGGACCCAGGCCATGATCACCTCCCTCGAGGACGTCTTCGCCAACTCCGTCCGCAAGGACATGGACCCCGAGGCCGCCCTCGACAAGGCCGACGCGGCCGTCAACCGCGAGCTCAAGAAGCTGTTCGGATAGATCGCAGGACGGACCGCGACATGTCGACGACCAAGACGCGCGACCTCGCGCGCCCCGCCCCGGCGAAGGCCTCACCGGCCAAGCCGCGGCGGGGTCTGCGGGGCAGCCCCACCTTCAACTTCTGGCTCTTCACCGGGCCGTTCCTCATCGGCCTGACGATCTTCGTCTACGCCCCGATCCTCTGGAGCCTCTGGCTCAGCTTCTTCGAGGCCCGCTTCACCGTCACTCCCGACAAGTTCGTCGGGTTCGAGAACTACACGTACATGCTGACGAACGACGACTTCGTCGGCTCGCTCGTCACCTTCACCGTCTTCGCCGCGTTCATCGTGCCGACCACCTGGGCGCTCTCGCTGGGCCTGGCGCTGCTGGTGAACCGGCTGCGCTTCATGCGGGCGTTCTTCCGTTCGGTGTTCTTCCTGCCCACCGCGTGCAGTTATGTGGCCGCCTCGCTGATCTGGAAGATGTCCATCTTCAGCGGGGTCCGCTTCGGCCTGATGAACACGGTCCTGGGCTGGTTCGGGATCGAGAACATCGCCTGGCTGGCCGACCCCAATCCGCCCTGGTACTGGCTGGTCATCGTGACCGCCCGGCTGTGGCTGCAGGCCGGCTTCTACATGATCCTGTTCATAGCCGCGCTGCAGAACATCCCGGACGAGCTGTACGAGGCCGCCTCCATCGACGGCGCCAAGCCGGGCTGGCAGACCTTCTGGTACATCACCCTGCCGCAGCTGCGAGCCACCTCCACCGCGGTGATCCTGCTGCTACTCGTCGCCGCTTATCAGGCCTTCGACGAGTTCTTCAACCTCTTGTCGAAGACCACGTGGGGGCGCCCGCCCCTCGTCGAGCTGTACTACAAGGCACTGGGCGAGAGCCAGGACTACGGCGCCGGCAGCGCGGGTGCCGTGATCCTGACCGTATTGATCTGTGCCGTGACACTGCTCCAGGGCAAGATCATGGGCTTCGGAAGGGGGGAGGAGTCCAAGTGACCACCACCATGCCCGAGGTGCGGGAATCCGCACCTCCGTCAGGCAAGCCAGTCCGCGTCAAGCGCGGCGGCGGGGGCGTGATGAGCTCCACCGGGCTCTACATCGCCACCGGTGTCGCCACCTTCCTCTTCCTGGTCCCGTTCTACCTGCTGGTCCGCAACGCCCTCTCCACGGACGCCGAGATCACCGGAGAGAACTGGAAGTTCTTCCCCACCGACATCCAGTGGGGCAACATCGGCGAGCTGTTCAGCGACGAGACGGTGCCCTTCGCCCAGTCCCTGTGGAACTCGGCGGTCGTGGCCACCCTGCACACCGTGGGCGTCCTGCTGGTGTGCTCCCTCGCGGGCTACGGTCTCGCCCGCATCCCGTACAAGCACGCCAACAAGGTGTTCTACGCCGTTCTGGGCACCCTGATGGTCCCGACCGCCGTCACCTTCGTGCCGAGCTTCGTGCTGGTCTCGTCGCTCGGCTGGGTGGACACCTACCGGGGTCTCATCATTCCGGGCCTCTTCAGTGGTTTCACCTGCTTCCTCTTCCGGCAGTACTTCCTGGGGTTCCCCAAGGAGCTGGAGGAGGCGGCGCGCGTGGACGGACTGGGCTACTGGGGCGCGTACTGGCGCATCGTGGTGCCCAACTCGCTGAACTTCTTCGCGGCGATGGCGACGATCACCTTCATCCAGGGCTGGAACTCCTTCCTGTGGCCGCTGGTCATCGGTCAGGACCCGGGCTCGTGGACCGTCCAGGTCGCGCTCTCCAACTACATGACCAACCAGACCGTCGTCTTCCACATGATCTTCATGGCCACCGCCTTTTCGATCCTGCCCCTGGTGTTCGTGTTCCTGTTCCTCCAGCGCTGGCTGGTGCAGGGCATCGCGCAGACTGGCATCAAGGGCTAGGAACCAGCAAGGAGACCGATGTCTTTCCGCACCACAACGGCCACCGACTACGTCGAGGACGTCTCGCCGGGCAGCGGGGCTCTGCCACCCCGCGCCTGGTACGCGTCCTCCGACGCCAAGTCCCTGTCGCTGAACGGCAGCTGGCGTTTCCGGCTGTCCCCCACCGCCGACGCCGAGGACGACTCGTTCGCGGCCGAGGGGTACGACGCCGGGGGCTGGGCCGAGGTGGCCGTGCCGGGGCACTGGGTGCTGCAGGGCGACGGCGCCTTCGGGGCGCCGATCTACACCAACCACCTGTACCCGTTCCCGGTGGACCCGCCCCGGGTGCCGACGGAGAACCCGACCGGCGACCATCTGCGGTACTTCGACCTGCCGGACGCCTGGCCCGCCCTTTCCGAGGGCGGGGCGGTGCTGCGCTTCGACGGCGTGGAGAGTTGCGCCCGGGTGTGGCTGAACGGCACGGAGATCGGCGAGTTCAAGGGCTCCCGGCTGCCGCACGAGTTCGCGGTCGGGCAGCTGCTGAAGCCGGCCGGGAACGTGCTCGCGGTCCGGGTCCACCAGTGGTCGGCGGGCTCCTACCTGGAGGACCAGGACCAGTGGTGGCTGCCCGGCATCTTCCGGGACGTCACCCTGCTGCACCGCCCGGCGGACAGCGCCCTCGACTTCTTCGTGCACGCCTCGTACGACCATGTCGGCGGTGTCGGGACCCTGCGCGTCGACTCCGATGTCGACGGGCGGGTCCTCATGCCCGCCCTGGACATCGATGTCGCGACGGGCGAGCCGGTGACCGTGCCGGTCGAGCCGTGGACGGCCGAGACCCCTCGGCTGTACGACGGTGAGCTGGTCACGGCGGGCGAGCGGGTCCCGCTGCGGATCGGCTTCCGCACGGTCGTGCTTCAGGACGGCCTGCTGAAGGTCAACGGCAAGGCGATCCTCTTCAAGGGCGTCAACCGCCACGAGTGGCACCCTACGATGGGCCGCGCCCTCGACCTGGAGACCATGCGCGCGGACGTGCTGCTGATGAAGCGGCACAACCTCAACGCGGTGCGCACCTCGCACTACCCGCCGCACCCCGCCTTCCTCGACCTGTGCGACGAGTACGGCCTCTGGGTGATCGACGAGTGCGACCTGGAGACCCACGGCTTCACCGAGCAGAACTGGCGGGACAACCCCGTCGACGACGACCGCTGGACCCCGGCCCTCCTGGACCGCGCGGCCCGCATGGTCGAGCGCGACAAGAACCACCCCTCGGTGGTCATCTGGTCCCTCGGCAACGAGGCCGGCACCGGCCGCGGCCTGACCGCCATGGCCGAGTGGATCCACGGCCGCGACAGCTCCCGCCTCGTCCACTACGAGGGCGACTGGGACTGCCGCGACACCGACATCTACTCCCGTATGTACGCCGACCACGCCGAGACCGAGCGCATCGGCCAGGGCCTGGACGGCGGCACCCACAAGCGGCGCGCGCTGCCCTTCATCCAGTGCGAGTACGGCCACGCCATGGGCAACGGCCCCGGCGGGATCGCCGACTACCAGCGGATCTTCGAGGCGCACGACCGCATCCAGGGCGGCTTCATCTGGGAGTGGATCGACCACGGCGTCACCCACCCCGAGCTGGGCTACGCCTACGGCGGCGACTTCGGCGAGGAGCTGCACGACGGCAACTTCGTCTGCGACGGCCTGATCTTCCCGGACCGGACGCCCTCCCCCGGCCTGATCGAGTTCAAGAAGGTCATCGAGCCGGTCCGCATCGACGGCGACGGCTCGGCCGGGACCGTACGGGTGCGCAACGCGTACGACTTCGCCGACCTCTCCGCGCTCGCCTTCGAGTGGTCCTACCAGGTCGACGGCGAGACCATCGAGGCGGGCACCCTGTCGGTGCCCGCGCTGAAGCCCGGCGAGTCGGCCGAGCTGAAGCTGCCGCAGCCGCCGTCCGGCGGACCGGCCGGCGAGGCGCTGTGGACCGTACGGGCGCTGCTGGCCGAGGACACGGCGTGGGGCAAGAAGGACCATGTGGTGGCATGGGGCCAACTGCCGGTGTTGGAGCGGCCGTTGCCGACCGTCGTCCCGGGTGACGGGCCGACGGCGAGCGAGAAGCTGATCCACCTCGGCCCGGCCTCCTTCGACATCCGCACGGGCGCGTTGAAGACCATCGGTGGCGTCGACGTGACCGGGCTGCGCCTGGATGCGTGGCGGGCGCCGACCGACAACGACGACGGCGCGTCCTGGCAGGACGACACGCGCTACGGCGTGCTGTGGCGCAAGTACGGCCTCCACCGTATGCAACACCGCCTGGACGGCGTGGAGTTGGGCGAGGACGCGCTGACCGTACGGACCCGGGTGGCGCCGGCCGCCTGGGAGGTCGGCCTCAGCACCGTGTATCGGTGGACCTCCGACGGGACCCGGCTCAAGCTGACCGTGTCCGTGACCCCGGAGGGCGACTGGACCGTCCCGCTGCCCCGGCTCGGCATCCGCTTCGGGCTGCCGTCCGCGGACGAGGTGAAGTGGTACGGCGGCGGCCCCGGCGAGGGCTACCCGGACACCAGGTCGGCGTCCATGGTGAGCCGTTGGCACTCCACGGTCGACGAGCTGCAGACCCCCTACGTCCGGCCGCAGGAGAACGGGGCGCGGCCCGACGTCCGCTGGGCGGAGCTCGGCGGGCTGCGCGTCGACGGCGACCCGGAGTTCTGGTTCACCGCGCGGCGCTGGACGAGCGAACAGCTCGACGCCGCCGCGCATCTGACGGACCTTCAGGCCGGGGACACGGTGTGGGTCAACCTCGACCACGGGCAGATGGGCATCGGCTCCCAGTCCTGCGGACCGGGCGCCCTGCCGCAGTACCACCTGCTCGCCGGGCCGGCGGAGTTCTCGTTCGTGTTCTCGGCGACCGGCTGACGGGCCACGGGTGACGCGCTGACGGGTTGACGCGCCGACCGACCGGGCGCGCGAGGGTTGTCGTACGGCAACCCTCGCGCGCCCGGCGGCGACGGAGGGGTGAGACACCGCATCCGCACCCACCCCCACCCCTTCGCCTCGCGAGGAGTCGCCGTGCTGAACCGCACCCCCCACCCGTCGCGTCACCGCCGCCGTCGCGCCCCGCGTCCGCTTCTCGCCGCCGCCGCACTGCTGGCCGCCGGAGTCGTGGCGCTCCCCCAGCTCACCCCCGACGCCGAGGCGGCGACCACGCTGCGCGGTTACGCCGACGGGCGTGGCGTGAGGATAGGCGCGGCGGTCGCCGACGGGCCGTTGCAGAGCGAGTCGGCGTACACGACCGTGCTGGACCGGGAGTTCAACTCGGTCACCGCCGAGAACGCGATGAAGTGGGACGCGCTGGAGCCGAGCCGGGGCTCGTACAACTGGGCCGCGGCGGACCGGCTGGTCAACCACGCGACCTCGCACAGCCAGGGCGTACGCGGCCACACGCTCACCTGGTACGCGCAGCTGCCGTCCTGGCTGAAGAACGGCAACTTCACGGCGGCCCAGCTGAACACGATCCTGCAGAACCACATCAACACGACGGTCGGCCGCTACAAGGGCCGGATCTACGCGTGGGACGTCGTCAACGAGGCGTTCGACGAGGACGGTTCGATGCGCGCCTCGCTGTGGCAGAACGGTCTCGGCACCGCCCATATCGCCAACTCGCTGCGCTGGGCGCACGCGGCCGACCCGAGCGCCAAGCTGTACATCAACGACTACAACATCGAGGCGGACAACGCCAAGAGCGACGCCCTGTACGCCCTGGCCCAGCAACTCCTCGCCCAGGGCGTGCCGTTGCACGGCATCGGCTTCCAGTCCCACTTCGTTCTGGGCGGGGTGCCCAGCACGATGAAGGCCAACCTGAAGCGCTTCTCCGACCTCGGCCTCGAGGTCTCCCTCACCGAGCTGGACATCCGCGTCCCGCTCCCCGCCTCCACCGCCGAACTGGCCCAGCAGTCCACGGACTACAAGACGGCCAGCGAGAACTGTCTGGGCGTCCCGCGCTGCGCCGGGGTCACCACCTGGGGGCTCACGGACAAGCACTCGTGGGTGCCGGGCACATTCAGCGGATACGGGGCCGCCCTGCCGTACAACGAGAGCTATGCGGCGAAGCCGGCGTACACGGGGTTGTCGAACGGGCTGAACCCGAACGCCTGACCGGGCCGCAGAGCCGATTCCCGAGCCGTGTCCGCGAGCACCACGCGGGCACGGCTCCTCTCGTGCGCAACCTCGATCGAACGACCTCTGCATTCACTGTTTCCCCAGCTGACCTTTCCCGTCACACTGGTTGCCACAGGACATGAGCACTGTTCAATTCCCCCTGGTTTTCCCTTCGTTCCCCTCCCCCGACCGGAGACCCCCATGAGAAGACTCCTCGGCACCCTCGCGGCCGGCGCGCTGGCCGTCACCGGCCTCGCCACCACCGGCGCGACGCCCGCGGCGGCCGCCACCAGCGGCACGTTCAACGTGCTGACGTACAACGTCGCGGGCCTCCCGGAGGGGCTGAGCTCCGGCAACCCGGAGACGAACACCCCGCTGATATCGCCGCGCCTCGGGGCGTACGACATCATCAATGTGCAGGAGGACTTCAACTACCACGCGGCGCTGTACGCGGGCGACAACCACGCGTACCGCACGGCGACCAGCGGTGGTGTGCCCTTCGGGGACGGTCTCAACACGCTGTCGGACTACGCGTTCGAGGACTTCGAGCGGGTGAAGTGGAACGACTGCACCGGCACCAACTGCCTCACCCCGAAGGGCTTCTCGCTGGCCCGGGTCCGGCTCGACGAGGGCGTCTTCGTCGACCTCTACAACGTGCACACCAACGCCGACTCGGACGACGCGGCGCTGGCCGCCCGGCGCGCCAACGTCGAGCAGCTCTCGGACTTCATCCAGGCGAACTCCGCGGGCAACGCGGTGATCGTCATGGGTGACACCAACACCCGCTACACACGCACCGGCGACAACATCCGCACGCTCGTCGACGAGAACGGCCTCACGGACCCGTGGGTGCAGCTGATCAAGGGCGGCACCGCGCCGGCCCTCGGCAGCGACGCGCTGGTGTGCCCGACGACGGCCCCGACCAACGACTGCGAGGTCGTGGACAAGGTCTTCTACCGGGACAGCAAGGTGGTGGACCTGACCGGCAGCCGTTACAACAACGAGTGGGCGAAATTCCTCGACTCGGCGGGCGCCAACCTCTCCGACCACTTCCCGCACACTGTCGACTTCTCCTGGAAGCTCGACTCGGGGCTCCGGGCCAGCGACTTCTTCGGCGGCCCGCACGGCACGGCGTACAACGACGCGGACAACCTCCCCTCGACGGTGTCACCCCGCACCCTGACCCTGCGCGGCGCCTCCCGCCTCGACGCGGTCTCGCTCACCCACGACGGCGGTACGACGCTGACCCACGGCGGTACGGGCGGCACGGCGGCCTCCCTCACCCTGGCCTCCGGCGAGCACCTCACCTCCGTGAAGCTGACCCAGGGCCAGAAGGACAGCCGCACCCGGATCTTCTCCGCGTCCTTCGCCACCGACAAGGGCCGCACCCTCTCCTCCGGCACCGCCACCTCCGACACCAAGACGTTTACCGCCCCGTCCGGCTGGCAGATCGTCGGGTTCACCGGCCGCGCGGGCGACGAGATCGACAAGCTGGGCGTGGTGTACGCGCCGATCGGCTGACCTGCGGTCACACGGCCTGGCGGACCTTTGATCACCGGGCGGTAGCCTGGTCACTCGGGGTCTCAGAGGTGAAGAAGGTGGTCTCCATGGCCCGTGCCGGGCTCACCGTCGACCGGGTCGTGGAGGGCGGGGCCGAGCTCGCGGACGAGATCGGGTTCGAGAAGGTCACCCTGTCCGCGCTGGCGCGGCGTTTCGGGGTGAAGGACGCGAGTCTGTACTCGCACGTCAAAAACCTCCAGGACCTGCGGACGCGGGTCGCGCTGCTGGCGGGCGGCGAGCTGATCGACCGGATCGCGGAGGCCGTGGCCGGCCGGGCGGGCAAGGACGCGCTGATCGCCTTCGCCGGTGCCTACCGGGCGTACGCCCTGGAGCGGCCCGGCCGGTACGCGGCCACGCAGATCCGTATCGACCAGGACCTCGTCGCCGGCTCCCCCGGCTTCCGCCGCACCGCCGAGATCACCTACGGCATGCTCCGCGCCTACGGCCTGGAGGAACCCGACCTCACCGATGCCGTACGCCTGCTGCGCGGCACCTTCCACGGCTACTGCGTGCTGGAGGCGGCGGGCGGCTTCGGCGCGTCGCGGGACGTGGGGGCGTCCTGGGACCGGGCGGTGGAGGCCCTGCATGTGGCGTTGGAGCACTGGCCCCGGGCCGAGCCCTCGAAGTGAGTGGTGGCTGAGCCTGAGTGAGTGAGGAGCTCGGCGGCAACCTTTCCCCCACCTGTGGCAACCACAGGACATGACATCCGCAACACCCCCTTCCTCGGCCCCTTCCGCCCCCTCCAGACACCGTCGGCGACACCTCGCGCGTAAGCCCGTCGTGGGTTCGCTCGTGGCGGCGTCCCTGTTGGCGGGCGCCTGGTACGCGACCGCCGGGGCGGCGCCCACGACCACCGCGGCCGCCGCGCTGAGCGTCACGAACACGACGGTGAGCCTGGCCGCGAAGTTCCCCTATCTCTCGGCGGGTTACAACAACAGCCGGGAGTGGACGCGGACGGCGACAGCCGTGGCCCCGAACGGCACGCTGCGGGTCGCCTGGCCCGCCTCGGACGGCATCCACGTCACCCCGCTGACCTCGGCCGGGAAGCGGTCCGGCGCCGACACGGTCGTCAAGGGGACGAAGGAGGTCGGTGGTCTTGTCGCGCACAACGACGGGTTCGCGCTGCTGACCCGGGTCGCCGACACGAACAAGTGGAAGGAGACCGCCGCCGCGATCGTCCGCTACCAGAACGGCAAGCAGACCTGGCGGACCAAGCTCACCGGCACCTCCTCGAACGACACGGCGCCGCTGCTCGACGGCCAGCTGGCCTGGAACGGCAAGAAGTACGGCGCCTACTTCGTCGTGCACGGTGCGGGCGGCTTCGCCGACGGCCACTTCGGCGACAAGCTGTCGTACGTCGATCCCAAGGGCAAGAAGCTCGGCGGCGGCTGGGGCTGGGGCTGCTCCCACAACGAGGGCATCGCGCTGCGCGCCGAGACCAGCGGGAACTTCACCTCCCTCTGCTTCGACGACTGGCGTTCGGGGCTCTTCGTCTCGACCGGCATAGCCGCCCCCGACAACGCGCCCGTCGTGCAGCGCGAGCAGTGCTGGGCGGGCTACTGCGGCGGCACCTTCGCGGGCCGCACCGGCGACCTCGTGAAGTCGTCCACCGGCCGCTACGCCACCGCGTTCGCCTCGCGCGGTGCCGCCTCCGCCAAGAAGAACCCGGACGACTCCAGCGGCCGGGGCTGGACGGTCAAGCCGAAGACGAGCACCCACCAGGTCGCCGTCGCGTTCCTCAAGAACCGCGACACGCCGTCGGGCAAGCCGGTCTACCTGACCAGCGCCAAGGGCACCGAGCACGTCAACGTCCGCGTCGCCCCGTACGGCAAGAACCGGCTCCTCGTCTCCTACGAGACCTTGAAGAACGCCAAGTGCGCCAGCGGCACCTGCACCGGCACCCACTTCCGCCTCGTCGACTGGAACGGCAAGCTCCAGGGCGCCGACAAGGTCGTCGAGGCCCGCATCAGCGGTGACATCGCGGTCCTGAAGGACGGGACGCTGACCTGGGCCTACGCGCCGGTGACCCCGTCGTACACGACCGCCCTCAACGGGGCGTCGCCGACGACGAAGACGCTGAAGATCGCCCGGCTGACGCCCTGAGGTCCACCGAGTCGAGCCCTCCGTCCGTGAGCCGGACCCGCACCTCGGGCCCACCGGTCCAGTGGACGTGGAGTTCGCCGCTCGCCTCCAGCGTTACGGACACCGCCTCCTCCAGGGGGACGGTGTCCGGCTCGGCGGTGAGGCGGGCGAGGGCGACGAAGAGCGCGCCCTCGGACGTCGTTCCGCAGAGGGCACCCTCGGGTGCCGCTCCGGTGTGCTCGTCGGTGAGACCGACCGCCGGCCGGAGTTCGGCCCGGACGCCGTCCCGCGCCGCCCATCCGGTCACCCGCACCGGGGTGCCGGGCTCCGCGCCGGTCACGAGATGCGCCCGCACCTCCGCCGCGCCGTGCGCGAGCACGAGGCTCGTCACCCGCACTCCCCCGCCCGCCGTGTGGCGGGACGCCACCCACCCCTCGCCCACCCCCAGCGGCTCGATGTCGGTACGGCTCGCGTCGCCGTCGACGATCACGCTGTTGTCGTACGACTGAGGGGCCTCCGCCAGGGGCACGGGCTCCGTCACCGTCGAGTAGGCGAGCCGGGTGTAGAAGGGGTCGTAGCGGACGTCCTCGCTGCCGTGGTTGTGGAGGCGGACGACGCCGTCCGAACTCGTCGACTGGAGAAGCCAGTTGGGAGGTCCGACCGGGCGCAACTCGTCGCCCCGCTCCACCGGCGCCGGCTCTTCCGTCGCCGTCCACACCTCGTGGTCCGGCGGCAGCAACAGGCCGAGGAAGCCCTTGCTGGCCCAGTAGGGGGAGGCCGGGCCCGAATAGCCCTGCAGGACGGCGGGGTTCGGGCCGTGCCAGCCGAGGGACAGCAGGCCCCGGCCGTCGACCGCGCCCCGGTCGAGGAAGTACTTGAGCGCGCCCGACGCCAGCCGCCTCGTCTCGCCCGGCGACAGTGGCGTACGGCCGGTGAGGGCGCCCAGCCACAGCGGGACCGTGGTCGCGAAGCGGTAGGTGAGGGAGCGGCCCTGGTGCAGGGGGGCGCCGTCGCCGCCGAACAGGCGGGCGTAGTCAGCGAGATGGGTCGAGAGCCGGCCGCCGTAGAGGTCCAGCAGGCGTTCGTCGTCGGCCAGCCAGGCGTGCAGCACCGGATAGAGGTGCATGGCCCAGCCGTTGTAGTAGTCGAACTTGCGGCCGTCGCCGTCGGTGTACCAGCCGTCGCCCACGTACCACTGCTCGATACGGTCGAGGCGCTGGTCGATCACCCGGCGCGCCAACTCCGGTTCGTGGCCGATCGCTTCGAGGAAACCGCCGACCGTCACCGGGAACAACTCCCAGTTGCAGGGCCAGGGTTCGGCGGTGAGCGCGTCGCCGAGCCAGACCGCCGCGCGCTGGCGGACGCCGTCGTCAAGCCGGTCCCAGAGCGCTTCCCGGGTCACGCGGAGCGCGAAGGCGATCGACGCGGCCTCCACCAGTGGCTGGCTGCGGTCCTCGATGCGGGGCCAGACGCCCGAGACACCGGCCGCGAGGCCGTCGGCGTAGCGCGCGAGCGCCTTCTCGTCGCGGCGGAAGGCGGCCAGCAGCAGCGTACGGGCGTATCCCTCCAGTCCGTCCGAGACCGTGCCCGACCAGCTCGCGCGGTCGCCGGGCAGGTGGTACAGGGCGCCGTCGGCGGTGGCGTACGGCTCCACGGCGGCCAGCAGCGAGTCCGCGGCGGCCTCCCAGTGGGCGCGGGTGTAGCCGGTGTACGGGCTGAGGGTGCGGTCCTCGGGGGGCATGCCGTAACGCTCTCTGTCTCGTCGATGTGGTTCGAACCTGGGGCGCCCCGGTTCCGGTCGGGGCGCCCCAGGGGCTCATCCCACCCTGGTCCTGCCCTCCGGCACCAGACCCTGGGCGACGAGTTCGTCGCGGACGAGGCCGGCGTAGACGGTCGCGCCGTGCACGGAGGTGTGGGTGTTGTCGCGCTTCTCGTTGTAGAGGTAGAGCGCCTTGGAGCCCTCGGTGCCCAGGGACTCGACCAGTGCCTTCGTCCGGGCAGTGAGGTCGATCAGGGGCACGTCGTGGGCGGCGGCGACCGAGCGGGTGACCGCCGGGTGGTCGACGCCGAGACCGTTGACCAGGAGGGCCGTGTTGTTGTTCAGGGTGCCGTCCGCGTTGAACCAGCGGCGGACGATCGGGGTGACCAGGACCGGCTTCCCGCGCTTCTCCCGGACGCCCGCGACCAGCGCTTCGAGGTTGGCGCGGTAGGTCGCCTCGTCGGTCTGCTTGTCGTTGTGGGCCAGCTGGATCAGGACCAGGTCGCCGGGGTGGATCTTCGGCTGGACGGTGGCCCACAGCCGGGCGTCGGCGAGGTAGGACACCGTGCTCTCGCCGGAGTCGGCGTGATTGGCGACCGAGACGCCCTTGCGGAGGTACTGCGGGAGCTGCTGGCCCCAGCCGGAGTAAGGGTCGCCGGGCTGGTCGCAGACCGTGGAGTCGCCGACGAGGAGGATCTGCCGGGCCCGCTTCGCGAGGGTCACGCGGATGTCGGCGAGGGCGGGCGCCGAGCCGCCTATGGCGAGGTCGAGGCCGGGGGTGCCGTCGGCGGCGGTCGGCTCGCCCTCGGGGGTGCGGACGTCGACGGTGAAGCTGCGGGAGACGGGCGCGCCCGCCGCTGTGACCGTCTCGGGCAGGAGTGTGCGGCGCGTCTCGCCGGTGATCGCGGTGCTCCCGGCCGTCTCGCCGCCGAGGCGGACGGTCACGTCGTACGTGCCGACGGGGACGTCGAAGTGGCAGGCGTTCGCGGCGCAGTTCTCCAGACCGAGCGCGGGGCGGCCCTGGTGGGCCTGGGCCGGTACGGCCGACAGCACGGTGCCCAGGGTCGCCGCCGTCAGCACGGCGACGGTGAAACGTCTCATTGCGGCTACCTCCCGAGGATGACAAGACCCGGCGGCAGGACCGTACATCGTTTGGCAAGCGCTTTCTAGATGTCGGATCACTTTCACAAGATTGCCAACTTCCCCCCACCGAAAGCCCTTTCGCGAAATCGATTCAACTGTCACCCTTCCGAATCACCCGCACTCCCCCCACATCCCGAGGAGGACCCCCATGTCCGAATCCATCGACAGACCGGCCGTGCCGGCCACACCCGCCATGCCCTCGGTGCCGGCCCTGGGCCGTCGTGGCTTCGTCGTCGGCACCGCGGCCACCGCCGTGGGCGCCGCCCTCGCCGGGCCGCTGGCCGGCACGGCCCGCGCCGCCGCGTTCGGCTACAGCGACGACGGCACCAACTACGTGATCGACACCGGCGCGAACCTCGTCTTCAAGGTCAAAAAGAGCAACGGCGACCTGTCCTCGATCGTCTACCGGGGCACGGAGTACCAGGGCTACGGCGGCATGAACTCGCACATCGAGTCCGGCCTCGGCAGCTCCACCGTCACCATCAGGCAGTCCGGCTCGACGATCCTCGTCTCCGTCACCTACGGCACGCTCAGGCACTACTACGCGGCCCGCAGCGGCGAGAACAACATCTACGTGTGGACCAACAAGGCCGACACCTCGGTCTCGGCGACCCGCTTCATCCTGCGGGTGAAGGCCGGCCTGTTCCTCAACGACGAGCCCGACTCGTACACGTACACGAACAGCACCATCGAGGCCTCGGACGTGTTCAGGAAGTCCGACGGCCAGACCCGCTCCAAGCACTACTCGAAGCTGCGGGTCATGGACTACAACTACGTCGGCTGGTCGGCGAACGGCGTCGGCCTGTGGGTGGTGCGCAGCAACCACGAGAAGGCCTCCGGCGGCCCCTTCTACCGCTCCCTGCTGCGCCACCAGAGCGCCGACGGCGGCGGCCTCTACGAGATCCTGTACTACGGCCAGAACCAGACCGAGGCGCAGCGGTTCGGCCTCCAGGGCCCGTACGTCATCGCCCTCACGGACGGCGGGGCGCCCTCCTCGTCGCTGTTCCCGGGCACGCTGACCACCGCGTGGGCGGACTCGCTCGGCCTGTCCGGGTACGTCGCCGCGGGCGGCCGGGGCCGGGTCGCGGGCGTCGGGATCACCGGCCGCAACACGTCGTACGCGTACACGGTGGGGCTCGCCAACTCGGCGGCCCAGTACTGGGGTTCGGCACGTTCGTCGGACGGCTACTTCTCCATCTCGGGGGTGCTTCCGGGGTCGTACACGCTGACCGTCTTCAAGGGCGAGCTGGCGGTGTACACGACCTCGGTGACGGTCACGGCGGGCGGTACGACGACGCTCAACTCGATCGCGATCCCGTCGTCGAACGACCCGTCCAACGCGGGCGTGATCTGGCGGATCAACGACTGGAACGGCACACCGAGCGGCTTCAAGAACGCCGACCTGATGACGTACGCGCATCCGTCGGACGCCCGGGCCGCCTCCTGGACCGGCAATGTGGTGATCGGCAGTGGCACCGAGACCTCCGCCTTCCCCTGCTACCTCTGGAAGGACGTCAACAGCGGTCTGCTGGTCTACTTCCGGCTGACCGCGGCGCAGGCCGCCGCCGCGCACACCCTGCGGATCGGTGTGACGACGGCCTACGCCAACGGCCGGCCGCAGGTCGCCGTCAACAGCTGGACCTCGGCCATCCCCTCCCCGCCCACCCAGCCGAACACCCGGTCACTGACCAACGGGTCCTACCGGGGCAACAACCACACGTTCACCTACAGCGTCCCGGCGTCCGCCTGGCTGACGGACACCAGTCAGTACAACGTGCTGAGGATCGACGTGGTGAGCGGGTCGGGGGCGGCCTCCTATCTCAGTGCGGGTACGGCGATCGACGCTATCGATTTGCTGCCGTGACGAGCTGAATGTGCGTCAGGTTTCGTGTGTCCACTGCTGGTTCGTACCGCTGTTGCACGTGTACGTGATGACGGCGGCACCCTCGGCGGTGGACGCGCCGTTCACGTCCAGGCACTCGCCGGTCGCGCGGGAGTGTGCGACATCCCGTGAGTTCCCCTGAGCTCTGCTGACTCCCTGGGCCCGTGGCCGGGGGGTTCTTCCTCCTTCGTGTGCTCTGGTGGCCTGTGACGTAACTTCGGGATTCCTGAAGCGTTCTCATCTCGTCCGACCGATCTGCCGTCGGACCGAAGGCGAGGAGGCTCGGGTTGGCGGCACTGGCAGTCGTACGGGACCTGCGTGAGCACTGGGCGCCCGCGTCGGCGGAGGAACTGGAGCGGTTCGAGACCGACGTGCTGTCCGGGTTCGTTCTCGCGCGGGCCTCGGCAGGGCTGGCGGACGGCACGATCCGCGGGGACGTCGGGCATCTGGAGCAGATCAGGTCCTGGTTCGGCCGGCCGCTGTGGGACATGGAGCCCGCCGACGCGGACGTGTACTTCGGGAAGGTGCTGCGGCACTCGCCCAGCGGCACCCGGCTGGGCCGGTCGCAGGCGCTGAGCACGTACTTCATGTTCCTGGAGTTGCGGCACAAGGTCGAGCTCCACCGGATGACCGGCCGGGTCGTCGAGTGCCCGGTCGACGAGATGAACCGGCCGCGCGGGGCCAAGGATGCCCAGTTGCGGATCCCTCCGAGTGAGGCGGAGATCGGGACGCTGTTCACGGGCTGGGGCGGCGAGCTGGCGACCTGCCGGAAGTTCGCCCCCACCGCCCGTAACTACACCGCCTCGAAGCTGATGTCCCAGGTCGGCCTGCGGGTGAGCGAGGCATGCGGCCTCGACCTGGACGACATCAAGTGGGACCTGGGCCGCTTCGGCAAGCTCCACGTCCGCCACGGCAAAGGCGCCCGCGGCTCGGGGCCGCGCGAGCGGATGGTGCCGCTGATCAACGGCGCCGACCGGACACTGCGGTGGTTCATCGAGGACGTGTGGGGCCAGTTCGACGACGACCACACCCGGCCCGGTGCCCCGCTGTTCCCGAGCGAGCGGAAGAACACCGATGGCTCCGCCCGCCGGGTCGGCGACGACGCCCTGCGCAACGGTCTCGACAACGCCGTCGAGGCTCATCTGCCGGGCTGGACGGACAAGTTGACGCCGCACGTCCTGCGGCATTTCTGCGCGTCCCAGCTCTATGGGAACGGGCTGGACCTGCTCGCGATCCAGGAGGTTTTGGGACATTCCTGGATTGCCACCACGATGCGGTATATCCACGTGCAGCAGACCCGGGTCGAGGACGCCTGGGTCGCCGGGATGGAACGGGCCGCGAAGCGGCTGGAAGGACTGGCCCGATGAGGTGGAACCTGCGGCTGACCGCCGCGAACAAGGGTATCTGGAAGGCGTCCGAGCTCCAGCGGAGCCTGGCCGAGCACGGCTTGGTGATCTCGGCTGGGAAGATGTCCGGGCTGTGGTCCGGCCAGCCGGTCTCCCTCAAGTTGGACGACCTGGACGTCATCTGCGTCGTGCTGGGCTGCGAGATCGGCGACCTGCTGATCCCGGAACCGCAGAAGGTCACCCGCCCCGGCGAGGAGAACACCAGCCGGACCGCTGTCGGTGCCGCCGCACCGGTTCCGGCGGTGGTGCCCAAGCGTCGCGACGGCCGGTCGCTGCCGCCTGCATGAGCCGGTATCCGAAGGGCTACTACAAGCCCACCGACTCCTGCGACGGCTGCCTGGCCTGGGGCGACTTCAGCGGACGGCTCTGCCCGACCTGCTACATGTTCGGCCGCAGCCACGCGACGGCCGTCTGCGCCGGCTGCCGCCGTGTCCAGCCGCTGAAGTGGGATTTCTGTCGTCTGTGCTGGTGCCAGGCCCGGCTGGGCGCCCAGGCCGCTGTCGACCGGCTGGCCGCGGAGGCCGATGTGAGGGCCCGCCTCAACGCGGTCCGGCACCATCAGCTGTTCTTCATGGGCATGCACCACCGCAACGGATCGGCACTCGCCCCTCGGCGGCGCGGCGGACGGCGGGGCGCCCCTCGCAAGCCACCGCCCGCGCCGGCCTGGCGGCCGAATGCCGATTGGAGACAGCTGCCGCTGTTCGGACAGGTCCCGCGCGACTACGGCCGCCTCGACCCCTCCGGCGTTGACTTGACCAGCCCCTGGCTGACCTGGGCGAAGTACCTCGCTCACCGGTTCGCCGAGGCACGGGGCTGGGGACGCAACATCCGCTTCGCCGTCAACCGCGGCCTGGCCCTTGTCCTCACCGGGTACGTCGAGGGCGACGCCATCCGGCACAGCGAGATCTTCACCCCGCTCCGGTCCCGCGACCTCCCGGTCGGCCACGTCATCACGGTCCTGGAGGAGATGGCAATCTTCGAGGACGACAGCGAACCCTCCTTCGAGGGCTGGCTCGCCGAGCGTCTGGAGGGTCTCGCACCCGGCATCCGCTCGGAGGCCGAGCGCTGGACCCGCGTCCTGCGTGACGGTGGCCCCCGCAGCCTCCCGCGACGGGAAGGCACGGTCTGGCTCTACCTCAACCGTGTCCGGCCGGCCCTGCTGGAATGGTCGGACCGCTATGACCACCTGCGGGAAGTGACCCGCGACGACGTCCGGCCTACATCAAGACACTGCACGGCCACCAGCGGCGTGACCAACTCGTGGCCCTGCGCTCGCTGTTCTCCTGGGCCAAGCGGAATGGGCTGCTTTTCCGCAACCCGACCAGCCGGATCAAGGTCGGCCAGTACGAGTACGGCGTGCTCCAGCCGCTGGTCCCCGCCCAGGTCGGCCGGTCCGTCGCGGCGGCCACCACCCCGGCAACACGACTCATCCTCGCCCTCGCCGCGGTGCACGCCGCCCGGGTCGCCCAGATCGGCATGCTCATGCTCGACGACGTCGACCTCGGCAACCGACGGCTGACCATCGCCGGACGCGTCCGCCCGCTCGACGACCTCACCCTGAAACTGCTGCTGGACTGGCTCGGCCACCGGCGAGACCGGTGGCCGAGCACCGCGAACCTCCATCTGCTGATCAACAACCAGACCGCCACCAAGACCAGCCGCGCCAGCAACCACTGGATCAGCGCCTCGATGCGCGGCCAGGACGCGACACTGGAGCGGCTCCGCGTCGACCGGCAACTCGAAGAGGCCCTGACCCACGGGCCCGATCCGCTTCACCTCGCCGAGGTGTTCGGGCTCGACGAGAAGACCGCAATGCGCTACGCGGACTCCGCACGGGCACTACTGGAACAGGCAGCCGAGCACTCGGCATCGCCCTCGGGAAAAGAACTTGGCCCGGATTGAAGGGACTTGAAGAATGACGGCCATGCAGACTCGACAGGCATGGCCTGATGACGCATCAGCGGTAGCCGGTGTTTACGTGCGCTCCTGGCAGGCGGCCTTTGCCGGTCTTGTCCCCCAGCACTACCTCGACGCCATGGACCCAAGCCGCGAAGAGTCCGAGTGGAAGACACGCATCGCGGAGACACGATGGCCGTTGTCGGGAGTACTGGTAGCCGAAACCGAGGCGGGGATCGTCGGATTCGCAGGTTTCGGCCCGTCTCAGGAGACCCCTGCCGTCGCGGAAATCGGCACGCTTTACGCGATGCCCGAGGTCTGGGGCACTGGGATCGGGAAGCACTTGATGCTGGCCACGTTGACGACTCTCCGACAGGCCGAGTACACGCAAGCCACCTTGTGGGTCCTGGAAGACAATCGTCGCGCCCGGCGCTTCTACGAAGCTGCCGGCTGGCGCGCAGACGGCGCAGCCGTTGAAGACACCACCGGTGGGGCTTCTCTCAACAAGTTGCGCTACCGCCGCCCTCTTGGCTAACCCGCTCGGCGTCTTGCCCGTCCAGGGGACCAGGAACGGCAAGGTCGCGAGTTGGCCTCGAACCCACGGAAGCAACTCCGCAGAACACGACGACGGACCCTTGAGTTCCCACCGAGAACCCTTCAGTTTGCGTGAACTCACGGGACTCACGAGGGCTGAGGAACATCCGTGTCAGATCGTGCGCTAAGTGGTCTGCGCCGTAAGTCCTTCGGGGGTTGATCATGCTTCCGGGGTGGCGGAGGATTCTTCTGGGTGATCGGCGGTGTGCCGGTCGAGTCTGGCCAGCAGATCGTCCAGGTCGGAGGTGGTGAACTTCCACTGGAACGGCTGTGCCGTGGCGTTGTAGCGGTCTTCGAAGGCTCGGAGCCGGTCCCCGACCTGGGCGAGGTCGGTGAAGTCGTTGGGCGAGACGACCTTGCGCTGGACGACGGAGAAGTAGATCTCCACTTGGTTCAACCACGAGGCGTGGACCGGGGTGTGGACCATGACCGCGTTCGGGAACGCACTGGTCAGCCGGTCGGCAGCCTTCTTGCCGCGGTGGGAGGAGCCGTTGTCGACGATCCAGAACACGCGTTCCGCGCTGGCGTACGGCTCCTGGGTCATGACCTGGGCGACCAGGTTCATGAACGGGTCGATGCCGGTCTTGGGTTCGGTGCGGCCGAACACTTTCGCGTGGTGGACGTCGTAGGCGGCGAGGTAGGCCAGGGCGCCGCCGCGGCCGTAGGTGTGGTTGACGCGCATAGCCCGGGCCTGGCCGGGGGCGAGGGTGGGGTGACAGCGGCAGCGGGCCTGGATGGAGGTCTTCTCGTCCGCGCTGATGACGTACTCGTCCGCGCCGAGCGGGACACCCTCGAACGTGCGGGCGTACAGGTCCAGAACACGCTGGGTCTTGACGCGGAAGTCCGGGTCGCGGATGAAGATCCAGGACCGGTACTGCCAGGGCTTGAGCGCGTCCTCGCGCAACCAGCGGCGCACCGTGGACGCGGAGACGGTCTCGGTGATCCCGCGCGCGGTCAGCTCGGCAGCCAACTCCGGGCACGACCAGCGCGCCAGCGGCACGCCGGTCTCGGCGGGTAACTGGCAGGCCAACGCTTTGGCCTCGGCGACCTGCACGGGGGTGAAACGGGCGGGGCGCCCGGAGCGCTTGCGGTCAGCCAGGGCCGGCAGCCCGCCGTAGGCGAACCGGCCGCGCCAGGTCCGGACCGTGTCCACGTGCAGGTGGGTCTCGGCGGCGATCCTGGCATTACTCCGGCCACGTGCCGCAAGGAGGACGACTGCGGCACGCTGCCGGGCTTGGTGTGGAGTCTTGTGCCCGTAAGCCATCTTCTTCAGCCGGTGGCGCTCGGCGGCGGTCAGCACCACCGCCACGGCAGCGCGTATGGCCACGTACCTGTCCCCCGGATCCTGCGGCAGGCTGATAAGCCTGAATGATTTCGACTGCCCCCGCTCTTCCTTCCACCTCGTTGGATCTACAAGGAGGCGGAAGGAAGAGAGGTAGTGACGGCCATCGTGATCGTTGAAGGTTCGTCGGCGCCCAGGAAGGCGGCCGGTGGCCTACGCTCGTGTCTCGCGTGTCACCGAGGATCGGGGGCGCTCACGCGGCGGACCGGACCTTGATCGCGTGGCTGAGGGCTGCCTGCTCTTCGTCGGGAAGGCGACGCTCGGCATGGAGCATGCGCAGGGCGGTGGTGACGCGTTCCTCGTCCTCGGATGTGCCGAGGCTGCCCATGTACGGGGGCAACAGCAGACTCAGGGCTTCGAGGTCCGTGCGTGCGCAGAGCGTGGTGAGGAGTTCACCGACAGGGTCTTCGTGCTGCTGTGGTGCGGGCCGGGCGGTGGCACGCAGTCCTGCGGCGATACGGTAGCGGAGCCATTGCTGGTGGGGGCCGGCTGGGACGTCGTCGATGTGCGTGGCGGCGGACTCGAAGTGTTCGCGGGCCTGTTCGATCTGGCCGAGGTCCCGGTGGGCCCGGGCCATGTTGCCGTGAAGTGAGGCGTAGAAGCCGCGGACACGATCGTCGCCGACCTTGTCGGCCCGGGTCAGGCACTCCTGGTTCCACCGCAGAGTCTCCTGCGGGGTCGGCTGGTGCCGGGCGAGGTAGTGCGCGGCGATGCAGGCGTCGTAGTCGTCCTCGGCCGCTTCCCAGGCTTGAAGGAACAGGTCCCGTGCTCGGGCATCTCGTCCTTCGGTCTCGGCCTGCATACCCTGCGCGCACAGCTGCACGACGATGTTCTCGGGGTCGGTCACGGTTCTCCTGAGGTGATGAGAGTGCGATGTTGAGGAAGAGTCAGCTGGAGGTGTCGAGGGCGACGGGCATGATCAGCGTGGTGAAGCTGCCCTGGTCTGCGGAACGCACCACGACAGGCCGATCTACGGCGGAAATCTCCAACAGAACGTCGGGCCCGACACTGGCCTCCAGCGCGGGGCCCAGGACGGCGGGGTCGAAACCGATCCGCTGGGGCAGGTCTCCATGGCAGACCGCCGGCAGGGTGACGGCGTCGGAGTGATCGGCAAGCGAGACGACCAGCTCGTCGTCCGCGAAACTCAGAGCGATGCGTGCAGCGTCTGCGTGGCTGTTGACCGCGTCACGCAGAGCCAGGCGATCCACGATCACGCGGTATTCCGGCGGGGCCAGAGCCGAGAGCATCTCGCGGTAGGCAGGGAACAGGTCATCGGTCGTCACCAGGACACGGCACTCTGCCGTACTGCGTGCGCGGGCGCCGTCCGGTCCGACCTGGATGGTGACCTCGTGGACTCGCGCCGCCCATTGCCCGAACTCGATCAGGTCAGCCGCGTGCACCAGCAGGCGGCAGGGCCCTCCGTCGAGTGCCGCCGGCCTCAGAACGCGCATCGACAGGCGATAGCGATCGGTAGCCACCAGACGCACCTCGCCGTCATCGATCTCGATGAGGACGCAACCCAGCGCAGGGAGTTCCACGTCGGAGGCCGCGGCCGGCACCACCTGGCGTACCGCACTGGCCAACTCCACGCCGCCGATCCGCGCTTCCGTCATGCTGCCGGCAGTCGAGAGGGAACGTAGAACCACGGCGATGGCGGCCTCGGCCGTTTGCGTCTGGTCCCGCATCCTCTCCAAGTGCCGTTCCAGCACCTCTCGGCCCTCGCGCTCGGGCCCGTCGAGCACCACGGTGACCTCAGCCAGTGGCAGTCCCGCTTCTCGCAGACTGCGCAGGAGGGCGGCACGGGCCTCCTGCGCAGGACTGTAGAAGCGGTATCCCGTCGCCCCATCAACCCACGCCGGCCGCAGAACGCGGCAGTCGTCGTAGAAACGCAGGGCGCTCGGAGCGAGACCGACCCGCCGCGCGAAGGCGCTGATGCTCAGTAGTTCCGTGGTGCCGTCCATGGCCCCGATTGTCGACGTTCATCCAACTTGAAGGTCAACTCGCCCTTCGGCCGGGTTCCGCGCCACCACTTGGCACGGGAGCTGCCTCAGCGTCAACCCCCGAAGGACTTCGAGAGCCGACCACTAAGCGTCCGTCAGCCCTGGTGGGCGGCTGACGGGACGTCGGCCGCGGGGCCGGTGTGAAGTTTTTTCACAGATATGTACCTGTCTTTGAAGTCCCCCGGTGGTGGATTCGCTTGGCTCAGATTCGAACGGACACCCATCGAGCTGGGTGCGATGGCTTCTGTAGCCTGCTGCCAGCTGTGTGTCGGGGGGAGCTGGCGTGGTGAACATCCTGTCTGTGGCCATCGGGGCTGGTTTCGGCCTCATAGGGGCCGTGTTCGGGTCTTGGTTCACTGCGCGCCGGCAGGACCGCATGTGGCTGCGCGAACAGAAGTTGAAAGCCGGGGTCGGCTTCAACACCGCCGTGGTCCAGCTCATCGACTACCTTCGGGAAACACGGCTGAGTGACGACGGTGCCGGGGCCAACGAACTCGCGGGCCGGATGCAGGAAGCCCGGTCAGCCCTCTACCTACTGTGCGCCGACGACACCGTCGATCTCGCCGACGCTCTCGCGCGTCGGGTCTGGAGCTCCCTGCCCAGCGAGGGCAGGGACGATCGCAGGACTGAGCACAGGGAAACGGAGGATCTGCTCCGCCGCTTCACCCACCAGCTCCGGCAAGAGATCGCCAGGACGTAGTCTCAGCCGGTTCTTCAACGGGAAGATCGGTGCAGACAGTGCGGTTTGAGCCGGTGCTGGCCGAGGAGATGACGCTGTCAGCGAGGACGATCAGTCCCGTGCGGCTTCTCGGGATTCGGGCCGGCCGCTCCGGCGGGCCGCACGACGGCGGCTCGCCCCCGAATGCCGCGGGGCGAGCCGTCGTTGCAGAGTTCCCCTACTCAAGACCGCCGAATCGACCCTCAGCCGCAGTGGAGACGAACGCGGAAAGCTGCCCACGGTTCACCAACAGCGCCGGTCCGTGCGGCCTCTTGCTGTCCCGTACAGCCACCGTCTCGGCATCGACGATGCCGCACTCGACGCACTGCGCCCCCGTGTCACTGTACGAGGACTTCCACCACGTCACGGGGAGGGCGGACGCGTCGCCAACAGAGTTCATGCGGTCTTCCTTATTGTCGTGACCAGTTCCGCCGACTCCTCGACCGAGAGCGCGGCAGATGTCAGCCGTTGCCAGGCGTCCCGGTGAGCGGCGACCCCGTTGCCGTCCTCGACGTACAGCGCCGAGGCCAACCCCTCGGTATGGACGACGTCGAGGTCAGCATGCGGGCCGAAACCCAGAATCGTGAAGCTGCCCAACTGGCCGACGTGAAGGGGTGCGTCCGAGGGGAGCACCTGAATGTTGACGTTCGGACGTTTCGCCATGGTGAGCAACCGGCCCAACTGCTCGTTCATCAGGCCCTCAGTCTTCGATGACGACCGTAGGGCGCCCTCGGCGATGATC
The DNA here is from genome assembly GCF_016598475.1 of Streptomyces adelaidensis. Lineage (GTDB taxonomy): Bacteria > Actinomycetota > Actinomycetes > Streptomycetales > Streptomycetaceae > Streptomyces > Streptomyces adelaidensis. The sequence goes on from NZ_JAEMUX010000009.1 coordinate 124,825, forward strand.
GCCCACAGCGTGAGTGGGTCCTCGCGGGTGAGCACTGCCTGACGAGCGAGGCGCACCTCGACCAAGGCATCGACCCGCGCCTCAACCGCCTCAGACATCGCCGTGGCCCGGATGATCTCGCGGGCGTACTCAGCTGTGTGCAACAGGCCGGGAATCGCCCCTAGTTGCCACGACGAGACCGATTCGGCCTCGGCCTCAAGACTGATCAGATCCTCGTACACAGGGTTGAGGACGCCCCGATACGAGTGCCACCAACCACGCTGCGCACCCTCTTTGGTGAGGGTGAGCAGCGCGGCCCGTAGTTCGTCGCTCACCTCCCGGCCCAGCTCGATGTACAGATCGAGCAGAGCATCGACGTCCTTCTCTTTGGCCGGGCTCTTGGCCGTCTCGATCCTCGACAACTTCGAGGAGACGAACCGCCCTTCGGACTTCTCCGCGACCTCTTCGAGGGTGAGTTCACCCCGAAGTGCCTTCAGCTTGGCACCGAGGCGTCGGCGGCGCACTGTAGGCGCACTCACGTTCGTTCCCTCCCCTTCGACGATCCACGCAACAGTCTGCCGTGCCCCACATTCGCTGTCACCTGCCCACTCATCGCTCCACACCCCATCCCACTATCGTGTGCAATTTTCTATGCAATGACGACATGGCTTGCGCTGAAGAGAGTTGGGGGAGCAATCTGGTCGTGCTGAAATGCGAATGCGGCCGCAGGCATGCCGAGAGAGGCAGTGTGCGCTGCGGCGCTTACCCGTGAGGGGACGTGCATGATCGAACGACGGGCCACCGTGCCCGCCCGCTGCACACCAACCGTCGGCCCGCCTTCCATTCTGTTACTGCATGGCGTGCCTCAATCCGCCAGACATGCCCGCGAGTTCGTACGTGAGTTCATCGCGTACCACGTTCCGGGGGCGTCCGAGGACCACGTCGAGAACGCCATCCTGGCCGCCTCAGAGATGGTCACCAATGCCATCCGGTACGGCACCGAACCCGGCGACTCCCTTCGGGTGGAGATTCACGCCGACGACGTCCGGACGCGCATCGAGGTACACGACCCCGTTCGCCGCCGTCCCCGCTCCCTCCCCAAGTCGGACGAACGGGATCGCGGCCGGGGCTTGATCATCCTCGACGCCCTGTGCGGCCCCCACGGCGCAGGGTGGGGAGTCAAAGACATCCCACTCGGCAAAGCCGTGTGGGCGGAGGTCAAGGCGTCATGACCATACCCATCACCCCGGCGCCCCCCGGCGCCGGATTCGTCGCCGGGATCCGTCTCGCAACCGGCATCCACCAAACCGACGCGTTCACCGTGGCCAACCTGCTCGCGTTCCACGCTCCGCCCCGCCTGGCACACGAGACTGACGAGAGCATCCGCGAGAGCATGCGGTCCTTCGCCGCCGCGATGCACCTCGGTCCACACGACAACGAACCGCCGCACATCGGTCACCGCGTCCGCATACGGCGCGGTATGCCGTGGCTCAACTACGGCGACGACGAGTACCGCCTACGCGTACCCGCGGCGCGGTCGTGGCTCGACGTGGCCGCAAATGGCGGACCAATCCGCGTCCTGGTCCTGTTCGAACCCCTCACCCCCGGAGCCAACCAGCACCAGACCGCGGAACACTTGCGCGACTGCTACCAACACGGCGCGATGCGTTGGGGGACGACGTACCACGCCTGACTGAACAGCGAACGGGTCGCCCCGGGTTGACCGTCGGCATCGAGCCTGCAGGTCACCATCCGACACCACGGAACTGATCCGCGCTGCGACGCCAGACGGCCCTGATCCCTCGTGGTGAGGGATCAGGGCCGCTCATTGCTGCCGGTTTGCCACGGGCGCACAAGGGCCACACGGGTCCTCCCGGGGCGACAACCACAGCTTCACCCAGGTTTGCCTCGCGATGTCAGCGCCGGTCACGCCGGCCGACCTGCTCTTCTGCTGGGGGTCCGGGGGTTATCCCCCGGGAAGACACAGTACCTACAGCGTCCCGGCGTCCGCCTGGCTGACGGACACCAGTCAGTACAACGTGCTGAGGATCGACGTGGTGAGCGGTTCGGGGACGACCTCCTATCTCAGCGCCGGCACCTCGATCGACGCGATCGACCTGCTGGCCTGATGAATTGAGTGACCGTCAGGTTCCGCGCGTCCACTGCTGGTTCGTACCGTTGTTGCACGTGTACGTGATGACGGCGGCGCCGTCGGCGGTGGACGCGCCGTTCACGTCCAGGCATTTGCCGGACGCGCGGGACTTGATGTTGACGTAGGAACCGGTGGTGGTCAGGGACCACTGCTGGTTGGTGGCCGAGGAGTTGCAGTTCTCCTGGGTGACGGTGTTGGCGTTCTCCTGGACGCACAGGGAGCTGTGCCGGGTCACGAGCTGGTAGTAGCCGCTGCCCACGGACTTGAACCAGTACTTCTGGTTGTTGCCGCTGTTGCAGGTGTACTGCTTGATCTGGGTGGCCGCCCACTGCGACTGACTCGTGACATCGGCGCACTTGGACGAGTGCCGGGCGATCAGCGTGTTGTAGGTGGCGCTGGTCGCGCTGATCGTGCCGGTCGCCGTGTCGACGGTGACCTCGGGGGACCAGGACATGGACATCGTGGTGGAGGTCGGGAAGGTCAGCGGGAGCCACACGTAGCGGGAGTCGTTGACCGTGCCGCCGAGGGCGTTGCCCCAGCGGTCGCCCATGTAGAGGTACGAGGTGGTCGACGTGCCCTGCAAGGGGAGGACGTACGCGGTCTGCGAGCCGAAGGTCGTGGAGTCGCCGACGTTGGCCATGGCGGTCCAGGGGCCCGCGATGCTGGTGGCGGTCGCGTACTGCTGCTGGTTGGGGTTCCAGCCGGTCGCGCCCGAAGTGAGCATGAAGTAGACGCCGTTGCGCTTGAACAGGGCCGGGGCCTCGCGGTGGCCGCCGTGCCACGGGTCGGCGACGAGGGCGGCTATGCCGGTGTAGTCGGCGGTGAGCCGGTAGATCTGGAGGTCGTAGTTCTCGCGGGCCGCCGAGATCATGTAACCGGTGCCGTCGGTGTCCACGAAGACCGTGATGTCACGGGACATGTGGGTGCCCAGCGGACGGAAGCTGCCCTGCCAGGTGTAGTTCCCGTCGACGGTGTCGGAGACGGCGACGGCCGCGCGGGCCTCGCTGTAGTCGACGCCGTTCTCCTTGTGCATCCACATCACGAACTTGCCGGTGGCCGCGTTGTACATGACCTTCGGCCGCTCGATGTTGGCGGTGGCCAGCTCGGGGTCGGTGGCCTCGGTCAGGACGTTGTTGCGGAACTCCCAGTTCTTCAGGTCCGTGGAGCGGTAGGCCGACACGTACCGGAAGGTGTTGTCGGAGTTCCGGTTCTCGCCGAACCAGTAGTAGTACGAGCCGACCTTGATGACCCCGCCGCCGTGGGCGTGCAGGGCGTTGCCACTGCTGTCGGTGAACTGGGTGCCGTTGGGGACGGTCTGCGCGGCCGCCTGGGCCGGGCCGGCGGTGACGAGGGCGCCTGCCAGCGCCAGACAGAGCGCGAGGAGCATCACGTACGCACGTCTCATCTCAGCTCTCCTTACGGGTGTCAGTGGTGATCGGGGTGGAGGTGTCGGCGACGGGGACGCCGAAGTCGGGGGTGCCGTCGGGCTTCCAGCCGAGGCGCTGGACGCGGGTGTGGCGGTTGGGGTCGTTGAGTGGGTCACCGACGATGTCCTTGTACTGGCGGGCGTGGTAGACGAGGACGTCGGTACGGCCGTCCTCGGCGACGGTGAAGCTGTTGTGGCCCGGCCCGTACTGCTTGGTGGTGTCGTTGCTGGTGAACACCGGCGTCGGGGACTTCGACCAGTTCGCGGGGTTCATCAGGTCGGCGCCGGCGTCGATCGTCAGCAGGCCCATGCAGTAGTTGAAGTCGGTCGCGCTCGCCGAGTACGTCATGAAGAGTCGGCCGTTGCGCTTGATGACCGACGGGCCCTCATTGACCTTGTAGCCGATGACCTCCCAGTCCAACTCCGGTGTGGTGAGCCGAACCTGAGGTCCCGTCAGGGTGATCGGGTCGGCCATCCTCGACAGCCAGACCGCGGTGTTGTTGTCCATGCCGGGCTCGTGCTGCGCCCACGCGAGGTAGCGGCTGCCGCGGTGGGTGAAGGTGGTGGCGTCGAGAGAGAAGGTCTCCCAGGCGGTCTTCAGCTGACCGCGCTCGACCCAGGTGCCCCTGAACGGGTTGGGGTGGGAGTTCTCCAGCACCCAGATCCGGATCGCCCAGATGTCCTCGGCGGGCGCGGAGGCGAAGTAGATGTACCACTTGCCGTCGATGCGGTGGATCTCCGGCGCCCAGATGTGCGCGCCCATCACGCCCGTCTCGTGCTTGCGCCAGATCACGGACTCGTCGGCCGCCGACAGGCCGCGCAGGGTGCGGGATCTGCGCAGGATGATCCGGTCGTACTCGGGCGAGGTCGCCGTGAAGTAGTAGTGACCGTCGGTGTGCCGGTTGATGTGCGGGTCGGCACGGTTGCGGACCAGCGGGTTGACGTACGACGCCGCCCGGGAGCCGGCGGCCTGGGTGCTCGCCGCCTGGGCGACGGTGGCGGGCATCGCGGTGAGGGCGCCCGCGGCCAGGGCGCCCTTCAGGAGCAGCCTGCGGCCCGGGGGATCGGGGAGTTCGTGCTCGCGGCTCATGCGGTCTGCCTCTCTGCAGATGGCTGCACGTGGGGGGACACAAAAGAAAACAGAATCGTTCGACATTTCGCACAAGATCAGTCATTCCGAACGGCTGAAAGGTAAGGGTGTGTTACGTCGAGGTCAACGGGTCGGGCGAGACGAACACAAGCTCACAGGAACGAACTCATACGTCGGACCCGGACATCGCGAAGTTTCTGTTATCCGGGTGAGCCCGGACCGTCTCCGATGACGTGCGCAGCCAAACCCACAAGACAGCGGCAGCCGCCGGAGCCCTGGCGGTCACCGCCCTGATGCTCGGCGCCCCGACCGCGACCGCCGCCGGCCCCCGCGATGTGACCGCCGACGTACTGGCCGGTCGGAACGTCACGCTCACCGGCGACACGGTGGTGACCGTGCCGGCCGGAACGACCAAGTACGGCGGTGTGTTCGGCGGCACCGGCACACTCACCGTGCGCGGCACCGGCACGCTGATCCTCACCAAGGACAGCGACTTCACCCTGCCGGAGTCCCGGCAGCGGCAGACCGTGAAGACGCTCGGCGGCAACCACCCGTACGTCACCGTCACCGACCCGGACCCGCCGGCCGTGACCGTGGCGAAGGGCGCGACCCTCCAGTACGGCGACAGCGGCTCGACCGGGGTGATCGGCCACTACCCGTACGGCACCCCCGCGTTCCGGCTCAACCAGAACAACATCAAGGTCGACGGCACCCTGCGGCTGTCGTTGAAGAACGTCGCCTACAACCTGGGCACCATCAGCGGCTCCGGCCTGGTCACCCAGCCGCGGTTCCTCTGGGCGACCTGGGACCTGTCGGGGACCCACCCCTTCACCGGAGTCATCGACAACGGCACCGGGGTGAACGCCGGACGCCCGGAGTTCGCGACCTCGCTGCCCAGTGCGCGCAAGGTCCTCAACCAGGGCACCTGGACCGTGGACACCCCGCTGGGCCAGACCGTCACCCAGGGCATGGACTTCTACCAGCGCGAGTACGGCAGCGACATCAACGTCCAGTCGCGGCCCGGCAGCAAGGTGATCCTCACCGGCCAGTACAGCTGGTCGAACCAGGGCGGCGACACCGATCCCTCGCTCAGCGACCCCGCCCTGAACTGGACGCCCGCACGCAAGAACGTCAACAAGCGCGGCACCAACATCAAGGGTGCGAACGTCCAGTGGGGCGACGGCACCACGAACAAGATCTTCATGCCGGGAACCGCCGAGACCGTCTACATCAACCTCCTCGCCGCCCGCTCCCGTTCACTGCTCACCTTCGACTACAACGGGCCGGTGACGCTGGGCGCCCCGATCGGCGGCGGCCGGTTCCACGACACGCTGGCCGCGCCCGGCGCCGGGGACATCGTCATCAAGGGGACGAAGGGCAACGACGTCACCTTCGCCGCCGTCCAGTACTACAACGGCTCGACGACGGTCGAGAAGGGCGCGGTGCTGCGGCTGGGCAGCGGCAGGTCGGGCGGCGACGGCGGGCTGTACACCAAGGGCGACCTCTACAAGGTGGTCAACAACGGTTCGCTGATCGTCCGGAACGTCGCCAAGCCCGTGACCCTGTCGCGCGTCGGCGGCAGCGGCTCGCTCACCCAGTCGGGCGCGGCCACGACGACGCTGACCGGCGGCGCGGTGACGTACACCGGGAAGACGACCGTCACCAAGGGCACGCTGGCGCTCCGCGGCGGGGCGACTCTCGCACGCAGCGGCACGATCCGGCTCACCACGGCCGGGGCGAAGCTCGACGTCGGCACGGCCGGGCTGAAGGTGACCAGGTCGCTGTCCGGCAAGGGCACGGTGAAGGGCTCGGTGAGCAACGCCGGTGTGGTGGTGGCCGGCCTCACGGTCACCGGCGGCTACAGCCAGAGCGCCAAGGGCGAACTGGTGCTGCGGGAGAAGCCGCTGAAGGTGAGCGGGGCCGTGAAGCTGGCCGGTGAGCTGGACTTCGCCGCCCTCGGCGCGGTCGGCGGGCCCGCCGAGAAGATCACCGTGATCGACCACAAGGGCAAGGGCAAGAACACCGGTACGTTCACCGGGCTGCGCGAGGGCGCGAAGGTGAAGCTCGCCGACACCCGGTACAAGATCAGCTACAAGGGCGGCGACGGCAACGACGTCGTCCTGACCACGGCGAAGGCGAGCGCGTCACCTGCTGCCAAGGCCGCCACCGGCACCGACTCCGACACCGGCACCGGCGCCGAGGCCCCCCGTACGCAGAACGCGAGCGCCTCCGCCGACAGCGGGCTCGGCTGGTGGCCGTACGCGCTGGCCCTCGGCATGCTGTCCGGCCTGCTGGTACCGGTGAGCAGGCGCCGCAAGAACAACCGCCGCCGGGGCGGACGGCACGCCGCCACGAGCTGAGACCGGCGTATCGCAAGGTGAGACCAGGGCGGGCGGTCGCTGTACGGGGGTCAGCGGCCGCCCGCCCGTTGGCAACGTTCGCCCCGTCGGCAAACGTTGCCTGCCGCAGCACTAGACGGCGGCTCCCGCGTCGGCTCCCGCCTCGGTTTCGGCCTCGGGCGCCTCCGCCTCCGGTGCTTCCTGACGCCCCCGGAGCCAGACGTACACCGGGATGCCGGCGAAGAGGAACAGGACGCCCTGGTAGACGGCCGCGTAGCCGGCGCCGGCGATCAGCCAGAAGGAGAAGGCGAAGGAGAGGGCGGCGACGATGAGGTCGCGGACCAGGCCGGCGGGGCGGACGCGTTCGCGGGTGCCGCGGGCGAGCCAGTAGAGCTGGGCGGCGGCGGAGAGCAGGTAGGGGACGCAGCCGGTGAACGTGGTGATGAGGACCAGGACGCGGAAGGCGGTGTCCGGGTCGTCCGCGTAGTTCACCACGATGAGGAGCGTGCCGAGGACGGCGGTGGCGAGGACGCCGAAGGCGGGGACTCCGCCCTTGCCGACGCGGCCGAAGGGCTTCGGGAAGAGGCCGTCGCGGGCGGCGGCGTACGGCATCTGGGCGCTCAGCAGGACCCAGCCGTTCAGGCAGCCGACGATCGAGGCGACGGCGACCAGCGCGATCACCGTGCCGCCCCAGCTGCCGCCGGCCATCGAGTTCACGGCGTCGGCGAAGGGTGCCCCGGACTCGACGAGTTCCTCGTGCGGGACCAGGCCGAAGACGGCGACCGTGCCGAGCAGGTAGACGATCGCGGAGGCGACCGTGCCGAAGACGCTGGCGCGGCCCACGTTGCGCTCCGGGTCGCGGACCTCGCCGGCGCTGACGGCGGCCGACTCGACACCCAGGAAGGTGTAGAGGAGCAGCGCGGCAGCGGCGGCGACCGCGCCGGGGACGCTCTCGCCGGAGGCGTTGAAGGGGCCGTAGTTGTCGGTGTCGATGAAGAACAGGCCGATGGTGGCGACCAGCAGCAGCGGCACGAACTTCAGCACCGTCGACACGATCTGCACGGCGCCGACATAGCGGGTGCCCGCGAAGTTCGCGGCGGCCGGCAGCCACAGGGCGGCCAGCGCCACCAGGGCGAGGACGGCCTTGCTGTCGCCCAGGGGTATCAGCACGTCGACGTAGCCGACGACACCGACGGCGAGCGCGGCGATGCTGACCCAGCACATCGTCCAGTACGACCAGGCCGACAGGAAGCCGGCGAAGGGGCCGAAGGCGTCGCGCGGGTACACGTACAGGCCGCCGGTGACCGGGCTGCGCTTGGCCAGCCGGCCGAAGAGCAGGGCCAGCAGCACGGCGGCCACGGAGAGGACGACGAAGGCGAGCAGACTGACCGTGCCGTACGGGGCGACGGCGGCGGGGAGGGTGAAGATGCCGCCGCCGATGATGTTGCCCATGACGAGGGCGGTGGCCGCGGTCAGGCCGAACCTGCGGCCCGGTGAGGCCGCCTTCGCGTCCGCATCGGATGCCGGGGTCGCCTCCGGCCCGGACGCCGGGTTCGGCTCGGGCTCGGTGGCCTCGGGGGTGCTGGTGGTGGTCATGGCGGTTCCCGGGTGCTGGGGAGGGGTGGGGACGGGGAGAGCGTGATCGTAGCGCCGCGTTCCACATGGTGGTCGATCTGTTCATTCACCGGACACAATCGGATGTGGCCGGCCGCCCGGCTCGACTACCGTCGTCGGCATGACCAGCAACCCGCCCGGTACGTTCCCCGGCATCCCCGGCCCCCGCTCCACCCCCTTCGCCGACGCCCTCGCCGCCGATGTCCTCGTCCTCGACGGCGGGATGTCCAACCAGCTCGAATCGGCCGGGCACGACCTGAGCGACGAGCTGTGGTCGGCGCGGCTGCTCGCGGAGCGGCCGGAGGCGATCACCGAGGCCCATCTCGCCTACTTCGAGGCGGGCGCGAACGTGGCGATCACCGCCAGCTACCAGGCCACCTTCGAGGGCTTCGCCAGACGCCGGATACGGCGCCAGAAGGCGATCGAACTCATGGCCCTGAGCGTCGAGTTGGCCGTGGACGCGGCGATGGAGACCAAGGCGAACGGCAGCAGGCGTCCGCTGCTGGTGGCCGCCTCGGCGGGCCCGTACGGGGCCATGTTCGCGGACGGCTCCGAGTACCGCGGCCGGTACGGGCTGAGCGTGGCCGAGCTGGAGCGGTTCCACCGGCCCCGGCTGGAGGTGCTGGCCGCCGCCTACCCCGATGTGCTGGCGCTGGAGACCATCCCGGACACCGACGAGGCCGAGGCGCTGCTGCGGGCGATCCGCGGTCTGGGGGTGCCCGCCTGGCTGTCGTACACCGTCGCCGGCGACCGCACCCGCGCCGGGCAGCCGCTGGAGGAGGCCTTCGCCCTGGCCGCCGGCGCCGAGGAGATCGTCGCCGTGGGCGTGAACTGCTGCTCGCCCGACGACGTGGACGGGGCGATCGAGACGGCCGTCCGGGTCACCGGCAAACCGGTCGTCGTGTACCCGAACAGCGGGGAGACGTGGGACGCGTCGGCGCGGGCCTGGACCGGGGAGTCCACGTTCACCACCGAGCAGGTGGCGGGGTGGCGGGCGGCCGGCGCCCGGCTGATCGGGGGGTGCTGCCGGGTGGGGCCGACGGCGATCGCGGGGATCGCGAAGACGCTGAGCTGACGGCCGGGAGACGCCGGGCCGGCGAACAGCCGACGAACAGGGTGCGGTCCGCTCCCCCGCTGCTAGCCTCCGTTCCGGGGGAAACCGGTTACTGAGGTGTTGCGCGGAAGCGGGGGCGAGGCGGGTATGACGAGGAAGAGCGCCGACGGCGGCGGGGGCCGCAGCACGATCCGGGACGTGGCCGCCCGCGCCGGCGTCTCGGCGGCGACGGTGTCGCGGGTCCTCGGCGGGGTCTACCCGGTGAGCGCGACGACCCGCACCCGGGTGCTGCGGGCCGTCCGCGACCTGGACTACGTCGCCGACGCCCGCGCCAAGGCGATCGCCGGCGTCGGCACGCCCACCCTCGGGTTCGTCCTCGACGACATCACCGGGCCCTCGTTCGCGCTGATGGCGCACGGTGTGGAGCGTGAGGCGACCCGGCTCGGCCATCTCTGTCTGGTGTGCAGCACCGACGGTGACGCCGAGCACGAGCTGGCCTTCATCGAGACGATGCGGGCGCAGCGGGCCGCCGCGGTCATCCTGGTCGGCGGGAGCGCGGACACCCCCGAGTACCGTGCCCGCACCGGCCGGGTCGCCGACGCGCTGGCGGCCGCCGGGTCCCGGCTCGTGCTGTGCGGGCGGCCGCCGCTGGATCCCGGCGCGCCGGTCAGCGTCGTCGAGTACGACAACGAGGGCGGCGCGTACGCCCTGTGCGCGCATGTCCTGTCCCGGGGGCACCGGCGGATCCTCTACCTCGGCGGCAAGCCGGAGCACACGACAGCGCAGGGGCGTGAGCGGGGGTATCTCGCCGCCCACCGCGCCCGGGGCGTCGAGCCGGACCCCGTGCTACGGCTGGCCGGTGACTTCACCCGGGACTCCGGGTACCGCTCGATGCGGCGGGCGCTGGAGGTGGGCCTGGAGTTCACGGCGGTGATGGCGGCGACCGACATGGTGGCGGCGGGCGCGCTCACCGCGCTGCACGAGGCGGGGCTGGCCGTACCCGGCGACATCTCTCTCGTCGGCTACGACGACATCCCCTTCGCCCGGGACCTGCATCCGGCGCTCACGACCGTGCATGTGCCGTACGAGGAGCTGGGGCGGCTCGCCGTGCGTACGGCGCTGGAGTGGGGGCGCAAACGGGGGCCGGAGGCGTCCGACGAGCATTTGCTGTTGGGGACGCACGTGGTCGTGCGGGATTCGGTGGGGGCGCTGGTGACCTCGTCCGCCGGGTGAGGTGCGGCCCTGTGCTACGGGGCCCGGCGGAAGCGGCGCAGGGCCGGCAGGGGGCCGCCGCCGGTGGTGCTGAAGGTGCCGGCGCCCTGGGCTCTTCGGGGGCGCCGTGCGTCGGCCTCCCAGAGGGCCAGTTCGGGGTCGTAGGGGCCGTAGGCGATGCGCTCGTCGTCCGGGTCCTCGAAGACGCGGACCGGGTGGGTGGTGTTCCAGGCGGGCCAGCCGGGGTCGCCGTCGGTGGCGAAGCGGGCCCAGGCGGTGTGGAGGATGGCGGCGAGGGTGTCCGGGGTGTCCTCGCCCGCGAGCTTGGCGGCCGCCGGGGTGTGCCCGGTGTCGAAGACGAAGCCGAGTTCGAGGGCGTGGCAGGAGCCGAGGGCGGGGAGCCGGGAGGGCCAGGCGAACTCGTAGACGTAGGACCGGGCTTCGCCGAGGCGGGCGTCGGCCACGCGGTGCAGGGGGACGCGGAGGAGGTGGTCGGTGACCAGCCGGCCGACCAGGTCGACGGTGTCCTTCTCCGGGTGGAGGTCGCGGTAGGCGCGGGGGAGCTCGGGGCCGCAGTGGCAGCGGGCGCGGGCACCGGCCAGGGCGACCGTGCCGAGGCGGTCGACGCGCTCGTGGAGGCCGCCGGGGACGAGCCAGAGGCGGTGCTCGTCGCGGGTCCAGCCCATGAGGAGGTCGACGCCCGGGGCCGCGCCCTGCCCGGTCAGGGCCTGGAGGGGGTCGGTGGGCAGCAGGTCGCCGTCGACGACGAGGCCGAAGGCGGGGCCGCCCAGGACCGGGCTGCTGAGGCGGCCCGCCTCGGCCTGCGCCTCGACGAGCATGGAACGGTCCACGGCGGCGAAGGCCTCCGCGGTGGCCGGGATCTTCAGCCTGATCGCCATCCGGCGGACCATGCGCCGCACTTTGTCCCGGTCCAAGGCCTCGGGCGGCCCGCTCTGCAGTACGGCCCGCCGGAACAGGCCTCGCGCGCGAGGGGCGGCCAGCAGCGCGCCGATGCTGATGGCGCCCGCGGACTGGCCGAAGACGGTCACCCGGTCCGGGTCACCGCCGAACCCGGCGATCGACTCCCGCACCCACTCCAGCGCGGCCAGTTGGTCACGTAGGCCCAGGTTGGCCGGGGCGTCCGGGAAGAGGCCGTAACCCTCCACGCCCAGGCGGTAGTTGAGGGACACCAGCACCACGCCGTCGCGGGCGAAGCGGCTGCCGTCGTAGACCGGGACCGCCGACGAGCCCCGGGTGAGTGCCCCGCCGTGGATCCACACCATGACCGGCAGCCGGGCCGCGCGGCCCGGCTCCGGTGTCCACACATTGAGGTTGAGGCAGTCGTCCCCCGGCACGACGGGGTCCGACAGATAGCGGGCGAACGCCTCCGAGTACGGCGGTTTCGCAGGCGTCGGCCCGAAGACGACGGCGTCACGCACACCCGCCCAGGGCGCGGGCGGGACCGGCGGCCGGAACCGGCGAGGGCCGAAGGGCGGGGCCGCGTACGGGATGCCGCGGAAGACCGCGATCCCGTCCGGGTGGCCGGCCCCGTACTCGTAGGTGCCTCGTACGTCCCCGTACGGCGTCCTCGCCACGGGGGCCCGCCGGTCCGCCGTCATCCGCCACCAGCTCCTCACTCCCGCTCGCCGGTCCGCCGGCACGTGAACCGTCGTTCACCTCAGAGCACCACATCCTTCCGGGGTATTCCGCTCGTACCGGGTCTTTGACGCCCGTTCGGTGTACTGGGCGGCCGTTCGGGGGACGGCGGCTACTTGGCGTACATCAGGGTGCCGAAGCCGAGCTGGTCGAAGCCGCCGCTGGCCGTGCCGTAGTCACCGCCGCCGCCCTCGGGGCGGACCCGCTCGGCCATGGCCGTTATGTAGGGGACGGACAGGCCCCGGCGCCGTGCGTAGTGGTAGTGGAGGATGTCCCACACCGGGCGGAGCTGCCCCCGGCTGGCCGAGGAGACGACGGTGTGGGTCTGCTGGGCGCAGTTCTGGCCGGTGCCCCAGGTGTAGGTGGTGAAGGGCACGTCCTGGCCCAGGTTGTACTTGGCGACGTACTGGGCGCCCTTCATGAACCGGTTGCTGTCGTAGCCGTAGAGGTCGTCACCCTGCGACCAGGCCGTCTCGCAGAAGGCACCCATCAGGCCGATGCCCATGACGGCGTGCCCCTGGTCGCGGCCCGCCTCCTGCCACTGGCCGAGGGCGTAGCCCGCGGAGTCGGTGTGGAGGTAGGGGACGGCGTGGGTGATGGAGCCGTTCCCCGCGCCGGTCTTGAAGTAGTTGACGGCCTGGTCGTACTTGGCGCCGTCGTCGCACAGGATCCCGATCGCGAGGATCGAGTTCATGTTGCACAGGTCCCAGTTGGCCCAGTAGTTGGTGATGCAGGCGTCGTTGTGGCTGTTCAGGAACTGGTTGTTGAGCGGGTAGAAGACGTTGAGCATCATCGTCTTGAACCGGTCCAGGTCGAAGCCGCCGTAGCCGCGCATGAGTTCGGCGGCGTTGGCGAACTGGTAGCCGTAGATCCCGGCGGCCAGGAACCGGTCGGCGTTGCCGGTGACGCTGGTGAGCGTCGACGACCAGGCGTTGAGGATGCGGACCGCCGCGTCGCCGTTGGCGGTGGTGCCGGCGACCTTCCAGCGCAGCGCGTTCTGGTAGGCCGCGTGGATGTCGTTGTAGAGGATGCCGTAGTTCTGGCCCGTGCCGCCGCGGATGATCGTGGCCTGCGGGTTGGGCGTCCAGGTGCTCGCGGAGTGGGAGTTGGCCGTCAGGCGGTTCCAGCCGGACAGCCAGGGGTTCTCGCCGGCGGCCACCCGCACCTTCGCGCGGTTGAGTTCGCCGTAGGCGTGCAGCATGCCGGGGTGGGTGAAGGTGGCCGGGGCCGCCTCCGCCGTGGCGGCGAGGGAGGCGGCGGTCGCGGTGCCCAGGGCGAGGGCGGCGGTGAGACCGCCGGCGGTCCGGAGCAGACCGCGGCGGCTCAACTCACCTTCGTGCCCACGCCCGTCGGGGCTCGTGTCGGGGTTGTTGTGGGGGGATGTGCGGCTCATCGGTGCGTCTCCAATCCATGGAGGATCTAGAGGGGGGTGATGCTCACCTCGCTGAATCGCGCGGTGCCGTGGGCCAGCGGACTGCGGGAGCAGACCACCAGGCCCACGTGATAAGGGGCGTCACCGAAGCCGGGGATCTCTCCCTCGGCGAGGGGGGTGAAGGTGACGCCCCCGTCTGTGGAGACCGCTGCGGCGAAGACCGTTCCGGTCCTCTTCAGCCGCAGCAGACAGGGGGCGGTGACCGTGCCGTTGCCCGTGAAGGCCGACTTCCCGGCCACGGTCGTGCGCAGCATCAGCTGCGCGGAGGTCCCGCCGGTGACGATCGCCCCGGCGGCCTGGTCGAACGGCGACAGCGACTTGGCCATCAGCAGCCCGACCCGGTCGGCGCTCGCCCCTGCGCGGGAGTCCAGCCGGACGGTGACCTCGCAGTCACCGCTGACGGGCCGCCGTACGAACTGGCCCGTCATTCCCTGGTTGTTGACGGTCAGGTCGGTCCCGGCACCCCGTACGACGAAGGTCCCGTCGTCCTCGTACGCGGTGCTGCCGGGGGTCGTGACGGCCACCACGCCGAGGGTGGCGAACTCCCGCTCGTCGAGGACCACGTCGCCGAGGTCGCCGTAGGTCCAGGGGGCGGGCGGCGGTGTGCCGATCGTGAGCCCCAGCGTGCCGGTGGCGTCGCCGGCGGCGTTGCCCGCGGTGGTGGTGACGGTGAACTCGCCGGTGGCGGTGGGGGTTCCGGAGATGACACCGGTGCGCTTGTCGAGGCGGAGGCCGTCGGGCAGTTGGGCGGCGGTGAACCGTACGGGCTCGTGTGTGGCCCGCAGCAGGTGCCGGAAGGCGTCACCCTGGTTGGCGAACACCGTGGTCCTGGAGGTGAGTTCCGGCGCCGAGGGCGTCGGCATCGTCGCGGCGGCGGGCCGCGACAGGAGACCACGGCCACCGCGGTCGGACTTGGCGACGACGTAGTGGTACGTCCGGCCGGGTGTGCCCGTCGCGTCCGTGTACCGGATGCGGGTGCCGAACCCGAGGGGGCCGACTCCGGTCGCGAGCGTCATATACGGGCCGTCCGGGTCGGTGGCCCTCGACACCTGGTACCGGGCCGAGAGATCTGGATCGGTCCAAGCCAGCTCCACGGCGTCGGCGCCGGCCCTCGCCCGGACGTCGGTCGCGGTGTACCGGGGGCGCGGGGTGCTCCACACCTCGCCGTGGGCCGACGACGTCACGGTGACGTTGTCGAAGGCGCCGGTGCCGGTCTCGGCGTACTCCTCGTCGACGCCGAGGCAGGAGGTCAGGAGCAGTCCCGCGTACGCGGTGCGCCCCAGGTCCACCTCGGTGGTGCCGACCTCGGTCCAGTGGACGCCGTCCGGTGAGACGGCCCCGGTGCAGCGGCGGCCCTTGCGGGTCACCCGCACCCAGTACGGGGCCCGCAGCCGGTAGCCGTCGCCCGCGCCCTCGACGTACGGGGCCTCAAGCGGGGTCGCCGACTCGGGCAGGGTGCCGAGGTCGGAGATCGGGAAGGACGCGGCGGTCGTGATGGCCTGCCGCTGGGTGGGCGGCACGGGGGTGCTGCCGGTGGCGGAGATCCGGGCCCCGGCCGACGGGCGGACGCTCCACACGCCGCTCCAGGTGTGCAGGGGCAGTCCCTGGATCAGCATCGACGCGTGCGGGGCGGTCGCGTCGAGGGAGTCGCGGAGGGTCACCCCGATCTTGGAGTACTGCGAGCTGAGCGGGAACACGATCCGCGCGCTGACCGCCCCGTCGCCGCGCAGCGGCACATACGCCGTTCGGTACGTGTCCGCCGTACCGCTCGCCTCCAGCACGAACCGGGTGCCGTCGAAGGTGGCGGAGCCGGCCCACTTCACGTCCCCGAGGTCCTGGGTGGACCAGGGTTCGGGCAGGCCGGCGGCGGCCGCCGCCCAGCCTGAACTGTCGCTCTCGCCACGGGAGTTGGCAGCGGTGACCCGGTAGTAGTACGTCCGTCCCGGGCGGACGCTCCTGTCGGTGTACGCCGGCTCGCCGACCCCGGAGGCGATCGTCCCGTACGGGCCGTCGGGGCGGTCGGCCCGTTCGACGGTGTACTCGGCCGCCCACGCGGAGGGGAGCCAGCCGATGGTGACGGTCTTGCCCTCCCCGACGGCGGTGACGCCCGCCGGCGCTGCGGGCACGGTGGGCGTGGACGCGGCGGCCCCGGCGTAGGCGAAGGTGCCGAAGCCCGGCAGGTCGTCGTTGGAGCCCTCGACGACCCGGGCGCCGGCGGTGCCCCGGAAGACGGCCGCCTTCGTGTAGGGGGTGTCGAGGCCGCGCACGCCCGCGTAGTGGGCGTAGTACATCTCGTAGATCGGCGGCAGTGTGCCGCGGACCTTGTCGGAGACGGTGGTCTTGACGTACTTGCCGGTGCGGTCCAGGTCGGGAGCGAAGGGGACGTCACCGCCGAGGTTGTAGCGGGCGGTGTACTCGGCGTTGGCGAGGATCCGGTTGCCGTCGAAGCCCCACAGGTCCACGCCCTGGTTCCAGGCCACCTGCGCGGCGGCGCCCATCAGGCCGACGGCCAGCTGCTCGTGGCCCTGGTCGCGGCCGGACTCCTGGCCCTGCCCGTTGCCGGCGACGACCCGGTTGCCCACGCTGCCGTTGCCCGCGCCGGCCGCCGTGAACCGCAGCGCGTCCTCGAAGAGCACGGGCTCCTCGCAGAACACACCGATGGCCAGGATGGTTTGACTGGCCGTCAGGTCCCAGTTGCCGTTCGCGTAGAGCATGTAGCCCGACACGGCCGGATACCAGACGTCCAGGAACGACCGCTCACAGCGCGCGATGTCCGCGTCCGCCCAGCCGTCGTAGCCGCTGTGCCGGAGCAGTTCCGCGGCGTTGACGAACTTGAACGCCTGCAGGCCCGCGCCGAGCGGACCGTCGGCACCGGTGATCATCGTGAGCGACGCCGACCAGGCGTCGAGGATGTCCCGCGCCTTGTCCGCGTGCGCCCGCTCGCCCGTCACGCACCACATCAGCGCGTTCTGGTAGGCGGCGGCCGAGTCCGCGACCGCCTGGTTCTGGAAGTTCGTGGGGCCGCGGCCCCAGGACGTGATCTGGCCGGTGTTCTGGATCGCGTACGTCGACTTCGACCGGGCGTGTGCCGCGAACGTGAGGTAGCCGTCGTAGATCGGCGACTCCTTGGCGGCGACCGCGGACTTCAACCGGTCCAGGTCGGCGGCGGTGTGCAGAAGTCCGGGGTGTCTGAACGTGAAGGCCGCTTCGGCGCTCCGGGCCCAGGCGGCCGTGGCGGAGGCGGACAGCAGTCCGGCTCCGGCCACGGCCGTGAGGCCCGTCGCGCCGAGGAACGACCGTCGGCTGAGGGGAAGCACAGGTGTCTCCTGGTCCTACGGGTGCTGCACGGTGAGCTTGAGGGACTGGGTGGCCGTACCGGCGCTGTTGGTGGCCGAGACGGTGACCGTGCAGGAGCCGGGGACGGACGGGACGCCGGAGATCAGGCCCGTCTTCGTGTCGAAGCTCAGGCCCTTGGGCAGGCCCTCGGCGGCGAACGACGTGGGCAGGGCGCTCGCCGTGACGAGATGGTTGAAGACCCGCTTCTTCGTGGCCGTGACCTCGGCTGAGCTGGTGATCTCCGGAGCCGTGGTCGCGGCGGCCGTGTCGGCGTCCAGGAAGCGGAGGTTCTGGACGTGCTCGTTGGCGAACATCGGGACCATGTCGGTGGTCAGATACCAGCCGGGCTTCTTCATCTTGTCGTGCACGACCGTGCCGTTGACCGACAGGTTCTGGAACGTGAGGTTCTTGATCGGGCGGTCCGCGTCGTAGCCGGTCAGGATGGCCATGGAGGCGTGCGTGCCGTCGTACGTGAGGTTGCGGACGTACACGTCCTCGATGCCCCGGCCGGGTGAGGCGTTGTACCGGTTGGCCATCACGCGCATGTTGAGCAGCTGGCCCCAGGTGAAGTCCTCCACCCGGACGTCCTGGATACGGATGTTCCGGATGAGGTTGCTGTCGCCGGGGTTGAGGGCGAAGCAGCCCTGGTAGAGGACCTGCGGTTCGCGGTGCTGGAGGACGTCGATGTTGCTGAAGACGATGTTCTCGATGACCTCGGGCTTCTCGGGGTTGCCGTGGGTGCCCATGTTCACCGGGTGCGCGACGTCGGCCCAGAGGGTGGAGTTCCGGACGGTGACGTTGCGGCAGTCGCCGTAGTAGTCCCAGCGGTGGGCGTAGATGGCGATGCAGTCGTCGCTGTTGCGCATGAAGACACCCTCGATGAGGACGTCCTCGCTGCTGAACACGTCGATGCCGTCGCCCCACTGGCCGAAGCTGTAGGAGTGCAGGTTACGGACGGTGACCTGCTTCGACTGGCCGATCGTGCAGGAGTAGCCGGTCTTGGGGTTGAGGGCGAGGATGCCGTCGATCTCGATGTTCTTGGAGAACGCCACCAGGGTCGCGGCGTCCGAGTCGTAGATGATGCCCCGGCCGAGCAGACGGGCGTTCTCCACGCCTGTGAACTCCACCCGGGCCTTGAGCACCGCGCCGCCGGCCAGGTACACGGTCTTCCCGCTGGGTACCTTCACCACGTTGTCGGTGACGGTGTGGATGCCCGGGCCGAAGTAGATGACGTCCGGGTCGTCCTCCTCGGGCCGCCACTTCTCGATCGGGTTGGCGTGCAGCTGAAGGTTGTCGTAGAGGTCGAACGCGCCGCCGTCGGCGTCGCCGATCTCGATGGACAGGTTGCGCGGCTCGGTGAGGCTGAAGGTGATGCTGTCGCCACTCACCTCGTGGGCGATGTCGTACGACTGGGGGCGGATCCGCGCCGAGGGAACGGCGCCCTTCGAGGAGGTGACCCGGACTTCCACGGTGCCGGTGAAGTCGAGGTTGGCGACCGAGGAGCTGCGGACGATGCCCGAGCCGGTCTTCTCGTTGATGGTCTTCGTACGGGCCCGCAGGACGGGCACCGGCTGCCATTCGCCGCCGGGCGTACGGGCCTTGACGGAGAAGCTGGCGTTCAGCGGCAGCCCGGTCGGGACCGGGTACACCACCAGCCGGTCGGCGGCCTCGGGTCTGTCGTCCGCGCTCGCGGTTCCGGTGGCCGCGCCGAGCAGCGTGTACGCGGCGGCCGTGGCGCCGGCGGCCTGGAGGAGGGAGCGCCGGGACAGGCCGGTGCCCTGGGAGTCGGTCATGAGGAACTTCCTTACGTGCAAAGAGAGTTGAGGGTGATCACTGGCGACTTCGTAGCGCTACTTGAGGCCGGAGGTGGACATCCCGGCGACGAAGCCGCGCTGGGCGACGAGGAAGATCAGCAGAATGGGCACGACGTACATCACCGAGGCGGCGGCCTGGAGGTTGGTGACGGGTGTCCCGGCCGTGGTGACATAGGTGGACATCACGGCGACGGCGAGTGTGGACCGGTCCGTGGACAGCAGGAGCTGGGGTGCGATGTAGTCGCCCCACGTCCAGGTGAAGGCGATCACGAAGCTCGCGGAGAGTACCGGCCAGGACTGCGGCAGGAAGATCCGCCAGAAGATCGTCGCGTATCCGCAGCCGTCGACGATCGCGGCCTCCTCCAGCTCACGCGGCAGCCCGGCGAAGAACTGCCGGAAGAGGAAGACGAGATAGGGCGTCGCCGCCAGGCCCCACAGCACCCACGGCCAGTAGGTGTCGACCATGCCGAGCCTGGCGAAGATCAGATAGGTCGGCAGGAGCGTGATCATCTGGGGCAGCATCATCGAGCCGAGCAGGACGCCGAAGAGCGTCTTCCGGCCGGGCGCGTCCAACCGGGCGAAGCCGTAACCGACCCAGGCCGAGCTGAGGGTGACCAGGGTGGCGTAGACGAAGGCGATGATCAGGGAGTTGCGGGCGTAGCCGAGGAAGTCGATCAGGTTGAAGGCGTCCGCGAAGTTGTGCCACTGGAAGTCGCCGGGCAGCCAGCGCACCGGGGCCGCGGCCGTCTCGGCGGAGGTCTTCAGACCGGTGAGGATCAGCCAGCCGAAGGGGCCGAGGAACAGCCCGGTGATGACGACGAGCACCGTGTAGAGCACGAGCCGGCCGGTGCGTACCCGAGTGCGGGCCGGCGCCCCCGGGGACTTGGAACGGTGCACGGACCGACCGGTGGCGGTGCCCCCGCGGGTGGCGGTGGCGTGGCTGCCGGCGGTGTCGCTCGTGACGGTCACTTCTTCGCCTCCGGGTCGACGTTGTAGAACACCACTCCGGACGTGAATTTGAAGATGAGTCCGGTGACGATGAGGATCAGGACGAAGAGCACCCACAGCAGCGCGGAGGCGTAGCCGTAGCGGCCGAGCGCGAAGTACTCGGCGAACACATGCATCATGTACATGTAGTTGGACTGCGGGATCGCGGTGACGCCGCCCGTGGTCGGTTCGGCGGCGAGCAGCAGCGGCATGATGGTCTGCACCGAGGCGATCACCCCGGTCACCGTCTGGAAGAGCAGCACCGGCGACAGCAGCGGCACGGTGATGCTGCGGAACGTCCGCCAGGCGCCCGCCCCGTCGATCCGGGCCGCCTCGTGCAGCTCACGCGGCACGTCCTGGAGCCCGGCCAACGAGATGATCATGACGTTGCCCGCGGCCCACAGCACCGTCATCAGCAGCACATAGCGGGCGTACGGATCGGCGAGCCAGCCGAGGGCGTCGATGCC
Source organism: Streptomyces adelaidensis (assembly GCF_016598475.1). Lineage (GTDB taxonomy): Bacteria > Actinomycetota > Actinomycetes > Streptomycetales > Streptomycetaceae > Streptomyces > Streptomyces adelaidensis. The sequence goes on from NZ_JAEMUX010000009.1 coordinate 145,383, forward strand.
GAAGATGTTCAACACCCCGTTGGCGGCACCGGAGTTCTGGTCGAACAGCGACTTGAAGGCGAGGCCCGCGCCCACCGGCGGCACCACCGCCGGCAGGTAGAGCAGGGTACGGAACAGCCCCCTGGCCCTGATCGGCCGGTTCACCAGGACGGCGAGCCCGAGCCCCGCCACGATCGACAGCGGCACCGAGGTCACCGCGAACAGCCCCGCCCGGCCCAGCGCGTCCCAGGTCACCGAATCGGCGAACAGCTCACGGTAGTTGGCGAGCCCGATGAACCGCCAGTGCGGCGAGATCCCGTCGTACGTGGTGAGGCTCAGCCACAGCGCGTACGCCATCGGGACGATCGTCAGCAGCAGGAATCCGATGATCCAGGGCGAGGCGAACATGTAGAACGCCCGGTGCCTGCGGGTGGTCATCGAGGTGCGGGGCCGGTCGCCGCCGGCCCTTCCGCCACGGCCGGGCGCGGTCGCGCCCGCCGGGGCGGGGATCTGATCCACCGTCATCCCACCTGCTCCTTACCGCGCTCGAGCTGCTCGTTGATGGTCGAGTTCAGGCGCCTGGCGAGGGTGTCGACGGAGATCTCACCCTTCATCGCCGCGGGCGCGACCTGGTTGAACAGGGCCTTGAAGCCGTCCGCCGTGATGTACGGGGTGAAGGAGATGACCGAGAAGTGCGCCAGCTCGGCCTCCTGCGCCCTCAGCACCCGCCGCTGGTAGTCCTGCTCGGCCGGCATCAGCGGGCGCAGCGACTTCAGGCTCGGGATGCCCCAGCCGCCGCCCGCCCGGGCCTTGGCCGGAGCCTCGCCGAAGAACCACTCGAAGACCCGCCAGGCGGCGTCCTTGTTCCGCGCCTTCCTGGGCATCCAGAAACCGGTGCCGCCCTGACAGGGGCTGACCCGGGGACCGCCCTCGAAGACCGGGGCGGGGGCCAGCCGGGACGCCTTCGCCAGCTTCTCGTCGGTGTTGATCATTCCGCCGAGCCAGTAGCCGCTGTTGGTCATGGCCATCCGGCTCGCCTGATAGGTGGGCCCGTCCCAGGCGTTGGGGTCGGGCTGGATCACGCTGGGGCCGACCTTGGTCCGGCAGTACTCGATGTACCAGCCCAGCGCCTTGCGAGCCGCCGGGGCGGTGAAGTCGATCCGGGAGAGGTCGTCGCTGAAGAGACTGCCGCCGGCGGCCGCCGTCAGCGTCGAGAGGTTGGTGGCCTCGTAGAGACCGTTGTAGCTGCCGCCGAAGACGATCGTCTGCCCGTTCTTCCGCCGCGTCAGCCGCTTGGCACGCTCCAACCACTCCTCGTACGTGACCGGCTCGGACTCGGACGGATAGTCGAGGCCCACCTCGTCGAAGTGCGCGGTGTTGTACCAGTACATGGAGTCCTGGGAGAAGTCCTTCACCATGCCGTAGCGCGGGCCCTTGCCCTGGGTCCGGCCGTCATAGCGCCACAGGTCGTTGACCGGGTCGAGGTCGTCGGCGGTCAGCACGCTGCTTTTCGCGAAGTACGGGTCCAGGTTCTCGGCGACGTCCCGCGCCGCGAAGTACGCCGTGTCGACGGCGCCGACGCCACGCACCAGGTCCGGCGGGTTTCCGCTGGTCAGCATCGCGATCAGCTTGGTGATGTCGTGCTTCACCGTGACGATCCGGACGCCGGTGTCCCGCTGCGCCTGCTTGATCAGCTCCGGGGAGATGTCCTCGGCCTTGGCCATCACCGTGACGGTCTCACCTCCGCCGCCGACCCCGGTGGACACCGGAAGGGCACAGCCGCTCAGCGCCGTACCGCCGACCGCGGCACCGCCCGCGGAGAGCGCGGAGACGGTGAGGAATCGACGGCGGCTCATCGGGCCACCGGCATGGGCATGCATGGACAGCTCACCTCCAGGTGCAGCAACCGGTTTCTACCGGCCATCGGGGCAGAGCTTGTTCCTGACCGCAAAGCACGTCAAGAGGCTTGACCGGTTTTCGAAAACTCCGCGTAACCCCTGGGACATGCCCGGATGCCCCGCCAGATCCCGGAATCGGCCACGCGGCGGATGCGAACATGCCAGGTCAGAAGCCAATTCCAGCCAGCGCACAGGACGGAATCGCCGCCCTCGATCCGGTCGCTTCGGGAACCGGTTTCCTCGCCGGTCGCCGGGGCGGCCGCGCGGGGGTTTCACCGAGCACACATCCGCGGGCCCAGGTTTCGACGGTCACCGCCGAGGGGTAACCGATTACGCCAGAGCGCGGATTCTCCACGATCCCGCCGAGGCGCGGCCGTCACTCCCTCACCGACAAGCCTCGGCGAAACCCCGAAAGCTCCACCCCACCGCACTGCGCCGCCCGCCTCGGTGCCCGTGCGACCTGCGCCTTCCCGGACCACGCTCAGCGGGGATCCGAGACAGACACCCGATCACGACGATTGACCGCCCGTCCGGCTCGGATCTACGGTAGAAGACGTTTTCTGAAAATGTTCCCGGACCCGACCCGTCCGTGCGTCCACCCCCATCGCTCCAGGAGAGTCATGCCCAGCGCCCAATCGACGCGAGCCGTGTTCGCCATGGATCCGGTGCATCTGCCGCTGCTCTTTCCGCCGCCGCTCATGGCACGGCTGCGGCAGGTGGTCGAGATCGACCCCGAGTTCGTCGTACGGGACTTCGCCGATCCGGCCGCCGCCCCGGCGCTGGCCGGGGCCGAGGTGCTGATCACCGGCTGGGGCTGCCCGCACCTCGACGCGGGGGTGCTGACGGCGGCACCCCGGCTGCGCACCGTGCTGCACGCCGCGGGCTCGGTCCGCGCGCTGGTCGGCGAGGCCCTCTGGCAGAGCGGGGTCAGCGTCTGCAGCGCGGTGGCGGGCAACGCGCTGCCGGTCGCCGAGTACACGCTCGCGATGATCCTGCTGGCCGGCAAGGACACCTTCGACCAGCGCGAACGCTTCCGGCAGACCCACACCTACCCCTCCCCCGCCGAGACCTCGGCGATCGGCAACGTCGGCCGCCGGGTCGGGGTCATCGGGGCCTCGCGCGTCGGCCGCCGGCTCCTCGAACTGCTGAAGCCGTTCGACTTCGCCGTCTCGCTCTACGACCCGTACGTCGACACCGCCGGGGCCGCCGCGCTGGGTGCCGAACCGATGGCGCTGGACGACCTGTTGCGCACCAGCGACATCGTCAGCCTGCACGCCCCCGACATCCCCGAGACCTACCGCATGCTCGACCGCGGCAGACTCTCGCTCATCAAGGACGGCGGCGTGCTCATCAACACCTCCCGGGGCGCCCTGGTCGACCCCGAGGCGCTCACCGACGAGCTGCTCTCCGGCCGGCTGAGCGCGATCCTGGACGTCACCGAACCCGAGCCGCTGCCCGCCGGCTCACCGCTCTACAACCTCCCCAACGTCTTCCTCACCCCGCACATCGCCGGCTCCCTCGGCAACGAGCTGGAGCGCCTCGGCCGTACCGTCGTCGAGGAGCTGGAACGCCTCGCCTCGGGCCTGCCACCGGCCCACGAGGTACGGCACACGGACCTGGCCCGGGTCGCCTGAACCACCTCACCGTGCCGCCGGGCCCGCTCCCCGCGTCCCTGCCTTCGCCCCGCACACTCGTCGCCGTATCCGGGCCGGAAACACGCCGGGAAACAATGGGATACGGTTCCCCCACCCATGGCGCGGACCCGGCCCGTACGGGCGTCCGGCGGGGGAGACTCGATGCTGAAGGAGCCGCACGGTGAGTCAACGCAAGGCGTCGGGCGAGCCCGGCCGGGCGACCATCCGGGACGTGGCGCAGCGGGCCGGGGTCTCGGTGGCCAGCGTGTCGCGTGTGCTGTCCGGCAACTACCCGGTGTCGGAAGAGCTGCGCCGCCGGGTGATGAAGGTGGTCCGGGACCTGGACTACGTCACCAACGCCCACGCCCGCTCCCTCGCCGGCGGCGGCACCCCGACGGTGGCCATCCTCATCAACAACATCACCGGCGCCGCCTTCACCCATGTGGCCAAGGGTGTGGAGAGCGCGGCGTCGCTGCGCGGCTGGCTCACGCTGGTCGGCACCACCGGGGACGACCCGGAGCGTGAGCTGGCGCTGGTGAACCTCATGCGCCAGCAGGGTGTGGCCGCGGTGATCCTGCTCGGCGGCGCGTACGACTACGACGAGTACCAGCTGCGCATGGCCCGGTTCGCCCGCTCCCTGGACGCGGCCGACTCCCATCTCGTCCTGGTGGGCAGGCCGCCGCTGGAGGGCGAGGTCCCGGCGACCACGGTCGACTACGACAACGAGGGCGGCGCCTACGCCATGGCGAGCCATCTGCTGTCGGCCGGCCACCGCCGGGTCCTGGTACTGCCGGGCCATGCCGAACTCACCACCGCGCAGGGCCGGTTGAAGGGCGCGCGACGGGCGTTCGAGGCGTACGGCGTGCCCTTCGACTCCGGCCTGGTGCGGCACGGCCCCTACGACTACGAGCACGGGTACGACGCCGTGAAGGAGAGCCTGCGGGAAGGGGCGGCCTTCACGGCGGTCCTCGCGGGCACCGACGTGGTCGCCGCCGGCGCCGCCCAGGCCCTGCGCGCGGCCGGCCTGCGCGTCCCGGAGGACGTCTCGGTCGTCGGCTACGACGACATCCCCCTCGCCTCGCAGCTCACCCCGCAGCTCACCACCGTGCACGTCCCCTACGAGGAGATGGGCCGCGCCGCCTTCCGCGCCGTCGCCGACCGCCGCGAGGGGGGCGGCCGCCGCCGCGGCCCGGACGCCGACCACCTGGTGCTGGGCACGCATGTGGTCGTACGGCAGTCCGTGCGGCCGCCCGCCCAGTGAGGCGCCGCCACCTCTTATGGTGCGACGGTGGTACTGCAGACGTTCTTCGAAAGGCCGGGCCGCACATCGTGAACTTCCAGTCGATCTATCAGCACGGCTTCGCGCGGGTCGCCGCGTGCACCGGCCACGCGGCGATCGCCGACCCGCCCGCCAACGCGGCGGCGGTCCTGCGGCAGGCGCGGCGCTGCGCGCAGGAGGGGGTCGCCGTAGCGGTGTTCCCCGAGCTCTGTCTGTCCGGCTACTCGATCGAGGACCTGCTGCTGCAGGACGCGCTGCTCGACGAGGTCGAGGCGGCGCTCCGGAGCGTGGTGGCCGGGTCGGCCGAGCTGCTGCCGGTGCTCGCCGTCGGTGCCCCGCTGCGCCATCGCAACCGGATCTACAACTGCGCGGTGCTCGTGCACCGCGGGCGGATCCTCGGCGTCGCGCCCAAGTCGTATCTGCCGAACTACCGCGAGTTCTACGAGCGCCGGCAGATCGCCGCGGGTGACGACGAGCGCGGCGGGACGATCCGGATCGGCGGCGCGGACGTGCCGTTCGGCACGGACCTGCTCTTCGCGGCGCAGGACGTCCCCGGTCTGGTGCTGCACGCGGAGATCTGCGAGGACATGTGGGTGCCGGTGCCCCCGAGCGCGGAGGCGGCGCTGGCCGGCGCGACCGTCCTGCTCAACCTTTCCGGCAGCCCGATCACGGTCGGGCGGGCCGAGGACCGGCGGCTGCTGTGCCGGTCGGCGTCCGCGCGCTGTCTCGCCGCCTACGTCTACGCGGCGGCCGGTCTCGGCGAGTCGACGACCGACCTGTCGTGGGACGGCCAGACGATGATCTACGAGAACGGTGTCCTGCTGGCCGAGACCGACCGGTTCCCGCAGGGCGACCAGTACGCGGTGGCCGACCTCGATCTCGACCTGCTGCGCCAGGCCCGTACGCGGATGGGCACGTTCGACGACAACCGCCGGACCCACGCGGCGCGCACCGGCGGCTACCGGCAGGTGCCGTTCCGGCTCGACGCGCCCTCGGCCGACCTGGGACTGCGGCGCCGGCTCGAGCGGTTCCCGTTCGTGCCCGCCGATCCCGCCCGGCTCGCCCAGGACTGCTACGAGGCGTACAACATCCAGGTGGCGGGCCTCCAGCAGCGGATGGCGGCGATCGGCGGCCCGAAGATCGTGATCGGGGTGTCGGGGGGCCTGGACTCCACGCACGCGCTGATCGTCGCCGCGCGGGCCATGGACCGGGCGGGCCGTCCCCGCAGCGACATCCTGGCGTTCACGCTGCCCGGTTTCGCGACCGGCGAGCACACCAAGGGCAACGCCCACAAGCTGATGCGTTCGCTGGGCGTCACCGCGGCCGAGCTGGACATCACGCCGACCGCCCGGCTGATGCTCCAGGAGATCGGCCACCCGTTCTCGTCCGGCGAGCCGGTCTACGACGTGACCTTCGAGAACGTGCAGGCCGGGCTGCGCACCGACTATCTGTTCCGGCTGGCCAACCAGCGCGGCGGGATCGTGCTCGGCACCGGTGATCTGTCCGAGCTGGCGCTCGGCTGGTGCACGTACGGCGTCGGCGACCAGATGAGCCACTACAACGTCAACTCCGGGGTCCCGAAGACGCTCATCCAGCACCTCATCCGCTGGGTCATCAGCAGTGGCCAGTTCGGGGAGGAGACCAACGAGACGCTGGCCGCGATCCTCGACACGGAGATCAGCCCGGAGCTCGTACCGGGCGAGGAGCTCCAGTCCACCGAGTCCAGGATCGGCCCGTACGCGCTGCACGACTTCACTCTCTTCCATGTGCTGCGCCATGGTTTCCGGCCGTCGAAGATCGGTTTTCTGGCCTGGCACGCCTGGCGGGACCAGGAGGCGGGCGCGTGGCCGCCGGGGTTCCCGGAGGCCGATCGGACGGCGTACGACCTGCCGGAGATCTGGCACTGGCTGGACAGCTTCTGCCGCCGTTTCTTCGGGTTCTCGCAGTTCAAGCGCTCGGCGATGCCCAACGGGCCGAAGGTCCTGGCCGGCGGCTCCCTGTCGCCGCGGGGCGACTGGCGGGCCCCGTCCGACGGCTCGGCGGACGCCTGGCTGCGGGACATGGCCCGCTGGGACCTGCCGGGCGCCGGAGAGCAGCCGGGGCTCCGGTCCACTCCCCGCTGACGACCGGCGACGACCTGCCGACAACCTCCTGACAACCTGCCCATGAGTAGCGTTACGTAAGCGTTTTCATCCCTTGAGGCCGTCGCGGACCATGCTTCCGCGGCGGCCTCCGCCGCGCCGGACACCCTCTTGACCTGGGCTTCCATCGTCACAGTCCGAAACCGCGCGACGTGTCTCCGCGCAACCCCACGGACAATCCCGCGTAACAATTTCCCGTCGCACTCTTGCGTGAGCCGATCAGGAGACCTACGTTTCACAGCAACCGTTTACTACACGTTCCGCAGGGGTCCCGAGACACGAGCTGACGGTCCGCCTCGCTCGCCGTCGCCCCCACCGAGCCGCCCCTCGCTCCCCCGCTTCCGCGATCGTCTACGTCTCGAAGGATGACCGTACGATGAACTCCACCAGCTCCCGGAGAAGGTTCGCCCGCATCGCCGTCGCGAGTGTGGCGCTTACAGGTCTGCTCGCCGCGTGCGGCGGCTCGGACTCCGGCGACGACGGCTCCTCAGGAGCCTCCGGTCCGGTCACCCTCCCCTTCTGGGGCTGGGCCAACGGCCAGGAGACCCTCGTCAAAGCGTTCAACGCCTCGCACAAGGACGTCCAGCTCAAGTACACCAAGGTCACCGACCAGCTGACCATGCAGAAGCAGCTCAGCAACGCGGTGAAGGCGGGCAACGCCCCGTGCCTGCTCCAGAACACCGCCGAGTATGTGACCACCTGGGTGTCGCAGGGCGCGCTCGCCGACATCACCGAGTACGTCGAGCCGAGCAAGGACAAGTTCAACGCCGGCGCCTGGGCCGGTGTCCAGGTGCAGGGCAAGGTCTACGGCGTACCCACCAGCTCGGCGCCCGCGTTCACGATCTATCGCACCGACCTCTTCAAGAAGTACGGCCTCAAGGCGCCCGCGACCTGGGACGACTTCATCGCCGCGGGCAAGGTGCTGAAGAAGCACGACATCCACATCACCAACTACGCCGGTGAGGACCCGAGCACCCTGGAGGTGCTGGCCATGCAGGCCGGGGCCCACTGGTACGCGATCGACGGGGACTCCTGGAGGGTGGACTTCCAGGACGAGGGCACCCTGAAGGCGGCCGCGGTGATCCAGGAGATCATCGACAACGACCTGAACTCCAAGCTCTCCTTCGCCGACTACGCCGCCGTGCAGCGCAACTACGACAAGGGCGGCACGGCCACCCGCCAGATCTCCACCTGGCAGATGTCCGGCATGGTGCAGAACTTCACCGACTCCTTCGGCGACTGGGCGCTCACGTCGTGGCCGACGTACAAGGGCGAGGCGGCCAAGACCCCGGCCGGAACCAACCAGAGCGGTGGCATGAACCTGGTCACCGAGCAGTGCAAGTACAAGAAGCAGGCGGCCGAGGCGGCCCTGTGGCTGTCCACGGACGCGGGCGCGGTCAAGTCCCTGGCGAGCCCGGAGACGGGCAGCGGTGTCATGCCGGCTCTGGCCGACAGCGACTCCTTCGTCGCCGAGGCGATCTCCGAGAAGCTGCTCGGTGACAACTACGAGCCGGCCAAGAAGATCGTCACGGACAGCCTGGGCACCGTCACCACCGACTGGGTCTACGGCCCGAACTGGACCGCCATGTTCACCGAGCTGCAGAGCGAGTGGGGCAAGGTCGTCAGCAAGGAACAGAAGGTCACCGACCTGCTCGCGCACATGCAGGAGTGGACGGTAAAGGACCTGAAGTCCCGCGGTATCAACGTCAAGGGCTGAGGCATCGTTCGATGATTCGCTCCCAGCGCTGGAAGGGTGCCGCGTTCACGGTGCCCTTCCAGCTCGGATTCGTCTTCCTCTATCTGCTGCCCATCGGGTACGCGGTCTACGAGTCGCTGTTCCAGGAGAAGCAGTCCGGGCTCGGCCTCGGCGGTGCGACCCGGGAGTTCGCAGGTTTCGACAACTACCAGCTGGGGCTGACCGACTCGGCGTTCATGGGCTCCATCCTGCGGGTGGTGCTGTTCGCCTGCGTGCAGATCCCGTTCATGCTGCTGGTCAGCCTGGTCCTGGCGCTGTTCCTGGACGCGGTCACCTCCAAGGCCGCGAACCGGTTCCGGATCGTGCTGCTGGTCCCGTACATGATCCCGGGCGTCGTCGCGGCGATCGTGTGGGTCAACCTCTACAGCCCCGCGGTGGGTCCGCTGACCCCGCTCGGCGACCTCTTCGGGTTCGACTGGAACTTCTTCGCGCCCTCCATGGTGTGGCCGTCCATCGGCAACCTGCTCACCTGGCACGGCATCGGCTACAACATGGTGATCATCTACTCGGCGCTCCAGGGCGTGCCCCGCGAACTGTTCGAGGCCGCCCGGCTCGACGGCGCCTCCGAGTCCCGGATCGCCCTGAGCATCAAGATCCCGTTCGTCCGCGGGGCCCTGGTCCTGACCGGGCTGCTGTCGATCATCCAGATGCTGCAGATCTTCAACGAGCCGGCGCTGTTCCGGAGAATCACCCCGGAGACGGTCGACGACAGTTTCACCCCGATCATGATCATCTACAACCAGGCGTTCAACGCGGGCAACTACCACTACGCCGCCGCCCTGTCGGTGCTCCTCGCCCTGATCCTCGGCGTCGCCTCCTTCCTGTTCTTCCGCCTGACCTCGAAGGAGGTCGACTGATGGCCACGACGACCACCGACTCCCCCAAGAAGTCCGGAAGGTCCGGCATGCCTCCCGTACAGCGGATCACCAGGCCCGACACCGCATCCCGCGGCCGCGGCGGCCAGCGCTTCATCCTGCTCGGCCTGATCCTGGCCAGCGCCTACAGCCTCTTCCCCGTGTGGTGGCTGATCGTCGCCGCCACCAAGGACCGGGTGGGGCTGTACCAGAGCAACGGCATGTGGTTCTCCGGCATGCACCTGTGGGACAACCTGCACCAGCTGTTCACCTACGAGGACGGCATCTTCCTGCGCTGGACCGCCAACTCGTTCCTGTACGCCGGTGTCGGCTCCCTCGGCGGCACCCTCATCGCGCTGGCAACCGGTTACGGCCTGGCGCGCTTCGACTTCCCGGGCCGGGGTGTGGTGTTCGCGTGCGTGGTGGGCTCCTTCCTGATCCCGATCGCCCTGCTCACGCTGCCGCTGTACCTGATGTTCTCGGAGATCGGCCTGGTCGACACCCCGTGGGCGATGCTGATTCCCTGCCTCATCAATCCCTTCAGCGTGTATCTGGCGAAGGTGTACACCGAGGCGACGATCCCCTTCGAACTCCTTGAGGCGGCCCGTATCGACGGCGCCGGTGAGCTGCGGATCTTCTTCAGCATCGTGCTGCGGATGATGACCACGGGCGGCGCGACGGTCTTCCTGCTGGCCTTCGTCAACACCTGGAACGCCTTCTTCCTCCCCCTCACCGTCCTGCGGGGCGAGGAGAACTGGACCCTCAACATCGGCCTGTACAACTGGACAGGCAAGACGCTGGAGTCCGGCATCGACGTGACCAGCCTCGTCCTGACCGGCGCCCTGCTCTCCATCGTCCCGCTGGCGATCATGATGACCGCGATGCGCCGCTACTGGCGGTCCGGCGTCACGATGGGAGCCCTCAAATGACCGTCGACTCCGGAACATCGGAAGCCCGCTCGTGACCGTGGCCCACAACCCCGTCATCCGGGGCTTCGCACCCGACCCCTCCCTGATCCGGGTCGGCGAGTGGTACTACGTGGCAACCAGTTCGTTCGAGTGGTTCCCGACGATCCCGATCCACCGCTCGCGGGACCTGGCGCACTGGGAGTACGCCGGCCATGTCCGCGGCGCGGCCCCGGGCGGCTCGCTGGCCGGCGTCCCCGACTCGGGCGGCGTCTGGGCGCCGTCCCTGAGCTGGGACGGCGAGCGTTTCTGGGTGGTCTACACGATCGTGCGGTCCATCGGCACGCGGTACTTCGACCTGGACACCTACGTCAGCACGGCCATGGCGGTGGACGGGGAGTGGACCGCTCCAAGGCGGGTCGCGAGCCATGGCTTCGACCCCGCCCTGTTCCACCACGAGGGCCGGCTGTGGCTGCTCAACATGCAGAGCGACCACCGGCCGGGCGGCAAGCGCTTCGCCGGGATCGTATTGACGGAGTTGGACCGTTCCACGCTGCGTCCCGTCGGCGGGACCCGGCTCCTGCTCCAGCACGACCAGCTGATCGAGGGCCCCAAGCTGCTGGTCCGCGACGGCTGGTACTACCTGGTCCTCGCCGAGGGCGGCACCGGCTTCGAGCACGGGGTGCGGGTGGCCCGCAGCCGCGCCCTGACCGGCCCGTACGAGCTGGACGGCGTGCCCCTGCTGACGACCCGGGACGACCCGAAGGTGCCCTTGCAGAAGGCCGGGCACGCCGAGCTGGTCGAGACACCGGCCGGTGACTGGTTCCTCAGCCATCTCACCGCCCGCCCGCTGCACACCGAGCACGGCATGCGGTGCCCGCTGGGCCGGGAGACGGCCGTCCAAGCGGTGGTGTGGGACGCGGAGGGCTGGCCCAGGCTCCGGCAGGGGGGCTGGCATCCGGAGGTGGAGGTGGAGGTTCCGAGTGCGGGGGCGGCCACCCGGCAGCCCGGGGCCACGCCCGCCGGGCGCGAGGACGGGTCGACCGGGTTGGCCGGGTTGGCCGGGTTGGCCGGGTTGGCCGGGTTGGCCGGGTCGACCGGGTCGACCGGGTTGGCCGGGTTGGCCTGGCCGTGGAGCAGCCCGCGCGCGGAGCCGGACGCGTCCTGGGCCGACACGGCCGCGCGCCCCGGCTGGATCCGGCTGCGTGGCCGGCAGGGGCCCGAGTCACTCTGGGAGCAGAGCCTGTTGGCCCAGCGGATCACCGAGCACCGGGCGGAGGTGGAGGTCACCGTCGAGGCACGGCCACGCACCTTCGGGGAGGCCGCCGGGCTGACCCTCCGCTACAACACCGCCTCCTACCTCTCCCTCGACCTGACCTGGTCCGAGCCCGAGGGCGAGCCACAGCGCGGCCAGCAGTGGCGGGGCGCGGGCCGCACCGTCCTCAGCCTCCTCGAACGCGACGAGGACGAGGCCCGCCGGCTTGCCCTCGTCGAGGTCGAGACGGGGCAGCCGATCACCCTGGGCGCGAACACCGACGGCACCGAGGCCCGCTTCTGGTACCTCCGCGACGGCGTGCGCACCCCTGTTGGACCGGTCCTGGACTTCAGCCGCCTCTCCGACGACTACGGCTCCAAGCTGCGCTTCACCGGTGCGCTCGCGGGTATCCACGCCCAGGACCTCGTCGGCGCGGAGTTCACAGCGGACTTCTCGGGGTTCCGGCTGGTGTGCGGGGCGGAGTGAAGGACCCACCCCCATCGCCACCACCCATCGCCACCACCCATCGCCCTCCCGCCATCCCCACCCCACTCCACCCCACCCCACGTGTTCGAAGTTTCGAAAGTTTTGACTGGGGCGGTCCTGCGAATCCCCGCTTCTTCCCGCCGTGTTGAGTTGGGCTTAACGTAGGAAGCGCTTGCTACGCGGGTCGGGTCTCCGCCGCGCGAGCGAGGCTGTTCGAAAATTTCACCGGCCCTCGGGACAGGGCCCTGAAGGGTGGAGTCGCGATGGTGCGTGGCGGGAGCGCGACGGCCGGGCCGACGCTGGCGGTGGTGGCGCGCGAGGCCGGGGTGTCCGTGCCGACGGCCTCGAAGGTGGTCAACGGCCGCGAGGACGTGGCCCCCGAGACCAGGCGCCGGGTCACCGAGGCGCTGGACCGGCTCGGCTATGTCCGCAGACCCCGGTTCGAGGCGTCGAAGTCACCGCGCATGGTCGACCTGGTGGTGCACTCGCTGGAGAACTCCTGGTCGGGCGCCGTCCTGCACGGCGTCGAACAGGCCGCCCACGACGCCGGCCTGGAGCTGGTGGTCTCGGCCGGGCTGACCCGCACCCGGGGCGCCCGCCCCGAACGCGGCTGGTTCGACAAGGTGGCCACCCGGGGCTCCGCGGGCGTGCTGTTCAACCTGGCCGAGCTGTCCCCCGCCCAGTACTCCTGGCTCACCCAGCACCAGATCCCGTTCGTGCTGATCGACCCGGTCCTCGAACCGCCGCCGGGCGTCATCTCGGTGGGCGCGGCCAACTGGCGGGGCGGGATGACCGCCACCGAGCATCTGCTGGCCCTGGGGCACGAGCGGATCGCCGTGATCGCCGGGTACCGGCGCAAGATGTGCAGCAGCGCCCGGGTCTCGGGCTACCGCTCGGCGCTGACGGCCGCCGGCCTCCCGTACCGGCCGGAGTACGTCCGCTACGGCAACTTCATGGAGACGACCGCCCGCCACCGTATGCTCCAGCTGCTCGATCTTCCCCAGCCGCCGACCGCCGTCTTCGTCTGCTCGGACAAGATGGCCCTCGGCACGTACGAGGCGCTGGGTGAGCGGGGGCTGCGGGTCCCGGACGACCTCAGTGTGGTCGGTTTCGACGACCTTCCCGAGGCCCGCTGGGCCACTCCCGCCCTGACCACCGTCCGCCAGCCGCTCTCCGAGATGGCCTCGACCGCGCTACGGCTGCTCGTGCGGATGATGGAGGGCGACCAACCGGAGGGCACGCGCACCGAGTTGTCGACGCGACTGGTGGAACGGGCGAGCACGGGGGCGCCGCGCTCGTCCTGAACGGGGGGTGGGATGGTGTCGGGGTTCGGACGAGATGGTTGCGGAGCACCCGCGTTCGGGTGAACGGTGGGCGTCGTCGGACCGTACGCATAGTGATGGGCGTACGGGTGTGATGGCGGTGCCGCCGTCCCCGGCCCACTCCGCTCCACCAGCACTGAGCTCCACATGCTCCACAGGGAAGGACCTTCGGGTTGTCGCACACACGCTCTCCGCAGCTTCCGGAACCGACACCGGCACCGGATGACGACAAGGCCCCGGAGGACGCCGGCCCTCCGGAACCGGAAGCGGTTACGGAGACCGAGGCAGAGGCAGAGGCAGAGGCAGAGGCAGAGGCAGAGGCAGAGGCCAAGCCAAAGGTCGAGGCCGAGGAGGACGGCGAGGCAGAGGTCGAGGCCGAGGAGGACGTCGAAATCCAGGCCGAGGCGGACGTAGAGGCCGAGGCCGAGCGCCCCTCACCCCCCTCCGGCCGGCGCGTCAAGCACCCCCGGGCCGCGCGCGCCGTCGCCTGGACGGTCACCGGGCTCGCCCTCGCACTCGTCGTGTTCGCGCTGCTCGTGCCGAACGACGTCACCGACCTCGGGTTCGGCCGTTTCCTGCGGATCCCTGCGGAGGGAATCCTCGTGGCGGCGCTGCTGCTCGTGCTGCCGCCGAAGGCGCGCCGCGTGGGAGTGGTGGTCGTCGGTGTGGTGCTCGGGCTGCTGGTGATCGTCAAGGTGCTGGACATGGGGTCGTACTGGACCCTCGACCGGCCGTTCGACCTGGTGCTGGACTGGATCCTGCTGGACGACGCGCAGTCGTTCATGAAGGACTCGCTGGGCGGCGCGGTCGCGCAGGCGGCCACGATCGGGGTGATCGCGCTGGCGCTCGCGCTGCCGGTGCTCATGACACTGGCGGTCGTGCGGATCAGCCGGCTGATGGTGCGCAACCGGCACACGGCGAGCCGTACGCTGCTCGTCCTGGGGACGGTCTGGATCACCTGCTCGACGCTGACGCTGGAGATCGCCGATGTGCCGGTGGCCTCGCACAGCGCGGCGACGCTCGTGGAGAACCGGATCGAGTCGGTGAGCGACGGGCTGAAGGACGGGGAGGCGTTCAAGAAGGAGGCGGCGGTGGACGCCTTCGCCGACGTACCGCCGGACCAGCTGCTGACGGGGCTGCGCGGCAAGGACGTACTGATCACGTTCATCGAGAGCTACGGCCGCTCCGCGATCGACGACCCGCAGATGGGCGAACCGCTCGGCGAGACGCTCACGCAGAAGACGCGGGAGCTGGAGGAGGCCGGGTACGCGTCGCAGAGCGGCTGGCTGCGCTCCCCCATCACGGGCGCCGGCAGCTGGCTGGGCCACTCCACGTTCCTGTCCGGCCTGTGGATCAAGAACCAGCAGCGTTACCGCAACCTCGTCTCCGGTGACCGTCTCACCCTCACCGAGGCGTTCCGCCGCACCGGTGCCTGGCGCACGGTCGGCATTGTGCCGGGCACCCAGAAGGCCTGGCCGGAGGGCAAGTACTTCGGTCTGGACCACATCTACGACTCCGACCAGCTCGGCTACCAGGGCCCGAAGTTCAGCTGGTCGACCATGCCCGACCAGTACACGCTGAAGGCGTTCGAGGAGCTGGAGCACGGCAAGAAGGACCGCGAGCCGATGATGGCGGAGATCATCCTGACCTCCAGCCACAACCCGTGGGCGCCCATCCCGAGCACGATCCCCGAGGACCAGGTCGGTGACGGCTCGGTCTACGACTCGCTCCAGAAGGCGGAGGGCAAGGACCCCAAGGAGGTCTGGCAGAACCCCTCCGACGTCCGTGACGAGTACCGCAAGTCCATCCAGTACTCGGTGTCCAGCATCGTCGACTACGTCGCGAAGTACGGCTCCAAGGACACCGTCCTGATCTTCCTCGGCGACCACCAGCCCAACAAGACGGTCACCGGTGACAACCCCAGCCACGACGTGCCCGTCTCGATCGTCGCACAGGACCCCGAGGTGCTGGAGAAGATCTCCGACTGGGGCTGGACGGACGGCCTCAAGCCGGCCGAGGACACCCCGGTATGGCGGATGGACAAGTTCCGCGACCGCTTCATGACGGCCTTCGGCCCGCAGCAGGCGGGCAGTACGTCCTAGCAGCTCAACCGGACGTCCCCGCCTGGTTGTTCGGGGCTCCGTCGCCCCTCGGCGGCAGGTCGCCGCGTTCGATCGGCATGCCGCCGGGCGGGCGCGGATGCTTGCCGTCGTGGCGGGGCGGGAGGATGAAGGCCAGTTCGGCGTCGGTGGGGCGGTGGGCGGCGAGGGCGGCGGCGCGCAGGACGTCGCGGTCCACGGTCGCCGTGGCGGCGCTGATCCGGACGACGTGGCCGTCCTCCGGCACGGCGTACTCGTGCTCCCCCGCCGAGGTGCGGTACCAGGTCTCCCCGTCGCGTTCACAGGTGACCGACGTGCCCGTGCCCTGGCCGAGGGGCTGGTCCGGGCAGTTCTCGGCGTCCATCGTGCCGTGGTCGACGAGGATGAGGAGCTGGGCGCTGTTCTTCCACGACCAGTAGGCGGCGGCGAAGCCGTCGTCGCCGTACACGCCGACCGACTGACGGGCGAGCGTGAATCCGGGGGACTCGGTGACATAGACGAATCCGGGCGTGAGGCCCAGCGCCTCGGCCCGGGCGTGGAGTTCGGCCCGGTCGGGGGCCGACATGAGGGGCTCCCGGCCCACGACCACGGCTTTCTCGTTCCCGCAGGCGGTGAGCAGCAACGGCAGCAACGCCAGGGGCAGCAGAACACGCGCGGTACGGGGCATGCCCTATATCCTGCCGCACAGTTGTTCCACAGGTGAGCCAAAGGGTCCGTTCTCACGAGAGGCTCGCCTCGATCAATTCCGAACACGGGTTCACAGGACACCCTTTAGGCTGCTGCCGTTGGTCATTTCATCAGGCCGACAGATCCAGGGGATCAGCGGATCAGGGGATGAGGGAGCCAGAGGATCTGGCGACCCGGCATCACGGGGACGGGGACGGGGACGGGGATCGTTGAACAACGCGACTGAGGTGTTCCAGCCACTACAGGCGGACGATCCGGTCCAGGTGGCCGGTTATCGCCTCGCCGCCCGGCTCGGCGCGGGTGGCATGGGCCGGGTCTATCTGTCGCACACCCAGGGCGGCCGACCGGTGGCGATCAAGGTGATCCGCCCGGAGCTGGCCGACGACCCGGTCTTCCGGCGGCGGTTCCACCGGGAGATCAAGGCGGCCCAGCGGGTCCGGGGCGCGTACACCGCCGAGCTGATCGACGCCGACGCGGACGGTGTACCACCCTGGCTGGCCACGCTCTACGTACCCGGGCCCTCCCTCGCGGAGGCCGTCGCCCGGCACGGACCGCTGCCGGTGCCGGCGGTGCTGTGGCTGATGGCCGGGGTGGCCGAGGCGCTCCAGGCCATCCACGGCGCGGGCATCGTGCACCGTGACCTGAAGCCGTCGAACGTGCTGCTGGCCGCCGACGGGCCCCGGGTGATCGACTTCGGTATCTCGCTGGCCTCCGGCATCACCTCGCACACGGCCACGGGCACGGCCGCCGGCACGCCCCAGTTCATGGCGCCCGAGCAGGCGACCGGGGGTGAGGTCACGGCGGCGACCGATGCATTCGCGCTCGGCCAGACGGCGGCCTTCGCGGCCCTGGGTGAGCCGCTGTACGGGGACGGCCCGTCGGTCAGTGTGCTGTACCGGATCGTGCACTCGGAACCCGACCTGTCCCGGCTGCCCGCACAGCTACGCCCCCTGCTCGCCCGGTGCCTGGCCGCCGATCCGGCGCAGCGGGCCACCCTCGCGGAGGTCGTCGAATGGTGCCGGCAGCGGCTGGGCCGGGACGCCGACGCGGGCGGCGGACCCGCCGTGTGGCGGGAGGTCGCCGGCCCGCAGGTGACGGTTCCGTCCCCGGTCCCGGCGCCGACCCCGGTACACCCGATGCCGCTGATCGCGCCGGTACGCCCTATGGGGGCGACGAGGCCCATGGGTCCGACAGGGCTGATGGGGCCCGCCGGGCTGACGGGCCCGGAGCGCCCGATGGACCCGGAGGAGCGGCGGGCCCGCCGGCGCCGTACCGCGTTGATCACGGCCGTCGCCGTGACCACGGGTGCGCTGCTGGTGACGGGCCTGGCGTGGACCGTCCTGGAGGGAGCGAACCGGCTCCTCAACCGGGACTCCTCCTCGTCCTCCTCCTCGTCCTCCTCCTCGACGCCCGGCCCGACAGCGTCCGGACGGTCGTCGGGGTCCTCATCAGGTTCCTCGTCGGCCGGCGGCGCCGACCGAACACCGGAGGGAGCGAGCCCCTCCCCGACCGAGCCCGAGCAGCCCCGGCCCACCGCGTACCCCCAACGGTTCCTGAACGAGAAGAACTCCCTGGGCATCAGGAAGCCGATCGACCGCGAGGACCGCAAGGGGGACATCCGTTTCAGCTGCGAGGAGCCGAGCTGCGCGCTGGAGAGCGACACCAGCGTGATCACCATGCTGTTCGCCGATCCGGGCGCCGGCCTCGACACCTGCCGTATCGCCCTCACCGGCGCCACGAGCCACAGCTTCACCCTGGCCGCGGCGGCGGCCGGCAGCGAGTTCTGCGTCAAGCACCCGTCCGGGGACATCGCGCTGCTCGTGATCCAGACGAAGTCGACCGCGCTGCCCGACAGCGGTGTCAGCTTCGTGAGCGCGGACATGACGGTCTGGCGGGCGGAGTAGGCACTGTCCGGAGCCCTGCCCGGAGGCCGCCCGGCGACGTGTCCGATTCCTTCAAGACCCACCACCCCCGCCCCTCCTACGGTGGCCGCATGACTCCACGACTGGATGCGATCGGGATGGTGGCCTCGGACATGGCCGCCTCCGTCACCTTCTACCGCAGGCTCGGCTTCGACTTCCCCGAGGGGGCCGAGGACCTGCCGCACGCCGAGGCGCGACTCCCCGGCGGGCTGCGGCTGTTGCTCGACACCGAGGAGACCGTGCGTTCCTTCCACCCCCAGTACGTCCCGGGGAAGGGCGGCGGCGCCGGGCTGGCCCTGCTGTGCGACAGTCCCGCCGAAGTGGACGCGGTGTACGAGGAGTTGGTGGGCGCCGGGTACCAGGGCGAGCTGAAGCCGTGGGACGCGGTGTGGGGCCAGCGGTACGCCGTGATCCTCGACCCCGACGGCAACGGGGTGGACCTCTTCGCGCCGCTACCGTCCGCCGCCGAGTAGCTCTCCGAGCGGCAGGCCCGCCAACTCGCGTACATCACGCGCCAGATGGGCCTGGTCGGCGTATCCGGTCCGGGCCGCCGTCTCGGCGTACGGCACGCCGGTGCGGGCCAGGACGAGCGCCCGCTGCAGTCGCAGCACCCGGGCCAGTGTCTTGGGCCCGTATCCGAACGCGGCGAGGGACCTGCGGTGCAACTGCCGGGCTCCGAGGCCGAGTTCGTCGGCGGTCGCCGCGACCGGGCGGCCCGCGTCGAGGGCGGCGACGACCCGGCGCAGCAGCGGATCGGGGCGGCCGGCATCGGCCGCCCGCTCCAGGGCCACTTCTTCGAGCCCGCTCGCCGGATCGGCCGCCGCGTTCACCCGGGCGGTGAACCGTCGTACGACGGCGGCGGGCCACAGCTCGGCCAGCTCCACGCGCCGGTCGCGCAGTTCGTGCGCGGGCACACCGAGGTAGGTGGGCGCGGTGCCGGGGTAGAAGCGCAGGCCGGCCCAGGGACCGGGTGCGTCTTCGGTGACGTGCGCCCGGGTGTCGGGCCCGGCGACCGACAGCCCGCCGTCGTTCCACAACAGGTCCATGCACCCGTCGGGCAGGACGAGCCCCGCACCGCCGCCGGACGGCGCATTGGTCCACACCACCGCCCCGGCGAGCCGGGAAGCCCTTTCGACGTACACACCGACGAGGCTACGCCCGCGGCCCTGCCGGTCTCAGGGGAAGGTGTGACCGCCGGCCCCGAGCGATGCGGGGCGGCGGCGGGGACGTTGGTCGTCCCCCTTAGTCCTCCCCCTTCTTCACAGGTGACCGCAGCCTCGACGTCACGTCCTCCGGCGGCAGGAAGCGCGACCAGCGCTCGGGGAACTCCGAGGGCATGTCCGGGTCCTCGGGGTCGTAGGAGCGGGCCGCGGCGGCACGGGCGACGTACTCGGCGGCCTGTTCCTCGCGGAGGCGCTCGTTGGCGGCGCGGGCCGCGGCGGTGGCGGCGGCGGGCCACACGCGGTCGATGGCGGCGTTGACGGCGGCGCCGACCAGTACCGCGAAGGCGCCCACGCCGATCCACAGGAGCACCGCGACGGCGGCGGCCAGGGAGCCGTAGATCGTCGCTCCCTCGACCGTGTTGCTGAGGTAGATACGGAGCAGGAAACTGCCGAGCACCCACATGCCGAGGGCCACGAGGGCGCCCGGCACGTCCTCGACCCAGGGCGAGCGGACCGGCACCGACACGTGGTACAGGGTCGTCAGGAAGACGATGGACAGGAGGATCACCACGGGCCAGTAGAGGACCTGGACGACGGTCGCCGACCACGGGACGATCCGGACGACGGCGTCGGGCCCGGCGACCATCAGGGGCAGGGCGACGGAGCCGATCAGCAGCGCCACGAGGAAGAGCAGGAAGGCCATGAGGCGGGTCTTGACGATGCCGCGGACGCCGTCGAGGCCGTACATGACGGTGATGGTGTCGATGAAGACGTTCACCGCCCGCGAGCCGGACCACAGGGCGAACAGGAAGCCTATGGAGATGACGTCGGGGCGGCCGCCCTTCATCACGTCGTCCAGGATCGGCTGCGCGATCTCGGCGACGCCCTTGTCGGACAGGATGGTGCGCGAGGCCTCCAGGAGGTTGAGCTCCAGGCTGGCGATGGTGTCGGCGCCGGTCCAGTCGTCGACGTAGCCGAGCAGGCCGATCATGCTGAGCAGCAGCGGCGGCACGGAGAGCAGCGTGAAGAACGCCGCCTCGGCCGCGAGGCCCAGGATGCGGTACTCGATGCAGGAGTTGACGGTGTCCTTCAGGAGCAGCCAGGCGGTCCTGCGCTTGGAGACGTCCCGGTAGAGGGCACGCGCGCGGTGGAGACGCCCATGGGGGCTCTCGGGTGTTCGAGGTGACTGACTTGCTGGCTGCACGCCCTAAAGGTATCCGGCCGGGCGCGCCGCCCTCACCTCCTGGTGCCGTCGACCGGGCAGGGCCCCGCGTGCGGCGCACCCTTCCCTCGGGTCGCGTCACGGGGCAGCAATCGAAGGGAAACCCAGCAGAAAACAAAAGGTGATTCCGAATCGCCTTTTCTGTCATGCACGTGCTGGCCGAATCAATGGGGCGTCAGAAGTGGAACGTTCGAGCGTGTTTGTACCCACACTTTGGAAAGTTCCCCGCTGAAGCACCCTTTCGGGCCCGGTCCGACAGGTCGGAAGAGATCAGGAAAGGGGCGGGAAAGCGTCAATTACCCGACCTCTCTTGACCTGTTCCGAATGTACCGAAAGAATCCGGATTGCATTCCGTTGCACCCTCCTGGACCAGGCCCGGGCGCAGCGCACCTCGGGGGATTCGCGCAGGCTGCGACCAGGCCTGATCAATTCCGCCACATCCGTCACCGCTCCATCCCCTCCCTCCTTCTGTCATTCCGCGCGCCGTCCCGTTCACCCCCGGGCGCCTTCCATCGCAATACCTGTCGCGGAGAAATCAAATGACATTGCCAGCGCCACGACACGTGGTGGAAAAAATCAGTGAGGTCGAGGCGGCCGAGCCGTACGCGGCGGAATCGCACACCGCCACCGAGCGACTGCTCGCCGAAGTTCTGGCCGACGTCGCACACCTCGAACATGTGCCCGCAGAAAGCCATTTCTTCGACGACCTCGGCGCCAACTCCCTGACGATGGCCCATTTCTGTGCCCGCGTCAGGAAGCATCCCGATCTGCCGTCGGTGTCCATCCGGGACGTCTACGGCCACCCGACGGTCCGGCGTCTCGCGGCCGCGCTCGCCGAGGCACCGCCATCGCCGGCCGCCCCGCCGGTACCCGCCGAGGTCACACCGCCGGGCAGCACCTTCCGGTACGTCCTGTGCGGGGCCCTGCAGTTGCTCCTCTTCGCCGGCTACTGCCTGCTGGCCGCGCTCGGCTCCGTACAGGGGTACGAGTGGGTAGCGGACGGTTCCGGTGTCGTCGAGGTCTATCTGCGGTCGGCCGGCTTCGGCGCTCTCGCCCTCCTCGCGCTCTGCACACTCCCGGTCGCCGCCAAGTGGCTGCTGATCGGGCGATGGAAGCCCACCGAGTTCCCCGTCTGGGGTCCGGCCTATCTGCGGTTCTGGATCGTCAAGGCGCTGCTGCACACCAGCCCGATGCTGCTGTTCGTCGGCAACCCGCTGTACGTGCTGTACCTGCGGGCCCTCGGCGCCCGGATCGGACCCGGCGTCACGATCCTGAGCCACACCGTCCCGGTCTGCACCGACCTGCTGACGATCGGCGCGGACTCGGTGATCCGCAAGAACGCCTACTTCCTTTGCTACCGGGCACGCGCCGGGCGGATCCGCACCGGCCCGGTGACCCTCGGCCGTGACGTCTTCGTCGGCGAGCACACCGTGCTCGACATCGGCACCGTCATGGGCGACGGCTCCCAGCTCGGCCACTCCTCCGCACTCCACGCCGGCCAGGCGGTCCCGGCCGGGCAGCGTCGGCACGGCTCCCCCGCCCGGCGCACGGAGGTGGACCACATCCGGGTCGCCCCGGCCCCCTGCGGCACACTCCGGCGGGCCGGGTACGGGCTCGCCGCCCTGCTCCAGACGCTGGCGCTGTATCTGCCGCTGACCGTCGGCGGCGCGTATCTGCTGCTCACCACCGCGCCCGAGCTGGAGACCCTGCTCGACCCGGCGGCACAGCACATCACCTCGGCGCGCTTCTACATCGAGGCGCTGGCCCTGTCCCTCGCGCTGTTCGCCGGCTCCGTCGTCGTCGCAGTGGTGGCCGTGTTCGCCGTCCCGCGCCTGCTGCGCCCGCTCGTCCGGCCGGACCGCACCTATCCGCTGTACGGCTTCCACTACTCGGTGCACCGCGCGATCACCCGCCTGACCAACCTCAAGTTCTTCAAGTGGCTCTGCGGCGACAGCTCCTACATCGTCCCGTACCTCAAGGCCCTCGGATACGACCTCTCGCTCGTCGAGCAGACCGGGTCCAACTTCGGCACGGAGGTACAGCACGAGACGCCGTACCTGGTGCGGGTCGGCAGCGGCACGATGGTCGCGGACGGGCTGTCGGTGATGAACGCGGACTACTCCGCCACGTCCTTCCGGGTCTCCCGGACCGAGATCGGCGGGCACAACTTCCTGGGCAACGCCATCGCCTACCCGGTCGGCGGCCGGACCGGCGAGAACTGTCTGCTGGCCACGAAGGTGCTGGTCCCGCTCGACGGCGAGATCCGCGAAGGGGTCGGGCTGCTCGGCTCGCCGCCCTTCGAGATCCCCCGCTCGGTGGAGCGCGACAGCCGCTTCGACCATCTGCGCGAGGGCGAGGAGCTGCACCGCCGGCTCGCCGCGAAGAACCGCTTCAACCTGCGCTCGATGGGCCTGTTCCTGTTCCTGCGCTGGCTGCACACCTTCGCGCTCATCCTGCTCGGCTTCGCGGCCTACGACCTGTACGGGCAGTACGGCACCGCCGGGCTGCTCGCGCTCGCCGCGACGCCGATCGCCGCCCTCGTCCTCACGACCGGGTACTACGTGCTGGTGGAGCGCTGCCTCACCCGTTTCCGGCCGCTCCAACCGCGGCTGTGCTCCATCTACGACCCCGTCTTCTGGCGGCAGGAACGGCTGTGGAAGCTGCCGGACACCTATCTGACCGTGCTCAACGGCACCCCGTACAAGAACCTCGTCTGGCGGCTGATGGGGGTCCGGATCGGGCGGCGGGTCTTCGACGACGGGGTGTACATCACCGAGCGGACGCTGACGGAGATCGGGGACGACTGCACGCTGGCCGCGGGCACCAAGATCCAGGCCCATTCGCAGGAGGACGGCACCTTCAAGTCCGACCACGTGGTGATCGGCGCGAACTGCACGCTGGAGGTCCAGGCCTTCATCCACTACGGCGTGACGCTGGGCGAGGGTGCCGTACTCGCCCCCGACTCCTTCCTGATGAAGGGCGAGGAGGTGCCGCCGCACGCGCGCTGGGGCGGCAACCCGGCGACGGAAACCACCGGAGAACGGTGAATCGGGGGAAACGATGGATCAGTCGGAGCCGGGCGGCGCTGCCCGGAAGTACTGGCAGGAAGTGCTCACCGCCGGGGGGCGGACCGTGGTGCCACGGTGGAGCACCGATCCGGTGAAGGGGGTCGCCGTGTACGAAGTGGCGCTTCCGGAGGGGCTGTTGGCCTCTTCGGACGGTACGACGGCGCTGCTCGCGGCCCATGCCAAGGTGCTCGCCGTGCTGTCGGGCGAGTGCGAGGTCACCAC
The DNA here is from genome assembly GCF_016598475.1 of Streptomyces adelaidensis. Taxonomy (GTDB): domain Bacteria; phylum Actinomycetota; class Actinomycetes; order Streptomycetales; family Streptomycetaceae; genus Streptomyces; species Streptomyces adelaidensis. The sequence continues at coordinate 169,275 of NZ_JAEMUX010000009.1, forward strand.
CGGCTGGATGGAGGACGGACGTCTGCTGCCGTGCCGGCTCGCGACCGCGCCCGGCGGCACCTGGCGCGAGCTGCTGCGGCACACCCATGACGTCACCGCGGAGCTGCTGACCCACGCCGGCTTCCCGGTCGACGCCCTGCGGCACGAACTCGGGCTCGCCGAGCCGCCGTTCGAGACCGTGCTCGACCCGAGCGGCGCGGACGGCGACCTCGACGAGGACGTGGTCCTGCGGGTGGGTCTGGTGCACCGCGACGACGGTCCGGCGCTGCGGCTGCGGTACCGCACCGAGGTGCTCGACGAGGACGGCGCGGCCCGGGTCGCCGGGTACCACGTCACCGCGCTCACCCGGCTGACGGGTGAGCCGGACGCCGAGCACGGGCGGCGGGGCCTGCTGTCGGGCGAGGAACTCCGCTTCCAGCTCGACGGGTTGGCCGGACCGCACCGCGAACTGCCCGACTGCCGGGTGCACGAGTTGTTCGAGCAGCGGGTCGTGTCACACCCGGACGCGGTCGCCGCCGTCCACGGCGACCGGCGGTGGACGTTCCGCGAGCTCAACTCCCGTGCCAACCAGCTCAGTCGGGCCCTGCTGGTCCGGGGCCTCGGCCGCGAGGGAGTCGTCGCGGTGGTGACCGAGCGGAACCTGGACTGGATGGCGGCCGTCCTCGCCGTGTTCAAGGCGGGCGGCGCCTATCTGCCCGTCGAGCCGCACTTCCCCGCCGAACGCGTCGCCACCACCCTCGCCCGCGCCGGCTGCGAGCTGGTGCTCACCGAGCGGGGCAGCACGGCCACGCTGGACAAGGCCCTGCCCGCACTGCCCGGGGTGCGGCGCCTGCTCGTCGAGGACGCGTACGACGAAGCCCATGCCGACTCCGACCTCGGTATGGAGATCGCGCCGGAGCGGCTCGCCTACATCTACTTCACCTCGGGCTCCACGGGCGAACCCAAGGGCGCGATGTGCGAGCACGCCGGGATGCTCAACCATCTCCACGCCAAGCTCGACGACCTCGGCATCGGCGACGGGGACGTGGTCGCGCAGACCGCGCCCCAGTGCTTCGACATCTCCCTGTGGCAACTGCTGGCCGGACCCCTCACCGGTGGGCGGACCCTCCTTGTGGAGCAGGAGGTGATCCTGGACGTCGAACGGTTCGTCGACCGGATCGCGGACGGCCGGGTCAATGTGCTCCAGGTGGTGCCGTCGTACCTCGAAGCCGTCCTCGCCCACCTGGAGCAGCACCCGCGCGAACTGCCGGACCTGCGCCGGGTGTCGGTGACCGGGGAGGCGCTGAAGAAGGAGCTGGCGGAGCGCTGGTTCGCCACCGAGCCGGGGATACCGCTGGTCAACGCCTACGGGCTCACGGAGACCTCGGACGACACCAACCACGAGGTGATGGACCGGGCTCCGGAAGGGGGCCGGGTGCCGCTGGGCCGTCCGGTCGGCAACGTCCGGGTGTACGTCGTCGACGAACATCTCTCCCTCGTCCCGCTGGGCGCGCCGGGGGAGATCGTCTTCTCCGGGGTGTGCGTCGGGCGCGGCTACGTCAACGATCCCGAGCGCACCCGGCGGGCCTTCACCACCGACCCGTACCGCCCCGGCGAGCGGCTCTACCGCAGCGGTGACCACGGGCGCTGGCGGCCGGACGGGAAGCTGGAGTTCCTGGGCCGCCGGGACACCCAGGTCAAGGTGCGGGGCTTCCGTATCGAGATCGGCGAGGTGGAGAACGCGCTGCTGCGGGTGGCGGGCGTGCGGGACGGCGCGGTGGTGGTCGCCAAGGGCGCGCACCTGGTCGCCTTCCACTCCGGCCTGCCGCTCGCGGCCGAGGTGCTGCGGGACCGGCTGGCGGTCTCGCTGCCGGAGTACATGGTGCCGTCGGTCTTCCACTGGCGGGAGAGTCTGCCGCTGACCGCCAACGGCAAGACCGACCGGCGGACGCTGACGACGCTGGCCGAGCAGCTCGACGCCGCCGAGGGCGGGTCGGGGGAGGCGCCGGCCACACCGACGGAGGAGCGGCTGGCCGGCGCCTGGGCCGAGGTGCTCGGGGTGCCACGGGCCCGGATCGGCCGCCGCGACCACTTCTTCGACCGGGGCGGCACCTCGCTGTCCGCGGTGAAACTCGCCGTCGCCCTGGACCGGGCGGTGTCCCCCAAGGACGTGACCGGGCATCCGGTCCTGTCCGACCTGGCCGGGCTGATCGACACGAGGGCCGGCGCGCACACCGTGAGGGAGAAGTCGTCATGAGTTTCCTGAGCCGACGCGGCTCGGCGAGCCGCCGCCGCAAGAACACGGACATATCCCCGTCCTCCTCAACTCCCTTGCTCCTACCGGACATCGAGCTGTCGACCGACAGGCCCGCGCTACTCACCGTCTCCCCCGCCGATCCCGCCGCCCACTGGGCGGCCGGCCACCGCGGCGCCCTGCGCGCCGCGGTCACCGAGCACGGCTCGGTGCTCGTGCGCGGTCTCGGACTGCGGGACGCGGCCGAAGTGGGCGCGGTCTTCGAGGCGTTGGCCGATTCGCTGATGAGTGACAGGGAGGCCTTCGCGTCCCGGCGGACGTACGCGGACGGCGTGTACTCCTCGACGGCCTGGCCGCCGAACCAACCGATGTGCATGCACCACGAGGCGAGCTACCGGCGGGAGTTCCCCGGCCTCCTGCTCTTCGCCTGTCTCGAAGCCCCGGAGCGGGGCGGGGCGACCGGGGTCGCCGACGCCGAGTCCGTACTCGCCGCGCTGCCGCCCGAGTTGACCAAGCGGTTCGAGCGGGACGGCTGGCTGCTGACCCGTTCCTACAACAACGAGATCGGCGCGTCGGTGGCCGAGGCCTTCGGCACCGACGGCCGGACGGCCGTCGAGGCGTACTGCCGGGCACACGCCATCCGGTTCGCCTGGCAGCCCGACGGCTCCCTGCTCACCCGGCAGCGGCGCGCCGCCGTGCTCCGCCATCCGGTGACCGGACGGCGCTGCTGGTTCAACCAGATCGCGTTCCTCAGCGAGTGGACCATGGACCCGGAGGTGCGCGAGTACCTGGTGGACATGTACGGGCCCGACGGTCTGCCCTTCAACACCCGTTACGGCGACGGCGATCCGATCGGCGCCGACGTCATCGAGACGCTCAACGAGGTCTACGAGGCACACACCGTCCGCGAACCGTGGCGCCCCGGCGACCTCCTGCTCGTCGACAACATCCGCTCCGCCCACAGCCGTGAGCCCTTCGAGGGCCCGCGCGAGGTGCTGGTGGGCATGGCGGATCCGGTACGGCCGGCCGACCTCGACACACGGGACTCCGGCACAGGGGACTCCGGCACAGGGGACTCCGGCACAGGGGACTCCGGCACAGGGGACTCCGGCACGCAGGACTCCGACTCGAAGGACGAGGTGAGCTTCACATGACCGAGGTTCCGGGTTTCGCCGTGATCTCCGGCGCTCAGGTGCGGCAGGCCCTGCGGGGCCGGGAGCGGGAGATCGTCGAACTGATCGAGTCCGCCTATCTGTTGCACGGAGCCGGGGACACCGGCGACACGGTCAATCCGCCGTCGTACTTCCTCCGCTTCCCCGACCGGCCGTCCTCTCGGATCATCGCGCTGCCCGCCTCGCTGGGCGGGAAGTTCCAGGTGGACGGGTTGAAGTGGGTCTCCAGTTTCCCGGAGAACACGGCGTCCGGGCTGCCGCGCGCGTCCGCCGTGCTGATCCTCAACGACCACGCCACCGGCTATCCGTTCGCGTGTCTGGAGGCCTCGATCATCAGCGCGTCCCGGACGGCGGCGTCGGCGGCGCTGGCGGCCGACCGGCTGAGCGCGCGCCGGGGGGCGCCGCGCCCGGTCCGGGTCGGTTTCCTCGGCACGGGCCTGATCGCCCGGTACATCCACACCTTCCTCGCGGCGACCGGGTGGTCGTTCGAGGAGGTCGGGGTGCACGACCTGTCCGCCGACAGCGCCGCCGGGTTCCGGGGGTATTTGGAACGGTCCAAGGCGAGCGGACGGGTGACCGTGCACGAGAGCGCGGAGGACGTGATCCGGGCGAGCGACCTGGTGGTCTTCGCGACGGTCACGGGCGAACCGCACATCCACGAACCGAAGTGGTTCGCCCACAACCCGCTCGTCCTGCATGTGTCCCTGCGCGATCTCGCGCCGGAGGTGCTGCTCACGTCGGCGAACTTCGTCGACGACGTCGAGCACTGCCTCAAGGCCGGCACCTCACCGCATCTGACCGAACAGCTCACCGGAGCGCGGGACTTCCTCGACGGAACGCTCCATGACGTGCTCACCGGCCGGGCGACCGTGCCGGCGGACCGTCCGGTGATCTTCTCGCCCTTCGGCCTCGGGGTCCTGGACCTCGCGGTCGGCGGTTATGTCCACGACGAAGTGACCCGCTCCGGCGGACTACGGGTCGTGGACGACTTCTTCCACGAGCTGCGCCGGTACGGCTGACCGGCCGCACGCAGCAGTACGACATTGCACAACCAGGGGGGCCGCAGTGCCAGTCATATCCGTTCCCACGGACTTCAACGAGGAGGAGCTGTACGTCGATCTGCGACAGGTCGTCGGACACAAGCTCTTCCTGAAGTGCGAGGGGTTCAACTTCGCCGGCTCGATCAAGCTCAAGGCCGCGACAGAGATGGTCCGGGCCGCCGAACGGGACGGGCGGCTCAGGCCGGGCGCGACGCTCGTCGAGTCGTCGTCCGGCAATCTGGGCGTCGCGCTGAGCATGATCGCGGCGAGCCGGGGCTATCGGTTTCTGTGTGTGACCGACTCCCGGTGCAATCCGCAGACCCGGCGCGTGATCGAGGCGCTGGGCAGCCGGGTGCACATCATCTCCGAGCCGGACCCGCACGGCGGTTTCCTCGGCGCCCGGATCTCGTACGTCCGCGCGCTGTGCGCCGCCGACCAGCGGTATGTGTGGCTCGACCAGTACACCAATCAGGCGAACCGGCGGGCGCACTACCGCACCACCGCGCCGGCCATCGCCCGGCAGTTCCCGCGTCTGGACGTGCTGTTCGTGGGGGTCGGCACCTCCGGGACGCTGATGGGCTGCGCCCAGTGGTTCTGGGAGCGGCGGCGCCGGGTGCGGATCGTCGCCGTCGACAGCGTGGGCTCGGTCGCCTTCGGCGGCGCGCCGGGCCGCCGGATGATCCCGGGCCTCGGCACCAGCGTGACTCCGGCGCTGCTCGACGCGTCCTACGTCGACGACGTCGTACGGGTCGAGGAGATCGACACCGTACGGGCCTGCCACCGCATGGCCCGGCGCGGCTTCCTCTTCGGCGGCTCCACCGGCACGGTCGTCAGCGGCGCCACCGAATGGCTGAACCACAACGGCACACCGGACACGACGGCGGTGGCCATCGCCCCCGACCTCGGCGAACGCTACCTCGACACCGTCTACCGGCCGGGCTGGCCGCTGGAGCAGTACGGGGAGGACGTACTGGACCCGGAGGAGGAATTCGGCACGGGCGAACTGGGGACGGGCGAGCTGGCGGCGCCGGTCTGAGCCGGGCCCCCGCCCGCGTGGTCACAACGGATGGACCGACCGGAAAGGACGCGGATATGGCAAGGCGACGAAACCCCGGAACGAGGCTGGTCAGGTCGGTGCTGGCGATATTCACCCTGGTGACCGTCGCCCTCGGTGCCGGTGCCGGTGCCCCGGCCGGTGCCGGGGCGCAGCGGGCGTCGGCGAGCGAGGCGGCACCCGTCGAGGGCGTCGAGGCGCAGATCGAGGCGGTGCTCGCCGGATCTCCCGGCGGTCAGCGGATCGGCGTGAACCAGATCTCCTGGTCGGGCGCGACGGTGGTGCTCACCGTCCCGGGGCCAGGCGAACGGACCGCCCGCGGCCCGGACGAACCGGTGACGGCACAGGGTTCACCGAACTGCCCGCACCTGTGCTTCCCTGATGATTGAGTAAGTTCAAGGGGCTCACAGGGGTGGTGGATGGACGAGTGGTGGTTGGTGTTCGTACCGGATCCGGAACGATGGGGGCCGCTGCCGACGGAGGGGGTGCTGGGGGTCCGCGACCTACCAGCTGCCCTCGACGAGGTGGGGCTTGAGCCAACGTCGCTTCCTTGCAGGGTGATCGGCTAGTCTCCCGGACTTGTGGCTCGTGATCATGTGGTGGGGAACGGCTACCCGGAGCGGATACGCCTGGGTGTCCTGACGCGGACGTTCAGTGCGGAGTTGGTGGACTTCGCGATCGAGGAGGCCGGAGCTCGGGAGCGTGCGGTCAGGTCGTTGCCGGCCCGGCTGGTCGTCTACTTCACGCTGGCGATGTGGCTGTTCACCTCGGTCGGGTACGGCGGTGTGCTGCGGGAGCTGGTGGAACACTGGCCGCTTGGGCGATCTGAGCGGTGGCGGGTGGCCTCGACGGGTTCGCTGACCAAGGCCCGTGCCCGGCTGGGTGCTTCGGCGCTGCGGGTGCTGTTCGACCGGGTGCGAGGGGTGCAGGGGACGGCGGCCACGCCGGGGGTGTTCTGGCGCGGGCTGCGCGTCACTTCGCTGGACGGCACGGTCTTCGATGTGCCCGACAGCGCGGCGAACGCCGCCGCTTACAGCCGCCCGGCCACGAAGAACAGGCGGGGCCCCTACCCGCAGGTACGGCTGCTCGCCCTGGTCGAGTGCGGCACCCTGGCCGTGATCGGTGCCATCTTCGACTCCCTCGCGGTCGGTGAACGCACCCTGGCGAAGCGGCTGCTACCGCTCGTTGAGCGAGGCACCCTGCTGCTGGCCGACCGCGGCTTTCCCTCCTTCGGCCTCTTCACGGCCGCCGCCGCGCAGGGTGCCGAGCTGCTGTGGCGGGCCGGCGCGTCGTTCACCCTGCCCGTGGACCAGGTCCTCGCCGACGGGACCTACCTGTCCCATCTCAACGGGCCGCGTGGGGCACGCGTCACGGTGCGGGTCATTGAATACACCGTGCACGCCACCTGCGAGGGCGGACCGGATCCCACCGCGACGAGCTCCGAGCTGTTCTGCCTGATCACGACCTTGCTCGATCCCGAAGCGGCCCCCGCCGAAGAGCTCGCCGAACTGTATGCACGACGCTGGACCAGCGAAACGACCTACCGGTCGATCAAGGTCGAGCAGCGCGGCGGACGCACCGCGACCCTGCGTTCGAACAGCCCCGCCATGGTCGAGCAGGAGCTCTGGGCGATGCTCTGCGTCTACCAGGCCGTCCGCGACCTGGCCACTGACAGCGCGGCCGACGCCGGCATCCCTCCCGCCCGGATCAGCTTCAAGCACACCCTGCACGCCGCCCAGCGCACCATCGGGGCGGACTTTCCCCCCTCGACGCCTGGCCGCCAAGATCCGTGACATCGGCGCCGACCTCATCCGCACCGCCAACACGCCTCGCCCCGGCCGCCGTTCACCCCGCGCAACCAAAGGCAGACACGTTAACCGGCCCACGCTTCAGGCCGATCAGCCCGCCACCGAACGCATCGCGTACACCATCCAGATGCACCGACTCACCCCACGGCCGAAGCCACCCTGACGCGATCAAGGAAGCGACGTCGGGGCGTGCCCTGGAGAGCGGCGACAAGAAGGGACTTGCAGGCATACAAGAAATGGCGCCTCGATTTGTCGTTGCCCCCGCTGAGCGGGCTCTTCTCCCAGACGACCTCGGAGAAGTCCAGCTCGGCGGGGTTGGGCTTGGCGCACCGCCAGCGGCTTCGTCATCGAACACCTGGAGGAACACCGCCCCGACCCGCAGATGGCCCACCACCATCCCCATGAATACGCGAAACTGTCCCGCGAGCCGGGATTCATCGCCTTCCGGCTCGCCAAGAACACCCTGCTCACCCCGCGACCGACGACCGACACGAACAGGTAGTTCGCTGTGCTGACCTGCGAGAACACGCCATGACCCCCACACTCGCCGTCGTGAGCGGCGGCCCCGGCACGGGCAAGACCACGCTCGCCCACGCCCTCGCCAACGAACTCGGATGCCCCGCCATCATCCGGGACGAGATCAAACAAGGCATGGTCATGTCCACCCCCGGATACCAGAGCGGCGGGGACGACCCCCTCAACTACCCGACCCTGGATGCCTTCTTCGGCGTCCTGAAGGTCCTCCTCCAGGCCGGGGTGACGGTCGTGGCCGAAGCCGCCTTCCAAGACCGGCTGTGGCGACCGAACCTGCAACCGCTCGCGGACCTCGCCCAGATCCGCGTCATCCGCTGCGCCACGCCGGCCGCGATCGCTCACGACCGCATCGTCCAACGCGCCGAGGAGAACGGCCACCGGTCCGCGCACGGAGACCACGACCTGCTCGAAGCGATCGCCGCAGGAGACCATTCACTGGAGTCCTTCGTCCCGATCTCCATGGACGTTCCCACCCTGACCGTGGACACCTCCAACGGCTACGCCCCGGACATCAAGCACATCTCCGCCTTCGTGCGGACTGCCACGGCAGAGGAAGCCCCCAGCCCCAGCTGACGGGCTGCGACCGCACGGCCGCCCCACCAGCGGGGCACAGCTCCGGCTCTGTGCGGCGGCCGGCAGCCGTTCACTGCACGCAAACGCCTCCGTCAACTTGCCCCCTCCCTGACCTGACCACGAGTGCCAGCAGCTTCCCGACCATGAAAGCGTTGGCACCTGATGACCTCAATCTTCGCTTCGCGCACGGGAGATACCTCATGACCACCACGCCCGCCCCAGCCCTCGACGGCCAGGGAGCTGAAGAAGCCGCGGAACGTTTCGGCGGCTGCCTCTGCGGTCGCATCCGCTTCACCACTCAAGGGCCTGCAACTTTTGCCCACACCTGTGAGTGCCGGCACTGCCAGAAACTCGGCGGCACC
>NZ_JAEMUX010000090.1 GCF_016598475.1 Streptomyces adelaidensis
ACCACCATGCTGTTCGGCTCGGGCGCGTTCGGGTCGTCGTAGTACTCGGTGCGTGTCACGTCACCCGTCCTGTTGTGCTGGTGCGGCCGTCGCCCACATCGCGTCGAACATGCCGCCTGCCCCGCTTCGGCAAAGGTGCCACACAGGTGCGCCGTATGCGTTCGCTCCCCAGACATGGGCGTTGATCGGTAGCTGGTCATCCGCGCGGTACGGGGAGTTGTACAGCGTGGTTCCATTCGTCCGGACCTCGATGTTGGGCGTACCGATCAGTCCACGTGATGCGGATGGTGGTGAAGGCAACGGGTCATGCTGGCCGGTTGCCGACCGCCAGCAAGTGGGAGCTCGCTGACAGCAGTTCCGGGTAGGGCTCCGCCATGCGCGCGGCAGTCAGGGCCGACTCGAAGAGCGGGGAGTCTGTGAGGGATTCGCCGGTGTGGCGTTCCGTGGCGGCCAGGAGGGACCAGGCGGGGCCTTCGATGCCGTAGACCTGGGTGTTGGGGAAGTTGGCGGTGGTTACCTCGTCGAGGAGTTGGGCGCCGCTGTGGAAGTACGCCTTCGTGAACGCCTTCTTTCCGTCGTGGATCTGGGTGGCGAGGATGCCGGAGATGCTCTCGCGCAGGGGTTCCTTGTGGAGGTGGGCGAAGGCGGTGTGTTCGAAGAGGGAGGCGTAGCGGTTGATGCCGGCCGCGGCGAGGAGGCCGCCCGGTTTCAGGACGCGGTGGGCCTCGGCGAGGGCCCGGTCGCGGTCGGTGCGGTCGGGGAGGTGGTAGAGGGGGCCGAGAAGGAGGACCACGTCGTACGAGGCGTCCTCGGCTGAGAGGTGGCGGGCGTCGCCCAACTCTGCTGTGGCGCCCGTCTGTTCGGCCTGGGTGAGGTGACGGGGGATCGGGTCGACGAGGTGGACGTCGTAGCCGTCCGCCACCAGCCAGCGGGCGTGGGTGCCAGGGCCGCCGCCCACGTCGAGGATCCGGGCGGGCAGAGGCGGCAAGTGGCGGCGCAGCAACTCCTGGGTGCGGACCAGCTCCAGGCGGCCGTCCGCCGTCGTGGACAGGCGGTCGGCCTCGTCGATGGTCTCGGTGTAGAACCTCACGATCTCCGGCGCTACCTCAGGGCTCGTCATACGGGCATTCTGGTAGCGAACCGGTGGACCAGTCCAGTGATCGGATACGAGACCCATGCCGCAGCTGAAGTACGAGCAGATCGCCGAGGATCTACGCACTCGGATCGCGAACGGCGAGTTCGGTCCCGGCGACCTGCTGCCCTCCGGTCGCGACCTGGCCGAGCAGTGGGACGTATCGAGAGCCACCGTCGTCAAGGCATACGACGTCCTGCGCAACGACGGTTTGGTGGCCGCTCGTCAGGGTGCCGGATTCACCGTCGCAGAGACCCCGGTGGCCCGGCCCGCAGGCGCCCGACGCGCTGACTCCACACGCCTGACGGGCGGCGCCCCGTACCGGCGCATCGATGACCCCGACCGTACGGTGCCGCCCCCGCACATCGTGGAAGCCCTGGAGCTGAAGGCGGGCGAGGAAGCACTGCGGAGGGTTCGGCTGGTGTTGCTCGACGACGGCTCGCCGCACACCTTGGTGACAGCCTGGTTCCCGCCTGCCATCGCGGACGCGGCCCCGCGCCTGGCCATGAAAGGACCGATCTCGGAGGGCACTACGCATTACGTGAGGCGCGAGACGGGGCGCTCGCCCGTGGAGGGAACGGACGTCACGACGGTGCGGCTGGCCGACATAGAAGAGGCCCGTCTGCTGGAGGTGGAACGCCCCGCGGCGGTGGCTGTGGTGCTGCACGTGGCGTTTGACCGGGATCACCGGCCACTCGTCTGCGAAGAGGGAGTGACGGCGTCGCACGTGTTCGAGCTGGCCGACAACTACCCCATGCGGTAGGGAAACTGACGTTTCGCTTGACTGGACCGGTCCACCGGTCCAGTCTCTTTTTTAGCGCCGCGCATGACCGCTTCGCGGCGCAGTCACTCCATGCCCGGCAATGGGCAAGGCAGACCCCGGCGACCGCTCGCGACGGTCCCGGGGCGTGGCCGATCTGACAAGGAGACCGACAATGCATCTTGTATCACGGGCACTCGTACGGGTGAGGACCGTCCTCTTCGGGCCGCCGCCTGAATCCGGCCGCGCGGCCCACGAACCGGATACCGCACCAGGTACGGCACCGGCTGGCGCCCCACGCCTGCCCGCAGACCACCCCTCCCCCGAGATGTGGGCCGCCTTCCTCGCGAGCGCCCGGCGCCGCAGGGCCCGAGGTCCGTGGCCTCGCGCCGAACTGCCGGACATCACTCCCGACGACATCGCCAGCACTCTCGTCGGCGCGTACGTCCTGACTTGCGAGGTGCGCCAACAGCGCAGGCAGGCACGGCAGTTCGCGGAGGTGAGCTGATGACCGGGGGACGGGGCCGGGCCGACGTCCGGCGGGACGAGAACCCCATGCTGCGCGCGTACCGGCTGTGGTTCGAGCACACCCGCAAGTGTGTCGGCGGCTGCAAGGGAGCCGGCAAGGTCAAGGACGGCTGTGCGGTTGGGCGGGAACTGTGGGGTGCCTACCGGCTCGCCCGGGACGAGAAGAACGTGGCGGTGACCTCATGACGTGGACCATCGAGCGGGCACCCGGGCGGCCTGTGCGTCGCACCGACGACGGCCGGATCGCCGTACCGCTGCAACTGAACCGGACCGGCAGCGGGCACCCCACCGAACCGGATACCAGCACCGACGCCGACATGACCCTCACCCTCACCCTCACCCTCACCGAAGCCGAACACCTCCACGCCTCCCTCTGCCGTGCCCTCGACGGCCAGCCCCCGCCTCCGGCCGCGCCGGACTGTCGTCACGCCGTCCAGACCTCGCCCGGCACCGCGCACCTCATCGGCCGCGCGTAGCAGCGACACGGCGGCCCCGTACCCGGCGGATGTTCGCCGGATACGGGGCCGCAGCCCTGCGGTGGACCACTCGGGTCGCACCGCCCGCGCTGATCGTCAGCGGCGCCTCACATCCGCCTTCCCACACGCCAGACCATCCCCGTTCCGGTCCAGCTTCAGCGGGTCGTCCTTGCCGTTCACCTTCAGGCGCCCATAGTCGTTCTCCTTCAGCCACGCGCACCGTGACGCCGTCGTCTTCTTGACCTCCGCCGGGAAGGTCGTCGGGACGCAGACGTTGGCCGTGCCGTAGTGGCGGTCGCAGCCGGCGATGGTCGGGCTGACCTTCTTGGACTTCGTCCTCTTCTTCGGACCGGTGGTCTTGCCCTTCGGGGCGTCCGCGAAGTCGTGGACGTGGGCCGAGGGGGCGTCGCCCGAGGCGGCGGCCAGGGCGGTCGGGCCCTGCAAATGCACCCACTCGGCCACCGACGGGACGCCGTTCGCGTCGACCGCGAAGAGCATGTACCAGCCGGGCGGGGCCAGGTTCGGGTTGCTCGTCACGTTCAGGTCGACGTTGTTGCCGTCGACCGAGAGCGGCAAGTCCACGAAGCGTTGGTTCGGGTCCGAGGAGTGGGTGACCGCCGCTGGGCGGATCAGTTCCGCCTTTGCGATCGGGCGGTCGACCGTGATGCGTTGCGTGTCGCCGTAGACCCACTCCTTGTCGATCACCGAGGTGATGTCCGGGCGGGCGCCCTTCAGCAGGTACGGCGGGGTGTAGATCGACACGTCGTGGTTCCAGGTGCCGTTGCCGGGGTTGTCGCCCGTGGTCATGACGCGGCCGTCCGGCAACAAGAACGCCGAGGAGTGGTAGCCGCGCTCCTCCGGGTCCGTCGCCACCGGGTCGAAGGTGTTGGTCGCCGGGTCGTAGATCGACGTCTCGTAGACCGGGTTGGCGCGGTTGTGGAGGGCGCCGCCCGTCTCCAGGACCTTGCCGTCGGGCAGCAGGACCGCCGAGACGTACATCTTGCCCTGGTTGCCCGTTTGGGCCACCTTGCCGTTGCCCAGGTCCACCGTGCCCCGTGGGAGCGGTGGACCGGCGACGTATGTCGGGCTCGCGGGCTTCAGGTCGATCACGTCCGTCAGGCGGTTCGCCTCCGGGTTGGAGTCGATGTTGCCGCCGCCGATCGTCAGGACCTTCTGGTCCTGGGCCGGGGGCAGCAGCACGCTCGCCGACTGGTCCCGCTCGTCCTTGTTCTGCAACCCGGGGACGGAAGTGATCGTGTTGGCGCCGTAGTCGTAGATCACCGACCCCGTACCCGGGATGTTGTTGCCGAAGACGTGGCTGCCCGAGTAGAAGAGGCGGCCGTCCTGCATGAGGATCATGGATGGGTACAGGCCCCAGTACGACCAGGTCTGGTTGACCTTCCAGAGTTCGAGCCACTTCTGTTCGGCGTCCGACCACAGTTCGGCCGTCACCGAGCCTGTGGAGTCCTCGCGGAGGCCTCCGAACGAGATGACGTCGCCGTTGCCGAGGACGGTCGCCGACGGGTACCAGTGGCCGTCGTTCATGTCGTTCGTTTTGGTGTACGTCTCCGTCACCGGGTCGAAGACGTACGAGTCCTTGTAGCCCTCGTAGCCGTGTCCGCCCACCACCGGGTACGCCTTGTTGCCGCTCATGACCAGGACACGGCCGTCGTCGAGTTGGACGTGGCCCGCGCAGAACATGTCGTCGGGCGTGGGGATCTGCTTGTATGTGCCGTTCACCGGGTCGTAGACCGCGGACGTGAAGGTGCCCGCCTCGAACATCTCTTCGCTGTTGCCGGAGCCGGCGATCAGCAGGACCTTGCCGTTGTTCAACACCACGGAGTGCATGGAGCGGACCGGGTTCTGGGTGGGCAGGACGTCCCAGCGGCCGTTCTCGCACTGGTCCGGCGTGCCCGTGCACTCCGGCTCGGGGACGGGGTCGGCGACCTGGTCCATCGTGTAGTCGTCGGTGGTGGCGGAGCCGGTGCCGTAGACGGAGACGCCCCAGGTGATCCGGTCGGTGCCGGCCGGGACCTCGGGGGTGCGGACCGTCGCCTCGGTCCAACCGGCCGCCATCTCAAGCGTCTTGAGGTCGGTCCAGTACTGCCAGCCGGCCGTGGTGTCGTGCCGGAAGAGGGTGAGGGAGGTGTCCGGGGTCGTCGACTTGTACCAGAGGCCCAGGTCGTACTGCTTGCCCACGGAGACCGTCGGTGCGCAGGCCGCCGACTCGGTGATCAGGGCCTTGCGGTCGCCGGAGACCCGGCGGGTCAGCTCGACCTTCATGGCCTTGCTGCCTGAGTGGGCGTCCGCCACCGTGGTGAACGTGAAGTCGTTGTCGCCCCAGCCGGACTTCTCCCAGCAGTACGGCATGTCGCCGCCGCCGGCGGTCTCGAAGCCGGGGTTCTGAACGAGGTTGGCGGCGGACGCGGGTTGGGGCGCGATCAACAGCAGACCGGAGGCGAGTGCTCCGACCGCCAGCAGGGCTGTTCTGCGTCTGGGTCTGACCCGGGTCTTCAAACGGTGCGTCAAGCGTTGCGTCAAGCGTTGCGTCAAGCGGTTCATCAAACGGCTCTCCTTGCCGGCTCGGCCTGCTTCTCCTCGCCGTGCTCCCCACGGCGAGGCGTCCTGCGCGGCAGGTAGACCAGCGCTTCGGTCCCTGCGAAGCGCAATACGAACGTCATCACCAGGGCGAGCGCGGTCGCGGGCAGTGCCCCCATGCCGAACTGGCCGACGAACAGGGCGATCAGCGGGATGCGCAGCACCAGGTCGGCGTTGGCGAGCAACGCGAACCGGCCGAGGCGGTCCCAGCCCTTGCGGTGTTTGCGCCGCTCGCGGAAGCACAGGTGTTCGATGAGGTAGAAGTTCCAGAACACGCCGAGCTGGTTGGCGAGGATCTCGGCGGGGACGTAGTGCATGCCGGCCGAGGTCAGGGCGTAGAGGCCCGCCAGGTTCGGCAGGAAGCCGGTGACGCCGATCAGGCCGAAGACCATCATGCGGGCCAGCGGTGAGGCGGTGCGCAGTCCGACGAGGTGGCGCAGGAAGCGCAGGCCCTCCTGGGCGGTTGACTTGGACTCGCCGGCGTAGCGGTCCTGGAAGACGAAGGGCACCTCGGTGACCTCGCGCGGGCGGCTGCGTACGGCGAGTTCGAGGAGGATCTTGTAGCCGAGGGGTTGGAGGACGTCGGCGGTGACGGCGTTGCGGCGGATCGCGAAGAAGCCGCTCATGGGGTCGCTGATGCCGTGCAGCCGGCGTGGGAACAGTGACTTGGTGAGCCAGGTCGCGCCGCGTGAGACGGCGACGCGGTAGCTGCCCGCGAGGCCGGCCCGGCTGCCGCCCTTGATGTAGCGGGAGGCGACGACGAGACCCGCCGACGACCGCTCGCCGGTCGCCACCAGCTCCGGTACCAGGGACGGCGGGTGCTGGAGGTCGCCGTCCATGACGACGATCCAGTCGGAGGTGGCCGCCTTCATGCCCTCGACGACCGCGCCGCCGAGTCCGCCGACCGGTTCGTCGCGGTGCAGCACGGTCACCGGGAACGGGCAGTCCTGCGCGGCTTCGTTGATGACGTCGGGGGTGTCGTCGGTGGAGTCGTCGACGAAGACGACCTCGCAGGGCAGCCGGGAGGGCACCGACTCGGTGATCCGGTGCAGCAACTCCCGTACGTTGGCGGACTCGTTGAAGGTCGGTACGACGATGGTGACGGCGCCCGGTTCGGGGATCTCGGCGCCCTGGAGCGCCGGGTCGCCGAGTTCTTCGGGCGCGGTGTACTCGTAGCCGCTGCTCATCGGTCGCCTCCCGCGGTCTGGATCTTGCGGATCTCGATGCGGTCCTCGCCGGTGCCGAAGGTCACGACCGCTGTCGAGTTCTCCATGGCCGCCTTGACGTTGGGCAGGTCGACGGCGTCGCGCCGTACCGTCGGGGAGGCGACCACGTAGTCGAGGTCGCGCCAGCCGCGTGGCATCGTCTTGGTGACCGCCGGGTCGAGGTCGGCCTTGTAGAACCAGATGACGCCGAGGCCGGGCTTGTAGCCCTCGTGGACGAGGTCGAGCCAGAGCGCGTCGTCGACGAGGACGCGGGTGTCGCCGGGGTCGTCGACCTCGGAGCCGAGCCACTTGGCGGCCTGCTCGTAGGGGGCGTTGGCGTCGAAGGTCATCGCGGTGTGGTTGCCGTCGTACCAGCGCGGTACGACGTAGAGGGCCGCGGCGACGGCGAGCGAGACGGCGATCGTGTACCGCGCCCAGGTCAACGGCCGTTTCTCGGTGGTGCTGCGGCGGCGGCGCAGCACGCCGTGGGTGACGCTGGCGGCGCCGCCCGCGAGGACGAGCGCGAGGAAGGGGAGGGCCTGGATGACGTACATCGCGGGGAGGTAGCCGGGGCGCAGAGCCATGCCGGCGAGGATCGCGACGGCGAGGGCGGGTCCGGCGAGGGCTCTCGCGGTCACCGACCAGCGCCAGGTCAGCAACAGGAGCAGGGCGCCCGCGAGCCCACCCAACGGCAGCACGCGGTCGTAGTAGAGCCAGGACTGCAGGACGCCGTACGAACCGGTGCCCTCGGTGAGGATGAAGCCGGAGCCGGGGCGGCTCATCTGGTAGGCGATGCCGTCCCACAGCGAGACATGGCCGTCGCCCGGGAGCAACTCGCCCTTGAGCAGGGCGAAGAGCGGGTAGGAGAGGCCGATCAGGACGCAGGCGGTGATGGCGCCGGTGAGGGCGAATTTTCTGGTGTCCTTGTGGCTGTGGCGCCACATGGTGAGCAGCACGGCGGGCAGGACGAGAAGCATCGTCTCCTTGGTGAGCACGGCCGCGGCGGCGGCGAGGCCGGCGCCGAAGTGGTGCCAGAGGTGACGGCTCGGTGAGGCGGCGAGGCAGAACGCGAGGAGCGTCCACATCACCGCGAGGTTGTCGAGGAAGATCTCGCGCTGGAGCACCACCGAGAGCGGGGAGAGCCCGAAGAGGGCCATGCCGAGGGCGGCGGCCCAGCGGGGCAGCGAGAGGCGGCGGCCGAGGACGTAGACGAGCACGGCGCTGACCGCGCTGATCACCAGCATCACCGCTCGCATCGAGCCGACGGTCATCGACTCGGGGGCGAAGTGGGCGGGGATCCAGGTCAGCAGGGCGATCTGGATCCAGCCGAGGGGCGGGTGGTCGTACCAGTAGGTGTAGTGGGCGAGTCCGTTGCCTTCCTGGACGGCCCAGGCCTGGGCGAGGTAGGTGCCCTCGTCGTCGCTGAGCGTCGGGTAGTCGGCGATGTTCCAGCCCTGCACGATCATGATCGCCACGAGGAGGAGACCGCACAGGAGCAGGTCGGGGCGTGAGGTGCGCAGGCGCTTGGTGGGTGGCGCGGGGACGGTCGTTCGACTGATCGAACCGGCTGCGGGCGCAGCTGTCCGCTGCGCGGGGACCTTGACTTGAGTCTTGGTCGCCGCGGGAAGTGTGGAGGTCACGCAGGAACGTCCTCTCGGTTCACGTTCGCGAGATGTGCGCCGACGTGACTGGTCAACTCCCAGTCGTTGCGGCCGCGTTGCTCACGCCACACTGCGCGCACGGCGGCAAAGGCGAGGAGCACCTGGTAGAAGGGGCCGCCCACGACGAGTTTGAGGTAGTGGACGAACCGCACGCGGAGGCCGTACTGCTTGCCGAAGTCATGCAGTCCGACGATCTCGAACACGAAGGTGACGAGGGCGGTGACGGCCGGCAGGAAGGTGATGAAGGCGACGCCGACGGGCACGTCGAGGAAGAGCGCGATGGCCACGTTGAGCGGGATGATCACGCCGGAGATCGCCTGGAGGTACGGCGTCATCAGCGTGTAGCGGGCCAGCAGGCGCTGCCGGAATCCGGGCAGTTGCTTCCAGTCCTTCTTCCGGTAGACCTGGAGGAAGCCCTGGTTCCAGCGGGTGCGCTGCTTCATCAGTGACATCAGGGTGCCGGGGGTCTCCTCCCGGGTCACCATGTCGGAGTCGTACGCGACGACGACCTTCTTGCCGACGCTGGAGAGCCGTACGCCGAGGTCGCAGTCCTCGGCGAGGCAGTCGGGGTCCCAGCCGTCGGCCTCGCGCAGCACCTCGGTGCGGACGAAGACGGTGTTGCCGCCGAGCGGGATGAAGCCCTTCTGCGCGTGCAGGTGGAGCCGGGACCGGAACCAGAAGAAGTACTCCAGGCAGTTGCGCAGGCTGTACCAGCTGGAGTTGAAGTTGATGAGCTGTACTCCGCCCTGTACGACGTCCGCGCCCGTGGTGCGGAAGGCGTGGTCGACGTGGGTCAGCAGCTCGGGGTGGACCTGGTCCTCGGCGTCGAAGACTCCGACGACGTCGCCGCGGCAGTGCGGCAGCGCCGTGTTCATGGCCTTCGGTTTGTTCTTCTTCTCGTGGTGGTCGACGACGACGCGGACGCGCGGGTCGCGCTCCTCGGCGGCCCGGGCCACCGCGGTGGTCTCCGGGTCGTCGTGCCCGACGATCACGATGATCTCGTAGTCGTCGTGGCTGGATTCGAGCAGTCGTTGGATGGTGTGGTCCAGCACGGCCTGTTCATGGCGTGCGGGCAGCAGCAGTGAGAACGACACGTGTTCGTCGCCGTCCGGTCTGCTGAAACGGGTGGAGGCGAGTACTTCGGGCGTACGCCACGCGTGCATCTGCCACCACAAGGTGAAAGCCGCCATCCAGAACAAGGCCAGTGAGACGACGGCTATGAAGACAGACGTCAGCAAGTTAGATCCCCCCGGATCCCATTACCCCCTGTCGCGGCGGGAGTTACTCCCGCCGCGTCACTGTGAGGAGACTAGGGGGAAACTGTGAACCCGGGGGACCCTTCCGATAAAAAGCGTGTTTCCGTTCGAGGAAACATGTAATCGGACGTGTCCGCACACCAGCCCGTATCCAGCGAGTTGTTCGACCTTGTCCCGGCCCCTGACCGGCGAGTTTCAGCCGGTCGGAGCCCCACCTAGGGCCGTACGCAACCGGTCGACATCGGTCGTGGGAGCGTCACAGGTGAAATTGCGGCAGACATACGCCGTCGGTTCACCGCCGACGAGCGGCCGGTCCGCCAGCAGCGGCAGTTCGCCGCTGTCCGCGGTCCCCACCGCGACCACCGCGCCCGGCGCGGTCCCCAGCAGCGCCGTCCGGTGCAGTTCCCGCGTCCCCGGATGACCCTCCGGTCCGACGACCGCCACCTCCCGCGGCCCGTCGAGCAACGCCTCGGCGGTCGCGAGCCCCCACCCGATGAACCTCGGCGCACGCGGCCCCAGCGCCTTCACCACACCCAACGCCCTCTCGGCCGCCGTCCGATGAGGTTCCGACCCCGTGTGCGCGGCATAGCTCAGCAGCGCCCCCGCCGCCGCGCTCCACCCCGACGGCGTGGCGTTGTCGGTCGGATCCTGCGGCCGCCGGATCAGCTTCTCCGCGTCGACGGCCGTGTCGTACAGCGCCCCGGACTCCTCGTCCACGAACCGCACGAGCACATGGTCGAGCAGGAACCCCGCGAACTCCAGCCACACCCCCTCCCCCGTGACCGACGCCAGCGCCAGGAACCCCTCCGCGACATCCGCGTAGTCCTCCAGCACTCCCGCGTTGGCCCCGACGTGCCCGTCCTTGCTGGTCCGCGCGAGCCGCGCCTTCTCATCCAGATGCAGTCGTACGAGGAGGTCGGCGGCGGCGATGGCGGCGTCCACCAGGTCGGGGCGGTCGAAGTAGGCGCCGGTCTCGGCGAGCGCGGCGACGGCGAGCCCGTTCCAGGCGGCGACCACCTTGTCGTCACGGCCCGGGGCGGGCCGGCGCGAACGCGCCCCATGCAGCCGCTCCCGGACCGACTCGATCCTCTCGGCGTCGAACACGCCCTCGTGCTGCGGGAGTTGCAGCACGGACGCCCCCTCCTCGAAGGTGCCCTCCTCCGTGACGCCGAAGTACTGCGTGGCGAGGCGGGCGTCCTCCTCCCCGAGCACCTCGGTCAGCTGCTCGGGCGTCCAGACGTAGTAGGCCCCTTCGACGTGCTTCCCGGAACCGGTGCCGTCGTCGCTGTCGGCGTCCAGCGCGGAGGCGAACCCGCCTTCGTTCGTCCCGAGTTCACGGACCATGAAGTCGGCCGTCTCCAGGGCCACGCGCCGGGCGAGTTCGGAGCCGGTGGCGCGCCAGAGGCGGGCATAGACGCGGCACAAAAGCGCATTATCATAGAGCATCTTCTCGAAATGGGGCACAACCCACTCACGGTCGACGGAGTACCGGGCGAAGCCGCCGCCGAGCTGGTCGTAGATGCCGCCGCGGGCCATGCGCTCGCATGTGTCCTGGGCCATCTGCAGCGCGCCCTCGGAGCCGGTGCGCGCCGCGTGCCGCAGCAGGAACTCGATCACCATCGACGGCGGGAACTTGGGCGCCCTGCCGAACCCGCCGCGCGCCGCGTCGTACTCCCGGGTGAGCCCCAGCAGCGCCTGCGCGAGCTCGTCCTCCCCGGGCGCGTCGACCGCCGCGAACTTCAGCTCCCGCCCGGCCAGATCCCGCACGATCTTCCCGGCGACCTCGGCGACCTCCTCCCGCCGGTCGGTCCAGGCGGCCCGCACACCCTCCAGCACCTGCCGGAAGGACGGCATCCCGTGCCGGGGCTCCGGCGGGAAGTACGTCCCGAAGTAGAAGGGCTCCCCTTCCGGCGTCAGGAACACGGTCATGGGCCAGCCGCCCTGCCCGGTCGCCGCCTGCACGGCTTCCATGTAGACGGCGTCGACGTCGGGGCGTTCCTCGCGGTCGACCTTGATGTTGACGAAGTGGGCGTTCATGGAGGCGGCGACCGCTTCGTCCTCGAAGCTTTCCCGAGCCAGGACATGGCACCAATGGCAGCTTGAATAACCGACACTCAGGTGAACAGGCACACCTCGCCGTCGTGCCTCCATGAAGGCCTCTTCCGACCAGGGCCACCAGTCGACGGGGTTGTCGGCGTGCTGGAGGAGGTACGGGGACGTCTCATGGGCCAGTCGGTTCGGCATGACTCCATCGTGCCTGACTGTCGTCGCCACACCGCATGATGGCCTGTCGCTCCGACGTTCCCTCCTGCCGCGCCACCCGATCTGCTCAACGCCACACGGGCTCCAGTCGCGAGTAGTCCCAGGAGTGATCGCCCTTCACGCCGGGCCGGACCATGCAGTGAGTGATGGCCGATCCGATGAGCTTCCGCTTCTCCTCCAACCCCATCTGGCCGGACTCCCAGCGTCGACGCGTGGCTTCGGGTACTCCTCGCCCGTGCGGCGCAGTGAGAATCGACTGTTCGATGATCTCGTCGGCCAGCGGCCCACTGATGCTGCATCGTCCGCAGCAGCGGCAGGAGTAGACGTAGGGACTCCTCTTGCTCTTCCCTTTCTGAACGCACAGCGCGCCACGGCAAACTGTGCCATCGGGACGCCGCGCCCCGCACCGCAGAAAGCCAGAAGCAAGATGACGTGGGGCAGTCCTGCTTCCTGCGACTCTCGGAGCACCGCTTCCCCGGTGCAGGTACAGACTGCCTGGCGAAAACGTCGCGCACACCGCCTGCCATTGGCCCGGCGTCACGATGGGTTCCCACTGCCCCAGTACCGGCCGCCGTGTCTCCGGGACCAGCAGCAGTTGCCCCTTGTTGGCGCGGTAACCGCACACCCTGGGCGTAGTGAGGATTTGTGTGACGGTCTGGCCATTGGGTCTACCGCCACGTGTTCCTGTGACCCCGAGGTCACACCACTCTCGCGCAATGGCCCGGACCGCCGTCCCTCCGATTCGGTCACTGATCGCCTGCCGGACGAGGTGCGCCTCGTCCGGGTGCAGCGTGATCCTGTCCTCTCGCCAGCCGAAGGGGCGCGGCCCGCTGTGTGGCACACCCTCGACGGCGCGAGCCCAGTGCCAGTTCAACAGACGTCGGCTTCTGACTCGCGTCTCCGTGACCGACGCGTCCAGGGACCGCACGGCTTGCAGCAGCCCCTCCTGTGAGTACGGATCTCGGACTCCCTGAGGATCGACGTAAACGCGTCCCGGTCGGCTGGTCAGCGCGGCAAAGAAGCGGGCCAGATCTTCCGCGCGGCGATACAGCCGGTCGTCGGCGACGCACACCACCCCTTCGATCGGCTGCCCCGTGTCGGTTCGTCCGCGCGTCAGGTCCGCGATCAATCCGTCGAATCCAGGCCTCACCACTCCCGCCCTGGACGCGCTGCGGCCGTTGTCGCTGTAAGTCGCGATGATCTTGCAGCCATGTTCATGAGCTGTTCGTTCGTTGACTCGCAGCTGATGACGGACTCCATGTCCGTCGCGTTGACGGACGTCCTCTGACGTACGCGCATAGGAGACGACCGGGATCAGTCCGGTCGGCTCATGTACGGCAAAGCCGTTCACAGCACACCCTTTTCGGAAATCAGCTCGACACTCAAAGAAACGAGCGATAGCTCCGGAGGTCACTGAACCGGATCGGCTCATGGACCCATCGCGGAAGTTCGGCTGACCCGCCAGGCAGGTGGTGATCGCCGTACCTCCGATGCACGGTCACGCGGTGATCCCGTGAAGGCCGCGTGCCAGAGGTGCCCCACGCAGCCTCACGAACGCCCGTGCGCCCGCGCATGCGCCCCCGCCCTGATCCACGCCCTCTCGCCTATGCGCCCCAATCGCTCCACACTGGCCAGGGCAAGCCGTTTCGGCGAAGGGGGACGTGTGATGCGGGACAGCCACCGGGGGGAGGCCGAAGGGCTGTTGGTCCGGGCGGTCGAGGAGGAGGTCCGCAGGTCGGGCGGCCGTACCGACGGGGTCGTGCTGCTGGGCCGCGCCCGTGCCGCGCTGGACACGATGGCGCGCAACGCGGCCGAGGAGTACGAGGCGTACACCCGCGCACTGGACGAGTCGGAGGTCGGCCGCCTCACCTTCGGCCAGCGCTACGCCAAGGAGGGCTCCGGAACTCCCCTGCTGGTCGCGGCCGTTGCCGCCGGCACGGCGGTCGTGGCCGACCTCTCCTTCGGCGTCGACGCCGGCACCGCCGTCAGCACCGGTCTGATCGTCGGCATCACGAGCGCCGTGGCCACGGTCCTGAAGGTCACCGCCTCCCATGTGCCCGCGGCCCACCACCGCGCGGGCGCCCTGGGCCAGCCCGGCGGCCACGAGCAGCTGCGGCTGCAGTGGCTGACGGCGCTGGAGGTGCGCGGGATACGGCCGTTCCTGGACCAGCAGCGCGTACTCGCCGCGTCCACGCCGAAGAAGAAGGTGCCCCAGCTGCGCGGTGCCGACAAGAGCGCGGCGGCGCGGCGGCGCAACGTGCTGGAGCAGTCGTTCGCCCAACTCCCGGAGGCCGACGACCGGTTCGCCGGCCGGCGCACGGAGATGGGGAGGATCCGCCAGTGGGTGCAGGCGGCCCGCGCCGAGACCGAGACCCGGCCGACGGTCGTCGTGCTGCACGGCGCGCCCGGCTCCGGCCGTACCGCCCTCGCCGTCCGCGCGACCCACGAGCTGCGGGACTACTTCCGCGGCGCCTGCGTGGTCGATCTGCGCGCCGACAGCCCGGAGGAGACCCCGCTCTCCACCCGGGACGCCCTGATGCATCTGCTGAATCGTCTCGGCGCCCCCCGCGACCAGCTCCTCTTCCGCGAGCGCACCTCCCAGGACCAGCAGGTCAAACGGCTCAGCGAGCTGTACCACCAGCATCTGACGGCCCTGCCCGTGACGATCGTCCTGGACGACGCGTCCGACCCCGAGCAGGTCCGCGTCCTCGTCCCCGAACGCTCCGACAGCCTCGTCCTGGTCACCGCCCGCTCCCCGCTCGCCCTGCCCGCCGACCTCCCCGCCTGGGTCCACCACCTCCCCGTCGACGCGCTCGACGGCGACGGTACGCACGAACTGCTGAGCACGGCGGCGCAGGACGGTTCGGTGCTGACGGCGGGGGCGCCCGCGGGCCGGACCTCTGCCGGGGCATCGGCGAGCGCGTCCGTCGGCATGACCGGCACGAATGGCGCGCCCGGTGCCTCGGCCGGTGCCTCGTACGACGCCGAATCCGTCGGCCGGATCGGACAGTTGTGCGGCGGCCTCCCTCTCGCCCTGCGCATCGCCGGCTCCTCCCTGGGCCCGCGTACGCCCGACCGACTGGCCACGGACCTGGGCGCCTACGGCCCCGTCGAGCCTGTCGAGCGGGCCCTGTGGCTGCGCTACACCGACCAGTCGGAGCCGTCGCGCCGCCTGCTGCGCCGGCTGGCGCTGGCGGGCCGGGCCTCGCTGGGCGCGGCGGCGGCCGCCTCGCTGATGGCCACGGACGAGACAGAGGCGACCCGCCACCTGACGGCACTGGCCCGCGCGGGCCTGATCGACCATGTGCACGGCAACCGTTACCGCCTGCACGACCTGGTGCGTGCCTTCGCCCACGCCCGCCTCCTCGACGAGGAGGAGCCGAGCGAGCGCACGGCCGCGCAGGAACGCCTGATCGTCACATACGCGGACCTCGCCGACTCCGTGCTCCGCCTGGTCGACGGCAACATGTCGACCCGCTCGGACCGTTTCGGCCAGCACGGTTTCGTGTCCCTGGACGAGGCCCTGCGCTGGCTGGACGACGAGACGAGCTTCATCACCTCCACGCTCCGGCACGCGGAGGGCGTGAACCAGTCGGCGGTCCTCAGCCTCCTCGGCGCCCTGTGCGACTACTGCCTGCTGCGCGGCGACCTCTACCGCCTCGGTGAGCTGAGCGAGCTGGCCCAGTCGGTGGACCAGGGCCTGCTGACCCGCTCGGTCCAGTGGCGTACGGGTATCGCGGCCCGCCAGCTGGGCGAGCTGGACAAGGCCCGCACGACCCTCGCCTCCGTGGTCGACCTCTACATGGAGACGAACCACGACGCGGGCGCCGCCCGTGCCCTGTGCTCCCTGGGCATCACCCTGCACCACCAGGGCAACCTGACGGAGGCGGCGGCGAAGCTCCTGGAGGCCCTGCAACTCCAGTCGGTCCCGCAACTGGCGGCCGACCGCGCCTGGACCATGCACGCCCTCGCCGCCGTGGAGCGCGACCGCTCCCACCTCGCCGACTCCCTGGACCTGCTCACCCGGGCCCTGGTCATCCACCGCCAGCAGGAGTCCCTGCACGGCGAGGGCTGGGCGTACTTCCAGCTCGGCCAGCTACTGCTGCGGATGGGCGACGTGCCGCGCGCGCAGGCCGAGCTGCGCACCTCGCTGGACCTCTTCGACCGCACCAGGGACGCCCGCGGCCAGGCCTGGGCCATGACCCAGCTCGCCCGCGCCCGCCTCGTCGCCGGTGACCCCTCCGCCGCCGTCGACGGCCTCCGTCAGGCCTTCTCCCGCCACCGCGACAACGAGGACGCCCGGGGCGAGGCCTGGACCGGCTACTACCTCGGCCAGGCCCTGGAGGAGACGGGCAACCTCGACCAGGCGGTCCGCGAGCTGGAACGCTCCCGCACGATGTTCTCCCGGATGCGCGATGTCTACGGCCTCGCCTGCGCCCGCCACCACTCGGCCCGCGTCACCCGGGACCAACGGGCGGTCCAGACGGGCTCGTTGCGCAACTCCGGCTTCGCCCGCCAGCTCCTGGTCGACGCCCGGGCCGACTTCCAGCGCATCGGCGTCGCCCACGGCGAGGCCTGGACCTGCCTGGAACTGGCCGTCGTGGACGCCGGCAACACCCGCACCCCCCAGGCCCTCGCCCTCTGCGACGAGGCGGCCCGCCTCTTCACGTCGTACGGCGACCGCCGCGGCGAGGACTGGGCCCGCTTCCTCCGCTGCACCCTCCTGCCCTACGCCGCCCCCGGCGGCGTAGAGATCGGCACAGCCGTCGCCCAGGAGGAACTGGCCCTGCTCGCCCGCACCCCGCACCCCCTGCGTGACGAGAAACTCGCCGAGTACGTCGAGGCGTACCAGCTGCTGCTGGAGCGCGGCGTGAACCTGGAGGGCGGCTGGCGCGCCTGGACCATGGGGATGGTGCCGAACCGGCATGCGCGGGAGCTGATGGGTGTGTCGGTGACCAGGGGCCAGTGACCGGGGCCGGTGAGGGGCCAGGACCGGTGAGGAGGCCCGGGCCGGTGAGGCCAGGTGTGCGGCACGGCATGACTCCGTGACACCCACGTGGGGTCACGAAATCATGCCGTCGGACCGGCGGACCGGTCGGACCGGCGGACCGCTGGCCCGTCGCGGCCGACTCGACCCGAACGGCCGCGAGGAGCTGCTCGACCCTGCTCAGCCCGGTTCAGCCCTTGGCGGGCGACGCCTCACTGCCGGTCGAGGACCTCTCGGCCCCCTCGCCGGGGGCGTCCGGCGTCTCCGTGAAGTCGACCTTGCCCATGTGCTTGGTCATGGACTTCATCAGACCCCAGACGGCCAGGGCCATCACCGCGAAGACGATGAAGCCGAGGACGCCAGGGGTGACCTTGTTCTTGTCCAGTTCCTCGGCGAGGGTGACGAGGTTGGTGACTGCCAGGCTTGCGCTCATGCCTGACATTGTCCCCCAGGGCTAGCGGATGCCCGCGAAGAGGTCGTCCTCGGGGAGCGAGGTGTCCACGAGGGACTTGGCGAGCTCGTACTCCTCGGTGGGCCAGACCTCCCGCTGGAGCTCCAGCGGAACGCGGAACCAGCCGCCGTCGGGGTCGATCTGCGTGGCGTGGGCGATGAGGGCCTTGTCACGGATCTCGTAGAAGTCCCCGCACGGAACGTGCGTGGTGAGGACGCGCTCGGTCCGCCCGAACTCGTCCCAGCGCTTGAGCCACTCGCCGTACGGGGACTCCATGCCGCGCGACTCCAGGGCGTGGTGCAGGGCCTCGGTGCGGGGGCGGTTGAAGCCCTGGTTGTAGTACAGCTTCTGCGGCTGGTACGCCGGGCCGTACTCGGCCTCGGGGTACTTCTCGGGGTCCGCCGCGCCCTCGAACGCCACCATCGAGATCTTGTGGGTCATGATGTGGTCGGGGTGCGGGTACCCGCCGTTCTCGTCGTAGGTGGTGATCACCTGGGGGCGGAACGCGCGGATCCGCCTGACCAGTTCACCGGCCGCCTTGTCGACGTCCTCCAGGGCGAAGCAACCGTCGGGGAGGGGCGGCAGCGGGTCGCCCTCCGGGAGGCCGGAGTCGACGAAGCCGAGCCATTGCTGCCCGACCCCGAGAATCTCGCGGGCCTCGTCCATCTCTTTCTTGCGTACTTCGTGAATGTGCTCCTCGATGTACTTGTCGCCCTGCAGCTTCGGATTGAGGATGGAGCCGCGCTCACCGCCCGTGCAGGTCACGACCAGCACGTCCACCCCCTCGGACACATACTTCGCCATGGTGGCCGCACCCTTGCTCGACTCGTCGTCGGGGTGTGCGTGCACGGCCATCAGTCGCAGCTGGTCAGTCAAGACTCGTTCCCTCGTAAGTCGGCGCCCGGCCTGAACTTCGGTGACTCGGCCCGGCGCGATCCGGTGAGTCCATAGTGCCGTCCCGCTCGGACACCCACATGGGGCGGCCGTCAGGCGCTGGGCGGGGGGCTTCTATAGTGACGGAACCGGGGGGCGGAATATTCCCCGTCCAGAGCCTGGACTCCCCTGCCGGGACCCCGCTCCCGGCCCCCTTTCCGAGATTTTCCGAGAGGACGACCATGAGCACGGCGAGCACTCAGCTGCCCGAGGGCCGCTACGGCCGCTCCGCCGACGAGCGCGCCGACCGCAAGCTCAAGGTCATCGGTGCCGTCCTGGGCGCGGCCCTCCTCGTCCTCCTCGGCTGGTTCGCCTACCACTATGTCGCCGGCAACAAGATCAGCGTCGAGATCTACACCTTCGATACCTCGGCCTCCTCGGTGAAGGTGCACCTCAGGGGCGACAAGGACGCGGGCGTCGATGCCTACTGCACGGTGCGCTCCCAGGCCGAGGACGGTGCCGAGGTCGGCCGCGCCGACTTCCGCTTCGACGCAAACACCACCACCATCGACAAGGTCGTCACGCTCCGTACGACGTCCCGGGGGACCACCGCCGAACTGCTCGGCTGTCACGCCAACTGAGCCCAGGCTCTCCGAAACGCTTCGCTGACCTGCGTCGACGTAATGCTTGTGGTTTATGTCCTCCCCCTTGCGCCGCCGAATTGTTAGGCTCGTGGTTTCGCCCACTCGTGAAGGAACATTCTTCTGGGTAGGGCGATGCTTTGTATTCCCAGTACCTACGAGGAGCACCTGTGACCCAGACCAGCGAGAACGTCACCTGGCTGACCCAGGAGGCGTACAACCAGCTCAGGGCCGAGCTGGACTACCTGTCTGGTCCTGCGCGCACGGAGATCGCCGCCAAGATCGCGGCCGCGCGCGAGGAGGGCGACCTGCGCGAGAACGGCGGGTACCACGCGGCCAAGGAGGAGCAGGGCAAGCAGGAGCTCCGTGTGCGCCAGCTGACCCAGCTCCTGGAGAACGCGAAGGTCGGCGAGGCGCCGGCGTCGGCGGACGGCGCGGTGGCGCCCGGCATGGTCGTGACGATCGCCTTCGACGGTGACGAGGACGACACGGTGACCTTCCTGCTCGCCTCCCGCGAGTACGCCAGCTCCGACATCGAGACCTACTCGCCGCAGTCCCCGCTGGGTTCGGCCGTGACCGGCAAGAAGGTCGGCGAGGACGCGCAGTACGAGCTGCCGAACGGCAAGTTCGCCTCGGTGCGGATCCTCAAGGCCGTGCCCTACCAGAGCTGAGCGGCGGTGGAGACGGGCCGCGCGCACGCCCCGCCGTCTCCGGCTGCCCACGATGCCCCCGGCCCCTCGGCGCCGGGGGCATCGTCATGCCTGCTCCGGGTCGCCGCTCATGCCGTGGCGGAGCGGTACTTCCGCACGGACAGGGTCCGAAATATGACGATGATGAGGACCGAGTAGATCAGCGAGGCCCACACCGGGTGCTGCATGGGCCAGGCGTCCGACTGGGACACCCCCGGGTTGCCGAACAGTTCGCGGGAGGCCTGGACGGTGGCGCTGAACGGGTTCCAGTCGGCGACATGCCGCAGCCAGGGCGTCATTCGGCTGGAGTCCACGAACGCGTTCGAGATGAACGTGACCGGGAAGAGCCAGATCAGTCCGCCGGAGGTGGCCGCCTCGGGGGTGCGCACGGAGAGGCCGATCAGTGCGCCGACCCAGGTGAACGCGTATCCGAGCAGGAGCAGGAGCCCGAAGGCGCCGAGCACCTCGCCGATGCTGGTGTGGGTGCGCCAGCCGACCAGGAGGGCGACCACGGCCAGCACCGCCAGGGTGAGCGCCGTCTGGACCAGGTCCGCGAGGGTCCGTCCGGTCAGCACGGCCCCGCGTGCCATGGGCAGGGAGCGGAAGCGGTCGATGAGCCCCTTGTGCATGTCGTCGGCGATGCCGGCCCCGGCGCCCGCGGTGGCGAAGGTGACGGTCTGCGCGAAGATGCCGGCCATCAGGAACTCGCGGTAGACGGCGGGGTCCGTGGTGCCGCCGACGGTCATGGAGCCGCCGAAGACATAGCTGAACAGCACCACGAACATAACGGGTTGAATAACCCCGAAAATTACCATTTCTGGAATTCGGGACATTCGAATCAGATTGCGCTTGGCGACGACCAGCGAGTCCCGAATGGACCGGATGATCGGATTGCCGGGCGGTGCGACCCGCACGGCGCCGGTGACGGCACTCACTTGGCACCCTCCTTCCCGCGGCCGCGCCCCTTGGCGTCGGCGGCGATGCCGTTCGCCTCCGCCTCGTCCCGTACCTCGGCGAGGTGTCCTGTCAGGGAGAGGAACACGTCGTCCAGGGTGGGGCGGCGCAGGCCGATGTCGTCGATCTCGATGCCTCGGGTGTCCAGCTCACGGATGACCTCGGCGAGGAGCTTGGCACCGCCGGCCACGGGCACGGTGAGCCGGCGCGTGTGCTCCTCGACGGTGGTCTCACCCTTGCCGAAGCCGGTCAGCACCTCGACGGCGTCCGGGATGCGCTCGCGCTCGTGCACGACGACCTCGACGCGCTCGCCGCCGGTGCGGGCCTTGAGCTGGTCGGAGGTGCCGCGGGCGATGACGCGGCCGTGGTCGACCACGGCGATGTCGTGCGCGAGGTGGTCGGCCTCTTCGAGGTACTGGGTGGTGAGCAGCAGGGTCGTACCGCCGGAGACCAGCTGCTTGATCACTCCCCACAGCTCCTGGCGGTTGCGCGGATCGAGTCCGGTGGTCGGCTCGTCCATGAACATCACCGGCGGCGAGACCACCAGTGCGGCGGCCAGGTCTAGCCGGCGGCGCATACCGCCGGAGTAGGTCTTGGCGGGCCGGTCGGCGGCTTCGGTGAGGTGGAACTGCTCCAGCAGTTCACCCGCGCGCGCCTTCGCGGCCTTGGCCCGCATCTGGTAGAGCTGGCCGACCATCTGCAGGTTCTCACGGCCCGTCAGGTACTCGTCGACCGCCGCGAACTGGCCGGAGAGGCCGACCGAGCGGCGGACGGCGTCGGGGTCCTTCAGGACGTCGATGCCCGCGACGACGGCCTTGCCGCGGTCGGGCCGCAGCAGGGTGGTGAGGCATCGGACGGTGGTGGTCTTGCCCGCGCCGTTCGGCCCGAGCAGACCCAGGACGGTGCCCTCGGGGACATCGAGGTCTACGCCGTCCAGGGCTCGTACGTCACCGAAGGTCTTCACCAGACCTTCGGCGTAGATGGCGCCTGGCATGTGATTTCTCCACGTCTTCGGGGTTCCTTCGCAAAGCCTGGGTTTGCACTTTTCGTTCCGCCTGAGGGGCGACACCGGGTTGCGTCGCCGAGTGGCACGAGACACACCATAACGCGATGTATCGCGTCTCTCAATGGATTTACTCGAACGAGTGACCAAGGGGGCACCGACCTCAGTCGATGACGGTGTAGCCCGCCTCGCGGAGGGCGAGGTTGACCTCGGCGCAGTGCTTGGGACCCCTCGTCTCCAGGTGCAGCTCGACCTCCACCTCCGTGAGCCCGAGCCGGGGGTCGGTCCGCACATGGCTCACGTCGAGGACATTAGCGTCGACCACTGACAACACCCCGAGAAGCGTCGCGAGGGCACCGGGGCGGTCGGTCAGGCGGAGGCGTACCTGCAGGTAGCGGCCGCCGGCGGCCATGCCGTGGCGCAGGATGCGCTGCATCAGCAGCGGGTCGACGTTGCCGCCGGAGAGCACCGCGACGACCGGGCCCTCGAAGGACTCCGGGTCGCGCAGCAGAGCCGCGACAGGGCTGGCGCCGGCCGGTTCCACGACCAGTTTGGCCCGCTCCAGGCAGAGCAGGAGCGCGCTGGAGAGGTTGTACTCCGAGACCGTCCGGACCTCGTCCACCAGCTCGGCGACGATCTGGAACGGCACGTCACCGGGTCGTCCGACCTTGATGCCGTCGGCCATCGTCGCCGGGTTCGCCACGGCGACGGGCATTCCGGCGGCGAGCGAGGCCGGATAAGCCGCCGCGCCCTCCGCCTGGACCCCGATGACGCGCACGTCGGGCCGCAGTGACTTCACCGCGACCGCGATGCCCGCGGCGAGTCCGCCCCCGCCGACCCCGACGACGATCGTGCGCACCTCGGGACACTGCTCCAGGATCTCCAGCCCGACCGTACCCTGACCTGCGATGACGTCATGGTGGTCGAACGGGTGGATGAACACCGCGCCCGTCTCGGCCGCGTACTCCTGGGCGGCGGCCAGCGTCTCGTCGACCACCGTGCCGTGCAGGCGCACCTCGGCGCCGTACTCCTCGGTCGCGCTGATCTTCGGCAGCGGGGCGCCCTTCGGCATGAAGACCGTGGAGCGGACGCCGAGCAGTGCGGAGGCGAGGGCGACGCCCTGTGCGTGGTTGCCGGCGCTCGCGGCGACGACACCTGCGGCGCGCTCCTCCGGCAGCAGGCCGGCGATGCGGACGTAGGCGCCGCGCAGCTTGAACGAGCCCGTCCGCTGGAGGTTCTCGCACTTGAAGTGCACCGGCGCGCCGACGAGCTGCGACAGATGCCTGCTGCCCTCCATCGCGGTGACACGTGAAACACCCATGAGCATCTTCTGGGCGCCTCGCACATCGTCGATCGTCACCCGCGGCAAGGAGTCAGCCGTGCTGTAGCTCATGACATCAGTCTCGCAGTTCACAGCGTGCGCGGCCGGGTGTGACCAAGGGCCGGGACGGGTTTCAGCGGCGCCGGTACAGCCCGCGCCGGGTCCGCGTACTCTGTCCCCCAACCCAGCGCCCCACGCATGAATTGAGCCTCTGGCCATGCCCACAACACCTGAAATGTCGATGGACATGACGACCGTCGGTGACACCGGTCTTCTCGACACGCTGCAGCACGAGGTCGCGGTGTTCGCGCGCCGTGCCGAACAGACCCGGCTCGGCGGCGTCGGGCAGGTGCGCAACTCCATGGACCGTGCCGCGTATCTGCTGCTCAACCGCCTCGACAAGCAAGGCCCGATGGGCGTCAAGGCGCTCGCGGCGAGCATGGGCATCGACTCGTCGACGGTAACCCGCCAGGTGGCGCCGCTCGTGGACACCGGTCTCGTCAAGCGCACCTCGCACCCGGAGGACGGCCGCGCGGTGGTGCTCCAGCTGTCGCCGCGAGGGCTCTCCCGGCTTGAGGAGGTACGTTCCTCCAGGCGCCAGTTGATGGCCGAACTGACCCAGGACTGGGAGCCCGAGGAGCGCGAGGCGTTCTGCTCCCTCCTGACGCGGTTCAACACCGCGCTCTCGGCCCGCATGGCGGCGGCGCCCGAGGCACCGTCGTCGTCCTGAACGCCCTGCCCGTGCCCTGCCCGTGCCGTGCCCGTAACCGGCACGCGCGCGTACGCGTACGCGTGGATGCCGATGGCGGACGGTGGATGTGGATGCCGCCCGGCTCTTGACCCCGCACCTGCTCCTGGCCTCATATGAGACCGGGCCCTCGTCGTACGCGACCGGCGAGTCCGTGCGCGGCCGGGCCCCGTTTCCCTGAGGTACGGCCTCAGGCGGGAGGCGCGGTGCGAGAACGACGAGTGGCCCAAGGCGCCCGCCGGGCACGGGAGTTCGAGGCGTTCGTCGCGGGTGCGGCGGGGCGGCTGTCGCAGACCGCCACGCTGCTGACGGCGGAACCGCCGAAGGACAACCCGCGCGCGCGGCGGCTGCTGACCCATGCCCTGGCCCATACGTACGCCGACTGGGACCGGCTGCGCGGCGAGGACCCGTACGACCGGACCCGGCAGCACCTGGCCGTCCGTTTCGCGCGCGGGGCCTGGCATCGGCACTCCTTCTTCCGTCCCGCGCTCGGCGGCACCCTGAACATGCTCAGCCCGCAGGAGCGGCTGATCCTCGTCCTCAGGCTCTACGAGGGGGTCGCCGAGGAGCAGACGGCGGCGCTTCTCGGACTGCCCGCCGAACGCGTACACGCCGTCTGTCTGCGCGCGATGGCGACCGTCCTGCATCCCCCGCGCGAAACCACCCCCCGGGTGGCGAAGGTGGTGGCGCCGTCATGAGTCTGCGGGAGCGTGAGGCGGCCGTACGGCGAGTCCTGGAACGGACACCGCCCCAGGTGCCGCCCGGCCTGTGCGGGGACGCGATGCGGCGCGGCGGGCGCCTGCTGCGGCGCCGGACGGCGGCCCGCCGGCTGATGTGGCTGGTGCTGCTGGCCGCCGTGGTCGCGTTCTTCGTGTGGGCCGTGATGGCCCGCCCCTGGGTGGAGCCGCCGTCGGAGACGACTCCACCGCTGACGGGGTGGTGAGCGCCGGGTGCAGGGCCTAACCCAGGGCCTGCTGGAGGTCCGACAGGAGGTCGTCCACGTTCTCGATGCCCACGGAGAGGCGTACGAGGTCGGCGGGGACCTCCAGGACGGAGCCGGCCGCGGAGGCGTGCGTCATGCGGCCGGGGTGCTCGATGAGGGACTCGACGCCGCCCAGAGACTCGCCGAGAGTGAACACCTTGGCGCGGTTGCAGACCTCTACGGCCGCCACTTCACCGCCGGTGACCTGGAACGACACCATGCCGCCGAACGCCTTCATCTGCTTGGCGGCGACCTCGTGCCCGGGGTGCTCGGGCAGGCCCGGGTAGAGCACGCGGGACACGCGCGGGTGCCGGGTGAGCATGTCGGCGACCCTGGTGGCGTTCTCGCTGTGCCGGTCCATGCGGACGGCGAGGGTCTTGGTGCCGCGCAGCACCAGCCAGGAGTCGAAGGGCCCGGCGACCGCGCCCATCGCGTTCTGGTGGTAGGCCAGTTCCTCGCCCAGCCCCTGGTCGCCGACGATCAGCGCGCCGCCGACGACGTCGGAGTGGCCGCCCATGTACTTGGTGAGCGAGTGCACGACGACGTCCGCGCCGAGCGCGAGCGGCTGCTGGAGGTAGGGGGTGGCGAAGGTGTTGTCGACGACCAGCTTCGCGCCGGCCTCGCGGGCGATCTGGGCGACGGCCGGGATGTCGGTGATGCCGAGCAGCGGGTTGGAGGGGGTCTCCACCCAGATGACCTTCGTCTTCGGGGTGAGTGCGGCCCTTACGGCCGTGGGGTCGCTGGTGTCGGCCACCGACCACTCCACGCCCCAGCGGGAGACGACCTTGGCGAAGAGGCGGAACGTGCCGCCGTACGCGTCGTTGGGGATGACCACGTGGTCGCCGGGGCTGAGCAGCGTACGCAGCAGGCAGTCCTCGGCGGCCAGGCCGGACGCGAACGCGAGGCCGCGGCGGCCGCCTTCCAGGGCGGCGAGGTTCTCCTCCAGCGCGGTGCGGGTGGGGTTGGCGCTGCGGCTGTACTCGTAGCCGCCGCGCAGGCCTCCTACGCCGTCCTGCTTGTAGGTCGAGACCTGGTAGATCGGCGGGACGACCGCGCCGGTGAGGGGATCCGCGGTGTTGCCCGCGTGGATCGCGAGGGTCTCGAAGTGCTGACTGGTGTGGGTGTCGCTCATAGAGATCGAGCCTAAGCGGTCGGGGAGGCAGGGGGCGCCTCACGGGGTGGAGGCTTGTGTTGTGTGGCGGCTGCGGGTGCGTCGTGGCTGGTCGCGCAGTTCCCCGCGCCTCCTGAATGGGCTGCGCCCCATTCAGGAGGCGCGGGCCCCCGACCACGTTCGCCAATTGTCAGTGGTGTCTGGAACCCTTGTGGCATGGAGATTCTCTGGGTCCTGATGGCGCTGCTCATGATGGGTTTCGTGCTGTGGCCGATCATGGCGCGCAGGCGGGCCGGTATTCAGCGGGTGGAGGCTGGGCATCCGGACGGCGCGGACCCGGCGAACTACGGGTTCGTGCGGCAGGAGCTGCTGGACGTGCGGATGCCGGGACCGGACCAGGATCTGCTGGATGTGCTGGACGTGGTGCAGCGTTCGCAGGACTACCGGGCGGCGAAGCAGTTGCTGGCCGGTACGGACGCGGCCGGCGAGGTCCGGTGGCAGCGGGTTCAGGCGTTCGCGGGCGCGGCCTCGCTGGAGCTGGCGCAGCGGCCCGGCGGGGTGGGCGAGTCGCCGGGCGGGCAGTGGCTGCGGGTGTGGCGCGCGGAGGCACCCAAGGACGCGGGGGGCGCCGCGGTGCACGCGGAGTTCCTGGTGCAGCAGGCGTGGCGGACGTCGACGCCGGGCACGGACGAGTTCCGGATCATCATGGAGGAGGCCAGGGCGGCGTGCGGTGACGCGGCGCTGCTGGCCCCGGGTGACCCGATCCCGTACATCATCGAGCTGTCGGTGGCGCGCGGTCTTGCGTACTCCCGGGAGGAGTTCGAGCAGCTCTGGCTGAAGATCCTTGACCGTGCCCCGGCGCACATGGGGGCCCATCTGGCGGCCCTGCACTACTGGTGCGAGAAGTGGCACGGCTCGCGGGAGCTGGCGTACTCCTTCGCGGAGGCGGCCGCGGCCCGCGCCCCGCAGGGGTCGCTCCTCGCGGCCATGCCGCTGTTCGCGGTCTTCGAGCACCTGCCCGAGGTGAATCTGGTGCAGGGCTTCTACGAGAGCGAGGTCGTCACCAAGGCGGTGCACGGCGCCCTGTTCGCGGTGCACGCGGCGCGGCCCGACGACCCGATGCTGGCCCATGTCCGTCATCTTCTGATCTTCTTCCTGGTGCGTGGCGAGCGCTGGGCCGAGGCCGTGGACCAGCTCGTCCACGTCGACGGCCACGTCGGCGCCCTCCCCTGGACCCTCACCTCCGACCCGGCCGCGGACTACGCGATATACCGGGCCCTGGCGGTGGCGGGATACGAGGCGAACGGGGGGAGTCCGGCGACGCTGCCGCACTGAAGCCGCACCCTCAGTAAGGCCTTGCCACCCCCCGCGCGCGTAGGAAATACTCCGCCCCCTCACCTCTTGGTCATGGACACGTCCTAGACCGACCGATTTCACTCGTTAAATGATCGTTCGCGATCTTCCCGTGGGGGGGAAACCTGCCCGATGGGCGCGACCCTGCGCGCGCTGCGCGCTCTTGTACTGCTCGCCGGCTTCTATCTGCTCGGCGTGATCCTGCTCGCGGCGCTCGGCGGCGCCGACTACCTGCTCTATCTGCACGCCCCGTCCGGCGTCGCGGCCAAGCTGTACGTGGTCTCCGTACTGCTGGCGATCCCGCTGGTCCGCGGCCTGTTCATGCTGCGGACGCCGAAGGGCGAGGAGCTGCCGGGCCTGCCGGTGACGGAGGCCGAAGAGCCCGAACTGTGGCGGACCGTGCGGGAGCTGGCCGACGCGGTCGGCACCCGGGCGCCGTCCCGGATCATCCTGACGGCCGACGTCAACGCCGCCGTCAGCGAGGACGCCCGGCTGCTCGGCCTGCTGTCCGGACCGCGCCGCCTCTACCTCGGCCTGCCGTTGCTGCAGGGCCTGACAGAGGCGCAGTTGCGTGCGGTCCTCGCCCATGAGCTGGGCCACTACTCGAACGCCGACACCCGGCTCGCCGCGATCACCGTGCGCGGCCGGGCCCAGGTGCTGCGCACCATCGGGCACTTCGAGGAGCGGGCCGACAACACCGCCGGGCGGGAGCGGGCCCGGCAGGAGAAGAAGAACGCCAAGGCCGAGGCCAAGGGCAAGCAGGCCAAGGAGATCGACACCGGGCACGCGGGCCTCACGTACCGCGCGATGGCGAAGATCTACATCGGCTACGCCAAGCTGTACTTCCGCGCCACGCTCGCCGGTTCGCGCCGCCAGGAGTACGCCGCCGACGCCGCGGCCGCCCGGATCGCCGGCCGCGACGCCACCGCGTCGGCACTGCGCGAGATACCGGCGCTGGACGCCGCCTTCGGTTTCTACATGAACAGCTACGCCACGCTCGGCGCGGAGGCCCGGCTGCTGCCGCCGCGCGGTGACTTCTTCGGCGGCTACGGGCAGATGCTCTCCGCCCGCCAGCTCGAACTGGTCGGGCTGCGCACCGAGCTGCCCACCGAGCCCTCGTCGCCGTACGACTCCCACCCGCCCATGGCCGACCGTGTCGAGCGCGTCGAGTCGCTGCCCGCCGACGGCCGTGCGGACGAGGCCAGGGGTGCGGCGCTCGGCCTGCTCACGGATCCGGACCGGACCCTGGCGACGCTGGAGGACGCGGTCCTCACCGAGGACGTCCTGCGGTTCCGGCGCACCGGCGGCTGGCAGGAGCTGCTCGACGGTTCGATGACCGCGAACCTCGCCTCCCTCGACACCGCGCTGCACCGGGCGCTGGCGATGTACATCAAGGACCACCCGTCGCTGCCCGCGCTGCTCAAGGTGATCGACGACGGTCAGCTGTGGCAGCTGGCGCAGCGGCTGCCGCTGTCCGACCGGGCGGCCGAGGCGAAGGGGCGGGCGTTCCGCGAGTTCGTCCGGCCCGCGCTGGCGGACGCCCTGCAGGGCATGGTGCTGGCCGAGCTCAGCGCGCACTCGCGGCTGAGCTGGGAGTTCTCCTGGGCGGAGCCGGCGGCGGTGCGTCTGCCGCCCGCGCCGGACGGTACGGAGGCCGACCTCGGCGCGGCGATCGCGGCGGCGGTCGCCGACCATCCGGACACCGGGCCGCTGCGCGCGCTGCTGCCGCCCGTTCCCCAAGGACCCGCCGCCCGAGAAACGGACGCACCGCGATGACCGTACTGCTGTGGATACTGGCCGTCCTGGCGGTGCCGACCCTGCTCTTCGGCCTGTGGATCGCCGGGGTGTTCCTCAAGGAGTTCTTCCGGCCGGGCCCGTCCGACGGCGACCCGGAGGCCGCGGAGGCGCTGGGGCTGCTGCCGGCGGAACGGCAGAACACCAAGTACGCGGGCCCGCTGCCCGCCGGCCTCGACGCGACGCTCCCGGCCGTGCGCGGCGGTGACTGGAAGGCCGCCGCCAAGCTGATGCAGGACCTCGGCCGGGACTGGGAGCGCCGCTCCTCGGCCGCGTACCAGCTGGCCGAGATCGCGGCCGAGGAGGACGACTGGCTGCTCGCCTGGGAGGCGGACCGTCCCGACGACCCGGACGCGGCCGTCGTCCGGGCCCGCAGCACGGTGATCCTGGCGTGGGAGCTGCGGGGCGGGAAGCGGGCCAAATACACGACGAGTGAGCAGTTCGGTGGCTTCCACCGGATGCTGGAACGTTCCCGCGAGGAGATCGGCCGGGCGGCGGCGCTCAATCCGGACGACCCCACGCCGTACATCACCGAGATCTGGGTGGCCCTCGGCCTCGGCTACCCGAATTCCGAGATGGACAGGCTGTGGGCGGAGATCACCGCGCGCGCCCCGCACCACTACGAGGCCCACTTCTCGGCACTCCAGTACTGGTGTGCGAAGTGGCGAGGCTCGGAGAAGCTGGCGACCGACTTCGCCGAGCGGGCGGCGACGGCCGCGCCGCTGGGCAGTCTGCTCACCGTCCTCCCGCTCGTCGCCCACTTCGAGCACGACCAGTCGGACGACGGCGACGTCGACCGTACGCCGAAGATGATCGGCCGGGTCGACGCCGGTCTCGCCGACGCCGCCGCGGCCGACCCCACCCACCCCCGCCTGCCCGAACTGCGGCACCTCCTCGCGTACTACCTCGCCCTCCAGGACCGTGACGCCGCCGCGCTCGAACAGTTCAAGCTGGTCGACGGGTACGTGAACGCCCTGCCCTGGCGCTACCAGGGCGACGGTCCGGTCATGGCCGCGCACTACTGCCGCATCCGCAACGCGACGGCTCAGGCGGTGTCGGCGGCTACGGACTGAGCGGTCTCGGGGCGGGCGGACGGTCGGTCGCGGGCTGAACGCCCGACGGAACGCCCGACGGAACGCCCGACGGAACGCCCGACGGAACGCCGGACGGAACGCCGGACGGAACGCCGGACGGAACGCCGGACGGAATGCGGGCGGGACCCGGAACGTTGTCCGGGGTACCGCCCGCCGTTTCGTTCCGCGAGTCTCCCAAGGAGTCCCGATGCTGTTCGGCCGCACGCCCCAGCTGCCCACCCCCGAGCAGGCTCTGCGTGGCCGCGCCGAGCTGCCGTTCACGGTCCCCGACCGCCACACCGTCCTCGGCACCCCGCTCCTCGGCCCCTACCCCGAGCACCTGGAGATCGCCGACTTCGGCCTCGGCTGCTTCTGGGGCGCCGAGCGGAAGTTCTGGGAGCTCCCGGCGGGGGTGTGGACGACCCTCGTCGGCTATCAGGGTGGCTACACCGAGAATCCCACCTACGAAGAGGTCTGCTCCGGCCGGACGGGCCACACCGAGGCCGTCCGCGTCGTCTACGACCCCGCCCTCATCTCCTACGAGCGTCTCCTCCAGGTCTTCTGGGAGTCCCACAACCCCACGCAGGGCTTCCGCCAGGGCAACGACGTCGGCACGCAGTACCGCTCCGCCGTCTACACCCACACCCCGGCCCAGGCCGCGACGGCCGACGCCTCCCGCGAGGCCTACCAGAACGTCCTCACCGCCGCCGGCCACGACAAGATCACCACCGAGATCCTCCCGGCCGAGGACCGCACGTTCTACCCCGCCGAGGGCCACCACCAGCAGTACCTGGACAAGAACCCGGCCGGCTACTGCGGCATCGGGGGCACGGGGGTGTCGTGCCCGATCGGCGTGGCCAGGGCGGATGGCTGAGCCCGCGCCACTCCCGCCCCGCGTCGCGGCAACCCTGAACGCGCTGCTGACCGCCGAAGACCCGGTCAGCGGCGCGCTTCGCGCCCAGGTCCCGTACACCCACGTCGGCGGCGGGTGTGGCTGCGGGTGCGCCACGGTCGACCTGGCCGTGGACCGCGAAGCGGTGCCGCCGGCATCGACGCGCGGCGACGGTCTCGCCGCGGACGCCTGGTACGCCGGCCCGGACGACGCCGGAGTCATGGTCTTCACGGAAGGCGGCTACCTCTCGCTCCTGGAGATCTACTCGGTCTCCAGCGAACCGATCACCACGTGGCCGGAGCCGCGTTTCAGCCGGCGCGGCTGACGGATGGCGGTCACGCGCTCCCTCTCGGGGCACGCGCTCCCTCTCGGGGCACGCGCTCCCTCTCGCGCTGTCGCCCGCGCCGGCTCTCGCCATGGCCGCCGTCGACGCGGCTTCTTCCAGGCGGACAGGCGGTCGCCGGCCCTCAGCGGCCCCCGCCCCCTCAGTGGCCGCCACCCCCTCGGTGGCCCCCGCCGTCCGGTTCGAACCCCGCCAGCATCTGTTCCAGGGCCGCCTGGTCCGGGCCCGTGAAGGGTGGGGCGTCCGGGGCGGTGGTCAGGGTGTCGAGGAGGGAGCCGGTGATGCCGGCGGCTGGGGGGAGGTGGGTGGAGAGGACGAGGTCGGGTTTGCGGTCCTTGAGGGGCTGGAAGGTCGTGAGGAACTTGTCCATGTCGACGGTCCTGACCCAGGGGCTGTCGACCGTGGCCCAGAGCAGCTGAGCCGTGCGCAGGTCGTCGGCGGGGACGTCGCGGACGTCGTCGGCCTGGGCGAGGTCGGCCGTGGGGAGGGGCGCGCCGAAGCAGTCGGAGCTGAAGCAGACGCCGGAGTGGTCGTCGAAGAAGCCGACGGTGGCAGGGTTGTCGAACAGGGGCGGCCGGAAGCCGGTGAGGGTGCGGTCGCCTATGTCCATCGTCTCGCCGGGGTTCAGGAGATACGCGCGGTCCAGGGGCAGCGGGCGTTCGCAGGAGAGGATGCCCGCGCCGATGAAGGTCGTCACGACGCGTGCCTCCGGCGCCGCCGCCAGCAGGTCGAAGATCCCGCCCGTGTGGTCGCGGTCGGGGTGGGTCAGCCAGATCCAGCGCACGTCCGCCGGGTCGAGCACCGTGCTGAGGGTCTCGACGAAGTTCCTGTCGGGCAGACCCAGGCCGGTGTCGACGACCACCGGCTGGGCGGCCAGCAGCACGAAGGCGTTCACCGGGATGTGCCCGATGCCCGGCACCTCGAGACTGTCGGCCAGCACGCTGATGTCCGGGCGGAGCCTGTGGACCGTACCGGGTCGGACCTTTTGAAGGGGCATGTCGCTCACACCTCTGAAGCCCCCGGGGTGGTGATCGCGCCGCGGCCGTCTGCGTCTCTCCCCCCATCCATGGTCCGGCCTTCCCGCCGACCCCGCATCCGGGCAGCCCCTCGCCCGGGGGACGGCTTCA
>NZ_JAEMUX010000091.1 GCF_016598475.1 Streptomyces adelaidensis
GGTTTCGATGCCGTCTATTTTCTTTTCGACACGTCAGCAGCGATTCACTTGCGTTCGTCTTCCCGATCCCCACCTGACGCCTCTTACGACGCCTTTCCCTCATCGCTCACCACGACAGTCATTAGCTAACGCAGCATGAGGCGGTTCAGAGCCTCCCCCACAGGGCGGCTCTGAAGGGCCACAAAACCTTCATCTCCCACACGGCATCACTTCCAGAAGTTGCCTACAATCAACTCCCTTTCATGTTCAGGGCACAAGGCCAGCAGAAATGCGGTCAGCGCTTTCTTCTGCGCATACCAAAACCGCAACGGCCAACCTGGCCATGGACACTCACTCCCCATTGACTCTGACCTGGTCCTTTTCAGCGCCAGATGAGTAAAATCCCAAATCTCCGATCCCGCGAAATCGCCGCGTAAGGGACATGCGCGGTACGGGAGGAGCCGCAGGGCGGGGCCATCAGCGCAGTACGCCCACTGTGACCTGTACGTTTGTCGACCGGTCCAGGCTGATCACATACGGAGAAACAGGCCGTTCCTCTTTCTCCGGATCACAGCGGCCGGTGGTCATCCCGACGACCGTACGGTCTCTCTGCCAGACACCGCCTATGCGCCCGCAGCGACGTGCGGTGAGGTCCGACCGATGCTCTGCGCCGCCTCTCTGGCCACCTGCACAGTGCGGAACCCACGGCGGTAGGCCGACGGCGACGTGCGCATGATCTTTGAGAAGTGGTGCCGGTAGGTCACGGGTGACTCGAAGCCCACTGCCGCCGAGATCTGCTCCACAGCGGCATGCGAGGTCTCCAGCAGCGGCAGGCTCGCTCGTACCCGCTGCGAGATCAGCCAGCGCATCGGTGAGCTCCCCGTGGCCTTGGCGAAGTGCCGCAGATAGCTGCGCTCGGACATCCGTGCCTCCCGGGCCAGCGCAGCCACCGTGACCGGCTCGGTCAGGTGTTCCAAAGCCCATGCCATGCTGCGCGAGACCCCATCGTCGTCGGACGACAACGACACCGGCGCCTCGATGTACTGCGCCTGGCCGCCGTCCCGGTGCGGCTGGATCACCAGGCGACGCGCCACCGTATTGGCCAGCTCCGTCCCGAAGTCCTTGCGCACCAGGTGCAGACACAGATCCAGAGTGGCCGCGCTGCCCGCACCGGTCAGGACATCCCCGTCATCGACATAGAGCGGATTCGGATCCACCTCGACCTGCGGGTAGCGGCTGCGCAGCAGTTCGGCCCAGCGCCAGTGGGTGGTGGCCGGTCGGCCGTCGAGCAGTCCGGCCGCCGCCAGGGTAAAGGCGCCCATGCACGTCGAGACGATGCGCGCACCGGCGCGGTGGGCCGCCCTCAGTTCTTCGACGAGCGCACCGGACGGCGGCACGTCCAGATCGGCGCTGCTGGGCACGATGACCGTGTGGGCCGAGCGCAGCTGCCGCAGCCCGTATCGCGTGGTCAATACAGCACCTCCCGCCAAGGGCACGGAGGAGGGCTGCTCCGCGCAGAGCCGCAGCTCGTAGTGCGCGGGGATCAGATCGCTCAGATACGGGCCGAACACCGCTGTAACCATGCCGATCTCGAAGGACGAGGTTTGATCGGTCACCAGTGCGGCGACGCGGTACGGAGGGCTTGGCTGCCGGTGGCTCATCGTCGCTCCTCTGTGAAGGCCATGACGAGGTCCTGGCGGA
The DNA here is from genome assembly GCF_016598475.1 of Streptomyces adelaidensis. Taxonomy (GTDB): domain Bacteria; phylum Actinomycetota; class Actinomycetes; order Streptomycetales; family Streptomycetaceae; genus Streptomyces; species Streptomyces adelaidensis. Next base: position 1,681 of record NZ_JAEMUX010000091.1, read on the forward strand.
ATCTTAGCGAAGAGTGTCATAGCCGCCACTGTTGTGGGACGGGCCTTCGCGGGATCGTTACAGACAGCAGCGCACAAAAGCCGCTGCAGATACGAAGCCCACAGGCCACGGTCGACGTGGCTACGGCCAGAGAGACAGGGACGAACATGCGCGCACTGGGCATCGCCTGCAAACGCTTCTTCCGCGACGTGTGCTACGGCATCGACGCGGCCCACGCGATCCGCCACGGCCTGAGGCCGGCGCCCCAGCCCAGCCGCGGGAACGACTGACGGGGGGTGATGGCGTCGGGCTCCCTAGCGGCCGGGCGCGAGGGTGTTGCCGAGGGAGGCAGCCACGACCGCCACGATTCCGGCGACCTGCCAGGCCGAGACAGCCTGGCCCAGGATCATCAGCCCGAGAAGTGCGGCGACGGCGGGCTCCAGGCTCATCAGAATCGAGAAGCCCTGCGCCGGCATCCGGCGCAGGGCTTTGTTCTGCAGCGAATACGACACGACCTCGCACAGCATGGCGACGCCGAGGCACCCCAGCAGCACGCGAGGGTCGAGCAGCGTGGTGCCGGCGGTGGTCACGGCGAGCGGAAGGGTCAGCACGGCGGCCCAGGTGGTCGCGACCGTCAGCCAGCGCCCGTCTTCGGTCCTGCGGCCCAGGGTCGAGGAGACGATGATGTAGCCGCCCCAGGACAGCGCGGCTCCGACCGCCAGCAGCACCCCTGTGAGCCCCAGCGGACCCGTCGTGCCGGTGAGCGCGGTGAGACAGACTCCGACGGCGGCCAGCCCCGCCCACAGCAGGCCACGGATGCGCAGGGTGGAGAACAGGGCGATCGCCAGCGGGCCGGTGAACTCGATGGTGACGGCGACCCCCAGCGGCAGCCGGTCGACAGCCGCGTAGAACGCCAGATGGTGCAGGGCCAGCAGCGTCCCGATGAGCACGACGAGCCCGAGCGTGGCGGAGTCACGGAAGGTACGCGGGGACACTCGCATGACGACGAGAAGCACGACGGCCGCGAACACCAACCGCAGGGCCACCACGCCCGCGACTCCCGCGAGGGGGAACAGCAGTTTGGCCAGAGCCGCGCCCAGTTCCAGGGCGACTATGCCGCCGAGCACCATCGGTGTGGGTGAGAACCCCGGCCTGCGGGTCGCGCCCTCCTCCGCCGCAACCTGCTTCTCCTGTGGCTCCCCCCTCATGCGGCAGACCGCGACGGTACGTTCCGCAACCGGGTCCGCAGCGTCAGCATGTGTGCGCACCTCTCCCCTATACCTTCGGCATGAAGCGGGCTCAGCACATCCGGCAGTTCCTTGTCGATCTCCATGTCGCCCGCAGTGGTGAAACAGATCTCGCCGTCCGGGCGGACCTGTACTCCGTCGAGTACCGCCCACCGCTGATTGAGCTCCACCGCCCGTTCCCGGGACATCCCCGATGGCAGATCGAGGTGGATACGGCCCGAGGAGATCCGCACGGGGTAGCCGCCGGGCAGGCCCGAAGGTCCCGGGACGTTCGCACATGCCTCACGCTGGTCCAGAAGGCAGCCCACGAGGAGGGCGGCGGCATGGCCGCCCACCGCGTTCAGCTCGGACCGCGGGGTGCCGCGCTGCGCGCGCAGTGCCTCGGTGACGTCGGGTACGGACACTCCGTCGAGCCAGGCGAGCGCCTCCTCGTCGGGGCCGTGCGGCGGGTGCAGATGCACGTGGTGCCCCAGCACCCGCAACGAGCCGTGCCCGCTGCCGGCTTGGAGAGCGGCCCGCAGCGAGGCGGCGATCGTCATGACGTTGCCCGTCCCGCAGAACACCGGAAGGCCGAGGGACTTCAGCACGGGATTGACCGCATCCGGGAAACACGCGTTCACGAACAGCGCCCGCGGATGTACGTCGGCGATCGCCTCCGCCAGCGTGAGGGCGGGCAGCGACTGCAGCGGCAGGGTCACCCCGAATCCGGCCCGGGCAACGAGGTCGCTCCATGCGGACGGCGCCCGCGTCCCCTCCCACGGCGACTGCTGCGAGGCGCAGTTGACGACGAGGGCGGGCTTGACGCGCGCCAGCGCGGAACGGAACACCTCGGCGGAGTACTCGGATGCCGGCAGCGCCCGGAACACCACATCGGCCCCGCTCAACGCAGCGCGCGTGTTGGCGACATAGCAGACTTCGGCGGCATTGTGCGGCGTACCCGACAACAGCGTCACGGTGCACCGCTCCGCAGCAGTCGTGGCGAGGGAGGAGCAGATCGCCCGTGTGAGCGATCCGACTCCGACGATCAGAACGTCGCGACTGGCCAATGGAGATCCTCGGTTCGCGGAGCTTGCGGGCAGGGAAAGAGGCGTACGGGCCCCGTCCGAGTCGGGGCCCGTACGGCGGTTCCTACGATGCGGCGGGGTGCGGTTCCTTCAGCTGGTCGCCGCGGAAGGTGCCCGTTCCCTCAGGGGCGTGGGCCGGGTCGCTACCCTCATGGATGATCTTGTTGGAGCTGTCGACGAAGAGGACGCTGGGCTCGTGCGTCTTGGTCTCCTCCTCCGTGACGCTCGCGTACGCCATGATGATCACCAGGTCACCGGGCAGGGCGAGCCGCGTGGTCGGGCCGTTGATGCCGACGACGCCGCTCCCGCGGGGGCCGGGAAGGGCGTAAGTCGTCCACCGTGCACCGTTGTTGAGGACGACGACATCCACCTTCTCGTGCGGCAGGATGTCCGCCTTCTCCATGAGGTCCGGGTCGAGGGTGATCGAGCCGATGTAGTGAAGGTCCGCCTGGGTCACGGTGGCCCGGTGGATCTTCGACTTCAGCAGTTCACGCTTCACGGGGTCGTCAACTCCTTTGTGTTCTTTGTCGGTTCTTCGGTGATCGGCAGGGAGGATCAGTGGGCTTCGGCGACCAGCCGTGCCATGTGCCGGGCGTCGGTCACGGCCTGGACCTGATCCGCTCGTACGCCCTCACCCGTCGGCCTCGGGTAGACCCCGGACCCGTGGATCACGAGGTCGTCGAACGGCTCGACCAGCTTGCGGTCCACGGCGTTGAGCACCCCGGTCAGGGCCATGACCAGCGACCACTCGCCGAGCGTGCGCGGGTCATCGGGGAGCGCGCAGTCGGTGTCCCGCAGATACCGGCGCACCTCGCCGTAGCGGGCCAGGCACTCCTGGAGCGACACGATGACCCCTGAACCGCCGTGCGCCTTCATCAGTCCGGTCATCTCGGGAGCCGTCGGGGGCTCCTTGGTGTAAAAGGTGGGCTCCAGGTTCTCCTTCACGGCCCAGGTGGTTCGCGGGAAGTGGGGCGAGGAATCCTGCTCCAGCAGTCCCGTACGGCCGTTGTGCCGGTATGCGACGCGCGGCTCCTCACCTGTCTGGGCGCGCAGGAAGTGCCGCACCATGTCGCTCGTCTCGGAGTGCTGCACCAGCAGGAAGCCGGGCTGTCGTACCGGTAGCCCCAGACTCCCCAGCAGGTCCAGCCCACGCTGGTAGCCCAGGAGGCCGTATGCGCTCGACACCGAGTGTGCGTGCAGCCGCCGGCCGGGGAGGCCGCCGAACTCGTACTCGAAGAAGGCTCGGCAGCAGTCCGCGGCCTGGTAGTTCGCGATGTCCAGAGACTGCCAGACGCGCCACGGCCGGCGTCCGGGGAAGGACAGGATGCGGGTGAACTCCCGGCCGATCTCCTTCACTGCGGCGGGCTTGTCGCCGTCGTACACCATCAGCGGGTTCAGGCGCCGCAGTTCGTCGGACTCGGTGAGCAGGTCACGGCGGAACTTGTACAGCGTCTCGCGCGGAGTCAGCGTCACGATGCGCAACTCGTCGGGGTCGACCAGCCCCAGCCGGAATGCCCGCCCGACCGCGTCCCGCAGGGCGATCGCCTTGTTCCCCGACGACGGCGTGAAGAGCACGACCGGCTCACCGGTGTGCCGGATGTGGTGGACCGCCCGCGCCACCATCAGAAGCGAAGCGGGGGTCTTGCCGGTGCGGGTCGCCGGGTTCTTCGTCAGGTCGAGCAGCGTCAGCCGGCTGTCGCCGTAACCGCCGAGCGCGGTCCACGACGCCTGCGCGACGCTGAAAAACTCCTCCCAGGTGTCGTCGAGTTCCGGATAGTCGAACGCCGGGGCGAACGCGGTGCCGGCCACCGTACTGTGCAGCCTCTCGGACACCTGCTGGATCCCGCGGTAGTACCGCACGATCAGGCTGTCCGACGACGTGGTCCTGATCTCCGAATCGAACATCGAGTCCGATTTCAGGGCGGTCGGTGTCATGCTTCTCCCTTTCGTGGATCGGTCATCCAGTCGCGGAATCGCAGGAAATTGGCCGCGGGGTCCACCGTGATCCGTGGATGGCTCCCCGCAGGCGTGGACCGGGTGCGGACGTACACCAAATGTGGGCCGCGAGGGGCACGTACGAGCCCTGGAAGGCGTTGGCGCAGATTCTCCGTGTCATGGATCCGGGTGCACTCGCGGTAGCCCATGGCCGCGGCCATCTGGGGAATGTCGAATATCGCGCTGGACGATTCCTGGCCACCGGTCGACTCGTAACTGCCGTTGTCGAGGACCAGGTGGAGAAAGTTCTCCGGCCGGTACTGCTTGGTGACCATCAGCGCCCCGGGATTCATGAGGAAGGCGCCGTCTCCGTCGATCACCACGGTCGTCCGGTCCGTCTGCCGGGCGATTCCGACTCCGATCACCGGGGCCATTCCCATGGAGCCGGTCATGTACAGGTGATTCGCCGCATCACCTACGGAGAAGGCTTCCCGGCATGTGTAGCCCGTCGTGAAGACGATGGGGCTGTCGTGGCCGTGGGCGATGACCGTTTCCAGGACGTCCGACCGCCGTATCACTGTGCCGCGCTCCAGCCGAAGGACTCCGGCGGCACCAGCAACACCGCCGGCCTCGTCCGGTCGGCCAGCATGGTCTCGAACCACGTCACCGCACTGCGGTGATCGTCGCCTGCGAGCATGCGCCAGGGCAGCCCCAAGTGCTCGAGCACCGGGATGGTCACCTGTCCCATGCCGCGGTTCTCCCGCGTGCCGTCGACACCGGTGCCACGCATGCTGACGACCAGGCCGAGCGGAACGTCGAACGGCTCGACCAAGGACGCCAGGACGTTGACCGACTGCCCGAATCCCGAGTTCTGCATCAGCACGGCACCACGCCCGCCGGCCAGGGCGGTGCCCACGGCCAGCGCCACCGCGTTGTCCTCACGGTGGACGTACCGGAACCCCTGATGGCACTCCTGCAGCCGGCCGAGGAGCGGAGCCAGCACACCGCACGGTGTCGCCACGCACAGATCGGGACACCACGTCGTCAGTACGGAGGCGATGTCCGCCACGCGCGCGTCGGTGGAACTCGGGCGGTTCGGTTTCAGAGGTGTGCTCATTCCTGCTGTCATGCGTGTTCCTTCTCTCGCGTCGAGGCGATCCGTGCATCGGAATGCGTGGCATGAATCCGGCGGGTGAGAGTCGAAGCTCCATTAGTCCGCGTCGTCGGATTTCTCCGAATCCGCGCCTCGAGAATTTCTCGTGGCGATGTCCGCGTGGCACACCAGGTTTCCCGCTCTCCACGTTCCGGACGAGGTGCGGGGGACACACGCTTGCCGCCGGGAGGTGGTGGCCCGCCCACCATCCGGAGCCGTACACGGCGCGAGGAACGCCCGAATCGGAAGGCCGGGGCGGTGGCAGGGCCACCACCCTGGTGCCGAGGTGAGAGGCTTTCCACGGAGCGTCAGCAGCGGGGCTCCGGGCATTCAGAGTCCGGTGAGGGCGGGAAGGATCCGAACGTTGGACACCTGGCAGTTGCGCAAGGTCTTCGAGAGCAGGTCGGGGACGGTCCGGTGGGACCGGTTCGGGCCGGCCGACGGTGAGCCCGTCGTGCTGCTGCACGGCACTCCGTTCTCCTCATACGTCTGGGGGGAGATCGTCTCCGCGCTCACTGCCGCGGACCACCAGGTCTTCGTCTGGGACATGCCGGGCTATGGCGCGTCCGAAAAGGCCGACGGCCAGGACGTCTCCCTCGCCGCACAGGGCATGGTCTTCGCCGAGCTGATGGAGCACTGGCAGTTGTCGAAACCGTCCGTCGTCGCTCACGACTTCGGTGGCTGTGTCGCCCTGCGGGCCCATCTGCTGCACCACGTCTCCTACCGGCGGCTGGCCCTCGTCGACCCGGTGGCACTCGCGCCGTGGGGCTCGCCCTTCTTCCGGCTGGTCGGTGAGAACGCCCCGGTCTTCGAGCAGTTGCCGCCCACCCTGCACCGCGCGCTCGTCCACGAGTACATCGGCTCGGCAAGCCACCGGGGACTACGCGCGGACGCGGCCGAAGCCCTCGCCGCGCCCTGGACGGACCGGACGGGGCAGGCGGCGTTCTACCGGCAGATCGCGCAGGCCGACCAGCGCTACACCGATGAGATCCAGGAGCTGTACCCGGGCATCGGGATTCCCGTGACCGTGTGCTGGGGTGAGGAAGACTCCTGGATTCCCGTCGCCAAGGCCCACGAGTTGGCGTCGCTGATCCCTGGCGCGCGTCTGCGGGTCATCCCCGGCGCCGGGCATCTCGTACCGCTGGACGCGCCCGCGCAGTTGCTCGCCGTGCTGCTGGATTTCCTCGCCTGACCCGGCGGGGCATGAGCCGGTGGTGGCAGGGCCACCACCGGCTCACCCGCTTTCGGTCGGTTGTCGGCTTGTGAGCAGGCCATGGTGGTGGCCCGGCCACCATCACCGGGCACAGGAGTGTGACCTTCACACCTCGCCCCGAGCGGCGGAGGCGAGAAGCCTGGTGTGCCATGGAAGACATCGCCACCCGGCTCTGCGCCGACCTGTTCACGGAGTTCCGTCGCTACGACCAGCGCATCCGGGCACGGCAGTACGTGGACGGGTTGCTGACAGCCGACGGGCGCAAGTCGATCGCGAACATCGCGGGCGCCGTCGGCGTCCCCGGCGATGCCCAACGGCTGCACCATTTCGTCAGCAGCTCGCAGTGGGAGTGGCTGCCGTTGCGCCGGGCCCTCACCCGCTTCCTGGAGACCACGGACCGCGCTTCCGCGTGGGTACTGCTGCCGGTGTCGATTCCCAAGGCGGGCCGGCACAGTGTGGGCGTGGGGCGGCACTTCTCGCCCGATGCGCATCAGGTGGTCAACGGCCAGCAGGCATACGGCATATGGTTCGCGTCCGCGCGCGTGACCGCGCCCGTCAGCTGGAGTCTTCTGCTGACGCCATGCCGGCGCGTCGAGGGACCTGAGGACGCCACCCCTGATGACAGCATCGCCGAGCTCCTCCGGGACGTGCGCGACTGGGGTGATCCGCTGCGGCCCGCGCTGCTCGATGTGCACGGGGTTCCGGGGGAAGAGCGCCTTGTGTCCCGGCACTTGCGAAGCGGGTTCCCGCTCGCCATGCGGATCAGTGGGCGCGTGGACGTGGCGGCCGATCACCCGGCGCTGAGCGGTCAGGTCCGGCGCGTCGCCCCCGTGCAGCGCATTCTCGACAAGGCGCTGCGGCTGCGGAACTCATGGCCGACCTCGGCGCCCGGTCGGCCGGGGTCGGCGTTCGCGACGGCCCGGGTACGCCTCGCGGACGGCGGTCCGGGCAGCGGGTCGCTCACCGCCCTCGGGGTGTGGGGCGATGTGCGCCGCCCGCCCGCTCAGGTGTGGCTGACCAATGTGCGCGCCGGATCCGCCCCGGCACTCCTGAACCTCACCCGGCTGCACGAGGAGGTCACGCACGGCTGGCGCACCCGCGGTGACGCGGTCGGGTTGCGGGACTTCGAGGGCAGGTCGTTGCGCGGCTGGCACCGGCACATGACGCTGGCCTCGTGCGCGTACGCGATTTCCGCGCTGAGCTCGGCGGGCGCCGCCGGCTACTCGGCGGGGGACGGCGAAGCCGCGGCGGTGTTCGGGCGTTCCGCCTAATGGGAGCTGTCGGGTCGTAGAGACTCGTGCCGTAGCCGCCAGTAGGTGAGCACTTTCGCCGCCGGAAGCATCCGACTTCTGAGGTCAGACCGTGCCCCTGCTCCTTGACCTCAAACGACATGGGGTGTCTGACCTGAGGAGCCCGCCGACGCGCCGTCGGCGCCTCGTTGCCCACGCAGTACGAGGTGTATGCGATGAAGCCGCAGAGCCAGCTGCACTTCGAGTGCCTTTTCCGGCGTCGACCAGTCCGCGCCGAGGAGTTCGGCGACCCGCTCCAGGCGGCGGGCGACCGTGTTGGGATGCACATGCAGCAGTTCCGCCGCGTTCGTCTGGCTGCTCCCCGAGGCGAAGTACGTGTCCAGTGTCCTCGTCAGCTCGGTCAGCCGCTGTGCGTCGTAGTTGAGCACCGGCCCGATCGTCGACTCGACGAACGCGGCGGCGTCACGGTCGTCCGAGAGCAGGATGCCGAGGAACCCCAGGTCCTCGACCGAAGCGCAGGCTCCCACATTGCCGAGCGCGACCAGCGTTTCCAGGCAGCGCATGGCCTCCTGGTGGGACTGGCGCACCAGGCCCAGACTCCGGACCGGCCCGCTCGCGCCCACGGTGACCGGATGACCGAGCAGCGCGGACAGCTGGTCGGACACCGAGCGGGCGAGGAAGCCCGCCCCCTTGCCGGTTCCGGAGCCGGAGTCGGCCGGCAGCGGTAACAGCAGGGAAATGCAGCCGCGCTGGATGCTCCGTAACCCGCCCATGCGACGCGCGTACGACGCCGCCCAGCTGGCGGCACGACCGGCGGTGCTGCCCTCGGGGCGCACGACCACCACCACGAGTGGCCGATCGGGCACGATGCCCAGCCTGCTCGCCCGCAGTTCGAGTTGTTTGAGAGGCCGTCGCTCCACTGCCAGCAGGTCGTCGAACAGCTCGTCCCGGAAGGGGCTCGCCGCTGTCTCCTCGCTGCGGTGCACTTGGAGCAGTACGGCAACCGCCTGTGCCGTCAGACGCATCCGGCGCACGCCGGTGTCGTCCAGGGGGGTCCGCGGCCGCAGCAGCATCACCGCGAGTTCCTCGCCGCCGGCCATGACGGGCACGACCCACACTCCGGTGCCGTCGCCGACGACGACCGGCTCGCGGCGCGCGGAGGCGGCCTGCGCGGCTGCCAGCACCTCGGCCTCGTCGACCGAGGGCAGCTCTCCGACGGCCGAGAGCGTGCGGTTCTCCACGTCCCGGACCAGTACCGCTCCGTCCAGCGCCGTGGCCACCTCTGCGGTCAGCGTCTGCAGGTCGCTGCCCGCCATGGCCAGGTCGACCAGTCTGCTGTGCAGTTCGCCGAACCGGCGGAACTCGTTGAGGTCGGCGATGTCCGAGTGGCTGCGTTCCAGGGTGCGGGTCTTCTCTATGGCCACGGCCGCCAGTCCCCCGAGCGAGTTCATCAGGGAGACGTCGCCGATGCTGAAATGGCGGATGTTCCGGTCAGCCGCGTAGAGCACGCCGAAGGAGACGGAGCCGACCGCCAGCGGTGCGGCGATGATGGCTCGGATCCCTTCCGCGCGCACCACTTCGTCGAGTACGGACGAATGCCGAAAGCTGTCGTCCGAGAGGTAGTCGGGGGTCCAGATGGGGACGTTCGCCTCGACCGACCTGTCACCGAGTCCCCAGGTGTGCGGCACGCGGTAGCCCACGGTGAGTGCGGAGGCATGCCCGTCCGCCGTCCGCACGTAGCTGTCCCCCGCAGCCTCGTCACGGACGGCGACATAGGACATGTCCATGCCAAACAACCTTCGAGTGCGGCGGGTGATGGTCCCGAGCAACTCGTCGAGTTCATAAGGGAGCGTCAGATCACGCGCGGTGTCGACCAGCGCGGACAGTTCGGTCTCCCGTTGCTGACGACGGGCGAGCTGGGAATGCACCTGAAGCGCCAGACGCTCGGCGCGCTCCAGACGGAGCACGGCCTCATCGTCCGGGCGCGCACCGCGTCCACCGAAACTCCTGACCAATTCCTCGATACGACCCGACGGTGCTTCGCCTGCCAGGAGTTCGAGGATGGAAAGCATCGCCCCAGTCTCATCCACGCACTCGACTCCGGGCTCCGGTCGCTCCGTCGACGTCACACAATCTCCCCCTGGCCCGAATCACGTAGCAACGACCCTTCCGCTTCCGACCATAGCGCAACCAACTCCCGTCAAGATTGGGGCAAGTGAGGTACACCACACCAAAGCCCCGTGGGTGGGCGAGCCACCACTCAGGTGGGTCAGGTCTGTCGCCGGACCACCTTCCTGCACCGACCGCCGTTCGAGAAAGCTGTGCAGCGTTCGACTCGACCGGAGCGGTCCACGCACCCCCATGGAGGTTCGATGTCGCAGATACGCAGCCACCTCAAGTCGCTCGAGCGCAGCCGTCGATCGCTGACGCGACCGGACAGGCCCCGCGAGTTCACCCTCCTCGACCGGGACTGGGATCTGCTCGATCAGGTCTTCGCCCCCCTCTACTCCCCCTCGACGCGCATCGGCGCCGAGTTCCTGGGCCTGACCGGCACCGGCGGGCACAAGCCCCCTTCGTCCCTGCTGGAGATCGGCTGCGGCGCCGGCCTCATCGCCGTCCAGGCGGCGTTGTCCGGCTGTACCTCCGTTCTCGCCACGGACATCAACGACCACGCCGTCGAGAACACCCGGCTGAACGCGGAACGGCACGGGGTCGCCGACCATGTCACGGCACTGCGCAGCGACCTGTTCTCGGCGCTCGACCCGGACGCCCGGTTCGAGCAGGTCTTCTGGAGCTCCAACTATGTGATGGCACCGGCCGACTACGCCTACCGGAGCCTCCACGAACGGGCCTACGTCGACGCCGGCTACCGCACGCACCGCCGGTATCTGTCCGAGGTCGTGCACCGTCTGACCGACGACGGGACCGCGCTGCTGCACTTCAGCGACCGGGGGAACCTCGGCGCCCTGCGGGAGATCGCCGTGGAGTGCGGCCGGGAACTGCACACGCTCGACAGCCGGACGGTCGACGAGGGACCCGACCGGGTCGAACACCTCCTGCTGGAGATACGCCCGGCCCGCGCCCGCCGACAGCCGGCCGGTACACGTCGCGCCCTCGTACAAGCCTGACGACACCGATCACAGGAAGGGGCCCGGCACCCGGATGCGCACGCTGCTCGTCGACAACCATGACTCCTTCACCTACAACCTGTTCCACTACCTGGCCGAACTGTCGGGCCGGGAACCCACCGTCGTCAGCAACGACGACCCGTACTGGCGGATCCGTCACCTCTCCGCCTTCGACAACGTCGTGATCTCACCGGGCCCCGGACACCCGGGCCGCGCGGGCGACTTCGGAGTCTGCCGAGAGATCGTGGACACCACCGACGTCCCGCTCCTGGGAGTGTGCCTGGGCCACCAGGGCATCGCACTGGCAGGAGGGGGAACGGTGAGCCGGGCACCGGAGCCGCGCCACGGCCGTGTCTCCTCCGTCTTCCACCGGGGAGAAGGGATCTTCGCCGGTCTGCCGAGCCCCTTCGACGCGGTGCGGTACCACTCGCTCACCGTGCACACCCTTCCCCCCGCCCTCGAAGCGACCGCCTGGACTCGGGACGGGGTGCTCATGGGGCTGCGTCATCGCGAACGGCCGTTGTGGGGCGTCCAGTTCCATCCGGAATCCATCGGTACCCGGCACGGGCACCAGCTCCTGGGCAACTTCCTGGAGCGAGGCAGGACCCGGCGCCACCGGCCCGCACGGCGTTCGACACCCCGGGCACGGACGTCGCAGGAGCGGAAACTGACCGTCCACGTCCGACGGTTGGCCACCCGGTGGGACGACGAAGTGGTCTTCGAGCATCTCTACGGGACCGCCTCCCACGCGTTCTGGCTCGACAGCAGTCGCACGGACGACGCCTGCGGCCGGTTCTCCTTCATGGGTGACGCCTCCGGCCCGCTCGCCCGCGTCGCCACGGCCGACACGAGCAGTCGCACCGTGCGGATCACCTCTCGGGAGGGCGTCCGACTGGTCACGGGAGAGTTCCTGGACTGGCTCGACGAGGACCTGCGTGCCCTGTGTGTCGAGGCCCCGGACCTGCCGTTCGACTTCGTGCTGGGCTGGGTCGGCAGTCTGGGATACGAGCTCAAGGCCGAGTGCGGAGGTGAGCCGACCCACCGGTCCGCCGAGGCCGATGCCACCATGCTGTTCGCGGACCGCGCCGTGGTGTTCGACCATCACGCGCGGGTCACCTATCTGCTGGCGCTGGCGGAGCGGGACAACGAGTCCAGCACGGTCTCCTGGCTGGACGAGACGAGCTCACGGCTGGCCGGCCTCACCGGCAGACGGCCCGGTCCGGTACCCGCCCCGCCCTCCCGCGACGAGGACGTACGGATCAAGCTGCGGCACGACCGGGCCGCCTATCTGGAGCTGATCAGACGCTGCCAGGAACAGATCGCCGCCGGTGAGTCGTACGAGATCTGTCTCACCAACATGGCCGAGGTACGCACCGCGCTGGACCCCTGGCAGGGCTACCGACGGCTGCGGCGCGCCAGTCCCAGCTCCTACGCCTCCCTGCTGCGTTTCGGCGAGTTGTCCATCCTGAGCAGTTCGCCCGAGCGCTTCCTGCGCGTCGGCGCCGATGGAACGGCCGAGTCCAAGCCCATCAAGGGAACCCGCCCACGCGGCGTCACTCCCGCACACGACCGGGCCCTGGCCGAGGAGCTGCGCACGGATGAGAAGGAGCGCGCCGAGAACCTGATGATCGTCGATCTGGTCCGCAATGACCTCGGCCGATGCTCGGAGATCGGCTCGGTCACCGCACATGACGTCTTCTCCGTGGAGACGTACGCCACCGTGCACCAGTTGGTCAGCACCGTGCGCGCCAGACTCCGGCCGGACAGCAGCGCGGTCCAGTGCGTGCGCGCCGCGTTCCCGGGGGGCTCCATGACCGGGGCTCCGAAGGAACGGACGATGCAGATCATCGATGCGCTGGAGGGTGGAGCACGCGGCGTCTACTCCGGTGCGATCGGATACTTCTCGCTCCACGGTGCCGCGGATCTGAGCATCGTCATCCGTACGGCCGTCGTCACACCGGACCGGGTGCGGTACGGCATCGGTGGGGCGATCACTGCGTTGTCGGACCCGGTGGCCGAGTTCGAGGAAACCGCCGTGAAAGCCGCGCCACTGCTCGCGCTGGTCGGCGGTACGTTCCCGGGGCGGCGGCCGGCAACCGTGGCTGCGAGCCTCACCGGTACGCCCTGACGGCCGGCGAGTTCTGTACGGCGTCGAGGAGTTCCTCGCGGTCCCGCTCCAACCGCCGTAGCCGCAGTCGCTCCAGGTTCTCGGCCAGGCAGCCGAGATGAACGCCTCGCCGGCGCAGCGCCGCCACGACGTCGGTTGCCGCCGCGGCCTGCCCCGTCAGGGAGTCCCCACGCGGCCTCGCGCGGCGGGCGGCCTCCGTCAGGGCACCACGGGTCAGCACGTGTGCCGTCCGCCAGGCCACGATCTCCTCCACCTGGCGTATGCCCGCGGCCAGGTGCCCGGGATCCGAGGAGCCGTCACCCACTCCCGCACCGGACCAGACCAGTCGGTGAGGGCGAGCTCCCGCGTTCCGCAAGGTGCGCCATCGGTGGGAGTCGAGCCTGCGCTCCTGGAGGTCGTAGGCAGTACGGGCGAGGGCGAGCGCGGTGCGGCTGCGCAGCTCGGCGGTGTCCGGGACACCGCCGAGCTCACGGAGCCGTTCGTCCACCGCCGCTTCCACCTCGGCCAGTTCCCAGGTGGCCACACACGGCACACGGGCCGGATCCCGGCCGGCTTCGTGCGATCGCTCCAGTCCTTCCCAGTAGGAGTCGAGGACTTCTCCGTAACGCTCGACCGAGTGGATGAGGGCCGCGTTCACACCGATGCCGTCAGCGACGCACTCGCGCACCACATCCAGACCGGCGTCGGTGGCGGCCACCGTCACCAGAAGGTTGGGACGGTTGACGGCGAGGGCGAGAGCGCGTGCCTCTTCGAGTGCGGACCGGCGGTCGTACGCCAGTCGTGCGTCGAGTTCCACGCAGACCCAGCCGTCCAGCCCTTCGGCGGCCGTGTGGACGGAGGAGAGAAGGTCGCACGCCCAGCGCGCGTCGTAGGCGATCAGGGCCCGCACCATCTCCTCCGGCGAGGCGTGCCGCCGCGCGAGAAGGCTGAGCTGGTCACGGTAGGCATGGTCGTCGGTCCGGCGGATCTCGCACGTCATCACCGAAGGGGAGAGCACCAGCCCGGTGATGTGCGCATCGGCGATCCACGTCTTCAGCGAGCCGTCGGCGAGTGCCGCCCTGCTCAGTCCGGCGAGCCAGAAGGACACCCCTTCCGCTGCCAGACCGCGCAACACCGCGCTGTCCGAGGGGACCTCGGCCGGCTCGGCCGTGTGGTGTTCTCCTGTCATCGATCCCCTCCCGCCATGAGCACCTGTCCGGTGGTCACCGGCACACGGCCCGTCAGATGCGGTACGAGCAGCGCCGCGACCGGATCGCCGTACACGGCCTCGACGCGGCCCAGCAGGTCCGGCAGCGACGCCTCGTACTGCTGCGGGCCGACGGCCTCCAGCGCCGTCGTGGCCAGGGCACAACCCAGCGCGACGGCCGCGTGAAGGGGGAGCCCCCAGGCGCACGCCGCGAGGAAGCCGGCCCGGAACGCGTCGCCGACGCCGGTGGGATCGGCGGCTCGGCTCGCGGGCACCGCGGGGAAGGCCGCCGGTCCCGTCCCGGCCGCATCGACCAGGACTCCGTCGGCTCCCCGGGTGATGATCCATGCTCCGACCCGGCCCAGTACCTCCTGGCGCGTCCAACCACTCGTGTCCAGCAGCATGGCGGCCTCGTACTCGTTGGTGAACAGCCACCGCGCTCCGTTCACGAGCCGGCGGACCTCCTCCCTGCCGAGGCGGGCGAGCTGCTGCGAAGGGTCACAGACGAAGGGGATCCCGAGTTCCCGGCACTGCTCGGTGTGGCGCACCATCGCCGCGGGATCGTTCGGGGAGATCAGGGCCAGGTCGATCCTGCCGCCGCGTCCGGACACCTGGGCGAGGTCGATGAGGGGGGCCTCGGCCATCGCCCCCGCGTAGAAAGAGGCGATCTGGTTCTGGTCCTCGTCCGTGGTGCACATGAAGCGAGCCGTCTGCCGCGTGCTCGACACCCGGACGTGCGCGGTATCGACCCCGTGCTCCTCGAGCCATGCCCCGTACTCGTCGAAGTCGGGCCCCACCGCACCGACCAGGAGGGGGGCGAGTCCGAGCAGGCCGAGGCCGAACGCGATGTTGGCCGCGGTTCCTCCGCGGCGTACGTGCAGCTCATCGACGAGGAAGGAGAGGGACACCCGGTCGAGCCGGCCTTCGATCAACTGGTCGGTGAACCTCCCGGGGAAGGTGGCCAGATGGTCGGTGGCTATGGAACCTGTGACGGCGATACGCATGGTGTCCCTCTCCGGGCGGGGTTCGTGGTCGTCGGTCAGTGGTGGAAGTGGGCGGGCTCGACGTTCCGGTGGATCTCGAGCGTCGCGGTGGACCGGTTGAGCGTGATGTAGTGCAGGCCGGGGACGCCCTCGTCCAGCAGCCGCGCGGCCATGGCGCTGGCGTACTCGACCCCGATGCGGTGGCCCTCCGCCGGATTGCCGCGTGCGGCCTCCAGACGCCGGGCGAGGTCCTCGGGAAAGGCGGCGTCGCTCAGCGCGGCGAAGCGGCGGATCTGCCGAACGTCGGTGGCGGGCATGATCTCCGGGATGACCGGTGTGTCGCAGCCCGCCGCCGTGATCCGGTCCCGCAGGCGTAGGTAGTCCTCCACGTGGAAGAACATCTGCGTGATCGCGTAGTCCGCGCCGGCCCGGCACTTGGCGACGAAGTGCCGGATGTCGCTCGCCCAGTCCGGCGAGCGCGGGTGACGCTCGGGGAACGCGGCCACTCCGATGGAGAAGTCGCCCAGTGACCGCACGAGTTCGACGAGTTCGTACGCATGACGGAAGCCCTGTGGATGAGGGGTCCAGGGACCGCGCGGATCGCCGGGCGGATCGCCGCGCAGGACCAGTACGTCCCGTACCCCCGCGTCCGCGTACTGGCCGATGATGTGCCGCAGTTCGGCGACGGAGTGCCCGACGGCCGTCAGGTGGGCGACGGGCCGCAGCGTCGTCTCGGCGGCGATCCGCCGGGTGGCCTCGACCGTGCGCTGCCTGGACGAACCGCCGGCGCCGTACGTGACCGAGACGAAGGTCGGTGACAGGGCCTCGACGCGGCGGATCGCCTCCCAGAGCGTGCGCTCGCCCGCCCCGGTCTTCGGCGGAAAGAACTCGAAGGAGAAACTGGGCCGGCCGGCCCGCGCTCCGATGGGCGGGACGTTCCCGACCGGCCTGTGGCCCCTCGTCAGCGTGTCCACGGCCGGTCCGTCGCTGCCGGTCACCGGAAGACGCCCGCGTGGTGCCGGAGCTCAGCGGCGCGGTCCGTGCGTTCCCAGGTGAAGTCGGCCAGCTCCCGCCCGAAATGTCCGTACGCCGCCGTCTGGGAGTAGATCGGGCGGAGCAGCTGGAGGTCGCGGATGATCGCGGCCGGCCTGAGGTCGAAGACCTCGGTGATCGCCTGCTCGATGAGCTCGACGGGGACGGTGTGGGTGCCGAAGGTCTCGACGAACAGTCCAACCGGTTCGGCCTTGCCGATGGCGTAGGCGACCTGGACCTCGCAGCGCCGGGCGAGGCCCGCGGCGACGACGTTCTTGGCCACCCAGCGCATCGCGTACGCCGCCGACCGGTCCACCTTGGACGGGTCCTTGCCGGAGAAGGCGCCGCCGCCGTGCCGGGCCATGCCACCGTACGTGTCAATGATGATCTTCCGGCCGGTCAGACCCGCGTCCCCCATCGGGCCACCGATCTCGAACCGGCCGGTGGGATTCACCAGCAGTCGGTAACCGTCAGTCTCCAGCTTGATGCCGTCGGCGTCGAGCCCGGCGAGGACATGCTCCACGACATGCTCCCGGAGGTCCGGGGCAAGCAGGTTGTCCAGGTCGATGTCGCGCGCGTGCTGGGAGGAGACGACGACGGTGTCGAGCCGCACCGGCCTGTCCCCGTCGTACTCGATGGTGACCTGGGTCTTGCCGTCGGGACGGAGGTACGGGAGCGTCCCGTCCTTCCTGACTTCGGCCAGGCGGTACGAGAGCCGGTGGGCCAGATGGACCGGAAGCGGCATCAGCTCCGGCGTCTCGTCCGTGGCATAACCGAACATCAGGCCCTGATCCCCGGCCCCCTGCCGGTCGAGTTCGTCCACGGCCGCACCGGAGGTGGCGCTTGCGCTTTCGACCCGGGACTCGTAGGCCCTGTCCACTCCTTGTGCGATGTCCGGCGACTGGGAGCCGATGGAGACCGACACCCCGCAGGAGGCGCCGTCGAACCCCTTCGCCGACGAGTCGTAGCCGATCTCCAGGATCTTCTCGCGCACGAGCGTGGCGATCGGGACGTACGCCCGTGTGGTGACCTCACCCGCCACCTGGACGAGTCCCGTGGTGATCAGCGTCTCAACGGCGACGCGCGACAGGGGATCCTCCCGCAGCAGTGCATCGAGAACGGCGTCACTGATCTGGTCGGCGATCTTGTCGGGGTGGCCTTCGGTGACCGACTCCGACGTGAACAGGCGGCTGGACATGACTCTCCTCGTCATCCGATTCGGGAGGGGATGTGCATGGGTCGGCGGTCAAGCCGGCTGGGACGCCTTGCGGGGGCCCTCGCGCGGCGCCGCCTGGGGCGCGCTTGCGCTGGACAGTTCAAGGCCGCTCGTCTCGGGCGCCCACACTGCCGACACCAGCGCGCCCACCAGGGACAACGCACAGCCGCACAGCATGACGGCGCCGACTCCCCATGTCTGCAGACCGATGGGCACCAGGAAGGTGCCCACCGCGCCTCCGACACGGCTCGTGGCCGCGGCGAAGCCGATGCCGGTGGCACGGATCTCGGTCGGGAAGACCTCGCTCGGATAGACCGCCTGCAACGTGCTCGAAGCCGCGTGGAACAGCGCGAAGGTCGCGAAGCAGCCGACGATCACCCACTGCGGACCGGACGGCCACAGCCCGAGCGCCAGCAGAGCCGCGGCGGTGACGACGAACGGCCAGATGAGCAACTGCCTCCGGCCGACCCGGCCGATCAGCCAGACGCCGCTCAGACAGCCGACCAGCAGGAAGACATTGAGCAGCACCTCGCTGACGCCGTCATCGGAGGCGCCCAGAGCGGCCAGCACCTGAGGAGCGAAGGTGGAGATGGCGAAGAACGGGGTGATCTGACAGAGCCAGAAGACACTGGTGAACAGGGTTCTGCGCAGGTACGAGGGGGCGAAGAGCGCCGCGAGCCCCGGCTCCACGGTCGGCGTCCCGCCCGCAGCCACCTCGTCGAGCCGTGTTCCGAGCCACCGTCGGCTGATCGCGTCGGCCTCGGCGTACCGTCCCTTGCTCGCCAGCCATCGTGGCGACTCGGGAGTTCCCAGCCGGGCCACCAGCACCACCAGCGAGGGTACGGCGCTGCTGGCCAGGATCCAGCGCCACATGGACGCGTCCGTGCTCCACGAAGCGAGGCCGAAGCCGACGACGGCGGCCAGCGTGTACCCCACGTACCAGAACGCTATGAGCGAGGCCAGCAGCCGTCCCCTCCGCGCGGGTGGGGAGAACTCCGCGACCAGCGCTCCCGCGATCGCGTAGTCGGCTCCGACGGCGATCCCCATCAGCAGCCGTACGGCGAAGAGCTGGAGGGCACCGTCGACAACGAGTTGGAGCAACGAACCGGCCAGGAAGACCAGCAGATCGAGGAGGTACATCTTCTGCCGGCCGACCTTGTCGGTGAGCCGGCCGAAGACTAGCCCTCCGAAGAAGATGCCGATGAGCGTGGCGGCACCGATCAGCCCGGTCTGAAGCGAGCTCAGAGCGAGATCACTGCGGGCCAGCGGCAGGGCCGCACCGACGACACCGAGCACCCACCCGTCGCACACCTCTCCGCCTCCGGCACAGACGGCGATACGGGTCTGGAAGCGGTGGATCCGCCGTTCGTCGGAGACGGCCGGGCCGTTCGGGGCCGTGGAAAGCGGATCCGGCATCGAGGTCTCTCCCTTTCGTGACTGCGTCGGCGGGCGGTCCGTCAGCGGCTGGTGACCAGGTCCAGCGAGAGCCTGAGGTTCTCGGGCGAACGCAGGTCCAGCTCTGAGCTCTCGGTCAGTACGGCGGTCTGCAGCGTGCGCAGCCTGTGCGACGGTTCGATACCGAGTTCGTGGCCGAGATGGCGGCTCAGCGCGTGATAGACCTCCAGCGCGTGGGCGGTGCGCCCCGACCGGTAGAGGGCGATCATGTACTGGGCGTGCAGGTTCTCGTGGGTCGGATGCCGGGAGACGAGCAGGCTCAGCTCGGGGAGCAGCTGATGGTGGAGGCCGAGCCGCAGTTCGGCGTCCAGGGACTGCTCGAGGGCGGTCATCCGGACCCCTTCGAGGTGGGAGATCTGGGACTGAATGTGCGGGCCCGCCTCGATGTCGACGAGCGTCCGGCCGCGCCAGAGCCCGAGCGCGGAGCGCAGAGCGGCGGCGCACAACGCATCGTCGCCGAGAGCGCGGGCCCGTCGGGACTCGGCCATGTGGGCGTCCAAGGAGTGCAGGTCCAGGTCACCTTGCCGTACATGCATCACATAGCCGTGGTGACGTGTCTCAAGGATGCGCTTGGCGGCGTCCACCGAGCCCACGGAGGGCAGGGTGGCCAGCGCCTGGCGCAGCTGGAAGATCCTGGTGTGGACGCTCTGTACGGCACTGCGGGGTGAGTGGTCGCCCCACAGCTCCTGCACGCAGGTGTCGAGCGAGACCTGGGCGCCTGCGTGCAGGAGGAGCAGCGCAAGCAGCTGCCGTGTCTTGGGCGCGGAGGGGAGCCGGTCCACGGCATCGCCCGGATCGGCATCGCCCGAATCAGCGTCCCCCGCGACCGCGGACAGAGAAGTCACCGGTACATCCGTGATGGAAAGCGGACCGAGAACTCCGAACTCCATGGGAATTCCTCTCGTATGGACGCGATGTCCCTGCCCAGAACGTAGTGGGACGGCCGTGGCGGTCTCCAGCCGTAACTCCAGATCGCCGAGGACTCTGTCATGCACGCCCGGTTTGGCATCTTTTGAACGCACCTTCCTTCCGATATCCGGCCAGGAGTGAATCGTGAGGCGGCCGTGGTGTCCTGGGATTCGTTCGCATCTCAACGGAAGGAACGTCGCGGTGACGAAGAGACTGGTCATTTTCGACTGCGATGGTGTTCTGGTCGACAGCGAGAAACTCAGCTCGCAGGCGATGCGCGAGCTGGCGGCGGCCGAAGGGCTCAGCTTCTCGCCGGCCGGCGCTCTCGCCTTCATCCGTGGACGCAAGGTCGCCGCATGGGTCGCCGAGCTGGAACAGGAGCTCGGCAGGGCGCTTCCGCCCGATTTCGTGCCGGAGTTCCGCCGCCGATCGGCCGCCCTGTTCACCACGTCCCTACGGCCCGTTCCCCACGTACGGCAGGTGATCGACGAGCTCACCCTTCCGTTCTGCGCGGCATCCAGCGCACCCCGCGACAAGATCGTGCACACCCTTTGCCTGACCGGACTGCTGTCCCGTTTCGAGGACCGCATCTACAGCGCGTACGAAGTCGGCTCCTGGAAGCCGGATCCCGGTCTGTTTCTCCACACAGCCCGTGACATGGACGTTCCGGCGGGCCGGTGCGCGGTCGTCGAGGACAGCCTTGTCGGCGTGCAGGCAGCCGTGGCCGCCGGCATGGCCGTGTTCGGCTATGCGCCGCCGGAGAACGGTACGGCGGCCCATCTCGCCGCGGCCGGCGCCGTCACCTTCGAGTCGATGACCGCGCTTCCCGCGCTGCTCGGGAAGTGGTCGGCGCGGCCCGTGAGCGCATCGATATCAGCCCGTTAGAACGCCCTGCTTCCGTAAGTCTGACCGTCTCTCCCGGAGCCCCGGGATCGATTGGAAGGTCACCCTCGCATGCCGCTCGTTCTGGAAGAACTGCAGCGCGTCAGCCCTGCGGCCGAAATCTGGTGGGATTCCTCACCGCTCGATTTCCCCCGGTGGCGGAACCGATTCCTGAAAGAAGCACCGGACAACGAAACACGCGATCGCTGGGCACGGCAACTCGACCGGTTTCTCTGTCCCGAGACACCCGGCGCCTCGCTCGTGCGCGGGATAACAACCAACCCCTCGCTGGTCGCGCAGAGCATTCTCGATTCGCCCGATGTCTGGGGCAGGGAAATCCAGGACATCATCGACGACCAGAGCGTCCCCGAAGTGGAGAGCACCTTCCGTCTCGTGTACGAGGAGGCTCTGCGGCGCGCGGCGGCGGCGATGCTACCGATGTGGGAGGCGAGCCAGGGACGGTTCGGCTGGGTCTCCGGTCAGCTCGATCCGCGTTTGATGTTCGATGCCGACCTCATGCTTGAACAGGCGCTCCGGATCGCCCGGATATCGCCGAACCTGATGGTGAAGGTGCCCGGATCCGCTGCCGGGTACAAGGTGATCCGGCAGCTCGTGGGCCATGGGATATCGGTCAACAACACGCTCTCGTACACCGTTCCGCAGTTCCTCGCCTGCGCCGACGCCGTCGAGTCCGGACTCGGGGAAGCCCACCGCCGGGGCGTCGCCGTCGACCGATGGCGTGCCGTCTTCACCCATATGATCGGGCGCTTCGGTGCGAACACCGATCTCCGCCACGAAGCGGCCACCCGCGGCATCGACCTCACCCCGGGTGACATCCGCTGGGCCGAGGTGGCCATCCTCAAGCGTATCCACCGGCGGATCCGGGAGCACGGTCACCCGGTGAAACCCCTCCTCTCCAGCTTGGAGGTCGACGACCCGGTGACGCTCCCGGGCACGTTGAGCATGCATCTGGAGCAGAGCGCGGGCGGCGCGATCGCCTACACCTGCAAGCCCCAGTTCGTGGCCGATGTGATACGGCGCGACAACGAGCTGCCCGTCTTCACCCCCGACGCAATCGAACAAGAGGTCCCGGCTCGGGTGCTGGAGAAGCTGATGTGGCTGCCCTCCTTCCACAGCGCCTACGACCCGTACGGCATGAGCGTCGACGAGTTCGCCCACTACGGCTCCTTCATCTCGACCTACGCCGAAGTGCTGGGCAACACACGGAAGCTGCTCGACTTCATAGCCCACCGGTTCCAGACGATGACCGACTCCGCACAGCCGCTGCTGCTGTCCGCGAGCACCCGCTGACCGCGATCCGCTCTGTCAGGGAGGGAGAACCCCCACCATGAACCCGTCCATCGCCCTGTGGAGCCATCCCAGGTCCATGTCGACGGCGCTCGAACGGTCCTTCATCGAGCGCGGCGACTTCACGGTCTTCCACGAGGAGTTCGCCTACGTCTACTTCATGCACGAGGAACGCGCCGCGATCCCGCACAAGAATCCCCAGCCCGGGCACCCGCTCACCTACCCCGACATCAAGCGGATGATGGAGGCGGCGCGCCTGGAGCATCCCGTGTTCCACAAGGACTTCCCCTACCACTGCCTGGACCATCTCCTGGGTGACCCCGAGTACCTGCGAGGACAGGTCAACACCTTTCTGATCCGCGACCCGGAGGAGGCCGTACTCTCCCATGCAACCGTGCATCCCGACGTCACCCGTGACGTGCTCGGTTACCAGGAGCTGGAGCGGCTCTTCGACTTCGTGACCGAACTCACCGGCGCGCCACCACTCGTGCTGAACGCCTCGGACCTGGCGGCCCGGCCCCACGAGACCATCGCCGCCTACTGCGAGGCGATCGGTGTCCCGTTCCTGCCGGAGGCCCTCCAGTGGTCCGTCGGCGAGCGACCCGAGTGGACCACCTGGAGCGGATGGCACACCGATGTCTCCGCGAGCAGCGGGATCGGGCTCCCCCAGCGCAAGTACCGCTTCGGTTACGCCGACATGCCCCATCTGCGGGATTTCGTACGGCACTGCCGCCCCTTCTACGAACACCTGGACCAGTTCCGACTCCGGCCGGCGAAGAAGGAGGCAGCGATATGAGTGTCAGCACCGTGATCGTCACCGGTGGCGCCGGCGGAGTCGGGCGCGCCCTGGTCGGGCGCCTGCTCGACGACGGCAAGACGGTCATCACCTGCGACATCGACGAGAACGGGCTGAAGTCCCTCGCCGACGAGCACCACGGCCGACCGCTGGAGACTCACGTCTGCGACGTCTCCTCGCACGAGGACTGCGACGCGTTCATGGACGCGGTCATCGCGGCTCACCCGGAAGTGGACGGCCTGGTGAACAACGCCGGGCTGTATCTCGGACAGCCGGTGTGGGAGTACGACGACGAGACGATCGACCGTGTCATCGGCATCAACGTCAAGGGGCCGGTGTGGCTTTCGCGGCGCTTCGCCGATCATCTGCTGCCCGCCGAGCGGCGCGGCGCGATCGTGAACCTGGCCTCGGTCGCCGGTGAGGTCGGCAGCTCCGACGCGCTGTACGGAACGGTCAAGGCCGGAGTCATCGGGCTCACCAAGTCCAACGCCATGAACTTCGCCCCGTACATCAGGGTCAACGTGGTGTCACCCGGGCTGATCGTCCGTACGGCCATCGCCGACCGCATACCCGACTACCGGTACGCCGAGTACAAGCGGCAGGAGCTGCTCGACGGCGACATCCTCCCCGAGTACGTCGCCGATGTGTGCGCCTATCTGCTCAGCGAGCGGTCACGGACACTGACCGGCGCCCTGCTGCGCGCCGACAACGGCTGCTATCCGCGCTGATCGTAAGGAAAGGCAGAGACGGTGACCGAGCAACCCCTGATCATGCTCGTCGGTATGGGCGACCTGTCGGCCAAGGTCCTCACCATGCTGCTGAACGACCCCGCGACCAACCGGGTCGTCCTGGCCGGGCGGGATACGGAGGCCATCCGCAGGCGCGGCAATCTGGCCCTGTTCACCGCCACGAACCTGGGGCATCACGGCACCGTCGACACGGTGCACATGGACCTCACGAACATCGAGGCCACCGCGCGGACGCTCGCGCGAGTCCGCCCGGACATCGTGTTCATGGGCGGGTCCCTCCAGTCCTGGCGGGTCATCACCGAACTCCCCAGGAAGACGTTCGAGGAGCTGGACGAGGCTCAGTTCGGGCCCTGGCTGCCCATGCATCTGACGCTCAACCACCTGCTGATGCAGGCGGTCAAGGCATCCGCGATCGACACGAAGGTGGTGAACGCCGCCTTCCCCGACGCGGTGGGACCCGTGCTCGACAAGGTGGGTCTCGCACCGACCATCGGCGTGGGCAACGTCGCCAACATCGTGCCCGCCCTGACCCACGGGTCGGCGCACCTGCTGGGCGTGCCCTCCGCCGACGTGGAGGTGAGGCTGATCGCCCAGCACTACTTCAGCCATTACGTGCCCCGGTTCGGGGACGCGGGGAACGGCGCGTATCACCTCGACGTGCGGATCAAGGGCGGCGCCACATCCGCCGAAGTCGACCACCGCACGCTGTTCGCCCAGCTCGACAACCGGCTCAAGCGCCTGGGCGGCATCGACGGCCAGTTGCTCACGGCGTCGTCCGCCGTGCGGATCCTGCACGGCATGGCGACGGACAGCGGCGTCCTCGCGCACGCGCCGGCGCCCGGCGGGCTTCCCGGCGGATATCCGGTCCGCGTCCACCGGGACGGCGGGACGCTCGACCTGCCGGAAGGGCTCACGGCCAAGGAGGCCGTCCGGCTCAACGAGGTCTGTCAGCAGGCCGATGGCATCGCCCGGATCGACGACGACGCCACCGTGCACTTCACCGAGCGCGAGATGTCCGTCATGAATCGTCTGCTCGGATACGACTGCCCCAGCATGAAGCTCGGTGACTGCGCCGACTGGGCCGACGAACTGGCCGGCAAACACAGGGAGTTCGCTTCCTCATTCCGCTGAACCGCCCGTGCGACCGGTCGGCCCCCGCCGCACCGACAGACCCGTCGGGAGACATCCATGACCACCAACGCCGCACCGTCCGCTGACGACTTCGCGGGCCAGTACATCCGTACGCTCGTGGACCGCTGGGACGAGCTGATCGACTGGGACCGCCGTCAGGAAGGCGAGCAGGACTTCTTCGTGGAGATCCTCGCAGGAGCCGGGGCCCGTCGCGTGCTCGACGCCGCCGCCGGCACCGGATACCACTCCGTCATGCTGGGCCGGCACGGATTCGATGTCACCGCCGTGGACGGCAGCGCTGAGATGATCGAGCGCACCCGGGTGAACGCCGCGCGGCACGGTCAGTCGTTTCCGACCGTGCAGACGGACTGGCGGCAGCTGCGCGACAACATCCACGGACGGTACGACGCGATCGTCTGTCTCGGCAGCTCGTTCCCGCACCTCTTCCAGGAGTCCGACCGTCGCGCGGTCCTCGCCGAGTTCTACAAGGCGCTGAACCCGGGCGGGGTCCTCGTCGTCGACCACCGGAATTTCGACTCCATTCGCCGCCACCGCTATCAGAGCAGCGGAAACTACTACTACTGCGGTACGGGTGCATCGGTTTCGGTCGCTCACATCGACGACCAACTGTGCCGTTTCCAGTATGAATTCCCGGACGGCGGCACCCACCATCTGGAGGTGTACCCGATTCTTTCCGCCGAGCTGTCGGCCCTGCTCAAGGAATCCGGATTCGAATCGGTCGAGGAATTCGGCGACTTCCGCCGTGACTTCGACATGGACGACGTTGATTTCGTCATCCACGTCGCCAGGAAGACCTGATGCGACCGGTTCCGATCAGGAGCGGGAAAGAAGAGAGAGACCAGCGGCCATGGTAAACGCATCGACACAGACGAACCGCTCACGCACCATCGCCGGATTCGTCATCACCGCACTACTGACCAGCTTTGTGGCAGCCACCTACGGATTCGGCTTCTATCTCTTCGCGCAGATCGTCACAGACATGCGCATGGACCTCGGGTTCGGCTACACCGTGGTGGGCACGGTCACGGCGGCCGGGCAGCTCGGATTCCTTGTGTTCGCCCTGCTCGGCACGTGGCTGTCGACCCGTGTGGGCGGCGGGCAGGTGACCATCGGATCGGCGGTGCTGTGCGGCCTGTGCCTGGTGGGCATACCGATGACGGACAGCATCGTCGTCATCGGCGTCCTGCTCACGATCATGGGTGGCACAGCAGCCTCCGTCTATGTGCCGCTGATCGAGATCGTCGGCCGGGTCATCGACTACGAACACCGCGGCAAGGTGCTGGGCCTGATCTCCAGCGGCACCAGCTACGGCGTCTTCGTCAACAGCCTCCTGGTCCCGTCGTTCGTCGGTGCGGGCAACTGGCGCGGGCTGTGGTACTGCGTCGGACTCGGCACTCTGACGGCCACTGCGATCGCGGCCTTCGCCTTCTTCCGGATGGGCCTGTTCCATGCCGAGAGCGGCCCCCGGGGCGGTACGGCCGAGGAGGCCGACCGCGACGACAGCGCACGGGCGGGTTGGCGCATGGTGCTCGTCCGGTGGGTCGTCATCGTCTGGGTGATGAAGTTCCTCAACGGCTTCGCCTGCATGCCGTTCCAGAACTATCTCTCGCCCTATCTGCGTGAGGGACTTGGCTTCGACATCGGATTCGCGGCGCAGGTCTGGGGCATCATCGGGGTCATCGGCATGTTCGCGGGATTCGCCATCGGCTGGCTCTCCGACAAGATCGGCGTCCGCAGCTCCCTGGTCCTGTGTTACGGCATGTTCTTCGTCTCGGCGACACTGCTCGTACTCGCACCCATCGGATATCTTCCGCTGGTCTCCGGCGTTCTCTTCGCCCTCGCCTTCTACCCCATCTACGGGCTGGTTCCGACCTATGTCTCCAAGTCGGCTTCCGGTGCCGCCGCGACCGTCATATTCGGTGTCACCAATGTGACGCAGGGGCTCGGCGGAATCGTCGGAAACTACACAGCCGGCTTCCTCAAGTCATGGACCGGAGATTTCATGTGGTATTACGTCGTGATCGCCGTGACCACGGTGGTCCTGGGCGCGCTGACCCTGCAACTCCCCCGTGAGGGATCTCCCGAGAGTGCTGTCGGTCGCACCAGCACACCGCCCACGACCGACAAGGATCTCTCCCATGCCCGGTGACACCATGGAAGTCCGTGGAAAGAACGCCGGCCGAATTCCCTGCACCTGCCGACCGGGCGCGACGGTCTGGCTGACCGGTCTGCCCAGCGCGGGCAAGACCACCATCGCATACGAGGTGGCCCAGCTGTTACGGTCCCAGGGCCGCCGCGTGGAGGTACTGGACGGTGACGAGATCCGCCGCTTCCTCTCCGCCGGCCTCGGCTTCTCCCGCGCGGACCGGCACATGAACGTGCAGCGCATCGGCCTGGTTGCCGAAGTCCTGGCACGTAACGGGGTGTTGACGCTGGTGCCGGTGATCGCGCCGTACGCCGAAAGTCGCGAGGCGGTGCGGGGGCGCCACCGGACGAGCGGCGCCCCGTATGTCGAGGTGCACGTGGCGACTCCGGTCGAGGTGTGCTCCGTACGCGATGTGAAGGGTCTGTACGCCAAGCAGGCCGCGGGCGAGATTTCCGGGCTCACCGGGGTCGACGACCCGTACGAGGAGCCCGTCTCGCCGGACCTGCGCATCGAGTCCCAGAACCAGACCGTGCGGGAGTCCGCGACCCTCGTCCACAAGCTGCTCGTCGAAAGGGGCCTGGCATGACGACCGTCGCCACTGTCTCCGAGGAGACCGACAGCCCGTACGCACTCAGCCATCTGGACGCGTTGGAGTCCGAGGCGGTGCACATCTTCCGTGAGGTGGCGGGTGAGTTCGAGCGGCCGGTGATTCTGTTCTCCGGGGGCAAGGACTCCATCGTCATGCTGCACCTGGTGCTGAAGGCGTTCGCGCCGGCGCCAGTGCCGTTCTCGCTGCTGCACGTGGACACCGGGCACAACTTCCCCGAGGTCCTCGACTACCGGGACCGTGTGGTCGCCGCACATGGGCTGCGGCTCCATGTGGCCTCCGTACAGGACTACATCGACCGGGGTGTGCTGCGCGAACGCCCCGACGGGACGCGGAACCCGCTGCAGACGCTTCCGCTGACGGAGAAGATCCAGAGCGAGAAGTTCGACGCGGTCTTCGGCGGCGGGCGCCGCGACGAGGAGAAGGCGCGGGCCAAGGAGCGGGTGTTCTCGCTGCGGGACGAGTTCTCCCAGTGGGACCCGCGCCGCCAGCGGCCCGAGCTGTGGAACCTGTACAACGGCCGCCACGCCCCCGGCGAACACGTCCGCGTGTTCCCGCTGTCCAACTGGACCGAGCTGGACGTCTGGCAGTACATCGCCCGCGAGGGCATCGAACTCCCGCAGATCTACTTCGCGCACGAGCGTGAGGTGTTCCAGCGGGCCGGCATGTGGCTGACCGCCGGCGAATGGGGCGGCCCCAAGGACGGCGAGAGCGTCGAGAAGCGGCTCGTCCGCTACCGGACCGTGGGTGACATGTCCTGCACCGGCGCGGTCGACTCCGACGCGACCACGCTGGACGCCGTGATCGCCGAGATCGCCGCCTCCCGGCTGACCGAGCGGGGCGCGACCCGGGCCGACGACAAGCTGTCCGAGGCCGCGATGGAGGACCGCAAACGCGAGGGGTACTTCTAACGATGACGACCATCGACACACTGCGCTTCGCAACCGCCGGGTCGGTCGACGACGGCAAGTCCACCCTCGTCGGCCGACTGCTGCACGACTCCAAGTCGGTCCTCACCGACCAGCTGGAGGCCGTGGAGCGGGCATCCGTCGCCCGGGGCCAGGAAGGCCCGGACCTCGCACTGCTCACCGACGGCCTGCGCGCCGAACGCGAACAGGGCATCACCATCGACGTGGCCTACCGCTACTTCGCCACCCCGCGCCGCCGGTTCATCCTCGCCGACACCCCCGGCCACGTGCAGTACACCCGCAACATGGTCACCGGCGCGTCGACGGCCGAGCTGACCGTCATCCTCGTCGACGCCCGCAACGGCGTCGTCGAGCAGACCCGCCGGCACGCCGCCATCGCGGCCCTCCTGCGCGTGCCGCACGTCGTGCTCGCCGTGAACAAGATGGACCTGGTCGACTACCAGGAGTCCGTCTTCGCCGCGATCGCCGAGGAGTTCACGGCGTACGCGCTCGAACTCGGCGTCCCGGAGATCACCGCGATCCCGATCTCGGCGCTGGCCGGCGACAACGTGGTGGAGCCGTCCGCGAACATGGACTGGTACGGCGGCCCGACCTTCCTGGAGCACCTGGAGACCGTCCCGGTCGCCCACGACCTGAGCCACTGCCACGCCCGGCTCCCCGTGCAGTACGTGATCCGGCCGCAGACCGCCGAGCGCCCCGACTACCGCGGCTACGCCGGACAAATCGTCCGCGGCACGCTGCGCGTCGGCGAGCACGTGACCGTTCTGCCCGCCGGCCGCACCTCCACCGTGAAGGCCATTGACGGGCTGGGGCGTGCGGTCGGCCTTGCTCGGGCCCCACAGTCGGTGACCATCCTGCTGGAGGACGACATCGACGTCTCGCGGGGCGATCTGATCGCATCCTGTGACGACGCTCCCCCCATCACGCAGGACATCGAGGCCACCGTCTGCCACGTCGCCGACCAGCCGCTCGCCGTCGGCCGACGCGTACTGCTCAAGCACACCACCCGCACGGTCAAGGCGATCGTCACGGACATCCCGTCGCGGCTCGTCCTCGATGACCTCTCGAGGTGTCCGAACCCCGAGCAGCTGGTTTCCAACGACATTGGCTACGTCAAGATCCGCACCGCGGAACCGATCGCGCTCGACTCGTACGCCGACTCCCGCCGCACCGGCTCGTTCATCCTGATCGACCCGGCCGACGGCACCACCCTCGCAGCCGGCATGGCGAATGAGCAGGCATCAACGCGGCGACCGAGGGGCGGAATGTAGCCGCGGATCGCCGGTTGGCCAAACCGGCGATCCACCGCGTCATCGATAGTCCACCGCCACTGCCTGTCCATACGTCGGAAGACCTCACCACCACAACATCCACGACCTCGCAGTCCCGCCTCGTCCGCGTCGCAGACGCACGAGGCGGCTACCCCGCCCCGTAGCTCGTGCGGAAGAGGTCCACAGCCCGCTCCACGTCCCGCCCGGAGCGCAACTGCCCCTCCACTGAGGGTTCGAAGTCGTCTTCAGCTCGACCATCTTGATGCTCATGTGGTTCCATGCCCGCCTCCTCTTGATCGACAAGGCATGGCTGCCCTAAATATCCACTCGAACCTCCCTGGACATGGGCGAACTCCGACCGCACCGGGTTGACGAAGGGAGCGTGGAGTTCCACAACTGATCCAGGGATCGACACTCCTGTACCACCAGCAGACGAAGAACCTGCTGGCAGAGCTCTGCCCTACCTGCGCCAGTCACTCACCGTGCCTACGGCCGCGCCTGAGATCGACTGGCTTCCCCGTCGCCACTGCCCCGCAGCACGGCCAACTCTGGGGAGAATCTGGGGAGTATGGACGGTGCCGGGGAGGGCGTGGGGAGAATCGACTGCACAACGTGACACGAAC
>NZ_JAEMUX010000092.1 GCF_016598475.1 Streptomyces adelaidensis
CACCGCCGCCGCCCGCCAAGGCCAAGCCTGGGAAGACCGCGACCGGCAACAAGACCGACGCGGCAAGTGGTACCGCGCCGCCCGATAACCCACCCAGACCGCCGGCCCCCGCGAACATCCCCCCGCGGGGGCCGGCTTCCGCTCCGGAGGAGCACCGTGCAGAAGCTCACCGGAGGACAGATCGCTGTCCTCGTCGTCACCACGATCCCCATGGTCGCGGTCGGCGTCGGGGGCGCCATCGGCACCTACGCGAACGCCGCCTCCGTCCTCCGCCGCAAAGAGACCGCCCTCGGCGTCGTCGCCGCCGGCGAAGGCGCCACCCTCGTCGCCGCCCTCGTCATGATCGTCGTAACCATGCTCGGGCAGACCGCACCTCGCATCGTGCGCGCCGCGCTCTGGCTCCTCCCCGCCGCCGCCTCCGCCATGGGCCTCGCGATCGCCCCCACCTTCACCGAGGCGGTCGTCTTCGCCCTCACCCCCCTCGCGATGACCGCGGCCGCCGAGGGCATCAGCTTCCTCGCGCGGCGGATCGTCGTGCACCGAACCGGCGTCGACATCGAGGCGCAGCGGCGGAACGCCACGACGCTGCGGCAGATCGCCTACCACCGGGCGCGCGCCGAGCGCCACCCGTGGAAGTGGGTACGGAAGCGGTCCACGCTGCGCGTGTGGCGGCTCCTGAGCCAGGCCGGAGACGGCGACGCCGAACTCGGTGCCGGCCTCGTCGGCGTGCAGCGGGACCGGCTCACGGAGGGCGCGAACCTGGCTCTCGCCGACATGCTCACCGGCCGCCCGGCTCACCTTGAACTCACAGCGGCTCAGCCGGTCGTGAGCCGTGAGCCCAAGCCTGAGCCCGCTGAGCCAACCGACTTCGAGACGACCGTCCACACGGCGCTCACCGTCACCAGCAGCGAGCCGCACACCGTCCTCGTCGACCCGCTGATCCCTCCCACTGCACACCTGCCCACCGCTTCTGACCAGGTGATCTCACGTGAGCCCGTCTTGAGCCCGGCTGAGCCCATCCTCATGAGCCGCCCTGAGCCGAGCCCTGAGCCCGACGGTGAGCCCGAGCCCGACGAGACCAAGCGGCAGATCACCGAACTGGCCTCCCGGCTCAGGGCAGGGGAGCGCCTCACCAAGACCACCGCCGCCGAAATCCTCGGCGTGAGCCCGGCCACCGCCGGACGGCGGCTCAAGGACGCGCGCGGCCGGGTCAACGAAGGAACGGGGTTCTACGCGTGAGTCGAAACCTGAGCCGTGAGCCCGGCGCGGACGAGCTGCGGATGCGGGCAATCCTCCGCACCCGCGGCGTAGGCCCCGACGCCACACCGCCGCTGCCGGCCGTCCCGCCGAAGCCGACGGCACGCCCGCGGGACTGGCTCGACGACATCCTCGACAGCGGCCCGACCCCGGGCCCGGCCATCAAGAAGAAGCCGGCCGAGCCCAAGGCGCAGGCCCCAGACAGGGCGCCGGCGTTCGCCCCGCAGCCCGACTACTACCCGCAGCCCCATATGCCCGCCGCCCTCACCCACGCCCCGGGCCGGGCGCAGGCCGCGCTCAGCCACGGCACCCGCCGCTTCCTCTACAACGCATCCGCCGCCGGCGTCGGCTGGTCGCTTGGTCTCTACGACCAGTTCGCCTCCGTGATCGCCGACTGCGGCCGGTCCAGCATCGGCGGCGCGATCGTCCTCGGCGTCGGCGCCACCCTGCTGATCGCGCACGTGTGGGACCGGCGCACCCGCCATTGGTGGCCCGGTATCGCCTGGGGCGCCCGCATCCCCCTTGCCACTGCCGTTGTTGCGCTCGCCCTGTGGGCGCCCGCAGCCTCCTGAACAGGACGAACACTGTGATCACCAGCGTCATCGCTGCTCCGGCCATCAGCGTCGAGGGCGGGAAGATCCTCGGAACGGTGGGGGCCGGCGGTATCGCCACCCTCCTCACGCTGATCCTGTGGATCGGTATCCGCGACCCCAAGGGCGGAGGCGGCGAAGGCGGCGGGAAGAAGTCCCGCATCCGTAAGCGCCTCACCTCCGACCAGGCCCAATGGACCGGCGTCGCCGCAGGCACGTTCTACATGGTCGCCGGATCGATCTGGACCGTCGGAGAGAACCTGTCCGATGCGTTCGCCAGCGTGTTCACCGGCGGCGGATTCGGCACCGCGGGGATGGGGGCCGTGTCGCTGCTCCTGGCGGCGCTCATGTACTTCCGGGAACTCTCCCCGGGGAAAGCAGCCCTGACCGGGATCGTTGCGGCCGGCGTGTGGGCGCAGGCGGGCGGGTTGTGGGGCCTGCCGCAGGCGTTGATCCTGACCAGCGCGCAGGCAATCGGAGCCACCTGATGAAGATCATTAAGGGGGTGGGGGAGCGGCTCCCCCAGTGGCTCACTGCCGAACTCCGCCCGATCCTCGCCTTCACCGGAGCGGGCGCCGCCCTATGGGCCGGAACCTGTGAACTCGTCCAGCTCGGGTGGGCATGGCTCGCGGAACGGCTCGGCTTCTGGGAGCGGCTGGGCGCCCTCGCGGCCGGCGGCCACCTCGCTGTCTACGGATGCGTACACGCCCCGCACATCGCCCGGTTCGCCGTCCCGGCCGCCGCCGTCGCCTGGTGCGTGGCCGCCTGGTGGATCGCCCCGCCCGTCCTCGACGAGCCCGCCCCCGAACCGCGGGCTGCCAGCGCCCGGGACGGCTTCATTCTGTGGCTCGTACACCGCATCGGAAAGCAGCCCGGCATCCACCTCCGAAACCTCTACCCGGCGATGCGTGAACTGCCCGGCCACGAGGGCCGCGACAACACCCAACTCCGGGCCGCCCTGCGCGCCCTCGGTATCCCCGTCCGCCGCAGCCTCCGTCTCGGCGGAGTAGCCGGCCGCTCAGGGGTCGCTCTCGCCGACCTCCAGCCACTCCCCTCCCCACTTGGAGAGTTGAGTGTGGAGTCCGATGGAGACGCAGGTCAGGGCACGGATTCTCCGGGCGGAGAGCCGCGTGGAGAGCGGTTGGAGAGCGCCTGATGCCGTACGTGTACCGCTGCCGCCAGTGCCGCGCCGCCTCCCTGCCCGGCACCCGGTATGCCGCCGAGAGCGCGCGGCAGACCCACCGTGACAGCGAGCACGGCGGCTTGGCCCCGGACGGGGAGCGCATCGAGTACGTGTCCGGCGGGGCGCGGCATCCGGACGGCCGGTACGTGAGCACGGCCGCGGTGCTGGTTCTGCTGGCGCTGCTGGCGCTCGCCGAATGCGCGGCCCGAGTGGCGGCCCGCTGACCACAAGACCCCGGGGCCGGCCGCTCCATCCGCCAAGAGAGCGCGGCCGGCCCCGGTCCACCCATCCCCATAGAGACAGGAGATCGCCATCATGGCACTCGGCTGGACGAAGAACCCCGAGCCCGACGACGAGCGGCTGCAAGGCCACGAAACCGTCTACCAGGCGTCCAGGGGCGGCCACTTCCCTGTTGTGGAGAAGCCCGTTCCCGGCACGCCGAAGAAGGAAGACTGACCCCATGGGCATCGATGAGCGTTACGTGGCCGGAGTCGACTACGACGAAGACCAGGCGTGCGGCGAGGGAATGTGCCGCTGCTCCTGCGACAGCGGGCATGTCTGCGGCTGCGACTGCTGGCGCTGCGACGAATGCCGGCAGACCGAGGAGAACTGCGACTGCGAGGACTGAGCCCGTCCCGCCACACTGAGCCCGAAGGCCCCGCCGCGCCCCCGTCGCGGCGGGGTTTTCGCGTGCCCGGCTACCGGCCGGCGGTCTCATCGGTGCGACGGGGTGCGGGTACGGCGCGGGCCATCCACCGGTTGTCGGTGAGGAGTTTCGGCAGCATGCGCGGCACGAGCCCGAGCTGCTCGCAGAGTTCGGTGAGAGCCTGCGCGCACTCGGCTTCGCTGTCGGCTTGGATGCCGTACCGGATGGCCATGCCCGTAGTGTGACGGACCGGGCTGACAGCGGGGGCGAGTTGGCCCCGCCGGGTTGGCGGGGCCTCAGTCACGCGGTGGTCTCCTCGCTGCTCACCGGGCGCTCCGGGAGGTCGATGAGGCCCTCGTCCACGCCAGCCTGCTCGGCAAGCGCTTGGACGGCTGCGTCGTACCCCTCGGGGGACATCACGTACCCGGCGACCTTCCCGCGCCGCGTGATCGCGATCTCCTTGCCTCCGAACTGAGTAGCGTCCAGAACGTCCGAGATCCGGAGTCGGGCTTGCGACTGGGTGAGGGTGGCTCCGATCGGAAAGTGGGACGCCAGAAGGCTGCGCTCGGCACCCGCCGTGTTGTAGAGGGGCGCCTCCGCCCGAACGGCGGTCCGCTCG
Source organism: Streptomyces adelaidensis (assembly GCF_016598475.1). Lineage (GTDB taxonomy): Bacteria > Actinomycetota > Actinomycetes > Streptomycetales > Streptomycetaceae > Streptomyces > Streptomyces adelaidensis. The sequence continues at coordinate 4,296 of NZ_JAEMUX010000092.1, forward strand.
GCGATCTCGGCCTGCTCCCGGTCGGCGTGCCACTCCACCTCCTTCCGGGCCACCAGCGGCCACCACGGCTTGTCCGACGCATGCTGGGTCCAGCGGGTCTCAGGCTGCGTGCTGATGCCGATGTAGACCAGGGCATCGCTGCTGTCATACAGCCGGTAGAGGGCCGTGCGCTGGGTTGCGGTGCTCACGAGGGTGTCACCTTCCCGTCACGGATGCGGGCGACGTACTCGCGCGTCCAACCTGTGGCCTCCACGACCTCGCTGAGCCGTCCGCGCGGGTACGGCTTGGGCTCGGGAAAGAGCTGCGGGATCAGGGTGCGGATCCAGTTGCGGTCCTCTTCGTTCTGGCGGTCGCGTTCGCGGATGCGGAGTGCGGCGGCGCGGACTTCTTCGAGCTTCTCTTCGTAGTTGCTGGCCATGACCTCAGTATGCCATCGATGTAGGCGAACGCAATGTGCCTACCGTGTTGACATGAGAACAGAGTAGGCATACCTTGTAGTCATCGCCACGAACGAGGGGGCAGCAAGATGAGGCACACGAAGAACGAGACGGTCACCCAAACCCTCACCCGCCTCATCACCGCCCTCGACCGCAAGCACCCCGTCACCATCACCTACCTGAAGGAAGAGACCCGCGACGTCTTCGCCGTCGACAGCAACGGCGTCACCGTCCGCCGCACCATCAAGACCGGCCGGCTCGTCGAGACGGTACGCACGCTGGAGATCACCGACTTCGTCATCAGCCAGGCCGGCGACATCCTCGTCAAAGCACTCGACCGCGAGACGGGCCAGGCCCGGTCGTGGCGGCTGGACCGCATCCAGGCGTACACGATCCACCGGACCGCCTACGTCATCGAGCGCCCGGCCGCCGACGACAAGCCGTCCCGCACCACCGGCCTCAACACGGTCACCGTCCTCTACCCCGTCGACTGCCCCGCCACCGCCCGCGTCCAGCTCCTCGCGGATGCCCTGACTGCTTGAGGAGCCCCGCCGTGCGCATCACCGCCCGCCTCCACCGCCCCGCCCGCCACTACGGCGGCACCCTCGGCATCGCCAAGTGGGAGTACACCCGCCACATCGGCGACCGGACCGTCCTCTTCGAAATCACCCACGACCCGGCCACCCGCACCACCAGCATCCGCACCTACCCCGGCGCCGGCTGGACACCCCCCAGCCACAACTTCACCATCCGCGGGCTCACCGCCCGGCAGATCACCGTCCGCATCACCGCCTGACCGCCCGACGAGCCCTAAGCCAGCGCCCGCGTCAAAACTTCCGCACCAAGACCTGGACCACCCACGGATGGAGACCACGATGCCGCTCGACCCGCACCCAAGGGACGCCGGGACCATGACAGACCCGATGACTACCGGGCGTCTCGCAGCGATCGAAGCCACCATCGACGCCGGCACCGCTTCTCCCGACGACCTGCGCGAGCTGCTCGCCGAGACCAGGCGGGCCCGCGCCGATGCGGACGCGCAGTACACCGAGGCCGACTACTGGCGGGAGAGTTACCGCCTCACCAAGGGCCTCAGTGACGACGAGATCAACGCTATGGCGGCGGCACGTGACGCGGTGAAGGCGCACCCGCGTCCGTGTTGGTTCCCGCACGAAGCGTGCGTCTGCCCCGCCTGACCGCCCGACCCGACAGGATGAACCACATGACCGAGCTCGCCCACCGCCAGCCGCAGACTGCCGCGATCGTTTGGATTCTGTCCAAGGGCGAGGACTATGAGGGCGGCAGCGTCCTCGGCGTCTACGCCAGCAAGGAGACTGCGAAGGGCCCGTTCGTCGAAGCCGCCCGGACCATCCCGTTCGACCTCGACAGCGCGTGGCAGGACGAGGCGAGCGGGGCCGTCCACGCGCACGGCGGCTGCGACTGGGTGTCCCTCGTACCGCATCCGCTGATCACGCAGACACAGATCGCCTGAGAGGAACGGCCACATGACCGAGCTGCCCGAGCGCCTGATGGAACGCGTGCACGCCGAAGCGCTCGCCGAGGACCAGGCCCGCAGCACGCCGTACTGCACCGGGGACCGCTGTACCGACTGCACGGCGCCGACCGCCGACGACCCGGACGACGAGTGCTGTGAGGCCACGTGCGGCTGCTGCCCCCGCGTCGACGAACACGGGAACTGCTGGCTGGGCTCCGAGCAGGACGACGGCAGCCGGTACTGCTCGCAGCACGGCGAAGGCTGGCTGAACGACCGGACGCCCGAAGCTGAGCGCATGTACGAACTGCTGCGCCGCGCCTGACCCTGCCCCCGCCACACGAGACAGGAACCCGCATGGAGATCGTGAGCATTGCCAACGACGGAACCGTCACCCTCAAGATGACCGCACAGGAAGCCGCCGCAGTCCGTGACGACCTCGGCCAGATCTGGGCGAACAAGGTCAGCCAGCCCGGCGACAAGCTTCACAGCCTGCTGGAGTGGGCCACGCCCAACGCCTCGTCGCCCACCACCTGACCCCGCCCCCGTCGTGGCCCGCACCCTCAGGGATGCGGGCCACAGGCACGCCCGGGTAACAGAACTCCCGCAAGCCTTCACACCGGCCACACAAGCGGTACCGTCCCCCATTCCACGCAACACCCGCAATAGGGGGGAACATGCACCACACCCGCACCGCCGTCGCACTCGCCGCCACATGCCTGCTCGCGCTCACCGCCTGTAGCAGCAACAACGACGGCAACGGCACCAGCGCCGCAGCCGCCGGCACATCCGGTAGCGGCAACGCCGAGAAGAAGCCGCCGAGCCTGGACGCGCAGCAGGTCGTCAAGGCCCTCGCGGACCCCGTCCCCAACGCCAAGGCGACCACCGTCTACACCGCCGACACCGACCCCAACGACCTACTCGGGCGCCCCGGTGGTTACGCGTCCAAGGCCGACTTCACGGACGACCGCGCCAAGCCCAAGCTGAAGGACGACGCCGTACAGCAAGGGGGGAGCGTCGAAGTGTTCGAGGACCCGTCAGCGGCGCAGGACCGAGCCAAGTTCATCGGAGACACCCTCAAGGCGGCGAAGATCTTCGGCACCGAGTACCACTACGTCAACAGCGGCATCCTGCTCCGCGTATCCGGGGCGCTCACCCCCGGCCAGGCGGCCGAGTACGAGGCTGCGCTGAACAAGCTGGGCTAGGACTTCCCGGAAGATCAACGCGCGCGCCGGGCCCACAACCACCCCATGAGCAAGCACCCGGCGCGCCGCTGACCCGGCCAACGCCACAAGGCCCGCCCCCGGAGCATGAGGGGCGGGCCCTTCCCGTGCCCCCGACATCATCGGGTGCACCGTTACCATCAAACCACCGGCACCAGTAACCGGCGCTTCTCCGAGCGAAGCGCACCACGGCCTCCAACCCCCGCCTTCCGCCGTAAGGAGCCGACCCATGCACAACCCGGCCGACAGCCCTCCCGCCTGCTGCCGCTGCCTCCGCAGGCTCCGTCACGACGAACTCGGCCGTACAGCCTGCCGCCCCTGCCAAGACCGCGTCGACCAAGCCCTCCGACAACTCCCCGGACCCGACGGGCTGTACCGCCAGCTCGCCCACCAGCTCACACCCGGCCGCAGCGACGGCGGCCCGACCGTGACCGTCTCCCGCACCGCACCCCTACCGCTGCGCCTCGGGCCCCTCAGCCTCATGGCCCGCGGCGGCGTCATCACCGTCCTCCAGACCTGGCAAATCGACTGGCACGAGCACCTCGGCTGGCTCCATCCCCGCTGGAAAGGCGACTCCCCGCAGCAGCTCGATCAGGTTGTCCACGCGCTGCGCGTGAACCTCGGATGGGCGGCCACCAGCCACCCCGCATTCGCCGACTTCGCCACCGAAGTCCACTCGCTCGTCCGGCAGTGCGAGCAGCAGGTCACCGGCGAACGCAGGGAGCGGCCCATCTCAGTCGCCTGCCCCTGCGGCGCGACGCTCGCCGTCACCGTCTCCACTCCCGGCGTGCGCTGCCGGCCCTGCGGCACCCAGTACACGCGGACCGACGTACTTGATCTGCCGCTCGCCGCCCGGACGGCGGCTTGACCCAGTTGCGCAGGTGATCGCCTGTATGTCACAGTGCCCCCACCGGAACACACGTGTGTCCGCAGACTGCCAGCCCCCAGCTTCCGGCCGGGGGCTTTCTGCATGTTCGGGGGTGGGCGATGCGAGTCACCGAGTTGTACCCCGAGGATCTGGTGTTCGAGCACGAGGCGGCCGAAGCGACCGGTGTACCAGGACAGGTGATCCGTCAGTGGGCGCGGCGCGGCAAGATTCGCCGTTTCCAGGGCGACGGGCAGATGTCGGGCCAAGGGCACGAGTTCAAGACCATGTACGCCCTCCCGGAGATCCGTGAGCGCGCTGCCTCCTACCGGCCCATGCCGCAGCGGGCCCCCAGGGCCGCGTAGAGGAGAACCCGGAACCGATCGGAACCGGCGGAACGGCCGGACCTTCATGCACGCGGGGAGGTGACTCATGCCCCCCGCCAACCAGTTCATCAACCCAGTCGATGCCGAGGAACGCGCCGAGATCATCCGCCTCCACGGGGAAGGCAAGGGCCGTAACGAGATCGCCCGCATCGCCGGCCGGGCACTGCGCACGATCTCCCTGATCTGCGCAGAGGAAGGCCTCGTCTTCGACCCCTCGGCCACAGAAGCAGCAACCCGCGCCCGCGTCGCCCAACTCGCCGCCCTGCGCGCCGAAACCGCCATGGACCTCCACCTGGACGGCATGCGGCTCACCCAGCAACTGTGGGAACCCGCCAAGGTCTACAGCTTCGGCGGCAAGGACAACACCTACGCCGAAAAGGATGTTGCCGAACCCCCGGCCGTCGACAAGCGGAACCTCATGGCCGCGGCCGGCATCGCCTTCGAGAAGTCGCTGAAGCTCGCACCTCCGGAGCGGGAGGACACCGAGGGCCTTGCGGCCGTGGACTCCTGGCTGAGGGGGATGCTGGGCGGCGAGTGAGGGGGCAGCAATGTTCACTCCCCTCACCGGCAAAGCCCTCCGGGCGACGAACCTCGCTGCCGCGCGCGGGAACCTGTGGGAAGGCGCGGTCCGCTCAGGCAAGACGATCAGCTCGATCATGGTGTGGCTGCGCTACATCCGCACCGGCCCGCCCGGCGCGCTCCTCATGGTCGGCAAGACCGAACGCACCCTGAAGCGCAACATCATCGACGTCATCGAACAGATGGTGGGCAAGAAACGCTGCGTCTACCGGGCCGGCGCGGGCGAAGTCGTCATTTTCGGCCGCACGATCTACGTGGCCGGCGCGAACGACGAGAAGGCCGTCGACAAGATCAAGGGCCTCACCCTTGCGGGCGCGTACATGGACGAGGTCACCACCTACCCGCAGTCGTTCTTTCAGATGCTGGAGACCCGCCTCAGCATCGAGGGCGCGCAGTGGTTCGGCACGACGAACCCTGAGGGCCCGAACCACTGGTTGAAGAAGCAGATCCTCGACCGGGCCCGCCTGCACCTGCGCCGTGACGGCACTCTCGTGGAGACCGCCGACCCGACTGCGCTGGACGTGCACCGGTTCAGCTTCACTCTGGACGACAATCCGTCTCTGCCGACCGCGTACGTCGACTCGCTGAAGCGGTCGCACCAGGGCCTGTTCTACCGGCGGTACATCGTCGGCGAGTGGTGCCTCGCGGAGGGCGTCATCTACGACGCGTTCGACGAGGCGAAGCACGTCGTCGACTTGATCCCGGACATCAACCGGTGGATGTGCGTGGGCCTGGACTACGGCACCGTGAACGCGTTCGCGGCCCTGCTCATCGGTGTGGGCGCGGATCAGCGGCTGTATGTGGCGTCGGAGTACCGGCACGACTCCCGTGAGGCGCGGCGGCAACTGACGGACGCGCAGTACAGCGTCGAGATGCGGGCCTGGCTGGCCTCGTACGAGCATCGCGGGGTGAAGGGTGTGGTCCCGGACTGGGTGTTCGTCGACCCGAGCGCCGCGTCGTTCATGACGCAGCTGTGGTCTGACGGGATGCCTGGCGTGGCGAAGGCCAACAACGACGTGCTCGACGGGATCCGCAGTGTGAGCACGGCGTTCGGTGAGGGCCTGTTGTCGGTTCACCGCTCGTGCAAGGGGTTGCTGTCGGAGTTGCCTGCGTACGTGTGGGACGAGAAGGCGGGCGAGAAGGGCGATGACAAGCCGCTGAAGCTGAACGACCACTCGGTGGACGGTCTCCGCTACGGCCTGCATTCGACGGCGCATGAGTGGCGGCATCTGATCCGTCCGAACTTGGAGGTGGCCGCGTGATCGCCTGGTGGTCGTGGATTCTCACCGCAGTCGGCGTCACCGGCCTCTACTTCGCCGGACGCCGCCGCGCCCTGGGATGGGCCATCGGCCTTGGCGCGCAAGTCCTCTGGATCGCCTACGCCTTGACGACCAAGCAGTACGGCTTCCTCGTCTCAGCAGGCGCCTACGGCTGGGTATACGCCCGGAACTTCCGGGACTGGACGAAGCCGAGCCCACAGCCACAGAGGGAGGCCGACGATGCCGCTCCCCGCTAAGGGCACCCCATGGCCGCCGATCAACCCCGCAATCCGCTGCGCCCTCGAAGACTGGTCCGCCTGGTTCTCCGCCAACCCCGACCGGCTCGCCCACCGCTACCAGAACCGGCACACCGACGGCAGCAGGTTCGGCGCCCCACAGAACAGGCCCTCCCAATACCGCGGCGGCCTGGTCGGTACGGTCGCCCGCTGGTTCTGGGGCGAACCCACACCCCTCGGCGAGAAGCGCGCCAACCTCCACATGCCCCTGGCGAAAGACATCGCCCGCACCTCAGCCGATCTCCTCTTCTCCGAGCCGCCCACCCTCAAGGCCGAGAACAAGGCCACCCAGGAGCGCCTCGAACAGTTCATGGAGTCGGGCCTGAAGCGCACCCTCATCGCCTCCGGTGAGGCCTCCGCAGCGCTCGGCGGGTCCTACCTGCGGGCCGTGTGGGACACCGACGTCCGGCCCGGACCGTGGGCCTCCCTCGTCCAGGCCGACGGCGCCCACCCCGAGTTCGCCCACGGCGACATCCTCAAGAGCGTCACCTTCTGGCGAGTCCTCGCCTCCGACGACCAGAAGGTCATACGTCACCTGGAACGCCACGAGCCGGGCGTGATCCTGCACGGCGTGTACGAGGGCACCCTCGACAACCTCGGCAAGCCCGTAGACCTGAAGGCATTCCCCGAGACGGAGAAGCTTCTACCGGCCCGTACGCTGCCGATCGGGAAGCGCCTTGCCTGCACGTACATCCCCAACTCGATGATCGCCCCCGACTGGCGGGACATCCCCGGCGCCGCCGGACTCGGCTCCTCCGACTATCAAGGCGCGGAGACGTTCCTCTCTGCGATCGACGAGACGTACACCAGCCTCATGCGGGACGTACGGCTCGCCCGGTCCCGCATCATCGTCCCGGCCGGCTACCTCCAGTCCAACGGGCCCGGCGCAGGCGCCCTGTGGGAAGACCGCGAGGTGTACGCGGGCATGAACATCCCGCCCACCGAAAAGCAGGAGATCACCCTCAACCAGTTCGCCATCCGTATCGCAGATCACCGGGCCACAATCGAGGAACTCGTGGGCAAGGTCATCCGCAACGCCGGCTACTCCGCAGGGACGTTCGGCGACGACGACGGCGGCCCGGCGGTCACCGCGACAGAGATCAAGGCCCGCCAGGCGCGCAGCATGAGCACCCGCGCGCGAAAGGCAGAGCTGTACGCGGTAGGGATCGCGGACATCGTCGAGACGCTCCTCATGCTGGAGAGCTCCAACCTATTCACCGGCATCGAGAAGGTGGCAGTCGAGCGGCCGGACGTCATCTTCGCCGACTCGGTGCAGGACGACATCAAGACGTTGGCCGAGACTGCCGAGCTACTGCGCCGGGCGGAGGCCGCGTCCACGGAGACACTCGTCGCACTCACCCGCCCAGACCTCGAAGAGAAAGACCAGCGCGAGGAGGTCGACCGGATCCTGAAGGAGACCGGCCGTCTGGTCGCCGACCCGGTCCTCACGGGGGCCGAGGGTGAGGGGGTGCCGAATGCCGGTTTCCCCAGCAATGGCGGAGGACCTCGCCCGTGAGATAGGGCGCCTGTACGAAGACGCCGAAGCATCCCTGCTGGAGCGCCTCGCGAAGGCACTGGAAGCGGGCATCGACTCGCCGCGGTGGGCGGAGCTGAAGCTTGCCGCGGTCGGCAACCTTCGGGAGGCTGTCGAGACTGTGGCCGACGCGCTCCAGCAGGACGCCGACGGCAAGGTCCGCGAAGCGCTCGTCACCGCGTACAACCGGGGCCGGCAGGCGGCCGTCGCCGAGCTGGGCGCGCTGGACATCGGCCGGGAGCTGGTGGCCCGCGAGGTGTTGCCGAACGCTCCGGCCGTGGACCGGCTGGCCGCGTCGCTCGCGCAGGACACGCGGCCGTTGTATGTGCGGATCACGCGGTCGGTGGTGGACGGGTACCGGCGGATCGTGGGCCGCGTTTCGGGTGGGGTGCTGCTCGGTACGGTGACGCGGAGGCAGGCCAGCCAGAGGGCATTGGATCAGTTCGCACAGCGAGGCGTCACCGGGTTCATCGACTCTGCGGGCCGCGGCTGGGACATGGCCGCGTATGCGGAGATGGCCGTCCGGTCTGTCACCGCCCGCGCCGCGATCGAGGGCCACACGGACGCGCTCGCGGAGCTCGGGATCGGGCTGGTCATCGTCTCCGACGCGCCGTTGGAGTGCCCGCTCTGCCGCCCGTGGGAAGGCGAAGTGCTGGCGCTGTCCGGCGAGAGCGGTCCACACACGATCGTTGCGAAGCACGCCATCCAGCCGTCCGGGCTCTTCGCGCCGACGCGCACGGTGGCCGTGCATGTCGCGGGCTCGCTCGTCGAGGCCCGCGGGAAGGGCCTCTTCCACTGCAACTGCCGTCACAGCCTGTCCGCGTATCTGCCTGGCGTGACGACCCGGCCGCCGCACCATGCGACGCCCGGGACGACGTACGAGGACACGCAACGCCAGCGGGAGATCGAGCGACACATCCGCCGCTGGAAGCGCACTCAGGCCGCCGCGATGAACGAGGCCGCCCGCCGGAAGGCGGGCGCGAAGGTCCGATCCTGGCAAGCCGCGATGCGTGAGCACGTGGCCGCACACGAGGATCTGCGGCGCAAGCCCCAGCGGGAGCAGATCAACACTGCCCGCTGACCACAGACTTCCGGCCGCCGCACGGCGCCGGGCAACCCGAAACGGGAGCACACCATGCAGGTCCCTTTCAAGTCCTCGCACGCCTTCAAGCACCCCCTGGCGACCCACTCAGCCCTGGACGTACTCGGCTACCGCCGCAACGGCGCACCGATCTACGCCATCGCGGGTGGCAACGGCGAGGGCGAAGGGGCATCCGCATCCGACAACCCGCCCGCGCCGGCAGGCAGTGACCCGGGCACCCCGCCCGCGCCCACCCCTGCACCTCCGGCACAGCCCCCGACGCCGGCCGAACCGAAGCCCGCAACGGGCGACGACGACGCCACCGACTGGAAGGCGCGCGCCCGCGAATGGGAGAAGCGCGCCAAGGCCAACAGCAAGGCGGCCGACGAGCTGGAGAAGGTTCGCCAGCAGAACATGAGCGAGCAGGAGAAGGCTGTCGCCGAGGCGGAGAGGAAGGGCCGCACGGCCGCCGCTTCCGAGTACGGCCACAAGCTCGCCGCCGCCGAGTTCCGCGCAGCCGTTTCCGCCGCAGGCATCGATCTCGGCGAAGCTGCCGACCTGATCGACCCCCGGCAGTTCGTCGGCGAGGACGGCGAGGTCGACACCAACGCCATCAAGGCCGCAGTGAAGAAGCTCGCCAAACTCGCGCCTCATCCTGCCGGGAAGTCCGGCCCGGATCTGTCCGGCGGGACCGGCGAAGGCAGCGCCAAGCAGCGCCCCACATCACTCAGCGCCGCCGTACGCGGCAGCTTCAACACGTAGACCAGTAGGAGGACCCCGTGCCGGTCACGCTCGCACAGGCCCAGCTCAACACCCAGGCGGACATCGACTTCGCCGTCATCGACAACCTGCGGCGCCACTCGTGGCTGCTGGACCAGATCGCCTTCGACGACACCGTCACCCCGGGGACGGGCGGGTCGTCACTGACGTACGGCTACACCCGACTCCTCGCCGCACGCAACGCCTCGTTCCGTGCGGTGAACACCGAGTACACGGCGTCGCAGGCCACCCGTGAGCGGCTCTCCGTCGAACTGAAGCCCCTCGGCGGCGCGTTCACCGTCGACCGCGTCCTGGCCCGGCTCGGGGCAGCGGCGTCGAACGAGATCAGCTTCCAGATGCAGCAGCTCCTCACGAGCACGCGCACGAAGTTCCAGGACGAGCTGATCAACGGCGACACCGCCGTGGACGCCGACGGCTTCGACGGTCTCGACAAGTCCCTGACCGGTCAGGCGACCGAGTACCTGCCTGTCAATGAGGGTGTCGCGGCCGGCTACCTGGACTGGACGCGGGGCACGATCGACACGCAGGCCGAGGCGATGGCGCAGCTGGACATCGTCGACGACTTCCTGTCGCGGATCGTTCCCTCGCACACCGGCGGCGGCGACGCGGGCGCCCCTGGTGCGCTCCCGCCCGGTGTGAAGGCGATTTTGGGCAACACCAAGAGCATCACGCGGATGCGTGCGCTCGGCCGGTGGGCCGGCATCTACACCGCGATGAAGGACGACCTCGGCCGTCACATCGAGATGTACGGGCCGTGGGTTCTCCAGGACCTCGGGGACAACGCGCTCGGTACCGGGCCGATCGTGCCGACCGAGACCCGCGACGCGGACGCGGGCGGCGCCGGCGGGAACATCACGAACCTGACGGACCTGTATGCGGCGTCGTTCGGTCTGGATGCGCTGCACGGGGCGTCGGTGGCGAACCAGCCGCTGGTGCAGACGTTCATGCCGGACTTCAACCAGCCGGGCGCGGTCAAGAGCGGCGAGATCGAGATGGGCCCGGTCGCGGCCGTTCTCCGGAACGTCAAGGCGTGTGGGGTGCTCCGCAACGTGAAGGTGGCCTAGACCAATGCGGTATGAGATCAAGGCCCCGGTACGGTCCTTCAACGGCACGTCCGCCGGTGTCGCCTTCACGGACGGCATCGGCACCGTCGCCGACACCGACAAGCCGGGCCGGGCAGCGCTGGAGTACTTCCGCCGACACGGCTACCGCGTCACCCCCATGGTGCCTGAGGAGGCCGAGGAGCAGGACACCGACGCTCAGGAGCCCGGGGCGCCCAAGGGCACCGAGCCGTTCGAGCCGTCTGAGCATTCCGCCGAGGAGGTCATCGCCTACCTCGACGCTCTCAACCCGCTGTCCGGCATTCAGAGGACCGAGTTCAACCGCGTCATCGCCGCCGAGCGCGGCGGCAAGAACCGCAAGACCATCCTCGCCCGCGCGGGCGCCAATGAGGGAGACCCCCAGTGACCGTTCACGGCCGGTACACCGGCATCCTCCGCGACGACCTCGCGAGCGCCTTCGACGCCGACGCCCAGGACTTCCCCGGCGTCGACTTCACGGACGGCCTGTACCGCGCGAACCTGCGCCGCACCCAGTGCGGCGGCAACCTGTCCGCGCTCACCACCGAAGTCATGCTCGCCACCGCACTGTTCCTGCGGGAAGGCGACGTCGTCACCAACCTCACGTTCCACTCCGCGACCACCGCCGCAGGCACGCCGGCGAACTGGTGGTTCGCCCTGTACTCCAGCGCGGCCACCCCGGCCCTGCTGGCGCAGACCGCCGACCAGACGACCACGGCGTGGGCGGCGAACACGACCATGACGAAGGCCCTGTCCGCGCCGGTCACGATCTCGGCGACCGGCGTCTACTACGCGGCGATCATGGTGAAGGCCGCCACCCCGCCCACCCTCGTCGGCGTGGCAATGCACCACGCCAACGTGTCCGACGGCGTCCTCACCGGCGATGCGGTGCTCTCCCAGACGTCCGGATCAGCGCTGGCGGCAACCGCCCCGGCGACCATCGCGACTCCGACGGCCGTGGCCAACGTGCCACTGGTCATCGCAACCTGATCGGGGCTGAGCCATGACGCTGAGCACGAGCCTGAGCGTGGGTCTGAGGAGCACGCTCACCTCAGCCCTGGACCTGGTCACCTCGCGGGCGCCGCTGGATTACTCGGCGACGGTCTCCCTGGCGTCGGGCGTGGGCGCGAACCAGGCGGACAAGATTTTCGCCGACACCCGGACGCTCGCCGCATCCGCCACGGAGGATTTGGACCTCGCCGGGGTCCTCAGCGACCCCCTCGGGGCCGCGCTCACCTTCGCCCGGATCAAGGCCGTGCTGATCAAGGCGGCGGCCGCGAACACGAACTCGGTCAACGTCACCCGGCCCGCGAGCAACGGCGTCCCGCTGTTCCTCGCGGCCGGGGACGGCCTCGCGGTCCGGCCCGGCGGCCTGATCCTGTGGGTGGCGCCGGACGCGACCGGTGTCGCGGTCACCGCAGGCACGGGCGACTTGCTGACGGTGACCAACTCGGCGGCCGGTACGTCGGTGACGTACGACGTCGTCATCATCGGCGCGAGCGCGTAAGGGGGTGCCCGGTGGCCAGGATCTACGCGACGTCGGCGGAGTACGAGGCGTACACCGGGCAGACCCCGCCGGCGGACATCGACCAGCAGCTGGCGGACGCCTCACGGATGCTCGAAGCACAAGCGTTCCGGCTCTGCTGGTACCAGGTCGACGAGGACGGCTACCCCTCCAACAGCGTGGTGCTGTCGGCGTTCTCGGACGCCGTCTGTGCTCAGGCGCAGTGGTGGGACGAGCTGGGGGACTCGATCGGGGCGGCCGGTGTCGGCTGGGGCACTGTGAAGTTGGGTTCGGCGCAGATGTCCCGGTCGGTCACCGCCACGTCAGGGGCCGCGTCGGCGGCGCGGGAGATCGCCCCGAAGGCGTGGGACGCGCTCCAGGGCATGGACCTGACGCCGGACATCTTCCGGCTCGGGGCGGTGATCTCGTGAAGCTCCCCAAGTTCTGGCTGCAACACCTCGTGGTCGTCGAGCGGCACGAGGGCACCAGCGGAGCCCGCGGCGAGAAGTTCGGCGCCCCGGTCGATGTGCCGTGCTTCCTCGAAGAGAAGAACCGCATGGTCCGCAAGGCGGACGGCACAGAGGTGCTCTCCTCGGCGACGTTCTACTGCCGTCTCGACGCGGTCGACGCGGTGCCGGAGTCGAAGGTCACGCTGCCGGACGGACGAGTGACCACGGTCGCAATGCAGGGCAAGGGTGATGGCGGGAAGCTGCCGTTGCCGGAGCATCTGGAGGTGGCACTCCTGTGAGCCAGTACACCCGCTTCACCCCCGGCAACGCTCAGCGCCTGTGGACCACGCGCGGGCGCAGGCTCGCCGAGGAGGGACTCCGGCGCGGCCTGGAGCACGTCCTCGCGGAGTCGAAGAAACTCGTGCCCCTGGAGGAGGGCACCCTCGAACGGTCCGGGAAGGTGGTCGTCAACGGCCTGGAGGGCGCCGTCTCGTACGACACCGTCTACGCCCGCCGCCAGCACGAGGAACTCACCTGGCGCCACCTGCCCGGCCGGTCCGCGAAGTACCTGGAGATCCCGATGAACCGGGAACGGGACGTCGTCCTGCGGCTCATGCAGGTCGACCTCAGGCGGTTCTTCCGTGGCTGACCTCCTCGACGGCATCGCCCGCCACCTCGACGCCCAAGGCCTCCTCACCTACGACCCTGAGGGCACCGGCGGGGACTGCTTCCTCGACGACATGCCCTCGGGACCCAATACCGCGGTCGCCATCACCAGCTACCAGGCCGGCGCCGAGCCCGACTCGCTGCTGCCGTACGACGAGCCCCGGATTCAGGTCCGCGTCCGCGACCTGGACCCCACGGCCGCCCGTACGCGCTGCCGGGACATCTACAGCGAACTGCACGGCCTCGGCCCGGTCGACCTGCCGGACGGCACCCTGCTGATCCTTTGCGTGGCCCTCCAGGGCGGCCCGACTGCGATCGGCAAGGACCAGAACGGCCGCGCCGAGTACGTGTGCAACTTCCGGGCCGAGCACCGGACAGTCTCAGCCCACCGCGGCTGACCCCACCCCGCTTCCAGCCCGCACGCGTCGGCGTGACGGGCTCTTCGTCATGCCTGGAGGAGACCTTGTCCGCAGTCAAGTACAACGCCCGAGACGTCCGTTTCGCCATCGAGGACTTCAACAACCCTGGGACCTGGGTGGAGTTCCGCACCGCCACAGGCGGCAGCGGCGAGGGCGGCATCAACACCTTCACCAAGGGCCACGCCTACGAGGCCGCCGACACCACCGTCTTCGGCAGCAACGGGCGCGCCGAGACCCAGAACATGCAGGAAGGAAAGACCCTCGCCTTGCAGGGGTTCCGGCTGATCGACCCCGACACTGGCGCCCTCGACCCGGCCCAGGCGCTCGCCGAGGCCCAGGCCGCACGCCTCGGCGTCGACTCCCTGGTCGGCTTCCGCTTCGCGGCCCCCGGCGAGACAACCTGGACGGTGTGGACCAACGCCACGTTCCAGCTCGGCGAGGAAGGTGGCGGCAACAACGACAAGGCCACCTGGGCCTGCACCGTCACCCGCTCCGGCCCGCAGACCACGGCGGCCATCTCGTGACGGCCCGCAAGACCCCCGCCAAGGGCGACGAGTCGTGGGACGACTTCTGGGCCGAAGTCTCGCGCGGCCGTACGGAGACGATCCGGGGCGTCGAGGTGCAGGTCCCCACCGACATGCCGCTCATCGTCGAGAAGCGCGTCGAGGAACTCCAGGGCTCCAGCCGCCTGGAGGACATTCAGGAGCTGCTCGGCCTCCTCTTCGGCGCCGACGTCCTGGACCAGTGGCTCGAAGCAGGTATGGGGCTGCGGGAGTTCCAGGTCGTCATGACCTGGGGCCTGGCCCACGCTTCCGGCAACCCGCTCACCCACCGCGAAGCCCTCGATCTCGTCGAGCAGGGTGCGGGCGCGGGAAAACAGCTCGCCCCGAAGGGGCCGAACCGAGCCGCACGGAGATCGCCGTCCGCCGCTGGTGGTGGGCGATCGAAGCGGACTTCCAGCGCGAGTACGGCTACGAGCCGGAAGCGATCGCCCACCTAGGCCGCCGCCGCTTCTACAACCTGCTGCGCGGCCTCTCAACGGCTGCCGCGTTCCGCCGGGTTGCGGGTGACTTCATCTCGGTCGTCGACGACCCGGACCAGGTCAGAGCAGCACTGCACAGCTAACTGAACAGCGTGAAGGGGGTGCCCCGATGTCGGACGCCCTCACAATCGGCGAACTCGTCGGCTTCATCCGCGCCGACGACACCGGCATGCGCCGCGGCCTGGCTCAGTCACAGCTGCGGATGCGCGGCTTCCAGCTCGACACCGAAGGCCGCCTCCGCGACCTGCGGGGCAGGTTCGTCAACGAGTCGCAGACCATGGCCATGAGCCTGCGCGACGACCTGACCGGCGCCATCACCGTCGCGAACACCGCCACCAACCAGTTCACCCGCGACGCCAACGGCCGACTCCGCGACCTGAGCGGACGCTTCGTCACCACCGGCGACGCCGCCCAGCAGATGGGCCAGCGAACCCGCCAGGCCCTCCAGGGAGCCAGCCGGGACGGCAACCGCTTCGCCGGCGTCCTCAACCGGATCGTGAGCGCGGCCGGTGGCCTTGCGCGGGTGGCGGCCGGGGTGGCTCCGATCGCGGGGGCCATTGGTGCTGCCGTGCCCGTGGCGGCCGGGCTGGTCGCCACGTTGCAGAACATCGTCCCGGCGGCGGCTGTCGGCGTCTCGGCGATGCTCGCGGTGCGGCAGGCCTCGGCCGTGGTGAAGCTGGCTGCGGTCGGCATGGACGACGCGATCACCGCCGCGCTGGACCCGGCGAAGAGCGAAGAGTTCGCCGAGGCCCTGAAGAAACTCTCCCCCGAGGCCCGTCAGTTCGCGCTCGCGATCAAGGAGGCGGCGCCGGAGCTGCGGAAGCTCCAGCAGGACGTCCAGAACCGAGTGTTCCGGGGCCTCGCCGAGGACCTGGAGCGCACGGGCCGGGCCGCGCTGCCGGTCGTACGGCGGGAGCTGCTGGCCACGGCTGGCGCGGTCAACCTCATGGGCAAGGGCGTCCTGGACGCGGCCAAGGGGCTGGCTGAGGACGGCACGCTCGGCAAGGCCATGGGGTCCGCGTCGAAGGGCCTGCTGAACCTCTCCTTCATCCCGGGCATCGTCGCCACAGCGCTCGGCCAGGTCGCCGCTGCTGCCGGCCCCAGCTTCGAGCGGCTGACGGAGAAGGCCGGGGACGCGGCGTTCCGGATCGGCGACAAGCTCGCCGGGGCGTTCGAGTCGGGCGCCATGGAGAAGGCGATCGAGGACGCGATCGACCTGATCGGCGACCTCGTCGACGTCGGCCAGAACGTCGGCTCCATCTTCGGCTCGATCTTCTCGGCGGCGGACGTCTCCGGCGGAGGCCTGATCGGCACCCTGAAGACGATCACCGGGGCGCTGGACGAGGCGTTCGCGTCCGAGCCGGTCCAAGCCGGGCTCTCGGCCCTGTTCGAGACCGTGTCCAAGCTCGCGTCGACCGCGGGCCCGCTCCTCGGCCAGGCGCTCGGCGTCATCGGGCCCGTCCTTGAGGCCCTGGGGCCGCCTGCCCAGCGGCTCGTCGAGGCCCTCGGCGATGCGCTGGAGCCGGTCATCGCCGCCCTGGAGCCCGTCCTTGTAGCTGCCGCCGAGGCGATCGGTGCCCTCGTCGATGCCGCGCTGCCGCTCCTGCCGGTCATCGGCGAACTCGCGGCAGCGCTGCTCCCCGCGCTGACCCCGCTGTTGGAGGCCTGCCAGACGGTCTTCGAGGCGCTGGCCCCGGTGATCGAGGAAACCGCCGGGATCCTGATGGACTCCCTGGCGCCGATCCTGGAGAACCTGCCGGGGATCATCGAGCCGCTCGCCGAAATCCTGGCCACGACACTCGTCGCGGGGATCACGATCCTGGGCGAGCTGATCGAGGAACTCGGGCCCACGCTCGTGACCTTGGGCGAGGCGTTCGGCGAGCTGATGGTGGCCGTCGCGCCGCTGCTGGAGATGGTCGCTCAGCTGGTCGCCGAGGGCCTGGCGGCGATGATGCCCGTCATCGAGGCGCTGATCCCGGTGGTCGCGGCGCTCGCCGTGATGCTCGGCGGCTTCCTCGCCGACGTCATCTCCAACGTCATGGTGCCGGCCCTACAGGCGGTCATCGCACTGTTGCAGGGCGATTTCTCAGGGGCCTGGGAGTACGCGAAGCAGGCCGTCATCGGGGCCGGGATGGCCGTGATCACGGCAGTTTCCGGGATGGCTACGAGCATCTTCGACGGCGTGCGCCGGGCGATCGGCTACCTGGCCAACATGCCGGGGCAGGCGATCGGCGTCCTCGGCAACCTCGGTGGGCTCCTGCTCTCTGCTGGGTCGTCGCTGATCCAGGGGTTCATCGACGGCATCATGAGCCGCCTTGCGGATGTGGCTTCTGCCGCCTCGTCGGTGGTCAGCGCAGCCAGCAACTTCTTCCCCCACTCCCCGGCCAAGGAGGGCCCGTTCTCCGGCCGCGGCTACACGCTGTACTCCGGCCGCGCCCTGGTGGAGGCGTTCCGCAAGGGCATCGACGACGGGATGCCGGGCGTGCGGTCGTCCCTCGGCGAGATGCCGGGCCTTGGGTCGGTCCTCGGGGGTCTGGGGGTGGGCGGGGGTCTGGCGCTGCCGGGCGAACTGTCCATGGCGGGTCTGGGCGGGAGCGAGGCGACGCGGGTGGAGGTCGTCAACCGCACCGTCCTGGATGTGAGGGGCGGGGACGACGAGTTCCTGCGGATGATCCGCCGGTGGGCGGACATCGAGGGCGGCGGCAACGTGCAGGACGCATTCGGAAAGGCGGGGTGACCGGTGGCATATCCAGAAGCCAAGGTGGAGTTTCTGCTGGGCGGCGCGTACGTGGACGTCACGACCGACGTCTACGTACGCGGGCGGATCAACATCACGTGCGGCCGGAAGGACCGCGGGTCCCGCCCGTCGCCGTCCCGCTGCCGCTTCTACCTGAAGAACAGCCCGGAAGTGCGAGCCCGCTACTCGCCGGTGAACCCGACGGGCGAGTACTACGGCCTACTGCTGCCGAACACCGTGTGCCGGATCAGCGTCAACCCGAACGGCACGCAGTGGTACCGGTTCTGCGGGGTGATCCCGGACTTCGTGCTGGACCGGAACGCGACCGACCTGGACCGCTGGGTAGCCGTCGACGCGTTCGGGCTGCTCTATGCGCTCCAGGGCGGCGACCCGCCGGCGTACAACGCGCTACGCCGCCACATCAACCACTACGGACCGCTCGCCTGCTGGCCGCTCACCGACGGCTCGGACGCCCGGCAGGGGAGCGAGATCGTGACGGGCGGGGAACCCATGCGGGCTGTCGGCAAGTCGGGAAGCTTCTTCCAGGGGCAGCCGAATTGGTCGCGGGGGGACCTCGCGCCGTGGCTCTCCTCCGTCGTCCAGCTCCCCGACAACACCCGAGGCCAGCTCACGGCCACCATGCAGCCTGCCGACGTGACCAGCTGGGCGGTGGACTTCTTCCGCTCGGGCCTGGGTGGTGACGACGACACCCTCACGGTGTACGACACCGGTCCCGGTACGGACGCGGACCCGCTGAACGCCTACATCGTGGTCGCGGACCGATCTGCCAACCAGCTGCGCCTGGACGTGACGTTCTACGGCGAGACAGGCACCGGCACCTCGACCCTGTGGGCTCAGGACGACCCGGGGATCTTCGACGAGTCACCTCACATGATCCGCTTCGTGATCGAGCAGAGCGGCGCGGAAATCGCCTGGAGCCTGATCATCGACGGCGAGACCGTCGCCTTCGCCACCGACCCAACGCTGTACCACCCGCCCACCAGACTCCGCTACGACTGGGGGGTCACAACGGCGACCGCCGACCCGTCCTCGCTCGGCTACGTCACCTGCTGGGGCGACACCGCCCCGGACGCCGCCGACACGTGGAAGGCAGTGCTCGGGAACCTACGGGAGCCGGCCGGGCGCCGCATCGAGCGCCTGTGCCTGGAGGAGGGCATCCCACTGCGGGTGATCGGCAGTCTGGACGACACGCCGCTGATGGGCCCGCAGATGAACGCCACCCTGATGAGCCTGCTGGAGGCTGCGATCGCGGTGGACGGCAGCACGCTGACCGACGCGACGGACGAGCTGGCGCTGGAGATTCGGACGAACCGCTCGAAGTACAGCCAGGGGGTGAGCGCGTGACCGTTACGCACGTGTGGGCCGGGGCGACCACGGACACCAGCGCCTGGGTGCGCGGGAAGGTCACCGGGGCGAGTACGCGGCTGGCCGTGTCCCTGTCGGCCGCACTGTCGGCACCGACGTACTTCGGGCCGGTCGTACCCACGGCCGACGGCATCGCCTCCCTCCAGGCGACGGGGCTTCAGCCGGGCATCCGCTACTACTACGCGTTGGAGGACGACGGTGTCTTGGACACCGCCTTCAGCGGCACATTCCGCACGCACCCGGTCGCGGCCGGGGAGCGCGCGAGCTTCGCGTTCGGGGCGGCCGGGGACGCCGGCCTGACGGGCGACGGCGACGACTCGTACGTCACCAGCGCGGTGTCCGACAACCCGGTCTTCGACACGATGCGGGCACAATCGGCGGCCGAGGACTGGCTGTTCTTCTCCCACCTCGGCGACTTCCACTATCGGAACATCGCCACCGCGACGGCCGCCGACTACCGGGCCGGGTACAACGACTCGCTGACGTTCAACGGCGCGCTCGGCGCGGCTGCCCGTCAGGGCCGGTTCTACCGCGACAACCCCCTGACGTACGTGTGGGACGACCACGACTTCGGGCCGAACAACTCGGACCGTACGGCGGCCGGGAACGCGACCGCGAACAGCGTGTATCGGGAGCGGGTGCCGCACTACACGCTGCCGTCGGCGTCCACGATCAACCAGAGTTGGCAGGTCGGCAGGATCCTCTTCATCGCCTCCGACGTCCGCTCGGCGCGCGACCCGAACAGCGACCCGCAGTCCCCGACGAAGACCATGCTCGGCTCGGCGCAGAAGACGTGGATGGAGTCCGTCCTTACCGCCGACACGGGCGCCGAAGCTCTGGTGTGGATCAGCCCGTCACGCTGGCTCGCCGACGGCACCGGCACCGACACCTGGAACTCATTCCTGCACGAGCGCGACGAGGTTATCGATCTCTTCGGTGACACTGGCTGGCTCGACAAGATGATCCAGCTCACCGCCGACATGCACGCCCTGTCCATCTGCTCGGGCCCCGGCAACCCCTGGGGCGGCTTCCCGATCTACATGTTTGCGTCGATGGACTCCGGCTCCTGGTCCGAGGACCCCCTGTACGACATCGGCTCCACCATGGGCCGTCAGCAGTACGGCACCATGCAGGTCCGCGACCGGGGCCACACGATCGAACTCGGTGGCACCGGGTGGATCAACGGCACGGCGTGGAAGAGCCACACGGCGTATGTGCATGTCGGCAACCCCGTCCTCAGCCTGGACTTCGACGCCGGTCACGTGAAGGACCCGTTCAGGCCCACCGTGGGCACCGGCGGCACCGTGAACGACTTCACCGCCAAGCGGCAAGATGGCGGCGAGGCCCGCTTCGTGAAGACGGACGGCCCACGCGGCACCGACGCGATCGGCACCCAGCCGGACTCCGCCACCGTCCAGGTCGCCTCAGACGACCAACTCGGCGATCAGGCTTCCTGGCGCGTCCACCTCGGCACCAGCCCGGACGCCCGCATCCCCGAGGTCCACATCGACCTCGCCAAGGCCGGGAACACCACCACCGTCGCGGACGCGGTGGCCGGCGCCTCCCTCGGCGACGCGATGGCCATCAGCAATCCGCCGGACGACCTCCCCCCGGACGACGTCCAGTTGATCGTCGAGGGGTACAGCGAGCGCATCGGCGAGTTCGAGTGGGATTGGCAGGCCAACACATCGCCCGGCCGGCCGTGGAACATCGGCTCGATCCCAGTGGATGAGGCATCGGCAGGACCAGACCAGCCGAACCGGTGGGACACGTCCGGCTCGCAGCTGGTCTCAGACGCGACGGCCGGGGCGACGGAGATGGTCGTGCACACGCCGCCGGACGGCGTGTTCGAGCGGATGCCGTGGATCATTTCGGATGGTCCGGCCGATGCCCCGAACCTGCACCCCACGCACTTCCCGATGCGGCTGGCGCTGGGCGGGGAGGACGTCACGGTCACCAGCTGCGTGCCGTACGCGTGGGACACGTTCGATCGCACCTCCAGCAACTCGTGGGGCACGTCCAACTCGGGGCATGCGTGGCAGGTCTCGCCGACCGCGAACGCGGCGGACTTCGACGTCGCCTCTGGGGTGGGCACGATCGGCGTCAACGCGGTGAACTCCAGCCGTCGTGTGTACCTGCCGAGCAGCCTCGTCCTCGCGGACGTGGATGTGAAAGTGCAGGCGTCTCCGTCAGTGCTTGCGGCGGCCGGCAACATCGAGACGTCGATCATGCTGCGGGTGGACCCAGCGGACATCGGGAACACCTACTACTACGGCGAGATCGAGTTCAACTTCGCGGCCTCGCGCACGGTGCGGGCGCGGATCGTACGCCGTCAGGCGGGCGTCGATACCGCTCTGTCCACGGCGTTCGACGTGCCGGGGCTCGTCTACACGGCCGGGTCGCTGTGGTGGATCCGCTTCCAGGCGATCGGGACGGCGTTGCGGCTGCGGGTGTGGGAGGACGGGACGTTCGAGCCTGCGATCTGGCATGTGGACGTCGCTGACAGTGCGCTGACGTCGGGCCGGATCGGGTTGCGGGCGATCCTCGATCCGACCAACACGAACGCTCTTCCGGTGCTGACCAACTGGGACAAGTTCGAGGTGCTCACTCCACAGCGGATGACCGTCCAACGTGCCTGGAACCAGGTGTCGAAGCCTCATGCGGCCGGGGCCCCGGTCTCGCTGGCTCAACCGGCCCCACTGGGCCTGTAGAAGGGAGATGCGGGTGCCGAATCCGTACGTGTACGCGGGGCAGATCGCGACGGCGGATCAGTGGAACGCGCTGATCCCCCGCATGGTGACGCAGGAGAACGACCAGACCGTCACCTCAGCCACCACGGGGACGACTCTGGTCGACTCGGAGATCAGTGTGCAGCTGGAGCCGAACGCGCTGTACGAGTACCGGCTGTGGCTCTCGTACTCTGCTGATGGGGCCGCGGACTTCAAGTGGGCGTGGGACCTGACCGGGATGTTGATCTGTTCGTTCACGCAGGCCAATGCGGCTGGCTTGTCGACGGCGTCGGTGAACGATGGTGGTGACGTGATCCTGCGGCGGCCGGCGGCGACGACGAACCGGATCGCGGGTGGCTCTGGGGCGGTGAATTTCCACTCGGCGTACGACTGGGGGACGTTGCAGACGGATGCGGCTCCGGGGCCGATCACGTTGCAGTTCGCGCAGAACACGAGCAGCGCGAACGACACGATCTTGCGGGGTGGGAACCAGACGCGGTTCCTGTATCAGCGGATCCGATAACCCCTGTTATCAGCTGCCCCGCGCCACCAGGCCGGGGCTCTTCTCATGCCCTGGAGGCACTCATGGCCGTCCGCGCCAAGTTCCGCTGCATGTCCGAGACCCACAAGAAGTGGGGGCCGGAGGACTCCCACGTCAGCCGCTCCTACGAGTTCATGGCCGCGTACGACGCGGACGCCCCGGAGGACCAGCGGTTCGCCAAGGCCACCCCGTCCGGGAGCCTCACGATCCAGGTGGACAACCCCGCTGTCACCTTCGAGCCCGGCCGCTCCTACTACCTCGACTTCACCCCGATCGAGGCCTGACCCCCGCGCCCCCACACACGCCCCGTGCCGTCCGGCCGGGGCCTTTCTCCTGTCTGGAGGCCCCATGGCCACACCACTGTCCGCGTCCAAGTTCCTCGCCGCCCTGAAGGCGGAGGGCGTGAAGGTCGTCGAGGTCGGCGACTGGGAGACCCACAACCGGGCCGGTCACGGCCCCTGGGGCGAAGTCCACGGGGTGATGGTCCACCACACCGTCACCAAGGGCACCGCCAACACGGTGAGCATCTGCCGTACCGGCTACCAAGGACTGCCCGGCCCGCTGTGCCACGGCGTTGTCGCCAAGGACGGCGCCGTCCACCTCGTCGGCTACGGCCGTACCAACCACGCCGGCTCCGGCGACGACGACGTCCTGCGGGCCGTGATCGCCGAGAAGACCCTGCCCGCTCCGAACGAGGCGAACACCGACGGCAATGCCCGCTTCTACGGCTTCGAGTGCGAGAACCTCGGAGACGGCAAGGACCCGTGGCCCGCCGTCCAGGTCGAGGCGATGGTGCGCGCGGCAGCCGCGCTCTGCCGGGCGCACGGCTGGGGTGAGGACGGCGACACCAGCGTGATCGGGCACAAGGAGTGGCAGCCCGGCAAGGTCGACCCCCGCGGCCCCGGGGTGTCCATGCCCGACATCCGCAAGCGCGCCGCCGAGCGGCTGAAGCACGCGGCCAGCTGGTCGCCCGGCACGACCACACCGCCGGCCCCGAAGCCGCCCACGACAGAGGAGCGGCTGACCGCTCTGGAGAAGCGCGTCACCGCGCTGGAAAAGGGAGCCTGACCCATGAGAATCGCCAGCTTCGCCAAGTCCCTCATCGCCGGTCTCGCGGCCGGGTCCGCCGCCGCGGTCACGGCCGTGCAGGACAACGTGGTCACCACCGGCGAGGGTGTCACCATCGTGCTCGCCGTCCTCGGCGCGTGGGGCATCACCTACGCCGTGCCCAACAAGCCCAGCAACCTGGGCGTCTGATGTCGTGCCGGGCGGCCCGGCGGCTCTCCGAGAAGCTGGGCCGTCGCGGCGTCTTCCTGCTGATCATCGGTGTCGGGAAAACCAGCTGGGGCGTCAGCTTCCTCGTCGCCCCTCCGCCCGCCCAAGGCCTTGAGTTCCTCACCCAGTTCTGCGGCCTGCGCCACTGGTCGTGGCTGTGGATCGTCTGCGGCCTCATCACCGCCGCCTCCGCGTTCCTCCGGATCGGCCGGGACGGCTGGGGATTCCTCGCCGCGCTCATTCCCCCCACCGTGTGGGCGTTCGCCTACACCGTTGCCGTCATCAGCGGCGACTACTCGCGCGGCGGATTCGTCGCCGCCTGGTACGCGACCTCACACATCGGGGTCATCCTGTGGGCGGCCTGGGTGCCCGAGCATTCGGTCCCCCCAGCACCGAGGCCTGCCCGGAGAGGCAAAGCCATATGAACGTCGGCGAATGGGCGGGGCTCGTAGCCGCGGCCGGGAGCATCCTCGGCGGGGGCGGCTGGTTCGTGTCCCGCGCCACCCGGGACGCCGCCCGCGCGACGGCTGCCGCGACGGAAGCAGCTGCACGCGCGAACGCCGCGCCCGCACAGCAGCAGGCGTCCCTCGCCGTGCTGGAGGCCACAGTGAAACGGGTCGACGAGGAGAACGGCTCGTTGCGCGGGAAGATGTCCCGGCTGGAAGCGGTACTGCGCGCGTTCGCGTGGACGACCGACCGGTGGTCCCAGCAGATGCACCGTGCCGGGATCGAGCCGGAACCGCCGCACCCGCTGGTGGAGGAGTACAACCGGACTGGAGTGTGAGGCTGCGGGGTTGGATCCGCAGCGGCGGCTGTACGTGTAGGTGGGCTCGTGGCTCGGATGTTGGGGACGTTCTCGCGGCCGTGGTGCCCGTACTGTCGTGGCCCGGCGGGGCTGGACTGTCCGGATGCGTCGTGGCCGAAGCGGGCTCGGCGGTCTCGGGAGAAGCGGGAATGGCGGCGCGATTTGTCAGGTGCGATGACTTATCGCTGATATTCCTGGGGTGTCCCTCACAGGGAGTAGTCTTGTGCTGCTCGGATGACGACCGTTCGGGTGACGGACATGAGTATGCCCTCGCGCGGTAGGAGCCGCCGAGGGCGTGGATCCAAGGAGAGAAGCCTTGACTCAGTTCCAACATAACGCCCCTGAGCCGTCGAGCGACAGCCAGGGTGCCCTCCAACTCTTCAACGTCTCCGGCGCGGACATCCGCTTCGGGCTCACCGGGGACGGCACCCCCTACGCGGTGGCCGCCGACTTCGCCAAGACCATGGGATACGGCCAGGCCAGCGACGCGACCAGGCTCCTCGACGACGACGAGAAGGGGCAGCAGATTGTGCTGACCCCCGGCGGGCGGCAGATGATGAACGTCATCTACGAGGACGGGCTGTGGGAGCTGATCTTCCGCAGCACGCTCCCCGGCGCCAAGGCCATCAAATCCCGCGTGAAGTCGATCCTCAAGGAGATCCGGGAGACCGGACACTACGACGCCACGGCCGCCCCGGTGCCGCAGGACTACGAGGAGGCTCTCGTTCATCTCCTCGACAAGGTGCGGGAGAACAAGGCGCTGGAGGCGGCGAACAAGGTCCTCGCGCCGAAGGCTGGCAAATGGGACCAGTTCATGAACTCCGAGGGCCTGATCGGCATGACGGCCATCGCCGACATGCTCGACACGCCCGTCCGGGACATGACGAACTGGCTCGTCGACGAGGGCGTCTTCCGTAAGCAGCCCTCCCGGTTCGGTTCGAACAAGAACATGCCGCGCCGTATGTATCAGGCCTCGGGGCACTTCGAGGTGAAGCTGGAGACGAACGGGAAGGTGTCTTACGAGGTGGCCTACGCCACCGTGCAGGGCGCGGACTTCGTCTTCGACCGCTGGCAGGCGCACGCTGCTGCCTGACCGCCACGTAGTTTCGGCCCCGTTCTCCTTCGGGAGGGCGGGGCCGCTTTGCTGTGTCCGGGCACCTACCCGGCTTCGGTGACGTCGATCCGCACCCGATCGAACCCGCAGATGCCCGTGTCCGGTCTCTTTCGCTATGGCTGGATGTGGTGCATGGTGATGTGCGCGGGATCCGAGCCAACCCCCGGGCGAGGTTCCCTCTCGGGCCCTGCCGAGCGGGTTTCGGCGGGGCCCGCCGCACCTCCCGGTTTCCTCCCCACGGGAGGCTCTGCGGCTGCCATCGGCGGTAATGGCGCCGGGCCATCACTTTCGAGGTGCCGCGAAAGTGACAAGGGTTTTCACTAGGCGGGCATGCGCAAAGTGATCAAGCGGCTTCGGTGACGTCGATCCGTTCCACCGCGACCGCCCGCGTCCACTCCTCCACCAGCTCCGCATACCGGGCCCGCGCGTCTCCGTACAGGCGCCCGTCAGCACCACGAACGAGCGCACGAATCTCCGCATTCACGACCGCAGAAGACCGCACGGAACCATGGCGCGAAGGGGAGGAGGGCATACAGCCAGCCTACCGAGCAGCAGGCCCAGAAACTCACCGGCCACCCACGAGAAAGGCCCCCACGGACCGCAATCCGTAAGGGCCTAACCCACGCACACCATCGGCCATCCGGCGTACCGTTCCAAGTGACGAAGCCTGGAACGGAGACCATTATGGCCCA
>NZ_JAEMUX010000093.1 GCF_016598475.1 Streptomyces adelaidensis
GCGTTGCTCTGGCCATCTGAGCTAAGGCGGCGCGCTGTCCACACTATGATGCGGTCAGCAACGTCGGTAAGTCTACACAGTTTCCGGGGTGGCCCGAACCAGGGGTCGGGGCACCCCGGAGGGTGGCTGGGGCGGCGTTTCGGGGGCCGGGGGTCAGGACGGGGAGCAGCGTTTTTTGTCGGTCGGGGGTGTGCCGCGGAGCAGGTAGGCGTTGATCGTGGAGTCGATGCAGGTGCTGCCGCGGCCGTAGGCGGTGTGGCCGTCGCCGTCGTAGGTG
Organism: Streptomyces adelaidensis; assembly: GCF_016598475.1. Taxonomy (GTDB): domain Bacteria; phylum Actinomycetota; class Actinomycetes; order Streptomycetales; family Streptomycetaceae; genus Streptomyces; species Streptomyces adelaidensis. The sequence continues at coordinate 278 of NZ_JAEMUX010000093.1, forward strand.
AGGAGGCGGGCGGAGGAGAGCTGGGAGGCGAGGGCCTCGGCCCAGTGGTAGGGGGTGGCGGGGTCGCGGGTGGTGCCGACGACGACGATCGGGGCGGCACCCTTGGCCTCGATGCGGTGCGGTCCGCCCGTCGGCTTGACAGGCCAGTACGCGCAGTTCAGGGAGGCCCACGCGAGGGCCCGGCCGAACACCGGGGAGGCTTTGTCGAACTCGGGGAGGGCCCGTTCGACCTGCTCGGGCGTGCTGTAGGCGGCCGGGAGGTCGAGGCAGTTCACGGCGGCGTTGGCGTACATCAGGTTGGAGTAGCCGCCACCGGCGTCGCGTTCGAAGTAGCGGTCCGAGAAGGCGAGCAGGCCGGCGCCGTCGTCGTCCCGGACGGCCTCGGTGAGGGCCTGGCGCAGCCGGGGCCATGACCCCTCGTCATACATCGCCGCGATGACGCCCGTCGTGGCCAGGGCTTCGCCGAGCTGCCGGCCGTCGGGGTCGCCGGTCGGGACGGGTCGCGCGTCCAGCCGCTGGAAGAAGGCGCGCAGATTCTCGCCGACCTGCTCGGGCGTGCGCCCCAGCACGCAGTCCTCGCGGCGTACGCAGTCGTTCGCGAAGGCCTGGAAGGCCGTCTCGAAGCCCGCTGTCTGCTCCTGGTTGAGCCGGTGGGCCGGCAGCGACGGGTCCAGCGCGCCGTCCAGGACCAGCCGCCCGACGCGCTCGGGGAACAGCCCGGCGTACGTCGCCCCGAGGAACGTCCCGTACGAGGCGCCGACGTACGTCAGCTTCTCGTCGCCCAGCACGGCCCGCAGGATGTCCATGTCACGGGCCGCCTCGACCGTGGACACATGCCGCAGCAGCTTCGGCGACCGCTGCCCGCACCCTTCCGCGAACCACTGGTGCGCGGCGACCAGTGCGGTCTTCTCCCCGGTGTCGTCCGGGGTGAGATCTGTCTGCGTGTACATGTCCATCTCGGGGCCGGTGAGACACTCGACCGGCTCGCTGCCGGCCACGCCCCGCGGGTCGACGGCCACCATGTCGTACTGGGCCCGCACCTTGACCGGGTACCGGACCCCCGCATGCCCCTGCACATAAGCGACCGCCGACCCGCCCGGCCCGCCCGGGTTGACCAGCAGTGAGCCGAGTCGTTCGCCCGGGCCGGTCGCTTTCTTCCGCGAGACCGCCAGCTTGACCTCGCCCCCGGCCGGCTTCGCGTAGTCGAGCGGCGCCCTCAGCGTGGCGCACTGGAAGCCGGCGACCCCGCAGCCGCGCCAGCTCAGCTTCTGTTCGTAGTACGGGGCCAGCGCCGCCGGTGTCGCGCGGGGCAGCGCGCCGAGAGCGGCCCCCCCGTCCGCCGCCGTGGCCGCCGTGCTGGAAGCGCTGGAGGAGCAGGCCGAGACGAGCAGCGCGGCGGCGGCGAGCAGCGCGCCGCCGATACGGAGGGGCCTCGTCGGCCGGGAAGTACGCCTGGTGTGCATCTCGCGAGCGTAACCCTGCGCGATGCAATGATCACGAACAGCGACACGAACTCCCCGTACGAGTGATCCGGTCACCCGAATGCCCCGCCCTCACCCACGCGGGCCTTCGTCCAACCGGACTCTCCCCCGCGGCCCCCGTGGCCCTCACCCCCTGGGCCGACCACCAGGGCACGTCACCCCGCCCGCAACGCCATCGCCATCGCCTCCACGGCCAGCAACGGCGCCACATTCCGGTCCAGCGCCTCCCGGCACGCCGCGATCGCGTCGATCCGGCGCAAGGTCGACTCCGGCGTCCCGCCCCTCGCCATGCGCTCCAACGCGTCCTGGACCTCGACATTGGCCAGCGGGACCCGCGACCCCAGCTGAAGGACAAGCACGTCCCGGTAGAAACCGGTGAGTTCGGACAGGGCGAGATCCAGGCTGTCCCGCTGCGCCCGCGTCCGTCGCCGCTTCTGCTTGTCCTCCAGGTCCTTCATCACCCCCGCCGTGCCGCGCGGCATGCGCCCGCCCTGCACAGCGCCCAGAGCCGTCTTCAGCTCCTCGGTCTCCTTGGTGTCGACCTCTTCGGCGAGCTGCTTCGACTCCTCCGACGCCGCGTCGACCAGCTCCTGCGCCGCCTTCAGACAGCCTCCGATGTCGTCGACCCGCATCGGCAGCTTCAGCACGGCGGCCCGCCGCTGCCGAGCTCTCGGATCGGTGGCCAGCCGCCGGGCCCGCTCGATGTGCCCCTGAGTGGCCCGGGCCGCCACGGCGGCGGCCTGCGGCTCGATCCCCTCCCGCCGGACGAGCATGTCCGCCACGGCATCCACCGAGGGTGTGAGCAGGCTGACGTGCCGGCACCGGGAACGGATCGTCGGCAGCACATCCTCCAGCGACGGCGCGCACAACAACCACACCGTCCGTGGCGCCGGCTCCTCGACAGCTTTCAGCACCGCGTTCGCCGACTTCTCGTTCAACCGCTCGGCGTCCTCGACGAGGATGACCTGCCACCGCCCGGTCGCCGGCGACGTGAACGACTTACGGACCGTGTCCCGCATGTCCTCGGCGAGGATCTGGGTACCCACCGCCGCCACCGTCGTGACGTCCGCGTGCGTCCCCACCAGCGCCGTATGGCACCCGTCGCAGAAGCCGCACCCCGGGCTCCCGCCGAGTGCCCGGTCCGGGCTCACACACTGCAACGCCGCCGCGAACGCCCGCGCAGCCGTCGTCCGCCCCGCACCCGGCGGCCCCGTGAACAACCACGCATGTGTCATCTTCGACGCCTCGGGAGGCGCGGTGCCGTTGGTGGCCGCCGTGACGATGGCGTCCGCGTCCCGGGCGGCCGCGTCCAGCTGCGCGCTCAGCCGCTCCTGCCCCACCAGGTCGTCCCACACAGCCACGACCCACCACCCTCCGATCGCCCACCACCGCTCCGAGCCCCATTGTGCGCGACCCCACTGACAACCCCGCCCGACGCACGACTACCGGCGGCCGCGTACGCACCCCCACCGGGCAGCTCGACGCACCGGCGCACGGCCCCGCGCCGCCACCCGCCAAGCCCCGCGACGGGTCAGCGGCGCCGCCGACCCCAACGGCCGCCGCCACCCTCATCGGTGTCGTCCTCTTCACGCGACCCCAGCAGTTCGTCCGCCAGCGTCGGCAGATCGTCCAGCGGCGTCTCCTCGGCCCAGTCCGACCGAGGCCGCCGCCGCGGCGCCCCCTGCTCATCCACCTGGGGAAGCTCCCGCGTCCGATCCTGCGCCCCGTCGGGCCCGGGCCGCTCGTCCCGGAAGTACCCCGGCGGCACCCGGTCCTCCCGCACCGGCGGCAGCACAGCCGTCTCATCAGCCGCCCCCGAAGGCACCTGCGGCAACACCGTGGTCTCATCCTCCGGAGCCGAAGCGGAAGCCGACCCCGGCCCCGACCCCGTGCCCGCACCGGCCCCCGGCGGCACCGGCGGCCGCGGCAACTTCGCCGTAGTCTCACCGTCCGACGCACCAGACGTACCTGGCGCACCTGACGCACCCGCCCCACCCGGCCGAACCGGCGGCAACACAGCCGTCTCATCCACCGGCCCACCCGACGCGTTGGTCGGCGTCACCACCGGCGTAGGCACAGTCGCGGCATCGTCGACCCGCGAACCCCGAGCATTCCGCTCAGCCTCCGCGGCAGCAACCCGCCCAGCCTCCGCGACCCGCTCGGCCTCGGCAGCAGCAGCCGCCCGCTCGGCCTCAGCGGCGGTGGCGGCCGCGGTCGCAGCCGAAGCCGCGGCCCTCCGAGCCTCCTCGGCCCGAACCAACGCCTCCTCGGCCTTCCGCTGCTTCTCCAGGCGGCGCGCCTCCGCCTCCTCCCGCAACCGCTGCTCCTCCGCGGCCTGCTTACGGCGCCGTTCCTCCTCGACCCGCCGCCGCTCCTCCTCCTCGGCACGGGCCTTCTCCTCCGCGAGGAGCCGCGCCTGCTCCTCCTCGGCACGGCGGCGCGCCTCCTCGGCCCGCTGCCGGGCCTCCTCGGCCTGCCGCTCCGCCTCGCGCCGCTGAGCCTCCTCGAGCTCGCGCCGCTTGCGCTCCTCCTCCTCGGCACGCAGCCGGGCGAGCTCCTCCTGGCGCTCCCGCTCCAGCCGCTCCTCCTCGGCCTTACGCGCGGCCTCTTCCTCGGCCTTGCGCCGGGCGTCCTCCTCGGCCTTGCGCCGCGCCTCCTCCTGCGCTTGCACCTCGGCCTCGGACAGCGGCAGCATCACATCCAGCCGATGCCGGACGACGGTCGTGACGGCCTCGGGATCCTGCGCGGCGTCGACCACCAGATACCGCCCGGCGTCCGCCGCGGCGAGCGTCAGGAACCCTGCCCGCACCCGCTCGTGGAACTCGGCCGGCTCCGACTCCAGCCGGTCCGGCGCCTCGGTGAACCGCTCCCTCGCCGCCTCGGGCGACACATCCAGCAGCACCGTCAGATGAGGCACCAGCCCGTCCGTCGCCCACCGCGAGATCCGGGCGATCTCCGTCGGCGAGAGATCCCGTCCGGCACCCTGATAGGCCACGGACGAATCGATGTACCGGTCCGACACGACGACCGCGCCCCGCTCCAACGCGGGCCGCACGACCGTGTCCACATGCTCGGCACGGTCCGCCGCGTAGAGCAGTGCCTCGGCCCGGTGCGACAACCCGGCGCTGGACACGTCCAGCAGAATCGACCGCAGCCGCTTGCCGACCGGAGTCGCCCCCGGCTCGCGTGTCACCACGACCTCGTGTCCCTTGGCCCGGATCCACTCGGCGAGCGCCTCGACCTGAGTGGACTTCCCGGCTCCGTCACCGCCTTCGAGGGCGATGAAGAATCCGGTCCCGGCCGGCGCCTGATCCGGATCGTCGCCGCCCAGCAGCGCGTCCCGCAGATCCTGCCGAAGCGGCACCCCTGACCGGTCGTCGGCCTTGGCCAGCACCAGCGCCGCGACCGGCAGCAGCAACGCCCCCACCAGCATCAACGTGAACGCCGCGCCCCCGTGCGCGAACACGAACTTGCCGCTCTCCAGCCGGTGCGGCCCGATCAGGGCGGCGACCAGCGGAGCGATCAGCGCCGCCCCGGCCACGAACACCCGTACGACGGCGTGGAGATGCTCGGTGGTCCGCGCGCGCCGGAAGTCCTCGGCCTCCTGGTCGAGCAGCGTGTGCCCGGTGTTCGCGGCGAGCCCGGCGCCGATCCCCGCCAGCCCCAGGATCAGCACCACGCTGGTGACGTCCGGCGTCAGCCCGGCGGCGAGCAGCGCGACGCCCGTGAAGGCGATCGCCAGGGCGAGCAGCCGACGGCGCGACAGCGAGGGCAGCAGGGACGGCGCGCGCCGGATCCCGACACCGACTCCACCGGTCAGCGCGACGACCAGCAGCCCGTACGTCACCGGCCCGCCACCCAGGTCCTTGGCGTGCAGCACGGCGACGGCGACCGCGGTGGCGACCGCACCGGCGACCGCTCCGCACGCGGGCACCAGGATCGGGATCGCACCCGTACGGCCCTTGTCGACACCCGTGCCGGTCCTGGGCCGGCGCAGCCCCTCCAGCGGCGACCGCGCGCGCGGGGTGCGCGTCTTGGGCAGGTCGAGGAAGGTCACCAGGGAGAGCGAGGCAGCGAAGAGCCCGGCGGCGACGTACGAGCCGAGCGCGGCCTGATGCTGCCCGAACCAGTCGATTCCGGCGCCCAGCAGGTTGTTCACCAGCGAGGCGACGACGAGGACGGCGGCCGCGAGCGGCACCGCCACGAATCCGGTGCGCAGGGCCAGGCGCCGCAGCGCGTCCATGTGGTCCGGCAGCGGTCGTACGGTCGCGCCCTCCAGCGGCGGCATGGGCAGCAGCGCGGGCCCCGCGCTCTCCCGGCAGACCGTCCAGAACCGCTCGGCGACACCGGCTACGAACGCGGTCACCAGCAGCACCGCGAGCGCGTTGTCGGGCGTCCAGTCGATCCACAGGGGCGCCACGATCAGCAGCAGGACCCTCAGCCCGTCCGCGCCGACCATGGTCCAGCGGCGGTCGAGCGGGCCCTCCTGCGAGGTCAGCGAGGTGAGCGGCCCGAGGAGTACGGCGCCGAAGAGCAGCGTCGCGAGGGCGCGTGTGCCGTAGACGGCCGCCACCGTGAGCGCGACGCCCCGGTACCCGCCGCCGAAGGAGCCCTCGGCGATCGCCGTCTGGAAGGCGAGGAGCACCAGCACGAACAGCGCGAGGACATCGCCCACGCCACCCACGAGCTGGGCGCTCCAAAGCCGTTTGAGCTGCGGTTGGCGCAGCAGCGCCCGTACGGCGCGCTCCCTGGAATCGGCTGCCAGGGCGTCGTCGGAGGCCGGGCCGTGGGCCGTGGGCTGCTCGGCTCGCATCATGCTTTCAGCCTATCGGCACCCACCGACACCCGAACCAGCGCCCGAACGCACGCACACTCCGACACCAAGTCACGCAAACGGCGCAGATTTAGCGAAGAAAAGGTGAAGATTCCAGCCATCGCTCAGCATCACCGCCCCAGAAGGGGCGCGGGGAACTGCGCGACCAGCCACAACAAGCCCGCAGCCGCCGAACCACCCGCACCCCCGAGCTGTCAGGCGCCAAGCAGTCCCCCAAACACCTCAGCGCCCCAACACCTCAGCCCTCAGAAGCCGCAGCCTTCTTCGCAGCCACCTTCTTCGCCGGAGCCGCCTTCTTGGCCGCAGCGGTCTTGGAGGTAGCCGTCTTCGTGGCGGCGGTCTTCTTCGCCGGCGTCGCCTTCTTGGCAGGCGCAGCCTTCTTCGCGGCGGGCGCCTTCTTGGCCGGAGCCTTCTTCGCCGTCTTCTTCGCGGGCGTCTTCGCCCGCTTCTCCGCGAGCAGTTCGAACCCGCGCTCGGGCGTGATCGTCTCCACGCTGTCCCCGGCCCGCAGGGTCGCGTTGGCCTCGCCGTCGGTGACGTACGGGCCGAAGCGGCCGTCCTTCACCACGACCGGCTTCCCGCTGACCGGGTCGTCGCCCAGCTCCTTGAGCGGCGGCTTGGCGGCGGCCCGTCCGCGCTGCTTGGGCTGGGCGTAGATCGCCAGCGCCTCTTCGAGGGTGATCGTGAAGAGCTGGTCCTCGGTCTGCAGCGACCGCGAGTCCGTACCCTTCTTCAGATACGGCCCGTACCGCCCGTTCTGCGCGGTGATCTCCTGGCCCTCGGCGTCGGCGCCGACGACCCGCGGCAGGGACATCAGCTTCAGCGCGTCGTCCAGGGTCACCGTGTCCAGGGACATCGACTTGAACAGCGAGGCCGTACGCGGCTTGACCGCGTTCTTGCCCGTCTTCGGTGTGCCCTCGGGAAGCACCTCGGTGACGTACGGGCCGTAGCGGCCGTCCCTGGCGATGATCTGGTGGCCCGAGCCCGGGTCGGTACCGAGCTCGAAGTCGCCGCTCGGCTTGGCGAGCAGTTCCTCCGCGAGTTCGACACTCAGCTCGTCCGGGGCCAGGTCCTCCTGCACGTCCGCCCGCTGGTGCCCTTCGGAGTCCTTCTCGCCGCGCTCGACGTACGGGCCGTAGCGCCCGACGCGCAGCACGATGCCGTTGCCGACGGGGAACGACGAGACCTCGCGCGCGTCGATCGCGCCCAGGTCGGTGACCAGTTCCTTCAGACCACCGAGGTGGTCCCCGTCACCATTGCCGGCCTCGGCCGCCGTGCCGTTCGCACCTGTGCTCTCGCCGAAGTAGAACCGCCTCAGCCACGGCACCGCCTTGGCCTCGCCGCGTGCGATGCGGTCGAGGTCGTCCTCCATCTTGGCGGTGAAGTCGTAGTCGACGAGCCGTCCGAAGTGCTTCTCCAGGAGGTTGACCACGGCGAAGCTCAGGAAGGACGGCACCAGGGCCGTGCCCTTCTTGAAGACGTATCCCCGGTCGAGGATCGTGCCGATGATCGACGCGTACGTCGACGGGCGGCCGATCTCGCGCTCTTCGAGCTCCTTGACCAGTGACGCCTCGGTGTAGCGGGCCGGGGGCTTGGTGGCGTGGCCGTCGACCGTGATCTCTTCGGCGGAGAGCGCGTCACCCTCGCCGACCTGGGGCAGCCGGCGCTCGCGGTCGTCCAGCTCGGCGTTCGGGTCGTCGGCGCCCTCGACGTAGGCCTTCAGGAAGCCGTGGAAGGTGATCGTCTTGCCGGAGGCGCTGAACTCGGCGTCGCGGCCGTCGGAGGCGGTGCCACCGATCTTCACGGTGACGCTGTTGCCCGTCGCGTCCTTCATCTGGGAGGCGACCGTCCGCTTCCAGATCAGCTCGTACAGCCTGAACTGGTCGCCGGTCAGTCCGGTCTCGGCGGGCGTGCGGAAACGGTCACCCGAGGGGCGGATCGCCTCGTGCGCCTCCTGCGCGTTCTTGACCTTCCCCGCGTACGTACGCGGCTGCGGCGGCAGGTAGTCGGCGCCGTACAGCTGGGTGACCTGGGCGCGGGCGGCGGACACCGCGGTCTCGCTCAGCGTCGTGGAGTCCGTACGCATATAGGTGATGAAGCCGTTCTCGTACAGCTTCTGCGCCACCTGCATCGTCGCCTTGGCCCCGAAGCCCAGCTTGCGCGAGGCCTCCTGCTGGAGCGTCGTCGTACGGAACGGGGCGTACGGCGAGCGGCGGTACGGCTTGGACTCGACGGACCGGACCGCGAACCTGGTGTTCTCCAGGGCGGCGGCCAGGGCGCGGGCGTTCGCCTCGTCCACGTGCAGGACATTGGCGCCCTTGAGCTGCCCGAGGGAGTCGAAGTCACGGCCCTGGGCGACACGCCGGCCGTCGACGGACTGGAGGCGGGCGACCAGGGACGACGGGTCGGACGCGTCGCCGGCGCGGCCGGTCGCGAAGGTGCCGGTCAGGTCCCAGTACTCGGCCGAGCGGAAGGCGATGCGCTCGCGCTCCCGCTCCACCACGAGCCGGGTCGCGACGGACTGGACGCGGCCCGCCGAGAGCCGCGGCATGACCTTCTTCCACAGGACCGGCGAGACCTCGTAGCCGTAGAGGCGGTCGAGGATGCGGCGGGTCTCCTGGGCGTCGACCAGCTTCTGGTTCAGCTCGCGCGGGTTGGCGACGGCGGCCTGGATCGCGGCCTTGGTGATCTCGTGGAAGACCATCCGCTTGACCGGGACCTTGGGCTTGAGCACCTCCTGGAGGTGCCAGGCGATGGCCTCGCCCTCGCGGTCCTCATCGGTGGCGAGGAAGAGCTCGTCCGACTCCTTCAGCAGGTCCTTGAGTTTCCTGACCTGGGCCTTCTTGTCCGCGTTGACCACGTAGATCGGCTGGAAGTCGTGTTCGACATCCACACCGAGGCGGCGCACCTCGCCGGTGTACTGCTCGGGCACCTCCGCGGCACCGTTGGGAAGGTCGCGGATGTGCCCCACGCTCGCCTCGACGATGTAGCCGGGGCCGAGATAGCCCTTGATCGTCTTCGCCTTGGCAGGCGACTCGACGATCACGAGTCGGCGGCCGCCCTTCGCGGTCTCGCTGGTCGGGGACAACTTCGCTCTTCTCTCCGGTCGACGCTGGGTTCCCCCAGGCTTGCGTCCCGGGGCGGGCACCCCCTGAGGCAGGTGCCTCGCACGGGGCTCGGCGTCGGCCCGGGGGTCGGGTCATGCTGACGCTGCGGAGTGTGACGGTACATCCCGCCCCCGTGTCAAACGGGAAAAGCCCGCAACGGCCACTCGAACGGTAACCCGACTACCGCCATTCCTGCCGCCCGGCGTGGTCAGCGATCCGTTCGGGCCTATGCGGAGGGTCACATGTCGGTTACCGCGCGGGCTGCGGGGCCCCGGTCCCAAGGGCCGACTCAGAGGCGTGTGAAGCACCACACGCCGAGCACGAGAGCGGTGACCGCCACGCCGCTCGCGAGTGTCGCCGATATCACGGGACGCACGCCTTCGGCGACCGGCTCGCCCTGGCGCAGCCGGGTCGCCGTCCACAGCAGCAGCCCGCCCCCGAACAGGGCGAACACCACCCCCGTGAAGATCGCCGGTCCGCTCTCCATGTCCCGTCCTCCCGCCCCTCGGCACCCCGCGACGGGAGGCTGGCACGGACGGGAAGCGGGCGCGCGAACCCGAGGTGAACGCGAGGCGTCCGGGTGCTCAGACCGAGCCGGGCGTGGGTATCTTCCCGGTCGTCTTCGACACATCGGCGTTGCGCACCGTGCACACCACTGTGTTGAAGCCCTTCTTCCACTCCTCCTCGTCGGACACCCATCCCGACACGATCAGGTCGGCGCCGGGCGCCCAAGTCGACTCGAACCTGTTGGTGCAGAGCTTGCCCCCTTCGTCCAGGGCTCCCTGGAAGGTCATGCTGGCGGGGGCCTGGACCGATCCGACCACCTGGTCGGTGTGCGCTTGGGCACAGTCGGTCAGCGGTGCGTCGTATCCCTCGTCGTCCCGCGTGGTGTAGTCCCAGCAGTCGCCGACAGCCATCTGAGTGGGCCACAGATTCATGCCCACGTCACGGAGTCGGCCCACCTCGCCGCCGATCGGCACGTGCTTGCCGAGTACGAGACATGCCGTACCGCCCTTGGCCGCGGTGAAGCCCTGCTCGGTCGGGACGAGCGCGTAGACCCCCGCGTCGGGCAGGGCCTCGGCCATCGGATCGGCCTGGCTGGCGCAGCGCTGCGCACCACTGGCGCGGGCGTCCGCGTAGTCGGCCGCGGTCTCTATCGCCACCACCTGGCCGTCCGGCCAGTCCTCCTCGCAGTCCACCACACCGAGGTCGGGCACCGACTTGAACGCCGCCCCCGTCCAGACCGCCTTGACGCAGTCCCCCACCTCCAGCCCCTTCTTGAGGGCCGCCTGCTTGCCGTACGGGTAGACCGGCCCGGGGAGCGGCTCCGGGGAAGGCGATGGGCCCGGATCGGGGGGCCAGTTGACCGCCGCCCACGTCCCACCGCCCGCCACCAGCAGGACGGCGACCACGATCGCGACCAGCGCCGCCGCGGGCGTCTTCCCCTTCGGCCCGCCGGGCCGCGGAACACCGGCCGTGACGGTCGGGAACCCCGCGCTCCCGGGCGGCGGAGCGCCCCCGCCCCCATAGGCCGGCGTCTGATGCGCCGCGTACGGCAACGACTGGTTGCCCACGGTGCCGCCGTACGCCGGCGGCTGCGGTCCGCCGCCGCCATAGGGCGCGGACTGATTACCGGCGGTGCCTCCGTAGGGCGTCGGCTGCCCGCCCGCCGGGCCCCCGTAGGGCGTCGGCTGCCCGCCCCCGTACGGGTTGTATCCGTCGTACGGGCCTCGGGGCTGCCCCTGTTGTCCCTGCTGCCAGTGGTCGTACGGCGACGGGCCGCCCGCCGCCCCGGCCGGGGTGGCCGGACCCGCGCCCGGAGTCGGCGGACCGCCCGCCGGGGTGTTCGGGGTCGGGGGCGCGTACGGGGCGCCCGGCGTGTGGGGCGCGCCCGGCGTGTACGGTGCGCCCCCGCCCTGGGCGGCTGACACATACCCGGGCGGTGACCCGACCACGTACCCCGGGGGCGCACCGGCCGTCGCATGGCCACCGGGAGTGGCGGGCGTTCCGGGAGCCGGGCCGAAGCCCTGGGGCGCCGACGCGGGGGTGGCCGCCCAGCCCGGCGGTGTCGACGCGCTGCCCGCGTCCGCCACCCGCTCCAGGCCGCGGGCCACCGCCTCCGGCGACAGCCGGCGCACCGGGTCCTTGATGAGCAATCCGTGCAGGACAGGGGCCAGTTCACCGGCGCGGGCGGGGGGTGTCGGCTCCTCGCCGAGCAGGGCCGTGAGCGTCGCGTACTCGCCGTGCCGGTCGAAGGGGCCGCGGCCCTCGACCGCCGCGTACAGCGTGGCGCCGAGCGAGAACAGGTCGGCGGCCGGTGTCGGCGGCTCACCCCGCGCGCGCTCCGGCGCCAGATAGCCGGGGGTGCCGAGGATGCCGGCGGTGGCGGTGAGCCTGGGCTCGCGGGACTCCGGCTGGAGCGCGATGCCGTAGTCGGTGAGCAGCACGCGCGCGTAGGGGTCGCCCGAGGCGTCGGCGGCCAGCAGGATGTTGGCCGGTTTCACATCCCGGTGGAGGATGCCGATCCGGTGGCCCGCGGTGAGCGCGTCGAGGACGGCGAGCCCGATCCGGGCGACCTGCTCGGGCGAGAGCGGCCCCTGCCGCCGTACGACCGCCTGGAGGTCGACCGCGTCCGGCACGTACTCCATGACGATCCACGGCAGGCCTTCGTGCAGGACCACGTCGTGGACCGTCGCCACATGCGGATGTCCGCGCAGCCGCGCGGCGTGCCGGGCCTCGCTGCGGGCGCGGGCGATGCGCTGGGCGGGCTCGGCCGCGTCCATCGGAACGTCGGGCAGGGAGATCTCCTTCATGGAGACCTCGCAGGCCAACTCCTCGTCGTGGGCGAGCCAGACCCGGCCCATGCCGCCCGCGCCCAGGGTGCGCAGCAGGCGATAGCGGCCGTTGATGACCCTTCCCTGGCCCTGCTCCGGCGTATCCCCCGCCATCGCGATCCCCCGCTCCCCCAGAGACAGCGCGTGCCTCCCCCGAGGACACGTCGAATCCGTCTCTTGAAAATAGCTTCGCAGGTGCCACTGACAGCAGCCCTTTTACATACCAATCCAGACAGAAGGGGCGCATGCGCCCCAGGGGTACGAATGGGCATCACGGGTAACGCGGAAGGGCATCGGGCGCGGTACCAGTACCGTCACCGGACGGTACGGAATCCGTCACGCGGCCCCGAGGGGCGAAGCCGGTTCCAGGAAGCCCTGTTCGACGAGCAGCCGGATCTGGACCGGCGTGCGGTCGCGCAGCGCCACCGGGTCCTCGCCGACGAGTTGGGCGATGGCGTCCAGAATCCGACCGGCGCTGAGCGTGCCGTCGCACACGCCGGCGAATCCCGCGCCGACCGTGTCCACCTTCGCGGCCCGGCGCATGCCACGGTTCTGACGCAGCACCACATGCTCGGGGTCCTCCGCGCCGGGCAGTCCGACCTGCTCCTGCACGACCTCGGCGGTGAGCCGGAAGTGCGCGGCGAGGAGCGCCGCGTCGTCGTTCGCCCGCAGGTAGTCGACGCGCGCGAAGTGCGCCCGTACGGTCTCGCCGAGCGGCTGTTCGACCGGATGCGGCCATTCCTCGACGGTGATGGACGGCGCGGAGTCCGCGGCGGCCGACTTGCGCAACGTGATCCAGCCGAACCCGACGCCCTTCACCTTCCGCGCCTCGAACTCGTCGAGCCACGCGTCGTACCGCGCCCGGTACTCGGCCACGTCATCGCGGTGGTCGCCCGCGTCCCGCAGCCACAACTCGGCGTACTGCGTGACGTCCTGGACCTCCCGCTGCACGATCCACGCGTCGCATCCGCGCGGCACCCACGACCTGAGCCGCTCCTGCCAGTCCTCCCCCTCCACGTGCTGCCAGTTGGCGAGGAACTGCGCGAACCCGCCCTCGTTCAGCCGCTCCCCGGCCTGCGACACGAGCGTGCGGCACAGATCGTCCCCGCCCATCCCGCCGTCGCGGTAGGTGAGCCGGGCACCGGGTGAGATCACGAACGGCGGGTTCGACACGACGAGGTCGTACGTCTCGTCCTCCGCGACCGGCTCGAACAGCGACCCCTGCCGCAGATCCGCCGCCGGCGCGCCCGACAGCGCGAGCGTGAGCGCCGCGATGTGCAGCGCGCGCGGGTTGAGGTCGGTCGCCGTCACGCGCGTGGCGTGCTGTGCGGCGTGCAGCGCCTGGATCCCCGAGCCGGTGCCGAGGTCGAGCGCGGACCCCGCGGGCGTCCGCACGGTGATCCCGGCGAGGGTCGTGGAAGCGCCCCCCACCCCCAGCACGACGCCCGCGTCCCGGCTCCCGATCCCGCCGGCTCCACCGACCGCACACCCCAGGTCGGACACGATGAACCAGTCCTCGCCACCGGGCCCGCCGTACGGCCGCACGTCGACGGCGGCGGCCACTTCCTCGGCCTCCGCACCGGCGCGAACCAGCCACCCGCTCTCCACGCACGCGTCCACGGGCAACACACCCTCCACGCGCGCGCGTGCCACCGGCTGCTGCAGCAGGAACAGCCGCACGAGCGCCTCGAGCGGAGTCTCCCCCCGGGTCGCCCTCAATGCCGGTACGACCTCACTCCGGGCCAGCGCCGCGTACGCCGACGCCCCGAGCAGTTCAAGAAGCCCGTCGGCGGTGAATTCAGCCCCGAGCAACCCCTCCCGAAGCCGCACGACGACTTCGGGCCGGTCGATGGAGGGCAGGGAAGACAGCCTGGAGTTACTCACACCGCCCAGCGTAGCTGCGAGCATCCGGCGAGCGCCGACGCCATCGCCGTACGCGACCGCACCCTGTCGTGCGGCCGAAGCAGCTGCCCACCCGAGCAGCGGCGGCAGCCACCGATGCCGCACAGGGCGGCGGACAGCCGTACCGCTATGGGCGGCCACCCGCCCAGCCAGCGGCGCCGGGCTCCGCCGGCAGCTGCGGGCCTTCGTGCTGCCAGGGCGGCGCGAGCGGGCACATCGGCGCCTCCGACCGCCGAGCCGCGGACTCGCCCCCTGCCCAGTACCGACCACCGGGCGACCGGCCGACGCCGACCCAGTCGCCCTCGCCCGCCCTTGCGCAGCTCAGCTCAGCTCTTCGACGATCCCGCCGGAGCGGAAGCCGTGCCGGAGGATGTCGCGGACTTGCAGCTCGTCTGCTCCGCCATCGCCTTGCCGACCTCCCCCTGCTCCAGTTCCTTCAAGGCGTTGCTGCCGGTGTTGCTGAGCTTCTCCAGCTCCGTGGCGACGCCTTCGAGTCCGTCCGCGAACTTCGCCTGGTCCTTCGTGTCCAGCGCGTCCGACTTCTTCTTCAGATCGGCGTACGCCGTCGACAGCTGATTCAGCTCCGCGACCGCGGCCTTCTGCTTCTTCGCGCCTTCCTCGACATCCGGCGCCCCGGCCTTCTGGATGGCCGTCGCCATCGCCTTGTAGGCGTCGGAGATGTCCTGGAAGCCCTGCGAGTCGGCCTTCTGCACGTCCGCCGGCGCGCTGTCGTCCGAGGTCTCCTTCTGGATCGAGGCGTTGGCCGCCGCGATCTTCTTGATCTGCGGCTGCACGGAGTCGCAGACATCCTTGGCCCAGGTGTTCAGCTTGTCGTTCGTCTCGTCGCTGCTGCTGCAGCCGGACAGCGCCAGTACCAGTACCGCACCGCCGGACAGTGCGGCCGCGAGCTTCTTGTTCACCGGATTGGTCCCTTCCATGGCTCTCGGCCCCGGAACATACACGCCAGATGGGTGGCACCTGTGTGCCGAGCACCCCCAGTGTGACCTTTTGTAACCATTTGCACCAAGAGAGAGAAGGCTCACGGAGAACATCGGCACACACAGGAGCGGGCGGCCGACGCGTCAACACGCGCCGCCCGCCCGCTCCTTGAGCTGGGCCCTCACCTGGGCCTCGTAGGACGGCCTACGAAACCACCGCTGGATCCGCCGACTTGGCCACCCGCTCGGAGTTGCCTTCGTCACCCACGGCGATGCCGCGCCGCTTCGACACGTACACCGCCCCGACGATCACGGCGATCGAGGCCACCGCGATGGCGACGCGCAGCCCGACGCTCTTGTCCTCGCCGTAGCTGAACTGGACGACCGCGGGCGCGATGAGCAGTGCGACCAGGTTCATCACCTTCAGCAGCGGGTTGATGGCCGGTCCCGCGGTGTCCTTGAAGGGGTCGCCCACCGTGTCGCCGATGACGGTCGCGGCATGGGCCTCGCTGCCCTTGCCGCCGTGATGGCCGTCCTCGACGAGCTTCTTGGCGTTGTCCCAGGCACCACCGGAGTTGGCGAGGAACACCGCCATCAGCGTCCCGGTGCCGATCGCGCCCGCGAGATAGGCGCCGAGCGCGCCGACCCCGAGCGAGAACCCGATCGCGATGGGCGCCATGACGGCGAGCAGACCGGGCGTGGCCAGCTCCCGCAGGGCGTCCCTGGTACAGATGTCGACGACCTTGCCGTACTCCGGCTGCTCGGTGTAGTCCATGATCCCGGGCCGCTCACGGAACTGCCGGCGCACCTCGTAGACCACCGCACCGGCCGACCGCGCGACCGCGTTGATCGCCAGCCCCGAGAAGAGGAAGACGACCGCGGCGCCCGCGATGAGCCCGACGAGGTTGTTGGGCTGCGAGATGTCCATCATCAGGTTCATCGGGGCGTCCGGGCCGGAGACCTTCTCGCCGACGTCGTTCGCGGCCGTGAGGATCGCGTCGCGGTACGAGCCGAAGAGCGCGGCGGCCGCGAGTACGGCCGTGGCGATGGCGATGCCCTTGGTGATGGCCTTGGTGGTGTTGCCGACGGCGTCGAGGTCGGTGAGCACCTGCGCGCCCGCGCCCTCGACGTCGCCGGACATCTCGGCGATGCCCTGTGCGTTGTCGGAGACCGGCCCGAAGGTGTCCATGGCGACGATGACGCCGACCGTGGTGAGCAGTCCGGTGCCGGCGAGTGCCACCGCGAACAGCGCGAGCATGATCGACGTACCGCCGAGCAGGAACGCCCCGTACACGCCGAGGCCGATCAGCAGCGCGGTGTAGACGGCCGATTCGAGACCGATGGAGACGCCGGCGAGGACGACGGTGGCCGCGCCGGTGAGCGAGCTCTTGCCGATGTCCCGTACGGGACGCCGGGTGGTCTCGGTGAAGTAGCCGGTCAGCTGCTGGATCAGCGCGGCGAGCACGATGCCGATGGCCACCGCGAGGACCGCGAGGACCCGTGGGTCGCCGCTCTTGCCGAGGATGGCGTCGTCCGTGACGCCGTCCAGGTCCGCGTACGTCGACGGCAGATAGGCGTAGACGGCGATGGCGACCAGCACCAGCGAGATCACCGCGGAGATGAAGAAGCCGCGGTTGATGGCGGACATGCCGCTGCGGTCGCTGCGGCGTGGCGCCACCGCGAAGATGCCGATCATCGCGGTGAGTACGCCGATCGCGGGCACGATCAGCGGGAAGGCGAGTCCGGCGTCGCCGAAGGCCGCCTTGCCGAGGATCAGCGCGGCGACGAGGGTCACGGCGTACGACTCGAAGAGGTCGGCCGCCATGCCCGCGCAGTCGCCGACGTTGTCGCCCACGTTGTCGGCGATGGTCGCGGCATTACGCGGGTCGTCCTCCGGAATGCCCTGTTCGACCTTGCCGACCAGGTCGGCGCCGACATCGGCCGCCTTGGTGAAGATGCCGCCGCCGACCCGCATGAACATGGCGATCAGCGCGGCCCCGAGGCCGAAGCCCTCCAGGACCTTCGGTGCGTCGGCCGCGTACACCAGCACCACACAGGAGGCGCCCAGCAGGCCGAGCCCCACCGTGAACATGCCGACGACGCCGCCCGTGCGAAATGCGATCTTCATTGCCTTGTGCGAGACGGCGGTGAGATCTTTTTCCGGCTCTCCTTCAGCCGGTGTCGCTTCCCGGGCCGCCGCGGCGACGCGCACATTGCTGCGCACGGCCAGCCACATACCGATATAACCGGTGGCCGCCGAGAACGCCGCGCCGATCAAGAAGAACACTGATCGTCCGGCGCGCTGATTCCAGTCGTCCGCGGGCAGCAGCATGAGCAGGAAGAACACCAGGACGGCGAATACGCCGAGGGTGCGCAACTGCCGCGCCAGATAGGCGTTCGCGCCTTCCTGTACGGCCGCCGCGATCTTCTTCATGCTGTCGGTGCCCTCGCCGGCCGCGAGCACCTGGCGAACCAGGACCCCGGCGACAGCGAGCGCGGCCAGTGCCACGACGCCGATCACCATGACGATGATCCGGTTGTCGTCGGTCAGTACCGCGGCTGCGAAGTTCGTCGGATGGTCAAACTGCTGAGGGGTAGAAAGCCCCGCCATTCGTCCTCCTTGACGCTTGGGCTGAGCTCAAGATGTGGACGGATTGTAGGGAGCGGAACCTGATCAAAACAGTGCGCGGCAAACGGAATTAGCCTTCACATGCCCGTCAGCAAATGATCCGCGTCTCGTCACACTACTCGAAAGAGGTAACCCCTCAAAGGCATTGACACTTGATCAAATTATCGCGTGATTGATCGTGAATTCCTTCACGAATTCAGGTGTTCCGATGAACGTTTCCATGAACATCCCGATGAACTTCCCGGTGAACGCCTGGAAGGACGAAGATCGGAACAAATGAAAAGGGCCCTGCTCAGCAGGGCCCTCGGGTGCTACTTGATGTTGTAAGGAGTCATGCGGGAGTCATGAGGGTCAGGGCAGCACCGCGATCGACGGCGTCGTCGGCCACGTCATGCGGATCAGTCCGCCGTTCTGCCCCGCGGTGACCTCCACGTCGTCGACGAGGCCGCTGATGACCGCGAGGCCCATGTCGTCCTCCTCGCTGTCCATGTCCGCGTCACCACCGGCGCCCGATCCCTTGTCACCGGGGACGCTGTGCGGCGCTTCGTCGCCCACCTCGATGGAGAACTGCTTCTCCTCCTCGATCAGCGACACCTGCACAGGCGCCGAGATACCGCCGCTCTGATGCAGTCCGACGGCACGGGTGCACGCCTCGCCGACAGCCAACCTGACCTCGTCGAGGACGGCCTCGTCCACTCCGGCCCTGCGCGCCACCGCTGCCGCCACCAGTCGGGCGGTCCGGACGTGCTCGGGCAGCGCGCTGAAGCGGAGTTCAACGGTGGCCATGCATCCCCCTCAGAACCTCGGGCGTGCTGTCAGAGGGCCGGGCCCTCGGGCCCGGTCCCCCTCATTCTCGTCTCTGGCCGTTCCGGGCGCAGGGCCCGGGCGGGCGTGATCAGTCGGTGGCCGCCACCGCTTCGTCGACCGAGGTGTGGATGGGAAACACCTTGGTCAGACCGGTGATGCGGAAGATCTTCAAAATGCGCTCCTGGTTGCACACCAGGCGCAGCGAGCCCTCATGGGCCCGTACTCGCTTCAGGCCACCCACCAGCACGCCGAGCCCGGTGGAGTCGAGGAAGTCGACGCCCTCCATGTCGACGACGAGGTGAAAACTCCCGTCGTTGACCAGCTCGACCAGCTGCTCACGCAGCTTGGGGGCGGTATAAACGTCGATTTCGCCACCGACCTCGACGACCGTACGATCGCCGACGGTACGGGTCGACAGGGACAGGTCCACGGATCCTCCAGCACCTTGCTATCGAGCGTTCGCCCCTCGGGACACCTCGGCTTGAAAGCCCCCGGGACGGTTCGCCAGCCGCGATGGCATTCAATCACTTACCGGCAGGCGTGCACGACGCCTTGGCTCCATTGTCCGTCACGCCGGTGACACACTCGGTGCCGATGGCCAAGAATCACCGATCCGATCGATCCTCGACGGACACCGCACCCAGCCCCTCGCCGAGCACGGTCCTGGACCGGCTCGCCTCGGGGCCGAGCCGGGCTTCGCGCATCACTCATACGGAGCATGTGCCCCCGCGCGCGGGCCGCCATGCCGTCTGGCCCGACCGGATCCGATCGGAAGTCATCGCCGCCGTACAGGCCGCGGGAATCGAACATCCCTGGGCCCACCAGGCGAGTGTCGCCGAGCACGCCCTCGACGGCGACTCGGTCGTCGTCGCCACCGGCACCGCCTCCGGCAAGTCGCTGGCCTATCTCGTGCCGGTGCTGTCGCGGCTCGTGGACGGCTCCGAGGCGCCCAACGGCCGTGGAGCGACCACGCTCTACCTGGCCCCCACGAAGGCCCTCGCGGCGGATCAGTGCCGATCCGTGAAGAAACTTTCACAACCTCTCGGAAACGCCGTCCGCCCGGCCGTGTACGACGGCGACACTCCCGTCGAGGAACGCGAGTGGATACGCCAGTACGCCAACTACGTCCTGACCAACCCCGACATGCTGCACCGCGGGATGCTTCCCTCCCACCCCCGCTGGTCCTCCTTCCTGCGCGCCCTGAAGTACGTGGTCATCGACGAGTGCCACACCTACCGCGGCGTCTTCGGCTCCCATGTCGCCCAGGTCCTGCGCCGACTGCGCCGCCTGTGCGCCCGCTACGGCGCCGAACCCGTCTTCCTGCTGGCGTCCGCGACCGCCGCCGAGCCCTCCGTGGCCGCAGGCCGCCTCACCGGCGTCCCGGTCACCGAGGTCGCGGACGACGCCTCGCCCCGCGGTGAGCTGGTGTTCGCCCTCTGGGAACCCCCGCTCACCGAGCTGCACGGCGAGAAGGGAGCACCGGTACGGCGTACGGCGACCGCCGAGACCGCGGACCTGCTGACCGACCTGACCCTCCAGGGCGTCCGCTCGGTCGCCTTCGTACGCTCCCGGCGCGGCGCCGAACTGATCTCGGTGATCGCCCAGGAACGCCTCGCCGAGGTCGACCGCTCCCTGGCCCGCCGCGTGGCCGCCTACCGCGGCGGCTACCTCCCCGAGGAACGCCGCGCCCTCGAACGTGCCCTGCACTCCGGCGAACTCCTCGGCCTCGCCGCGACGACCGCCCTCGAACTCGGCGTCGACATCGCCGGCCTCGACGCCGTCCTCATCGCCGGCTACCCGGGCACCCGCGCCTCCCTGTGGCAGCAGGCGGGCCGTGCGGGCCGCGCCGGCCAGGGCGCCCTCGCCGTCCTCGTGGCCCGCGACGACCCACTGGACACCTTTCTGGTCCACCACCCCGAGGCCCTGTTCGACCAACCGGTGGAATCGACCGTCCTCGACCCCGACAACCCGTACGTCCTGGCCCCGCACCTCTGCGCCGCCGCCGCGGAACTGCCCCTGACCGACGAGGACCTCGGGCTGTTCGGCCCAGCATGCGAGGAGCTGCTGCCGCAGCTGGAGGCCGCGCAGCTGCTCCGCCGCCGGGCGAAGGCCTGGCACTGGACGCGCCGCGAACGCGCCGCCGACCTGGCCGACATCCGGGGCCAGGGCGGCCGCCCCGTCCAGATCGTCGAGGCCGGCACGGGCCGTCTCCTGGGCACGGTCGACGCGGGCGCCGCCCACACCACCGTCCACGAGGGCGCGGTCCATCTGCACCAGGGCCGTACGTACCTGGTGCGCCAACTGGACCTGGAGGACTCCGTCGCCCTCGTCGAACAGGCCGACCCGCCGTATTCGACGGTCGCCCGCGACACCACCGCCATCTCCGTCCTGGAGACCGACACCGAAATGCCCTGGGGCGACGGCCGGTTGTGCTTGGGCTCCGTCGAAGTCACCAACCAGGTCGTCTCCTTCCTGCGCCGGCGCCTCATCACCGGTGAGGTGCTGGGCGAGAGCAAACTCGACCTCCCTCCTCGTACGCTGCGCACCCGGGCCGTCTGGTGGACCGTCACCGAGGACCAGCTGGACGCGGCCCGGATCAACCCCGAGATCCTCGGGGGCGCCCTGCACGCCGCCGAACACGCCTCGATCGGCATGCTCCCGCTCTTCGCGACCTGCGACCGCTGGGACATCGGCGGGGTCTCCGTCCCGCTCCACCCCGACACCCTGCTCCCGACGGTCTTCGTCTACGACGGCCACCCGGGCGGCGCGGGCTTCGCGGAACGCGCCTTCCACACCGCCCGCGAGTGGCTCACCGCCACCCGGCAGGCCATCGCCTCCTGCGAGTGCGAGGCCGGGTGCCCGTCCTGCATCCAGTCCCCCAAGTGCGGCAACGGCAACGAGCCGTTGCACAAACGGGGAGCCGTGCGGCTGCTGGACGAGTTGCTGCGGGGGGCTTCGCCGGTCGACCAGGCGCCTTAGAGCTCGGGAGGAACCGTGGTCGGGCGGCTGCGGGCCGTGTGGGGCCGGTCGCGCGGTTCCCCGCGCCCCTGACGGCCCTACGGGCCGATGAGCGGCGGGCCCGCTCTCGCCCTGGACTCCACGCTGAACGGGCCCCTGCCCGACGCCGCCGTCACATCCGAGATCTCTCCCTCCACATCGCACCTCACCAGTCGGCCGCCCTGAGCCCGCGCCACCCCTTCCGCCGTCGCACAGGCGGCCTCGCCGCCCCGCATCCAGTGGTCGGCCGCGGCGAGGGCCGCGAGGTCGGCGACACCGGCCGCCCGATGCCGGATCACGATGGCCTGGCCCATGGCCAGTACGACGCCGAACACGAGGCACAGCACGCCGAGCACGCCGACGACCCAGACGGTCGCGGAACCTCGGTCCGACCGCGCGGCCCGCGACAGCCGGCCCGGCCATGAGGGCCTCCTCATCCGCCGCTCACCCCCACCGTCTCCTCCGCCAGTGCCACGGCCTCATGGCGAAGGTCGAGGCCGAGCCGGCCCGGCCCCGGCGACCGGGCCGAGACCGTCACCCGCACATGGTCGCCCTCCCGGCCCACCTTGACCTCCGCCCCGTCCGGCGCCGCCCGCCGGGCCGCCGCCAGGGCCGCGCCCGGCGGATCCTGCCGGGCCGCGGCCCTGGCCCCGATCCTCGCGGCGTCCACACACTGGATCTGCGCACAGGCGGCGAGCAGGGCCCACACCAGCGCCATCGCGAACAGCACCAGCACGGGCAGGACCATGGCGGCCTCGGCCGTCACGAACCCGTCGTCGCCGCCCAGACGCCTGCCGCGCCGCCGCGGCTCACGCGCCACCACTGAGCGCCCTCGCCACGATCTGCTGCAGCTCCGCCTGGACCTGCCCGCTGGTCACTACCTTGTAGAGCACCGCCGCGAAGGCCACGGCCGCGGCCATTATCTAGTGTTGTCAAGCAAAAGTGCAGGTAAACCAGCGAGAAGCTGTTCTGGCAAGTAAGGCAAGTTCCTCAGCAGCCGGGGGCTAATGCTGGTGGGCTCGCGTATTCAACTGTCGCGTGTTGGTCCACCGGCAGCCCTCGTGCAGTGACTTTGGGTAACTGGGCTGGGGCCTTTGGGTTCGGGCAATGCGGTCGTAACAACTCGGACAGGATGGCCGGTCGAATGTGTGCCATGGCGTCTGGCTCGACTCGGCATCGCGTCAGTCGCAGGCTCGCCGGGATCGCGCAAGGCAAACAGGCTGACTGGCCCCCAAAAAGATCTTGAGGAGCTGGTAAAGAGAACCCGCCCCTACTCCCTCTACAGGGGTGTACGGCCGCCGACTCCACGTCCTTGGAGCGCTACAGGCCGCAGACTTCGAGGAGGGTGTTCGGTGGAAATCGTCGGCGCAGTAGTGATCGGGATCCTGCTCCCCAGCGTCAAGAAGCTGGTCAACAGCCTGGCCTACCGCAACGAGGCCCGAGGCAAGGCCGAGATCATTCGGGCGCGGCGCGAGGCTCGCGAGACGGTGAGCGGGCGGGGTGCGGGGAAGGGGTCGAAGCGGGGGAGGACCGATGCGTGAGGACAGTCCGGAGGGCACGGAGCAGCCCGAGGAGTCGGTGGAGTCGGTGTATCGGCGCCGCCGCGGCGAGTTGGTGGGCCGGGCCCGCAAGCTGCTGCAGCGGGCGGAGGTACCGTCCGGCCAAGCCGACGCCGAGGACATCGTGCAGAGAGCCGTGGCCGCTGCTCTGGGGAGTCGGTCGGACATCCTGGAGCCGCGTGCGTACCTGCACCGGGTGATCGAGCGGGAGGTAGAGAAGGAGGGTCGGGAGCGACGCCGCCGGTATGAGGTGGAGATCGACCGGAGCCGCGACCTGCTGGAGATTTTCGCGCAGCTCGACACGGACCACGCGCGGATCGTGGACAACCGCCTCGCCGTGCGTGCGGCCCTCGGTGAACTGCCCCCCGAACAGCGCAAAGCCGTCTATGCCACTAAGGGCCTGGGCTACAGCCAGCGGGAGACAGCCAAACTGCTGGGCAAGAAGCCCGGCACCATCGGGGTGCAGGTCGCGCAAGCCGTTGCCGTGCTCGCGTCTCTCCTCGCAACCGTCGTCGTGTGCACCTTCAAGATGCTGTCCTCCGCTACGAGCTGGGGCGGACCGGGGCACCCGGGCAGTCCTTCCGGTCCGGCCTTGTATCAGGGGTGGCCGACGGCGCTGTTGTTCACACTGCTGTTCGTCGGCGCAGGCCTTGCGCCAATGGCCTGGTGGGCATACCGGTCGGAGAAGGTGCGCCAGCTACTTCGGCTCTCACCTCCGCCTGGGCCCAGACGGCTGACGTGTCCGCACTGCAGCCAACGGGCGCTGCACAGGGAACTGACGGCCGAGGAAAGGTCGTGGGTGATTGGCATCGACACGACGGGCCGCTACCGCAAGAGTATGCGGCGCAACAGGCTTATGGTGTGCCCGGCTCCGTCATGCCGCCGTCTCACGGACCCGGATGACCTCCTCGTGCATGAACGTTCTAAAATGCATGTGTTTCTGCCGGATGAGGTCGTCGACCCGCTCGGTCTGCGGGAGGAGCCCGGCAGCATCGACTTCTGATCCGCGCAGCTGCCACCGCACTAGTCCGTGGCGGTGGCGGCTTTGGTCCTCACGGCGGCGAGCTCCTGGCGGGTGGTCTCCAAGGCGCTGCTGTCGACCTAGGCCTGGCCGTGGCCGAGCTGCGCGGGGCCGGACACGAGGTAGACGCCGAGGTACTGGCGCACATCTCCCCAGTCCGCAGCCAGGCGGCCAACTGCTACGGCTCCATCACCGTCGGCTACGACCGCGAAATCGCCCAGCTCGACGAGCACGGTCACTGCACACCACCGTCGGCGCCACTGATCCCGCATGAGAAGCCCCGGAACCAAAGCGACGCGGGACGCGTTTCTTACTTCATGCGAAATCATGGCGAGACCATAGGAATCGGTGTGCCGTCAGCGGACCCGCCGGGTCCGCCAGAGGCGAAGAGGGAAAGGTCGGCATGACGCAAGGGTGGAAGATCACGGTCATCGCGCTGGCGGCAGTTGGGATCGTCACCACGCCGCTGATCTGGCTGCTGGACAGTCCCGGTGCGGGAGCCCTGGCCGGGGCCTCCATACAGGCCGCCGTTGGCATCGCGGCCCTGGTCTGGGCCCTGTTCCAGCACCCGGGAAACCGTACCGAGGACACGGCCGTACGGACCGGGACTGCGCGCGCGAGCGGCGGGGGCCGGGCCACCACAGGTGTCAAGCGTCCTCAGGGTCGCGGCAGCGGATCGGCGAGGGCGGAGAAGACCGGGAACGCCACCGCCACTGGCGACGACAGCAGCGCCACCAGCGGCATCGACTACAGCTGACCGGACCGGTTGAAGCACGGGCGGCAAGAGTCGGAAGAAGGACGATCACGTGGCCGAGGAAAACAGCAATCGGCGCGCCTCCTACGCAACCGGCGCGGAGGTCACGGTGACCGACACCGGGGACGCTACCGCCTCATCCGGGGGCACAGCGGTGACCGGCTGCCGCGGCTCGGCCCCGGGAACCGGCCGCGCCCCCGGTACTTCGGTACACCTGTCCCAAACCGGGGACGCGACCGCCACCAACGGCGGAACCGCCATCAGCGGTAACGTCGGTACGCTGACCGTGCAGCCGCGCACGCCTCAGGAACCGGCCCCCTGGCCGCACCAGGTCGGCATCCTCCCCCCTGCGGCGCGGTCTTTCCAGCATCGCGCCGAGACGGACCGGCTGCGCACGGCGGTCGACGGCGGTGGCACCACGGTCCTGACCCAGCTGCTGACAGGGATGGGCGGGGTCGGCAAGACCCAGCTCGCCGCCGACTACGCCCGCACCGCCTGGAACGACGACGGCGCAGTCGGCGGCCTGGATGTCCTGGTGTGGACCACCGCGAGCGCCCGCTCACCCATCGTGACCGGATACGCCCAGGCCGGCGTCGAGCTGTGCCGGGCCGATCCAGACGATGCGGAGAAGGCTGCCCGGTCCTTCCTCGCCTGGCTCACCCCCAAGGCCGGAGCAAAGCCGTGCCGGTGGATGATCGTCCTGGACGACGTCACCGACCCCGCCGACCTGAACGGCCTGTGGCCGCCGGCCAGTCCTCACGGCCGCATCCTGGTCACCACCCGCCGCCGGGACGCCGCCCTCACCGCCCACGGCCGCCACACCATCGAGGTCGGCCTGTTCACCCAGGATGAAGCCCTCACCTACCTCACCGGCTCCCTGATCGACCGCAGTGAATCCGTCGACCAGCTGACCGCCTTGGCCAAGGATCTCGGATATCTGCCCCTGGCCCTCGCCCAGGCGGCCGCGTACCTCATCGACACCGGCGAGAGCGTGGCCGACTACCGGGAACTGCTGGCCGACCGCACCACCACTCTCGCCGATGCCTCCCCCGATGCC
Organism: Streptomyces adelaidensis; assembly: GCF_016598475.1. Classification (GTDB taxonomy): domain Bacteria; phylum Actinomycetota; class Actinomycetes; order Streptomycetales; family Streptomycetaceae; genus Streptomyces; species Streptomyces adelaidensis. The sequence continues at coordinate 26,198 of NZ_JAEMUX010000093.1, forward strand.
CTGCCCGACGACCAGGCTCTGCCCCTGGCCGCCGCCTGGTCCCTGTCTATCGATCGCGCCGACACCCTGCGCCCTGTCGGCTTGGCCCGCCCGATGCTTCAGCTGACCTCCCTGCTCGATGCCAACGGCATCCCCGAGACCGTCCTGACCAGCGAGCCCGTTCTCGCCCACCTCGCCACACACCGCACCCGCACCGACCAGGCCCCCGCCGGGGCATCGACCCCGGTATCCGCCCGGGACGCGAGGCGTGCCCTGAGCGCCCTACACCGGCTCAGCCTCATCGACTACACCTCCGCCACCCCGCACCAGGCTGTCCGCGTCCACCAACTCATCCAGCGCGCCACCCGCGACACCCTCACCCCCCACCTACACGACCAGAACGTGCGTACCGCCGCGGACGCCCTACTCATCGTCTGGCCAGTCATCGAACGCGACACCGCCCTTGCCCAGGCCCTCCGCGCCAATACTCGAGCCCTGACCGCCTGCGCCGAAGAGGCCCTATACCGGCCGGTCGCCCATGCGGTGCTGCACCGCATGGGCGACAGCCTCGGCGAGGCCGGGCAAGTTACCGCCGCCCGCGACCACTACCAGCACCTCACCCAAGCCGCACGCCACCACCTTGGCGCCGACCACCCCTACACCTTGGCTGTCCGCAGCGCCCTTGCGCGCTGGCGGGGTGCGGCGGGGGATGCAGCCGGAGCCGCCGACGCCTGCGCCAAACTGCTGGCCGACCAAATGCGGGTGCTGGGTGAGGACCATCCCGACACTTTGGCTGTCCGCAGCGGCCTCGCGCGCTGGCGGGGTGAGGCGGGGGATGCGGCCGGAGCCGTCACCGCTTTCGCCGAACTGCTCGCCGACCAGGTGCGGGTGCTGGGTGAGGACCACCTCCACACCCTCAACACCCGAAACAACCTCGCCTTCATGCGCGGCCGGGCGGGGGATGCGGCCGGGGCCGCCGAGGCCCTCGCCGAACTGCTGGCCGACCGAGTGCGGGTGCTGGGTGAGGACCACCCCGACACCCTCACCACCCGCAGCGGCCTCGCGCGCTGGCGGGGTGAGGCGGGGGATGCGGCCGGGGCCGCCGAGGCCTTCGCCGAACTGCTGGAACACCGAGTGCGGGTGCTGGGTGAGGACCACCCTCACACCCTGGCCACCCGAAACAACCTCGCCTTCATACAGGGTGATGCGGGGGATGCGGCTGGAGCCGTCACCGCTTTCGCCGAACTGCTGGCCGACCGGATGCGGGTGCTGGGCGAGTGCCACCCCGACACCCTGGCCACCCGGTACAACCTCGCCGCCATGCAGGGCCGGGCAGGGGATGCGGCCGGGGCCGCCGATGCCTTCGCCGAACTGCTGGCCGACCAGGTGCGGGTACTGGGCGAAAACCACCCCGACACCCTGGCTGTCCGGGGCTCCCTTGCGCGCTGGCGGGGTGCGGCGGGGGATGCAGCCGGAGCCGCCGACGCCTTCGCCGAACTGCTGGCCGACCAGGTGCGGGTACTGGGCGAAAACCACCCCCACACTCTGGCCACCCGAAACAACCTCGCCGCCATGCGGGGTGCGGCGGGGGATGCGGCCGGAGCCGTCACCGCTTTGGCCGAACTGCTGGCCGACCAGGTGCGGGTACTGGGCGAAAACCACCCCGACACCCTGGCCACCCGGTACAACCTCGCCGCCAGGCAGGGCCGGGCAGGGGATGCGGCCGCGGCGCCGCATAACGACCGTTCGTGAAGCACAAAGGTCAGCACGGCGTTCCTTCAGACCGTCGCTGTCACACGTGCCGTGTACGCGCCTGTGTCACGTGCAATCCCTTCATGTTCACGGATCAAGATCAACGGTGCGTGCGGCAGGTCCGGCGTTGCCCGGGGAGCTGGCTGGAGTGCTGTACAGGCGGCCCGGGCGGGAACTCTCTGTTGTTACCGTGTGTGCTTATAGGTGAACGACGTGTGGTTGTCCGGTGCCGGGATGGTGGCGGGCGGCCGATCTGGGCGGAGGGGTGAGGGACATGCTGGTCGAGGCGTTGACGGTGCTGGCGGCGGCAGGTGGTGGCGCGGTGGTCCAGGCCGCGGGTACTGATGCGTGGAACGGGCTGCGCCGGAGGGTCGCGGATCTCTTCAGTAGTGGCGGCACCGCGCGGCAGCGCGCCGAGCTCGAACGCCTGGACCACACCGCGCGGGTGCTGGCACCGGGGACTTCGGCTGACATCGCCAGGGACCGGCTGCGGCAGGAGGGTCTGTGGCAGGGGCGGTTCGAAGCCCTGCTGGAGAGTCTCGATGCCGGCGGGCGGGAGCGCGCGGCAGGCGAGCTGCGCGAGTTGTTGGTGTTCGTCGCCGATTCGGCCGGTGATGCGGCGGTCGCGACGGGCAGGGCTGTCGCCCGCGACGGCGGCAGCGCGGTCACCGGCATCAAGCGCGCGGACGGTGGCCGGTCGGGCCCCGCGAAGGCGGTAGGCACCGGGGACGCCGAAGCCGACGGGCCGGGCTCCAACGCGGTCAGCGGCATCGTCAGCGAATGACCCCCCGGCACCATTATGGCTGTACGAATGGCGGAGGGACGACATGGTCAGATGGCCGTGGCGCAGGAGCGGCTCCGGCAAGAGCGCTGGCGCACCCACCGGGGCGGCCACGGGCAGCGGCGGCCGGGCGCCCCGGGCCGCCGACACCGCCCGGCCACCCGCCGCGCCCGGCGCCGGGGCAACCTGGCAGGAGGTGCTCTACAGCGGGAACCCGACCGCCACCAATGGCGGGATCGCTGTCAGCGGCATCTACACCGACAACTCCAGCGTCACGCTGCCGCCGCAGGCGCTGCGGCCTCCCGCCGAGGTCGACGCCCCCGCGGGCCTGGACGCCCTGCCCCCACTCCCAGAGGCGTTCGTCGGACGCGGCCACGAACTCGACCGCCTTGACGCCGCCCTCAGTGCCCCCGGCGCGGCACTGGTCCAGGCGGTGCACGGGCTCGGCGGAATCGGCAAGAGCACCCTGGCCGCCCACTGGGCCGCAACCCGCCCCCACGGCCACGCACCGATGCGGTGGATCACCGCCGACAGCCCCGCCGGCGTCCAGCAGGGCCTGATCGACCTGGCTATCGCTCTGCAGCCCGCCCTGGCCAGGGCCCTGACCGCCGAGGCGCTCGCCGAATACGCCTCGCAGTGGCTAGCTACTCACACCGGCTGGCTGCTCGTCCTGGACAACGTCAACGACCCCGCCGACATCGCCCCCCTGATCGCCCGCGCCCCCGACGGCCGCTTCCTGATCACCAGTCGGCTCGCCACTGCCTGGAACAACGCCACCACACTGGTCCGCCTCGACGTCCTCGACCCGGCCGACTCCCTCACCCTGCTCACCCACACCGTCACCGCCGCCGGCCCCCGCACCCTGGACGGCGCAGCCGAGTTGTGCGAAGAACTCGGCCACCTGCCACTGGCGATCGAGCAGGCCGCCGCCTACCTCGCGCAGAACCCGCTCACCACCCCCCGCGCCTACCTGCACCTGCTCGACGAGTACCCGGCGGCGATGTACCGCCACGGCGCAGTCACCACCCCAGCCGAACGCACCATCGCCCGCATCTGGAACCTGACCCTGGACCGGATCACCACCCTCCAGCCCTCGGCCGCCGACCTGCTGCGCACCCTGGCCTGGTACGCCCCCGACCACATCCCCGCCACCCTGACCGACGACCTCACCGACCCGCCCGCACGGAGCGCGGCGATCGGCCTGCTGACCGCCTACAGCATGATCACCCCCGACCCCGGCACCGGCACCCTGGCCGTCCACCGCCTCGTCCAGGCCCTCGCCCGCACCCCCGACCCCGACGACCCCCACCGCGCCCCCCACCACATCGGGCAAGCCCGCACCCACGCCACCGCCCACCTGCGCGCCGCCCTGCCCGCCACCTGGGACACACCCGCCGCCTGGCCCGCCTGGCGCACCCTGCTCCCCCACATCGACGCCCTGGCCGACCATGCGCCCGCCGACACTGACACCGACACCACCGCACTCCTCCTCAGCTACGCCGGGCTCTTCCTCATCGGCCACGGCCAGCTCACCCGTGCAACCAACTACCTCCGGCGCACCCTGGTTTACACGG
>NZ_JAEMUX010000094.1 GCF_016598475.1 Streptomyces adelaidensis
GGTGGTTCCCGGGTGGTTCCCGGGTGGTTCCCGGGTGGATTTCTCGCCCCCGCCGCCCCTTCCCGTCCCATCCCCGGGGCTCTGCCCCGGACCCCGCTCCTCAAACGCCGGAGGGGCTGGATCGGCCCCGCCGAAGGGCTGGATCTGCCCCGCCAGAGGGCTGGATCAGTCAGAGAAACGCACGTCGCCGTCAGAGCCTCACCTGGATCAGTGCCCGGGTTCCGCCCGTTCGCCAGCGTTGGCCCTCGGCTGTCACGAGTGCCTTTTCCGTCTTCGGGTTCAGGCCTGTGATCACGTCGGACTTGAGGGTGCGGAGGGCGGCGACCGGGCCGGGGAAGTAGGTGGTGGTGTCGGTGAAGGGGGTGGTGGGGGGCCAGAGGTGGTCGCCCACCAGGCGGCGGTAGTTGAGGTCGCCCTTGAGGAGGGTCAGGTCGGCGGAGGCGAAGTCGGTGCGCAGGTCGGCCGGCATGTCGGCGTAGGGCAGGGGGGCGCAGGAGAAGGGGTGGGTGCGGAGGGTGAGGTGGCCGGTGGACAGGGCGGAGGAGAGGCGGTGGCCGGCTGCGGTCTTCGCGGTGACCAGATGGCGTACGGCGTCCAGGGTGTCGGCGGTGGTGGCGTCCGAGACGAAGTACGGGTACGGCTTCAGGTGCAGTACGGCGCGGTCGAAGTGGCCGTGGACGAGGAGGTGGTCGATGAGGAGGAGGTCGGGGATCAGTTCGCGGCCCGCGTTGTCGGCCACCAGGCAGAGTGTCCGGCCGCCGGGGCGGGGGCCGGTTTCCGTCAGGAGGGTCAGCAGGGACTCACTGTCGTCCGACACCAGTTGGGCATCGGCTGCCGTGGTCTCGTCCGCTGTCTGGATGCGGAAGCCGAGGTCCGCGCGGTTGCCCCAGAGGGAGCCGTGGAGGAGGGACTTGAGCTGGGTGGGGAGGGGCTGTTCGGCGAGGGTGTCCAGGGCGGTCAGTTCGGCGGCTGCCTCGGGCGTGTCCAGTTCGGCCAGTTTGAAGGGGCGGAACGGGTCGATGCCCTGCCAGGGGCCAGGGGTGAAGTAGCCGACGGCGCACAGGAGTTGGCGGTAGAAGCAGCTTTCGGCGGCGAGGAAGGGGAGGGAGAACCAGGAGCGGCCGGCGTAGCGGCGTACGTTCCAGGTGTCCCACCAGTCGTCGTCGGGCGGTGGGTCGACGACGCCGTGGAGGGTGTACTCCAGCAACTCGTCGAGGGCGCGGCGCTGTTCGGGGCCGTAGGGGGTGGCGTCCTGGACCTTGCGGATGAGGGCGGGGTGGCGTTGGGCGAGGACGCTGTGCGGGAAGGAAGCCGGGTCGTCACCGCGGATCACGGGGGCGGCGGGATCAGGCATGGTGGGCGGTTCCTCCGGGGCCGGCGGATGGCCGGGGTGGCAGTTCCACGAGCGCGAGCTGCTTGTCGATCAGTTTGGTGAAGCCCGCCTCGGTCCACACGTACTTCTTGAACTGCTCCGGCGTGAGCGGGCCCGGCCACGGGCTGCCGCCGGGGTAGAACACCGACTGGCAGGACGAGCAGAAGTGCGCGGGGCGCCAGAGTCGTTCGGCGCGGTCCCTGCCCGCCGCGACGATGTTCCGTTCGCGCCGCTCGCCGCGGATCACCGCGATGGTGCCGACGAACAGCAGTACGGCGAGGACCGAACCGCCGATCGTGTAGAGCGGCTTGTCGTCCTGCACGCCGCTGTAGGCGAGGCCGGCGCCGATACCGGCCAGCACCAGGCCTTCGAGGAGGTGCATCACGCTGTCGGAAACCGAGGGGACGCCGGGAGCCTTGGCCAGCCGGTCCATGAGACCGCCGCGCCGGGCCTCCGGATCGGCGCAGGTCTCGGCGACCGTACGCACCGACGGGCCCGTCGCGCCGCAGCCGGGGCACACCGCCGCGACCGGCGTCGGGGGCGGCCCGTATCCCTCTGTCCGCTCCGTGTTCTCTGTTGACATGCGCATACGCTAACGGTCGCGAGGGCAGACATGCGCCGGCGGCCGGCCGATGCCCGCTCGCATCGGTCGGCCGCCGGCAGTGGGGGGTGGCGGTGTGTCGGCCCGGCCGGTCAGCCGGGGTCGGAAGGTCAGCCGGGGCTCAGAAGGTCAGCCGGGGCTCAGAAGGTCAGCTTCCAGCTGTTGAGCGTGCCGGTGTCCTGGGAGGCGACGTCCTGGACGCGCAGCTTCCAGGTGCCGTTCGCGGTCTCGCTGGACGCGTTCACCGAGTAGGTGGTCTTCACGTTGTCGGCGGAGTCCGAGCCGGAGGCCTTGAGACGGTAGGTCGAGCCGTCGGGGGCCACCAGGTCCAGGACCAGGTCACCTCGGTAGGTGTGGGTGATGTCCACGCCGACCTGGAGGGCCGAGGGCGCGTTGCCGGTGCGGCCGGTGACGGAGATCGAGGACTCGATCGCCGAACTGTTGTCCGGGATGGCGACAGCGGTGGCGTTGGTGAAGGTGGTGCCCCCCGTGGAGCCCCCGCCGGAGCCGCCGGACACCGCCTGCACCGTCTTGGCCGCGTCGGCGAGGCCGGCGCCGCAGCCGCCCGAGCAGGCGCCGGGCAGAGCACGCGAGTTGGTCTTGATCGCGGACTCGATCTGGGCCGGGGTCAGCGCGGAGTTCGCCGACTTCACCAGCGCGGCGAGGCCCGCGATGTGCGGGGCGGCCATGCTTGTGCCCTGGTAGTAGTCGTACGTCTCGCCGGAGGGGCCGGCGGTGCCCGTGTTCAGCGTGGACAGGATGCCGCCCGACGCGGTGGTGCGGGTCTCGCCGCCGGGGGCCGCGATGTCGACGACCGAGCCGAAGTTGGAGTAGTACGAGCGGGCGCCGGCACGGTTGGTGGCGGCCACCGAGATCACGTTGGCGCAGCTGGCCGGCGAGTAGTTGGCCGCGTTGGCGTTGCTGTTGCCCGCCGCGACGACGACCGTGGTGCCGCGGTTCACGGCGGCGTTGATCGCGCTCTGGGTCGCGGTGGTGCAGGCGCCGCCGCCACCGAGGCTCATGTTGATGACCTTGGCGACGTTGGTGTTGGCGGGCACACCGGAGACGGTACCGCCGGACGCCCAGGTGATCGCGTCGATGATGTCGGAGTCGTAGCCGCCGCACTTGCCGAGCACACGCAGCGGGGAGACCTTCGCGCCGTAGGCGATGCCCGCGACGCCCTTGCTGTTGTTGGTGACGGCGGCGATCGTGCCCGCGACGTGGGTGCCGTGCCAGGAGGAGGTGGTGGCCTCCCAGTCGTCGGCGCACTCGTTCGTGGCCGTCCAGTCGCCCGGGTCGGCCGGGTTGCTGTCACGGCCGTTGCCGTCGTTGGAGACGGCGGTGTCGGCGATGAAGTCGTAGCCGGTGACGATGTTCGCGGCGAGGTCCGAGTGGGCGACGTAGCCGGTGTCGATGACGGCGACCGTCACTCCGGAGCCGGTGGCGGTGTCCCAGGCGGTCGGCACGTTCATGCCCGCGGTGGACTCGTAGAGGTCCCACTGCTTGCTGTACTCGGTGTCGTTCGGGGTGGCCAGCGCCTTGTTCAGGCGGTCCGGTACGACATAGGCGACCTGCGGGTCGGCCCGGTACTCGGCGATGACGTCGGCGACGTCCGTCTTGCTGAGGTCCTCGCCCAGGTCGACGAGGGCCGCGCCACTGCCGAGCCGGCGCTCGAAGTCCAGGGTCTCACCGGCCTCCTTGCCCTTGGCCGCGGCGTCCGCGTCGGCGGCCTTGTTCGACTCGGCCTCGGCGGCGCCGGACTTGTAACCGACGATCAGGCGCTCGGCGACGGTGCCGGGGGCGGCCTCGGTGGCACCGGCGGCGGCGGGGGCGGCGTCGGCCTTGCCGGACGGGGTCTGGGCGACGGCGACCGAGGAGGTCATGCCGGCCACCAGGGCGACGGAGACCGCGGCGACGGATATGAGCTTCCGTCCTGCGGTACGGGAGGTGGAGGTACGCAAGGGCTCTGCCTTTCGTGGCCTGCTCATGTCAGGGGAGGAGCGGCGGTGAGTCGCTTCGTCGTCGAAGCGGCGGGGGGTCCAGAAAGGGTTGGCGCGAAGGCCGGCCAGGCGCGAGCCGCCCACCAGGGGTTACCTGTGGTTCAGCTGTGGCATGACAGTAGGCAAGGCGCAGGTCATGGGGATACGGGGAAAACCCTCGACCCCTGGGGAACTCCCCTATGCCCCCCGGAAGTCGGGCCCGATGTGCCGCTTCGCCGGGTTTGCCGAGGCTCTGCCGTCGCCCGACACCTGGCTGGATCCGACCGGTCGAACACAGCTGCGGCGACCGGCGGACACGCCTCCCGTACGCCGCCGACGACGCGCCGGGCGACCCCGTATCCCTTTGAACGCGGCACCCCCGGGTCCCGTACGAGTCGGTGGACCGCCAGACCTCGACCTCCCATGGATCGGACGTACCGGATGTACCGCTTGTCCGCCCGCCGCACCGCCGCGTTCGCCGTGGCGGCCCCGCTGCTGCTCACCGCGGTCACCGCCGCCCCGGCTCTGGCGCACGGCGCGCCGACCGATCCGGTGAGCCGGGTGTCGGCGTGCTCGCCGGAGGGTGGGAGTCAGGGGTCGGCGGCCTGTGCGGCGGCGGTCGCCGCGAACGGCGCGCCCTTCACCGCGTGGGACAACCTGCGGATCGCCGGGGTGAACGGGCGCGACCGGCAGGTCGTCCCGGACGGGCAGCTGTGCAGCGGCGGGCTCGCGGCGTACAAGGGGCTCGACCTGGCCCGCGCCGACTGGCCCTCGACCCGCCTCTCCCCCGGCACCACGCTGGACCTGACGTACCGGTCGACGATTCCGCACACCGGGACCTTCAAGATGTTCCTGACGGAGCCGGGCTACGACCCCACCGCGCCGCTGAAGTGGTCCGATCTGCCCGAGAAGCCGTTCGCCACGGTCACCGACCCGCCGCTCACCAACGGTTCGTACCGCTTCTCGGCGAAGCTGCCGGCGGACCGGTCCGGGCATCACGTGCTGTACACGATCTGGCAGAACACAAGCACGGTGGACACGTACTACTCGTGCTCGGACGTGGTGTTCCCGAAGGCGAAGCAGGCGAACCCCGGGTCGGCTGGCGGGAGTTCGGCCGAGACGCCCGCAGGGGTGGAGGAGACGGAGGTTACGGCGTCCGGGAAACCGGCGGCCGATGCGGCCGCGTCCACGCCCGCACCGACGCCGACGCCTACGGAGGTCACCAAGACGCCCGCCGCCGACGCGGGGGCCGAGGTCCCCGGCAGCGCCGTCGCCGCCACGACCGACGAGAGCGGCGCCTCCGTTCCGCTGGTCGCGGGCGGCGCCACGGCGTTGGTCCTCGCCGTGGGCACCGCCCTCTTCCTCCGGGGACGCAGGCGCCGCTCTGGTATCGGTGACCAGCGGGTGTCTCGGGTCAGTTGACGAAGACCGTCGCGCCGCTCTGGGTGGTGTCGGTGGTCGGCGCGTACTTCGCCGTGAAGTAGCCGGTGCTGAAGCACAGGGACGAGCCGGACGTCCGCGTGAACGGCTGGGCGGCGAAGTTGATGCTGTTGTCGTCGTTGCTGGACGTGCCGGTGATGCTGGCCGCCTGGTAGACACAGTTGATGCTGCCCAGCAGGGTGCTCAGCACGACGGTGGTCTGGAGGACCGAGCCGGACGCCGGGCTGACCGTGACGACGCCGTCCGAGGTCACGGTGGTCGTGTAGGGCAGGTTGTTGACTGTGATGCTGGTGACCCCGGTCACGCCGAACACGTTGCTGGTGCAGCCGCCGAAGGTGTGCGCGGTGACGGACTCGGTGGCCGTGCCGGGCGCCGCCGGGTTGTCGGTGACCGTGGCGTTGAAGGTCGACTGGGTGCAGGAGATGCCGCTCGTGCCGGTGGCACTGGAGTAGAACTTGCCGGTCGTACCGGAGGCGAGCGAGGCACTCAGCGCGTCGCCGACCGCGACGGCGTCACCGGCGAGCCCGCCGGTGGTGAGCACGGTGTCGGCGGCGGAGGCGGGGCTGACGGCGGACACCATCAGGGCGGCGGTGGTGGCGGCGAGGGCAAGCAGGGATCGCGTACGCATGGGGGTGCCTCTTCTCATGAGGTGAGGGCCGTAGGTGACGACCCTCGGCAGGTGCGGGTGCACAGCCCCGGACGTGCGGGCTGTGGTGAGGCGCTCGCGAGTGGACACCGTTCGCGCGGGGGAACGCGGCGATGCCGCACGGCGCCGAACGGTCGCTGTCGATCCGTGACACGCCTTCTCCGTACGTGACGGATCGACAGCGACAGCCGAGGGACCGGGCACCGCCCAGTGGAGGGGAAGGCGGCCGTGCCCGGTACCGCGGCGAGGGGGTGGTGCCGCGTTGGGCCGCGCAGCACGTTCAGGTGATGCCACCCAACCCCGTTGGCGACGGGGAGTTCGGGACGGTGACATGCGCTGCGCGTCGGATCCGGCGCCACGGATCCGTGGGGGAAACCCGGGAGAGTTGTAGACCTAAGTGAGAGCCAACGTCAAGGCACTGTAAGGAAGTTGGTGATCTTGGGCGTCGTGGCGGGGACCGAAACAGGAGGCCTTGGACGACAAAACCAAAGGTGAGCGTTGTTCACGTTTCACAGATGTCGCACAACCAACATCCTTTTGCCACAAGCGCCTTGACCCTTGAAAGTAACCACCGGTAACTTCCCGAATGGCTACTGCGGCGTATTCAAGTGGGCCCTTGCACCTCGGGAGGTGCGTTCAGGGGTGCGCCGCAACCGCTGTCCGCGCCAGGACAACGTGCCGTCGAAGCCCCATCGCAATGACTTGAATGACTTGGAAGTCCAGGGAGCACACATGGCCTCGTCCTCGGACGCCACGGCGTCCACCAACGAAAGACCCGAGGGTCCCGTAGCGTCCGGAAGACGCGGGCGGATCCGCCTCAAGCGCGCCGCCGTGATGGCGGTGCCGGCCACGGCGGTCGCCGCCGGCCTGATGATCCTCACCGCGCAGGGCGCCCTGGGCGTCCAGTTCGCCATCTCCGGCATGCCGTTCGTCGTCACCGCCGACAAGCTCGAAGGCGACGGCTTCGCCCAGTTCGGCGCGCTGGACCACATGATCGAGAACAGCCCCAACGAGGGCGACACCGGCGGTCAGGTCCTGGTCGTCACCTCGGTCGTGAAGAACGGCAAGCTGACCAACCTCTGCCAGAGCGTCGACCTCGGCGGCATCCAGCTCGTCCTCACCGCGGGCAACAAGTCCACGCCGGTGAGTGTGAAGAACCTGGCGATCGACTCCGACGACATCAGTGGCGACGCCTCGTTCAACAACATCGAGATCGGCCGCGACTCCAGCACGTTCGACAAGGTCGACCAGCAGGGCCCGCGGGGTGTCTACGGCCAGCAGGCCGACTCGGTCGTCATCACCGACCTCTACCAGCACAACTACGCCGCCACCGCGGCCGTCTTCAAGCTGCCCGACCTGCACATGAGCTTCACGAGCGAGGGCTGCCCGCAGTGAGTCGATTCCGGGAATGGAGAGGGCACCGGCCGTTCGCCGGTGGGCTGTTGCTGGCGCTCGGCGGCGCCGAGATCCTGGTGACCATGAAGGCGCCGCTGCCGGTGATCCTGAAGATCGGTATGCAGGGCCTGGCGGGCTACCTCCTGCCCTCGCTGATGATCTTGTGCGGGGCGTTGATCGTCTTCAACCCCGCGCAGCGCCTGTTCTACTCCATCCTCGGGATCATGCTTTCCCTGGGCACCTGGGTCACCTCGAACATCGGTGGCTTCATCGTCGGCCTCCTGCTGGGCGCGGTGGGCAGCACGCTGGCCTTCGGCTGGCTGCCGGACCAGGAACCCCGGCCAAAGCGCTCCGCCGGGCGGGGAGAAAAGCACGCCGCCGAGCTCGGGTAGCCGGGGTTGTACGGCGTGTGCGGGTCGGTCGTGGTTGTTCGCGCAGTTCCCCGCGCCCCTTCAGGGTGCGCGGGGTCCGGCGTTTACCGTGCGGCGGTGACGGCGGCGGCGGTGAGGGCCTTGCGGAGGCGGTCCGTGTCGGTCCAGTAGCGGTCGTTGGAGAGCGGGACGCGCCAGTAGAGGCCGGGGCCCGAGGTACGGCGCAGGGGCGGGACGGCCACATGGCTGCCCGGGCCGAGGACCTGGACGTCGGCGAGCCGCCAGTCGGTCGCGGCGCCGGGCGGGACCAGCCAGTACAGGATGCCGCCGTAGCCGTCCTTGATCACGGCGCCCGTGTCGTCGCCGAGGGACTTCAGCGCGGGGGTGCCGAGGGCGACCGGCACGCGTACGGCGTTCCACCAGCGCCCGGCCGGCACGGTGCGTACTTCGGAGCTGTAGGAACACATCCAGCGCGGAGCCCTGCTGACCGTCATGACACTCACCGGCTCTTCATGGGGGGGGTGGGCCCGATCCTAGAAGCCTGCCCAGCACCCAACTTACGAGTACGCGCAGGAAAGTTGCCGTCGTACGCAGCGCACGACGCGCGATCTCGCCCGGCGACGCTACCGGACCGTAGCGTGACCGGCTTCCACCGTTGCGCTGTTGGACAGCTTTCGACCTTGCAGGAGGACCAATGGGCCACCCCGCCCCCCTGGTGATTGACGCGACCGGCCGTGACATCCACGGTGAGGCCGCCCGTGTCCGCGAGACGGGTCCGGCGACCCGGGTCGTGCTGCCGGGGCCGCCCGCCGTCGAGGCCTGGGCCGTCAGCAGCCCCGATCTCCTCAAGCGGCTGCTCACCGATCGCCGGGTGTCCAAGGACCCGCGGCAGCACTGGCCGAGGTTCACGGCCGGTGAGATCACCCCGGAGTGGCCGCTGTTCACCTGGGTCGCCGTGCAGAACATGTTCACCGCGTACGGCGGTGACCACAAACGGCTGCGGAACCTGGTCGCCAAGGCGTTCACCGCGCGCCGGACGGCAGCGTTGCAGCCGCGCATCGAGGAGATCACCGAAGAGCTGCTCGACCGGGTCGAGGAGGGCTTGCGGCGCGGGGAGACGGTCGATCTGCGGGAGGAGTTCTGCTACCCGCTGCCGATCCAGGTGATCAGCGAGCTGTTCGGACTGCCCGAGGAACGCGGCCCGCTGCTGCGGCAGTTGGTGGACAAGGTCTTCGTCACCTCGGCCGACCCGGGCGAGATGACCGCCGCCTACGAGCAGTTGCACGACGTACTCGCCGAACTGGTCGCCGCCAAGCGAAAGTCGCCCGGCGACGACCTCACCACCGGGCTGATCGCGTCCCACGACGAGGACGACACCCGGCTCAGCGAACAGGAGCTGCTGGACACCCTGGTGCTGATGATCAGCGCCGGGCACGAGACCACGGTGAACCTCCTCGACCAAGCCGTGCACTCCCTGCTGACCCACCCCGAGCAGCTCGCCCATGTCCAGGAGGGCCGCGCGAGCTGGGACGACGTGGTCGAGGAGACGCTGCGGTTCGAGGCACCGGTGGCGAGCCTGCCGCTGCGCTACGCCGTGGAGGACCTGGACCTCGCCGAGTTCGGCGGGCCGGCGGGCGTGGTGATCGGCAAGGGCGAGCCGATCCTGGCCGCGTACGCCGCCGCCGGCCGCGACGTTGAGCGGCACGGCAAGGACGCCAACCGCTTCGACGTCACCCGCGCCGACAAGGAACACCTCGCCTTCGGACACGGCGTCCACTTCTGCCTCGGCGCTCCGCTCGGCCGCATGGAGGCCCGCATCGCCCTCCCGGCCCTCTTCGCCCGCTTCCCCGACCTCCAACTGGCCGCCACGGACGACGACTTGGGCTACGTGGAGTCCTTCATCTCCAACGGCCACCGCCACCTGCCTGTCCGCACGGCCTGACAGCCACCTCCCCGGACGCCCCGGCTGCCGACCGCGTCCCCAGGACGGCAGCCGGGCGCGTCCGCTTCGGGGGCAGGTGGGCTCCGGCAGCCGGACGCGGCTCGCGATCTCGCCGACACGGGCCGGCCGCTTCCGAAGTCGATGTTCAGGAGAACGGAAGGCATCCCGTCGTCCGCGAGCCTTGATCGCTGCCGAGCCCGCTGATTGGCAGGCCGGCATGGCTGAGCTCGGACGCGTCGCCTGGCCACCTGCCCCGATCAGGACCGACAGGCTCGTGCTCCGTGAGCCCGAGGCCCGGGACCGTGCGGCGGTCGTCGAGCCGCCGGCCTCGCCAGAGGTGGGCACCTGTCTCGGTGGCCCTCGACCGCGTGACGAGCTCGAGCGCGCGATGCCCGGGGCACCCAGCCGGCGCCCCGGCCTTTTCATGGTCGGTCTCGACGGAGCGATGATCGGCCGGATCACGCTCACCAGAGCGACGGGGCACATTCGTCAGGCTGCCGGGAAGGCGGAGCTCGGCAACCTGTTCCTGCCGCAGGCGTGGGGATACGGGTACGCCGCCGAGGCGTGCGCAGCGGCACTCGACCGGTTCGCCGGCGCGCTTCCCGGCGAACCAGTGGTGCTCGCCACCCAGACCGCCAACGTCCGCTCGATGCGCCTCGCGGCGAAGCTGGGGTTCATCGAGGTAGAGCGGTTCGAGGCCTACGGGGCCGAGCAGTGGCTCGGCGAGTGGTCCTCGCTCACGCCGTCGGACTGAGCGCGTATCAGCGAAACCGAGCGGTCATGGGCCGTGTGTTCTGCCGACTCCAAAACCGCGTGCGAGTAACCCGGAGGGGTTCTACCCTCCCGACATGGATCTTCGCGAAGAACTTCCGAGCGACAGACAGGCCGTGCGGGAGGTGCACCTGCGGGCGTTCGGTGACCATGGTCTTGTCGTGGCCGATCTGGTCGATACCCTGCGGGACACCTTCCTGCCCGGGGACGGTCTCTCGCTGGTCGCCGAGCACGACGGGCAGGTCGTCGGGCATGTCATGTTCACCCGCAGTCTGCTCGACGCCCCTCGGCGGCTGGTCGAGGTGCAAGTCCTCAGTCCTTTGGCCGTGATGCCTGAGCTCCATGAGCGCGGTATCGGCTCGGCCCTGGTCCGGCACGGACTGGGGGTCCTCGCCGAACGGGGTGTTCCTCTCGTCTTCCTGGAGGGCGATCCGGGCTATTACTCGCGTTTCGGCTTCGCGCCGGGTGATGGCCTGGGCTTCCGAAAGCCATCCCTGCGTATCCCGGACGGTGCCTTCCAGGCCATCAGGCTCCCGGAGTACGAGCCATGGATGACGGGGACGCTGGTCTATGCGGAGCCGTTCTGGCGGCATGACGCAGTCGGCCTCCGCGACCCCGACGCGTAGGAGTGGGCGGCGGCAGCGGGCTTCGGCTTCGATGGCCTTCGAAGGCCATCGAAGGCCATCGAAGGCTTCGAACACCGAAGCCGTACGGCTACTCCCCGCGCCACCAAGCCAGCAGCCGGGCCCAGCCGTTCTTCGGGTGGGCGGGCTCCGCCGGCCCCCGGGCGCCCGGGCGGAGGCCGTACGGCCCGGTGGAACGGGGCATGGGGGAGCCGGGGTCGTCGATCGACGCGCCGACGACGGGAGCGGGCGGGAAGGTTACCGGGAGGGCGGCCAAGGCTCGGTGGAAGGGGCCCGGGCGCCACTCCAACTCGCCGACAGGGACGGCTAGTTCGACGTCGGAGAGGCGGTCGAGGAGTTTCTCGACGGCTACCGAGGCGATCAGGCGTGCCTCGTTCTGGGCGGGGCAGTTGTGGGGACCGGCGCCCCAGGCCAAGTGGCCCCGGTTCCCCGCTCGCTGATCGTTCCTCAGGGCGGGGTCGGTGTTGGCGGCGGCCAGGGAGACGACGAGGGGGTCACCCTCCTTGAGGAGGACGCCTTCGTACAGCACGTCCCGCCTCGGGTAGTGCACGGCATAGTTGGCCAGCGGCGGGTCGGTCCACAGAACCTCGTCGAGGGCGTCATCGACAGGGAGGCTGCCGCCGGACAGGTCGCCCGCGAAGCGGTCGTCGGAGAGCAGCAGGCACAGGCCGTTGGCGATGAGGTTCTGTTGCGGCTCGGTGCCGCCGCCCAGCAGGACGACGAGACTGTGGACCATCTCCTCGTCGGTGAGCGCCGCCGGGTGCGCCGCCATCCAGGACGTCACGTCAGGGCCGGGCTGCCGCCGCTTCAGCCGGACCAGGTCGACCAGGGTCGAGGTGAGCAACTCGTCGCACTTCGCGGCGTCGACGCCGTCGACGATGCCGGACATGCCCTCGACCAGCTTCAGTCCGTAGTCGGCCGGGCAGCCGAAGAGGTGGTTGAAGACGAGCAGCGGGATGACCTGCGCGTACTCCCCCAGCAGATCCGCCTCGCCGGTGGGCGCGAACCGGTCGATGAGGGTGTCGGCGCTGCGCTCGACATAGTCGCGCAGGGTGTTCGGCTCGACCCGGGCCAGGCTGTCGGTGATGGCGCCCCGCAGCCGCCGGTGCTCCTCGCCGTCGGTGAACAGGGCGTTGGGCCGGTACATCATCATCGGCACGACGGGGCTGTCCATGGGGACCACGCCGTTGTTGAGGTCGTTCCAGCGGCGCGGGTCCTTGGAGAAGGTCTCGGTGCCGCGCAGCACGTGCAGGGCGGCCTCGTAGGAGGTGACGAGCGTGGCCTTGACGCCGGGGGCGAGTTCCACGGGTGCGGTGGGCCCGTGCGCACGCAGCCGCCGGTAGGTCGTGGCGGGGTCGGCGGCGAAGGCGGGGCCGTGCATGGGCTCGTGGGCCGGGCAGCCCGGGGGCGGGCCGGACGGCGGTCGCGGGGTCACGCGTGCTCCAGTTCTGTCTTGCGGCTGAGCAGGTACTCGACGAGGGAGATCAGCGCCCGGGTGGAGGAGTCCGGGTGGCGGGCGTCGCAGCGCACCAGCGGGGTCTCGTCCAGCAGGTCGAGGGCCTCGCGCACCTCGTCCAGGCTGTGCACGGGGGCGCCCTCGAAGTCGTTGACGGCGACGGCGTACGGCAGGTTCAGCTCCTCCAGGAGGCCCATCACCTCGAAGGAGTGGGAGAGGCGGCGGGTGTCGGCGAGGACCAGTGCGCCGAGGGCGCCGCGGGTCATGTCGTGCCAGAGCTTGGTGAAACGCCGCTGCCCCGGCGCGCCGAACAGATAGAGCACCAGGGAGTCGTTGATGGTGAGCCGGCCGAAGTCCATGGCGACCGTGGTGGTGGTCTTGTCGCGGGTGCCGGCGAGATCGTCGACCAGGGCACCGGCCTGCGTCATGACCTCCTCGGTGCGCAGCGGCCGTATCTCGGAGAGGGTGCCGACGAACGTGGTCTTGCCGACCGCGAAGTGACCGACGACGAGCAGCTTGGCCGCCGTCTTCACCGACGGCCGCAGGTAGACGTCGTCAGAGTCGGGCGCGCAGCCCATCGAGGACCTCCTGAAGGATTCTCGTGTCGGACGGCCGGGCGGCCGGGATCGGTGCGCGGGTGACGATGTGGCCGCTGTCCATGAGGTCCGCGACCAGCACCTTCGTCACGCTGACCGGCAGCCGCAGATGGCCCGCGACCTCGGCGAGGGAGAGCGAGCCGTGCCGGCACACCTCCATGACCCGGCGTTTCTCCGGGTTCAGGCCGGCCAGCGACAGGTCGGTGGTGGCGATCAGCAGCGTCACCAGGTCCAGGGTGTTGCGGGTCGGGTGGGCGCGGCCGTCGGTGACGACGTACGACCGCACCAGCCGCGCCTCGGGGCGGCGGGGCGTCATGCCCTGCTGCCCGTGTCCAGCCGCGCGGGGCTGGTCAGCTCCTTGCCGAGCCGGTCGACGAGCTTGTGCATGCGGTACGTCACCGACTCCATGTCGACCTCGTCGCCGGTCGAGACGGCGAGATAGGCGCCCTCGCCGGCCGCGACCAGGAAGACGAAGCCGTGCCCGAACTCGATCAGGGTCTGCCGCCAGGGGCTCTCCGTCGGGCCGCAGAACTCGGCGGTGCTGCGGCTGATCGACTGGAGCCCGGAGAGCCCGGCCGCGAGGCGCTCGGCGTCGTCGCGGCCGATGTAGGCGGAGTGGGCGCGGAGCATGCCGTCGGCGGAGAGCAGGATGGCGTGCCGCGCCTCGGGGACCTTCAGCACGTCGTCGAGCATCCAGCCCAGCTCGTTGTTCGTGGGCTCGATCATGCGTGGTGGGTCCCTTCGTTCTCGTCGGGCTCGTGGGACTTGTGGGGCTCGTGGGACTTGTGGGCGGTGGACCGCGCGGAGTCGGCGGTACCGGTCGCCTCCGTCGCGGCGGTCGCACCAGCGGCCCCGGTCGCGGCGGCGTCGACGTACTCCTCCTCGTCGAGGATGCGTCCCGCCGACCGGCCGAAGCGGGTGCCGCGGGCGAAGGCGCCCAGGATGCGGGCGTTCTCCTCGGGCGACCGGCCGGGAACCTCCTCGGCCTCGACGGGCTGCGGCTCGGCGGGGTCCTGCCGCTTGGGGACGCGCCGGCGGCGCTTGGGCAGTCCGCCCTCGGTCGTGCCCTCGGCGGCGCTGCCGGTGGTGCTCCCGGCGGCCACCGGGCCCGGGGCGGGTGTGGTCTCCGGCTGGGTTGTCAGGTCGATCGGTGGCTCCGCGGCGGCGGGCTCCAGCTGGGTCAGCAGCGCGGTGGGCAGGAACGCGACGGCGCGGACACCGCCGTACGGCGAGCGGGTGTCCACGGAGACGGTGAACCCGTACCGCCGGGCGAGCACGCCGATGACGGCGAAGCCGAACTGGGGCGGGTCGTCGAGGCGGGTGACGTCCACCTCGCCGCGGCCGCTGAGCAGACGGGTGGCGTGTTCCACGGCGTGGCCGTCCATGCCGACGCCCGCGTCGTCGATGACGACGCACGCGCCGTTGTGCACGGACTGGACGTCGACCTCGACCGTGGTGTTGGGCTGCGAGTGCCGGGCGGCGTTGTCGAGCAGCTCGGCGATCGCGAGGACGACCGGCTCCACGGAGCGGCTCCGCACCGCGATCTCGACCTGGCCGTGGACGCGGATGCGCCGGTAGTCGCGGATGCGTGAGGTGGCGCCCCGGACGACCTCGATCAGCGGGGAGGTGGAGCGCTGCCGGCCCGGCCAGGAGCCGCACAGTACGGCGATGGCCTGGGCGCGACGCCCGAACTGGGCGTTGGTGTGGTCGACTTCGAGGAGGTCGCGCAGCACGTCGGGGTCGTCGTGCCGGTCCTGCATCTCGGAGATGGAGACCTGCTGCTCGTTGGCGAGGGCCTGGATCGAGCGCATCGACGCCTTGAGGGCGGCCTTGGCCGACTGGTCGGCGCGGGCCTGCGCGTGCTCGACGGCGCCGGAGAAGCGGGCCAGCACCTCGTCCATGCCCTTGCCGAACTCCGTCTCGGCGAGCCGGGTGTCGAGCGGTCCAATGCCCGGCAGGTCCTGGCCGGGGTGGTCCGCGAGGGCCGGCAGCCGGACCGTGACCAGATGGCGCAGCTCCTCCTCGCGGGCCCGCACGCCGTCGGCGAGCACGGCGTTCCTTCCGCGCTGTCGCCTGGTGATGCCGTGCTGGCGCAGCAGGAGTACGGCGGTGCCGAGCAGGGCCGCGGCCAGGGCCCAGGTCACCGCCTGCGGTATCGGTTCGGTCATGAAGTCCACAAGTCCTTACGTCCTCAAGTCCCCACAAGGTCCCCGGGCAGCCGCGAGTCACAGGATGACCGGCGGGAGTTGACGGAGCGCCCGACACTAGCGGAGCGAGCGGACGGATACATTCCGTGACGTGTACGGAAGTTGCCACAAGGCACACGAGTGACGCAAGGGGTACGGGCAAACGGACGAGATTCTCCCGACATATGCGGTCACACCGACCGAGCGACATGGCAACCGCTTGCCACACTAGGGTTCCCTCCGAGGCTGACCGAACGGTAACTGTCTTTGGTCAAATACAAGTTGAAAATTTTCCGGTCCGGGACCGTAAGAGATGACAGGGAACGTTCGTCGAGTGCCCGGCACAGGGAGGAGCAGCGTTGCCCGCGGGAAGTTACAGCGTCGAGGCGCTGACCACCGATGAGTTGGCCCCGCGCGAGCGTGCCGACTTCTGGACCGAGCAGATCGGCTCGTACCAGTCCCGGATGGGCTTCAACTACGCCCACTCGGACAACTTCCGCGGCGAGACCGTCCGGCAGCGCACGGACACGTATCAATTGGTGAAGTACCGGTCGGACGAGATCGAGTACACCCGCACACTCCGTCAGGCCCGCCAGGACCCGGACGAGGACTACCGGCTGCTGCTGCCGGTGCACGGTGAGATCTGGCTGCGGCAGGACGGCGAGGAGGCGCGGCTGACCCCGGGCACCGGGGCCCTGGTCTCCTTCGCCGCCCCCTTCCAGTGCCTGCAGAGCGACGCCATCGACGCGTTCATCTTCACCATCCCGGCCCGCGAGGTCGACAGCCGGCTCAACACCAGGTCACCTGTGGCCAGCGGCCTGAACCTCTCCGCCGGTCTCGGCCGTATCGTCGGCTCGATGCTGACCGGCCTGCACGAGGAGCGGGAGCAGCTCACCGACCCGGAGTTCAACGCCGTCTCCGACCGCATCGTGGAGCTGGTGTGCATGCTCACCGTCGGCGACGACCGGCCGGACGCCCCGGGACAGTTGGGCGAGGTGGAGGCGATGGTCCGCCGCTATGTGCGCGAGCACGTGGCCGACGCGAACCTCACGGGTACGGCGGTGGCGCGCGCCCTCGGCTGGTCGCTGCGGCAGATCCAACTCGCCCTGCAGAAAGCGGGGACGACGCCCCGTGAGCTGATCCGCGAGGAGCGGCTGCACCTCGTCCGGGACCGCTTACTGTGCGCGGATTGCGACCACATGACGATCACGGACCTCGCCTACGCCGCCGGCTTCTCCTCGGCGAGTGCCCTGAGCACCGCCTTCCGGCGGCGCTACGCAGTCAGCCCGCGAGAGATGCGGCAGAGCATCCGCTGAGTCGGCCGACTCAACTCCACGTGGAGTCACGGGAGTTCGGCGGTAACCGCAGTGCGGCACCACCCGGTGAGACGCTGCCACATCCCCACCCTTCCGCGGCCCTTACGCGTTCCATTGAAGTCTAAAGCTTAGCCAAAGCCCGGCCGAACGTCGATCTCGCCCGACGCCGGCGGGATGAGCGCCCCTCAGGGGGCGGACGAGGTGATCACCCCCTCGCAAACCGGCGCACCGTGCGTCTTCCGGTTTCTTGGTGTGAATGTTGCTGGGATGCGACGTGCACGCCGCGTGTGACCCGATCCCTTTTCGGATCAACGTCACCTCTGCCAGGTCAAGTTGACGTTCGCTTCCGCGGCCTCCGATTGGCGCGAAACCGATGCCCCGCACCCCGCCGGCCCGGACCGCTCCGGACGGCGCGGGGTGGCGCGGGGCGGTGCGGGGACAGAGCCGCAGGTGGCCCGCCACTCGACAGCCGCACTTTCACAAGTGGTGCGCCACCATGGCCGGGATGTGAAGAACTGCTGCGACGCCACCCCGTCTCCAGGCGGTAAAAAGGCGTCGCGGACCCTTGCCGTCACTGACGGCACCTCAGGCGACAGACCTCCCCTGAGCGTCCAGGACCGCTGGTCAGATAGTTGACGTTCTTCGCTACTCTGTCGCGTACTGGCTGATCGAGAGGACTCCGATGCCTGAACCCCCATCCTTCGCGACGCCCCCGGATCGCGGTCGGCCGGACGCGGCGACGCCCCCGCCTCGTCACCGGCACGGCAGGACCGGGGCGTCGGATGCCACGGATTCCTCGGTCGGCCACCCCGGTCCGACCCGTCTCGCCGTACTCCCCGCCGCGTTCATGGCCGGAATATCCACCGCCGTCACGGGCACGGTCCTGCGGTTGCAGGAGGGCACCGCCGACGCGGCCACCTGGGGTGTGCTGGCGGGCGGCGCGCTCCTCGGCTGCGGCTGTCTGGCCGGTGCCGTGATGGCGGCCAGGTCCCGGGCCAGGACCGACGCGAAGCGCGCCGAGTCGCTGCGGCAGGCCATCACCACCGGCAACTGGGCGCTCGACGAGGACCTGACCCGCCTCAAGCGGGGCGAGCAGTTGCTCTCCCGCGGCTTCGCCTACCAGGCGCCGAGCGCCGAAGACCCGTACCAGCAGCTGGAGTACGAGGTCACGGCCGCCCAGCACCGGGCCCGGGAGTCCCTCGTATGGGCCGCGGGCTACTTCCAGTCCGCCTCCGACGACAACAGCGACAAGGTCGAGGTCTTCGTCAACCTGGCCCGCCGGCTGCAGTCGCTCGTCCACCGCACCATCCGTGAGCTGGACGATCTGGAGAACCAGGTCGAGGACCCGGAACTGCTCCGGCGCATCTTCGGCATCGACCATCTGGCCACCCGTATCCGGCGGCACGCGGAGAACCTCGCGGTGCTCGGCGGCGCGGTCTCCCGCCGCCAGTGGACCAATCCGGTGACCCTGACCGAGGTGCTGCGGTCCTCCATCGCCGAGGTCGAGCAGTACTCCCGCGTCAAGCTCGTGCCGCCCATCGAGGGCACGCTGCGCGGCCACGCGGTCGCCGACGTCATCCACCTGCTGGCCGAACTCGTCGAGAACGCGACCATGTTCTCCCACCCGGACACCCAGATCCTGCTGCGCTCCCGCCGGGTGACCGCCGGCATCGCCATCGAGGTCGAGGACCGGGGCCTGGGCATACCCCAGGAGGACCAGGACCGGATCAACACGCTGCTCGCGGACCCGGCCCGCATCGACGTCGCCAAGCTGCTCGCCGACGGCCGGATCGGTCTGTTCGTGGTCTCCTCCCTGGCCCGCAGGCACGGCATCGCGGTCCAGCTGCAGGGCAACATCTACGGCGGTGTCCAGGCGATCCTGGTGCTCCCGCAGGGGCTGCTGGGCGACGAGGAGGGACGGGCGCCGACCCACAGCCGGCCCGCCGCACCCCACCCGGCGCAGACGCCCCCGCCCGCCTGGCAGGGTTCGTCCCACGCGGCTCCCCCGGCCGCCGTCCAGGGCCACGCGCACGCGAGTCACCCCGTCTCCGTCCCGGCCCAGGCCGCTCCCCAGCGGCAGGCACCCATGGCCCCCATGTCCCCCATGGCTCCCCCGGTGTCCGCCCGGCACGAGCGGCCGCAGCCCGTCTCCGACGTCCGGTCCGAGTACCGCCCCTCGTCGGGCTACGAGCGTCCGACGGCCGCTCCGCACGGGGGCGGGACGCCGGCCAGGCCGATCCTGCCGAAGCGCCGTGCCATGGAGCACCTCGCCCCCGAGCTCCGCAACGGCCCCGCACGTCCCGAGACCAACGACCAGGACCTGAACTTCAGCCCCGGCCTCCTGGCCGGTATCAATCGAGGCTTCGGTCTCGCCGGCGCGACCTCCGACGTGATCCCCGTCGACGACTCGCGCTGGGCCTCGCCCCGATCGCAAGGAGAAGAACCCCACCATGGTGAGCGATAGCCACCCCACCGGACAGAACATCGACTGGCTGCTGGACAACCTCAAGAAGACCGTGCCCGGTACCCGGCAGGTGCTGTTGCTCTCCTCCGACGGGCTGAGCAAGGCGCATGTGGACCTCGGCAACGACGACGCCGACCGGCTGGCCGCCATATCCTCCGGGCTCAACTCCCTGGGCCGTTCCTTCGGCCACGACAGGGTCCTGGGCAACGGCGGCACCGTCCGCCAGGTCATCGTGGAACTGCACAACGGCATCCTCATCGTGGCCTCGGCGGGCCATGGCGCCGTGCTGGCGGTCACCGCGGACTCCTCGACGCACACCGAGACGCTAGGCTACGAGATGGGCATGCTCATCCGGGCCGTACAGCCGTTCCTCGCCACGCCTGCCCGCCGCCCGACCACCGCGCCGTCCAGCGCGGGGCTGTGACGCGATGACGGACGAGATGTTCCTGGACGAGGAGGCGGGACGCTTAGTCCGGCCGTTCACCGTCAGCAACGGGCGCACTCGGCCCTCGACACAGTTCGACCTGCTCACCCTGGTGATGGCCACCGGCTACCGGCCGGTCCCCGACCTCGGCCCCGATCACGACATGGTGCTCGGTCTGTGTCTCAGGCCGGTGCCGGTGGTCGAGGTGGCCGCCCGGATGAACCTCCCGATCGCCGTCACCAAAGTCCTACTGTCCGACCTTGTGCAGCACGAGGCGCTCACCGCACGGGCGCCCCGTGCCGTTGAGGCGGCCTCCGCCGCCAACCGAGAAGTTTTGGAGGCGGTGCTCGATGGCCTACGCGCACGGCTCTGACCCCTTCCCGACCGCACTGAAGATCCTCGTCGCGGGAGGGTTCGGGGTGGGCAAGACGACCTTCGTGGGGGCGGTCAGCGAGATCGCGCCGCTGAGCACCGAGGAGGTCATCACCACGGCCAGTGTCCGCACGGACAGCCTGGACGGGGTGGAGGACAAGTTCACCACCACGGTGGCCATGGACTTCGGCCGGATCACCCTCGACTCGGACCATGTCCTGTATCTGTTCGGTACCCCCGGGCAGGAACGATTCTGGTTCATGTGGGACGAGCTGTCCGACGGGGCGCTGGGCGCGGTGGTGCTCGCCGACACCCGCCGGCTCGACGACTGTTTCCCCGCGGTGGACTTCTTCGAGGTCCGCGGCATCCCGTTCGTCGTGGGGGTGAACGAGTTCGACGGTGCGTACCAGTACTCCACCGAAGAGGTCCGCGACGCCATCGGCCTGAAGTCCGACGCGCCGATCGTGTTCTGCGACGCCCGGCACTGCAGCTCCGGTACGGGCGTTCTCGTCGAACTCGTGCAGCATCTGCTCGGCATGACACCCGGCGTGGCGACGCACCAGCCACCCGCGCTCCGTTGATCCTTGCTCAACTCAGCCGACCACGAACGGAGTTCTCATGAACAGCCCCTACTCCTCCTATGAGCCACCGCTCGACCGTCTGCTCCTGACCCCCGAGGACCCGGCGGCGCCGCAGCGAACCGCCAGGCTGGCGCAGCTCGGGCTCAACACCCCCCGGGCCGAGTTCGACGAGTTCGCGCGCCGGCTGGCCCTGGAGCTGGACGCGCCGTTCGCGATGGTCAACTTCGTCGATGACAGGCGGCAGTTCTTCGCCGGGCTCTACACGCCCGACGCGGGACCCGTGAACGTCTCGCAGGGGCAGGCGAGCGAGAGCTCGATGAGCCGGGAGATGCGCCTCGACCACGGCTTCTGCCCGCACACGGTGAAGCGGACCACGGCGCTGGTGCTCGACGACGTCTGCGACTACCCGCGGTTCGCGGGCAATCCCGTCGTGGACGAGATCGGTATCCGCTCCTACATGGGCGCGCCGCTGGTGGACAGGCTGGCGGGGTTCAACCTGGGCACGATCTGTGTCGTGGACACCGACTCCCGTACGTGGGGTCGGCAGCGGCTGGAGATCATCAAGCACATGGCGCAGGAGATGTCCGACCAGATCCAGTCCCTCGCGGCCGGCCGCTGAGCCCGACCGGGGACCGGACCGCCGCCGGTCCACCGGTCCACCGGTCCGGCGGGTCGAGGGGAGGCAGGCCGCCGGGCACCCGGCTCACGAAAGCCGCGGACACGACGCTGTGTCCGCGGTTCTCTGCGTGCACCGGTCCCGTCCGGCGAGTGAGACGGGGGCGGGACCCGGTGGTCGTCCGGGGCCGCTGTGTCAGACCAGCTCGACGACGGGCTCCGGTTGCGTCTCCCACGACTCGGCCTGCGGGGTACGGACCAGATCGGCGAGACGCTCGGACCACTGGCCCTTGTTCTGGCCGAGGGCGAACTCGCCCAGTCTCAGGCCCTGGATCTCGGAGGTGCCGGCGGGTGCGTAGATGTGGAAGGCGTCGCGCAGATAGCGCTCCACCGGGCGGTCGGTGAACAGGCCGCAGGCCGCGTGCATCTTCAGGGAGGCCTGGGCCGACTCGATGGACGACTCGACATTGAAGAGTTTGGCGGCCATGAGCTCCACGTCGCAGGGCCGCCCGCTGTCCAGCAGATGCGCGGCGAGATAGGCGCTCTGGCGCGCGAGGGTGAGGCGTTGCAGCATCCGCCCCAGCTCGATCTTGACGTTGGGGAGATGCCCCAACGGCTGTCCGTAGCGTTGCACTTCACCGCAGTACCGGGCGGTCTCCTCGAACACCGCCTGGTGGATGCCCAGGGACACCGCCGTCAGGTTGAGGCGGCCGTAGAGCACCGATGACGAGTAGGCGACGGCCAGGCCCTCGCCCTCCTCACCGAGCCGGTTGGTGGCCGGTACCCGGCAGTCGTCGAAGACGAGCTCACCGAAGCTGAATCCGTGCAGCCCCATGGCGGGCACCTGGTCGGCGAGGGAGAAGCCGGGGCGGTCGGACTCGACGAGGAAGGCCGTCATGCCCTTCGAGCCCGGTGCGGTACGCACCACGACACCGTGCACGTCCCCCACGTGACTGTTGCCGACGAAGACCTTGCGGCCGTTGAGGATGTAGTCGTCGCCGTCCCGTACAGCGCTGCTCTCCATGCCGGCTACGTGGCCCCCCGACCCCGGCTCGGTGACAGCGATCGTCGGCAGCACCTCGCCTGCGGCGATCCTCGGCAGCCAGCTCCGCTTCTGGCTCTCGTCCCCGAAGTGGATGATCTTGGCGACGCCCAGCTGGGAGGCCTGGACCATCGCCCCCATCGCGCCGCTGACCCGGGACAGTTCCTCGATGATGATGGTCTTGGCGAGATGACCCGCGCCCATGCCGCCGTAGGCCGGATCGATCGTGGCGCCGATCCAGCCCTGCCGGGCGATCTCCCGGGAGATCCCCACCAGTGCGGTACGGGAGGCCTCCATCTCGGGTATCAGTGGCCGCACCGCGCGCTCGGCGAACTCTCGTACCCGCTGCCGTAGATGCTCGTGATCCTGAGTGGTGAAGACGTGTTCCACGCCGAGCCCTTCTCGCGTTTCCCCGCGCCGGGGGGACGCGGAGGCTGTACGTCGGGCTGTGGTTCCAAGGGGGGACCTGGCCGACTGCAACATGGTCTACAAATCAACCTCTCACGCCAAGATCGTTAAGGTTGTTTGGCCGAAATATTGTCTGTTGAATTCTGACCGTGAATGTGAGACAAGAGGTCACCGATGTCCACATTTTGATACTTTCTCAGCTGAACCTGTCCGCCCCCTCGGACCTGAAATCGGGCAGCCGACGACCTGAACCACCAGGCACCCTCGGACCGGAGGCGGCTCCCCCGGGCGCCGCACGCGGCCAAATACCAAACTGACGCACCGTCCGCGCATGTTCAATGAGGTTCCCACCGATTTCAAGCCACCCCCAAGCGCGGCCGATCCGGCCGGGGAGCGCCGATCCGGTCTCATCTCTCTGTCGACAAGTCCGCTTACGGGAGTTGCACCGGAAGTACTGGCTCCGCCTGGGTCCCCGCGAGCCAGCCGACCTCCCGCCCGGCCTCCGCTGCCGACCTCCGCCGGAGCCGCCGTCAATTGCGCTCGTGCGGCGGGAAGTTGTGATCGGGCGGGTGCTGACGACGATGCCCGGTGCCTGATAGCGTTCCGTCCCGCCGCTGACATCCGGCGCCGGCGTGTCAATTCGG
Organism: Streptomyces adelaidensis; assembly: GCF_016598475.1. GTDB lineage: Bacteria > Actinomycetota > Actinomycetes > Streptomycetales > Streptomycetaceae > Streptomyces > Streptomyces adelaidensis. The sequence continues at coordinate 23,266 of NZ_JAEMUX010000094.1, forward strand.
AGCGCGGAGGGTGTCGGGGCGACTCGCAACAACTCTTATCGCCATCGGATGTTCGCTGTCGTACGAGGAATTCAGATGCCAGGCACCCGCGGCGGCCGCACGTGCAGCACGACACGGCGGCCCGGATGAGCGGTGACGAGTCCCGCACCGGGCCGAGCACCGAACCCACCGCCCAGTCCCTGCCGCGATCCCTCGCCCAGGGCCTGCCCCGGCGGCCCCGGAGCACCTCGCCCGCCCCGCACCCGCGGGAGGCGGCGGCGGACACCCCGGCCCCCCGGGAGGACGACGCACAGGACACGCTCTGCCCGGACGCCCTGGCCCGCGTCATGGTGGCGATCCAGCGGGGCTCGCTGCGGGCCCGGCTCGCCGGACCGGACGACACCGACGGCCGGCGGACACCGCCGTCAGGCCCAGGCGCCGACTGACGGGGCGCTCCCCCGGCGCCCGACGACCCGGCGCTGCCCCCTGGCGCCGGCCGACCGTGAGGAACACGCACGAAATGACTGAGCAGGTACGACCCGGTCCCCAGCTGGACTGGCTGCTGGACGGGCTCGTGGAGCGGATACCCGAGATCCGCTGCGCCATCGTGCTGTCGGGGGACGGCCTCCTCATCGGCAAGTCGAAGGACATCCGGTGGGACGACGCCGAGCACCTCTCCGCGGTCGGTTCCGGCATGCACAGCCTGGCCCGGGGTGTGGCCCGCCACTTCCACGGCGGCGAGGTCCAGCAGACGGTCATCCAGATGGAGCGGGCGTTCCTCTTCGTCACCTCCGCCGGCCGGGGCGCTCGGCTGGCCGCGATCGCCTCGGAGGAGGTCGACGTCGGCATGATGGCGTTCGAGATGGGCACCCTGGTCAAGCAGGTCGGCAAGTACCTGAGCGCGGCGCCCCGTGCGGAAACACCCTCCGACTACGTGCAGGACGCGTGAACCGCGACGGCGGCCGGGCCCGGAACTCGTCGAAAGGGTGATGGATGGTGTCCGTCAGCTCCGGGCCGTCGGTGCCCACCGCCCTGAAGATCCTCATAGCGGGTGGCTTCGGCGTCGGCAAGACCACCATGGTGGGTTCGGTGAGCGAGGTGACCCCGCTGGCGACCGAGGAGCGCATCACCGCGGCGGGCAGGCGCGTGGACGACCTGACGGGCGTCGAGAAGAAGGTCTCGACCACCGTCGCCCTCGACTTCGGCCGCATCACGATCTCGCCCGAGCTGGTGCTCTATCTCTTCGGTACGCCGGGCCAGGACCGTTTCTGGTTCATGTGGGACGACCTCTCGAACGGTGCCCTCGGGGCCGTCGTCCTCGCGGACACCCGGCGCCTCGACGCCTCCTTCGCCGCGGTCGACTTCTTCGAGTCCCGCGACATCCCGTTCGCGGTCGGGGTCAACTGCTTCGACGGCGACCGTGAGGTCGACGCCGAGCAGGTCCGCCAGGCGCTCGACCTGCCGCCCGGCGTCCCGGTGCTCCTCTGCGACGTACGCAAACGCCAGTCCAGCAAGGAGGTTCTGCTGGCGGTGCTCGGCGCGGCCCGCAGGAAGATGGAGGCCCGGCTGGTGGCCGCGGGCCTGCGGCCGGGCTGAGGACGTCCGAAATCGCTCAGGACCCGGACGCCGGCTCCGCCACCCTGGCGAGGAGCTCGTCGCGGCCGATGACGTCGGCCCGGGTCCGGGGGGACGGTGCAGGCGTGGGTGTCGACACCGACGCCCGCCCCGCCCCGCCCAGCATCAGGACGTCGATCTCGGACTCGGTGCGCACGATGGCCTCCAGCGGCGACGGGTTCACGACGCGGGCAGCGTCTCTGATCGGCTTGGGTTTCCTGGGTGATCCCGGGTGTTCGGGATCGCTCGGGAAACGGGTGACTCGGCCGTGGCCATCCGGGCGCAGCCTCACCCAGCTGCTCCCCGGTTGCCGCATCCACACCCCGCAGCGCGCGGGCGCAGGCGGCAGCGACCTGCTGCACCTCCCCCGCGCCCAGCTCCACCTTCCGCCGCACCTGCCACCCCCTCACACGCCCCGAAGCTGCGACCCGACCATCACATCAAACGATCAAACCCCTATACGGGTTACGCACTCCCGTACGCCCCACCAGCCCCGCGCCCAATACCCAGGAGAACCCAGGATCCCCAGGCCAATCCGTCAACTGCTAAACACCCTACGGACGGGCGCACCGGTGCGGGTGACCGAAGCGGGGCTCCGGTCACCCGCACCGGTGCAGGGGCCTCAGGTCCAGGACGGATCGGCCAGCGGCTCGGCGAAGGGGCCGGTCAGCGGGTTGGCCGACTGGTCCGTCCGCGGGTTGGCCGACTGGTCCGTCCGCGGGTTGGCCGACTGGTCCGTCAAGGGAGCACCCTCGTTCGTGTACGGGGCCGTCGGAGGGGCGGGCTCGGCGGTTTCCCGGCCCTCCGACGGCAGTTCTGCCCAGACGACACGACCGGACCGTTGTGGGGTGTCTCCGACCCCCCAGTCGCTGCTGAGCATGCCGACCAGCATGAGCCCACGCCCATTCTGGTCGTCGGGGCCCGGCCTGCGCCGGGCTGGCTGTGAGAGGCCGCCGCTCTGGTCCTCGACCTCGATCCGGAGCCGACGGCCGGTGATCTGCAACCGGCACACGATCCACTCGCTGCGTGTGTGCGTCAACGCGTTGGTGACCAGCTCGGAGGTGATCAGGAGGGCGTCCTCAAGGGTCTCCGGACGCACCTCCCACTCGCCGAGCAACTCGCGCACGGTTCTGCGTGCCTCGCCCGCCGACGCGGGCACGGCGGGCAGGCCGAACACGCCCGCTCTGTGGGGTTCGTACGCCTCTGCTTCAAGGGGTGGGTACATGGCCGGTGCTAACCGGTCCGGGGACTGGGGGAGAGTGGGCGGAGCCATCGCCGTATGCCTTTCGTTGGCCCTTCGCACCGGATGGGTGCCGGTGCCACGGCCGCCTCGCCATTCGCCACGAGTAGATGCAACTCGCCGCGAACAGCGCTGAGTTGCGGCCACATCTCCCCCAACCTGGCCGCGCAGCCCCAGCGTTCACCGAAGCCGTGACGGTACGACCACTGTGGCATCCGCGAACAACACCTCGCAACCAGCAAGTTGAAATTTTCATTTTGTGGGTCGCATCACGCCTCCGTTCGCGCCAAGATCGTGCCAGACTGCGTTTTCGAAGTGACTCGAACAACAATGCGCAATCATTGAAAGAAAGTGCGCAGGGGTCGGAGGAGGTGGGCGTGACCGCGGAAACGGACTGGGGAGGAGCCCCCTCCGTGCTGCGCATGATCCTCGGCAGGCAGCTGGAAGAACTGCGCACCCGCGCCGGGCTGACGTTCGAGCAGGCGGGCGAGGCGATCGGAGTGAGCCACTCCACGATCCGCCGCCTGGAGGCCGCCAAGGTCGCCCGGCTCCGCCTCCCCGATGTCGAGAAACTGCTCCAGATCTACGGCGTACAGGACCAGCAGGAGATCGAGACCTTCCTGAAGTCGGTCCGCGAGGCCAACAAACGCGGCTGGTGGCACACCTACCGCGACGTGCTGCCCGACTGGTTCGCCGCCTATCTCAGCCTGGAACAGGCGGCCCTCCAGATCCGCGCGTACGAGGCGCAGTTCGTGCACGGTCTGCTGCAGACCGAGGAGTACGCGCGCGCCCTGCTCGGCGCCGGCGACCCGCACGCGGCGACCGAGGACACCGAGCGGCGGGTGGCGCTGCGCATGCGGCGCCAGGAACTCCTCACCCGTGAGCAACCGCCGCGGCTGTGGGTGGTGATGGACGAGACGGTGCTCAGATGGCCGGTCGGCGGGCCGGGCGTGATGCGCGCTCAGATCGACCATCTGATCGAGCTGAACCGTCTGCCGCATGTGACGGTCCAGCTCATGCCGTTCGCCAACGGTCCGCATCCGGCGATGCGGGCCGGCGCGTTCCATCTCTTCCGGTTCAGGGCACCCGAGTTGCCGGACATCGTCTACCTCAACGGTCTGGTGGGCGCCGTGTACCTCGACAAGGGCGACGACGTCGTCGTCTACCGCGAGGCTCTGGACCGGCTGGGCGCGCAGTCGGCGCCCGCCCGCAAGACCGAGGCCCTCCTCGGTGCGATACGCAAGGAGCTCTGACATGCACCACCTCGTACACAACGGCATGCCGGCCCGCGACCTCGGCACCCAGAACTGGCACCGGCCGTGGAGCGACGACGCGGGCGGCGCCTGCGTAGAGGTGAAGAAGCTCGCCGACGGCCGGGTCGCCGTACGCCAGTCGACGGACCCGGACGGCCCGGCCCTGCTCTTCACCCCCCGTGAGATGACGAGCTTTCTGGCCGGCGTGAAGGCGGGTGACGCCGACTTTCTGCTCTGACCGCCTTGTTGCTGCCACGACTCGTTGACGCACCACCTGTTCGAACCCCGGGTTCCGATCTCTGAACCCCTGGCTTTATCCGACCGTGCACCTGGACGACACGACTTGATGGGAGGGACGGCGTTGCCCGACAACGGATGGCCGGCCGACCGGATCGACACCGAGCACGCGCATTCCGCGCGTATCTACGACTACATCCTCGGCGGCAAGGACTACTACCCGGCCGACAAAGAGGCCGGTGACGCGATGGTGCAGGAGTGGCCGGCCATGCCGACCCACATGCGCGCCAACCGCGACTGGATGAACCGCGCGGTGCGCTGGCTCGCCGAGAAGGCCGGCATGCGCCAGTTCCTCGACATCGGAACCGGCATCCCCACCTCCCCCAACCTCCACGAGATCGCCCAGTCGGTGGCCCCCGAGTCCCGGGTGGTCTACGTGGACAACGACCCGATCGTCCTCACCCTGTCCCAGGGATTACTGGCCAGCACCCCCCAGGGCAAGACCTCTTACATCGAGGCCGACTTCCAGGACCCGGAGACCGTCCTGCGCTCCCCCGAGTTCCTGGAGACCCTCGACCTGAGCAAGCCGGTCGCGCTCACCGTGATCGCGATCGTCCACTTCGTCCTGGACGAGGACGACGCGGTCGGCATCGTCCGCCGCCTCCTCGAACCCCTCCCCTCGGGCAGCTACCTGGCGATGACCATCGGCACCGCCGAGTTCGCCCCCGAGGAGGTGGGCCGCGTCGCCCGCGAGTACGCCGCCCGCGACATGCCCATGCGGCTGCGCACGATCGACGAGGCCCACGAGTTCTTCGACGGCCTCGAACTCGTCGAGCCCGGCATCGTCCAGGTCCACAAGTGGCTCCCGGACGGCACGGGCGAGCAGGACATCCGCGACGAGGACATCGCGATGTACGGGGCGATCGCAAGGAAGCCATAGCCGTAGTCGTTGCCGTTGCCGTAGCCGTTACGGCTGGGCACGCCGGGCCGGTACCGCTCAGTTCCGCGGTGCCGGCCCGGCGTCGTCCTCGTGGGGTGCGGGGCCCGTGCTGTCGCGGACGATGAGTTCCACGGGTACGACGTGGTCGATCTCCGGGGTGTCGGCGGCGGACTCGGCGGGGTCGTCGAGCTGGGTCAGCAGCAGGCGCAGCGCCCGCGTGCCGATCTCGGAGAAGTCGGTACGGACGGTCGTCAGCGGGGGCAGCAGATGTGCGGCCTCCGGGATGTCGTCGTAGCCGACCACGCTCACGTCGTCCGGGACCCGGCGGCCGGCCTCGTGCAGTGCGCGGAGCAGACCGAGGGCCATCTGGTCGTTGGAGGCGAACACGGCGGTGACGTCCGGGCTGCCCGCCAGCTTTCGGCCCAGCTCATAGCCGGAGTCGGCGCTCCAGTCCCCGACGAGGGGCTCGTGGATCGGCGCGCCGGCGGCGGTGAGCGTCTCCCGCCAGCTCGCGGCGCGGCGGTCGGCGGACGTCCAGCCGGTGGGGCCCGCGATGTGCCGGACGGTGGTGTGGCCCAGACGCAGGAGGTGCTCGGTCGCCAGACGGGCGCCTGTCCGGAAGTCCGAGGAGACCACGGGCGTGCCGTCGCCCAGGCCGTTGTCCAGCATCACCAGCGGGGTGTCCGGGCGGGCCCGGGCGAGCGCGGTGGCCACCGGGCGCTGCGGAGCGATGGCGATGACCCCGTCCGCGCCCTCGGCCGACAGCCGGTCCACCGCCTGGACGACCGTGTCCCGGTCCGCCGTGTCGAGCGCGATCGAACTGACCAGATAGCCCGCCTGCTGCGCCGCCGTGTTGATGGCGGTCAGAGTGGCGGCGGGGCCGTAGCGCGCCGCGTCGAAGGAGATCACTCCCAGCATGCGGGTACGGCCGCTGGCCAGTGAGCGGGCGCTGCGGCTGGGGCGGTAGCCGAGGGTCCGCATCGCCTCCAGCACGGCCTCGCGGGTCTCCGGGCGGACGGCGGGGTTGTCGTTGAGCACGCGGGACACGGTCTGTTTGGACACGCCGGCCATTCGTGCGACGTCGTCCATCACCGGTCGTGCCCCGGCGAAGTTCCGTCGGCTGCGGCTGCCGGCGCCTCCGGCCGCGGTGCCGTCCGTGGTGCTTCGGGGCATGCGGCTGCTTCTTTCGTGTGTGGGGTTCCGCCTCCGGGCCACCACAGGATAGGACGAACGGTGTGCTCGCATCGGGCTGTCGGTCGGCTGCGGGTGCGGTGGGGGCTGGTCGCGCAGTTCCCCGCGCCCCTGAAGGCGAAAAGCCTGGGGCGCAGCCCCTGCTTTGCAGGGGCGCGGGGAACTGCGCGAGCAACCACGACGCACCCGCAGCCGACCGACAACCCAAGGGGGGCGAAGGGGCGCAGCCCCTGGATGGGGGAGGGACGGGTAGGGGCGGCGGGGGCGAAGAAATCAGGCCGCTCGGAAGGACCAGGCGCGGACGGCGACCCACTCCACCCCCAGCACCTCCGCCGGTATCGCGGAGGTGCCCACCCACCCCGGCACATGCACCGGCGCCCCGGCCCCCAGCGGCAACACCCTCAGCCGCACCACCCCCGCGGACACCCGGTCGACCCCGATCTCCCAGACCCCCCGGCCCGAGTAGAACTGGTCGGCGACAAGCTCGTCCCCCACATAGGCACGGGCCACATCACCGGTCCAGCGGACG
>NZ_JAEMUX010000095.1 GCF_016598475.1 Streptomyces adelaidensis
GAGGTCCCGCTCGGAGTCAGCGGCACGCGTGGCGGGCGAGCCGGGCGGGGCGCCCTGGACGTGTTCCCACCCCATGGTGACGAGCTGATCGATGAGCGGCCTCTCGACCCTCTCGTACTCCGGCTGCGCCACTCCCGCTCTCCCCACCCGTCACCGCACGCGTCATATGCCCCTGCGGAAACAGGGGTAGGGGCGAGTCTAGTGGCGTCCACCGACAGTGACGGGGCGAGGGGAGTGGGCTGGCGGATCCAGGCCACGGGAGGCGGAGGTGACCTGGGGGTACGGCCGATCGGTGGCCTGAAGCCGTCATCCGCTGGGTTCCGCTTTCGGCACCGCGCCACCGACGGCTCTGCGGCACCATGCCGAAGTGCCCCAAACCCGGGGCCGGTTGCCCGGCGAGCCGGATCATCCGGCACAGTCAGGCAGCGAGCGCGGGCGCCGTCGGTGACGGCGGTGACGGCGGAACGGGCAGGTTCAGCTCGAACCAGATCGTCTTGCCTCCGGGGCCGCCCGCCCCCTCCCCCATGGGACACCCGCCCCACCGGTCGGCGACCGCGTCGAGGATGAGCAGTCCACGCCCGCCTTCGGCGTGTGTGCCGGTCGCGCGGGGTGACATGCCAGGCATCGAGGGAAGGTCGGTGCTCATGTCCCAGACGCTGACCCGCAGTACCGGGTGCAGCCACTGGAGTCTTACGGACGCAGGGCCCCTCGTGTGCCGTACGGAGTTGGTGGCCAGCTCGGAGGCGAGAAGCTCCGCGCGGTCGGTGAGCTGGGCGAGCCCGTGCGCGTCCAGGACGGCACGCAGGGTGACGCGGGCGACGCCCGGCCCTCGTGGGTCGCAGGGAAAGCGCAGTTCGTAGTGCCAGGGGGCGGTGAAGGGGAGCGGCGGGGGGTGCGGGAGGCCGGTGAGGGGGTCGAGGGCGGGAAAGAGGTACGGGGTCGGGCGGGGCGGGGTCGGTGGCGCTGAGGTCGGCTTCCGGTCGGAGGTCGGGGGCTGGCCTGTACTCACGTGGCACCTCCTGTGGTGCGCGGTCACGACGGGTCAGGCCGCGCCCAGCATGTCCGGGAACTCGAAGTCCTCGTTGCGGAGCCGGTAGAGGCTGAAATGGCGGATCAGCGCGCGGAGTTCGGCGTTGGTGAAGCGGGGCCTCGTGCCGACGACCTCGTTGAAGTTGATGTGGGAGGCGACGCCGTTCAGTCTGCGGTTGCTCTCCTGGAATGCCGCCAGTGCCTGGTCGAGCCGCTCCCCCACGTTCTCGGTGAGAGCCGAAACCCCCGGCAGGGGGTTGCCGGGGGTCCGCGGGTCTATGTGCGGGCCCTTCCACCAACGGGCTCGCGGTGGGACGTAGAAGACACGGGGGTACTTGTCCCGGTCGTTCGCCCGATTCAGGGCCTCGGTCTTGTCCTTCGTCCGGTCCCAGGCGTCCACGTGCACCCGCTCCCACTCGGGCTGGAACTCGTCCGAGGCGCGCTTCAGGAAAAGCATCCCGAAAATGAAGTCCCGGTACTCGGAGGCGTCCATCCGGCCGCGCAGGATGTCGGCCGCCGAGAAGAGGTGCCGCTCAAGCTGGGGCAGGGTGATACGAGCCAAGGCAAGCCTGTCCTTCGTACGCCGTCGGGGTGGGTGGAACCCCGGCAGCCTAGTCCGTGCGGTTCGCCGATCGGAAACTGTTCGTCCGGTTGCTACGTTTCGTCCGTTCCGATGCCGACCTGACCAGCAGGCGCCACACGTCGGCCGACGGATCACGCTGAACGGGGTCACAGGTCGCCGCGTGCCCCGTGCGACGGTTCCACTCCTCGTAGGTCTCCTTCGTCTCGCTTCTCGGGCCGGGAATCGGCTCGATCTTGGTGAGGTGCCTGGCCGAGCAGCCGCCAGACGGGTGCGGGCAGAGGGCGACCAGGGCGCGCGCGTTGTCGATGGCCGTCTTCTCCCGGCCGAGCAGTGCCCGCTCGCGCCGGTCTCCGAGGCCCTTGCCCCGGTCGCCGGACTGGCTGGCGTAGTCGGCGAAGCCGGCCGCGTCCGGATGCGCGCGCAGCCGGTCGAGGACGGTCGTGCTGCGACCGCTCTCCCGGCTCGTGTGCTGTTTGAAGTGGAGCAGCAGCCACAGTTCGAAGGACGGGTGGGAGAGAGCGACGTGTACACCGTGCTCGGCAGCCAGCCGCATGGCCTCCCGGATGTCCTCCGGGGTCTTGTCGCCGGAGTCCCGGTCGAAGAGCGCCCACTTCTCGTCGTCGGGTCTCTGCGCCGCGGCGAGGACCCGCTTGACCACCTCGACGGGACGGAGGCCGTTGGGGTCGCCGTGCCGGCAGAAGTGGAGGTGAAACTTCTTCTCCGCGCCGTAGGCACGGTTGAGGAGGGCGATGTAGTCGCCCTCGGTCTTGGCGCCCTCGGCGGCCACGTAGACCAGCCGCCGGGTCGGGTCCTGGTAGCTGGAGACGGGGCGGCGTACCGCGCCCCCGCCCCGGCGGTCGCGCCGCTTGCTCCGCCTGTTGTCGCCGCTCACGCCGTCGCCCTCAGCCCCTCTTCGAGCAGGGCCAGCTGCCGGGCGACCTCGCCGTTGGTCAGGCGGGGCACGCCGCCGTAGCCGCCCGCCAGGTAGCGCCGTACGAGGTTTTCGTCGTTGCGGACTTTGCGGGCGGCGGTGAGCGGGTAGAGCTCGGTCTCCCCCGTGCCGTTCTTCAGGGTGATCCACACCTGGTCGCGGTCGAGCGGGCGCTCGGCAACCGTGGGACCGAGCAGGGTCGCGTCGTGGGTGGTGAAGACGAGTTGCGCGGGGCGGGGGTTGGCGTCGCGGTCCTGAAAGATGCGGATGACTTCGGCCGCGAGCAGCGGGTGAAGACTGGAGTCGAGTTCGTCGACGAGAAGCGTGCCGCCGGTCCTGAGGACGGTGAGCAGCGGGCCGAGGAAGGCGAACCAGGCGTGCGTGCCGAGAGACTCCTGGCGCCAGAAGTCCAATGGCTTCCCGCCGTCGTCGGCGACCGAGCGGTGAAGGAGCTGTGGGTCACCCGTGTCCGGGTCGACGGTCAGGCCGGTGACGCCCAGGTCCGCCGCGCGCAGCAGGGTGAGGAAGCGCTCACGCAGCTCTCCGCCGAGGTGCTGGTCCTCGTTCAGCAGCCTTCGCGTCCAGTCCGTGCGGTCCTCCACGTCCTCGCCGGGAGTGACGAGCCAGAAGTTGTCCAGGAACCAGCGGTGGACCGCGGAGAGCTGCGGGTGGTTCAGGGCGGCGGCCACGGTCAGGAAGAGGGAGTTCGACCTGGTGAGGGTGGCGATCGATTCGCTCGTCCGCTTGTCGAGCCGAAGTCCCCGACCCGGGAAGGCGATCTCGCCGCCTTCTTCCTCGGGCCTTCCGGCTTCCCGGTCGAACCACACCTGGCGACGCCCACTGGGGTATGCGTGCAGCCACTCCGCCTCGACCCGCTCGTCGGACAGCTCGAAGCCGTAGGTGTAGCGGACGTGTTCACCCGCCGTCGGAAGCAGCAGGTCCACCTCGAAGAGGCTCGTGTCCTCACCCGCGCGTGGGTCGAGTTCGAAGGGCTCACGGGGTACCGCGTCCGGGGCCTTGCCCCACTCGGCGAACGAATCCCGTACGGCTGCGCGCATGAAGTTCATGGCCAGGAGCAGGTTCGACTTGCCCGAAGCGTTTGCTCCGAAGACACCGACCGCCGGCAGGACCGTCACTTGCCTGCCTTGGGAGCGGACACCCATGTCCCGACCGGTTCTCTCGTTGAGATCGGTCGCCACCAGTGACAGCTCCACCTCGTGGCGGATCGACCGATGATTGGCCACCCGGAAGCTGAGCAGCACGGTCGACCTCCTCCTCGATCAGGGGAACACATCCCGACCTCGTCGCCTCACACAGATTGATACGGGTAACCCGCACCAATCACCATATGACGAATGCGAGCACGTGGCCAGAGGATCGTCAGCCGGTGTTGACCGGGGCCTCCACAGGCGAGGATGCTGCACGCGATTACGACGGATATCGCGCCACGTTCACGCTCGGTGCCTCACGCCTCCTGCTGCCTCGGGTGTCAGCGGCGCCGACCATCAGGCGACGCTCGCCTTCGCGCGCCTGGTGGACGCGATCGTCGCCGAGCCCACCACGCGCGTGTCGTCGTACAGCACGATCGCCTGGCCGGGGGCGACGCCGCGGACCGGCTCGGTGAAGCGGACCTGGAGTTCGCCGTCGATCAGTTCGGCGGTGACCTCGGTCTCGCCGCCGTGGGCGCGGAGCTGGGCGGTGTAGGTGCCGGGGCCGGTGGGGGCCGCGCCGCACCAGCGGGGCCTGATCGCGGTCAGGGCGTCGACGTCGAGGGCGGCGGCCGGGCCGACCGTGACCGTGTTGTTCACCGGGGAGATGTCGAGGACGTAGCGCGGCTTGCCGTCGGCGGCGGGGGTGCCGATGCGGAGTCCCTTGCGCTGGCCGATGGTGTAGCCGTACGCGCCCTCGTGGGTGCCCAGGACGGTGCCGGACTCGTCGACGATGTCGCCCTCCGCCCTGCCGAGGCGCCCGGCGAGGAAGCCCTGGGTGTCGCCGTCGGCGATGAAGCAGATGTCGTGCGAGTCGGGCTTCTTCGCGACCGCGAGGCCCCGGCGCTCGGCCTCGGCGCGGATCTCGTCCTTGGTCGTCGTGGTGTCGCCGAGCGGGAACATGGCGTGGGCGAGCTGCTTGTCGTCCAGGACGCCGAGGACGTACGACTGGTCCTTGGCCATGTCGGAGGCGCGGTGCAGCTCGCGGCCGCCGTCCTCGCCGACGATCACCTGGGCGTAGTGGCCCGTGCAGACGGCGTCGAAGCCCAGGGCGAGGGCCTTGTCGAGCAGCGCCGCGAACTTGATCTTCTCGTTGCAGCGCAGGCAGGGGTTCGGGGTGCGTCCGGCCTCGTACTCGGCGACGAAGTCGTCGACCACGTCCTCGCGGAAGCGCTCGGCGAGGTCCCAGACGTAGAAGGGGATGCCGATGACGTCCGCGGCGCGGCGGGCGTCCCGTGAGTCCTCGATCGTGCAACAGCCGCGCGCGCCCGTCCGGAACGACTGCGGGTTCGCGGACAGCGCCAGATGGACGCCCGTCACGTCGTGCCCGGCTTCCGCCGCGCGGGCGGCGGCCACGGCGGAATCGACCCCGCCGGACATGGCGGCGAGGACACGGAGGGGGCGGGGGCGCTGCGAGATCTCAGTCATAACCCTTCAAGGGTAAGGGGCGCCGGGAACCGGAGCCCGCGAGTATCCGTTGATGATCTCGTGGGGACGAGACGGGCTTCCAAGAACACGTCCGGGGACAGCGGCGCGAGCGCTCCCGGCAGCGGGGACGCGGGCTGGCGCGTGGGGCGCCGGGCCCTGCTCATCGGTACGGCGGTGGCCGCCGTCGGCACCGCCGTGGTGGCCCGGGACGAGCTGACGCGCGCGTGGTGGCGGGTGCCCGGCGTGGAGAAGCCGCGCAAGGAGGGCGAGGTCGACTACACCGGGGCCCGGTGGGTGGCCGCGTCGGACGCCAACTGGCGGATGGCGGACCGGCCGGACGACTTCGGCATAGACATGGTCATCATCCATGTCACCCAGGGCAGCTTCGACAGTGCCGTGAAGGTCTTCCAGGACCCGGCGCACGGCGCGGCCGCGCACTACATCGTCCGCAAGGACGGCCACGTCACCCAGATGATCCGTGAGCTGGACGTGGCCTACCACGCGGGCAACCGTGACTACAACGAGCGCAGTGTCGGCATCGAGCACGAGGGCTTCGTCGAGCGTCCCGAGGACTTCACGGCCAAGATGTACGAGGCTTCCGCCCAGCTCACGGCCCGGATCTGCGCGCGGTACGACATACCCGTCGACCGGGAGCACATCCTCGGCCACGTCGAGGTGCCGGGGACGGACCACACGGACCCGGGCGAGGGCTGGGACTGGGACCGGTACATGAAGCTGGTGCGCGCGGCGGCCGCCGCCCAGACCTCGCCGACCGCCACCCCGGCCTCGACGAACGCCTGACGTCCGGCCGGAGTCGGTCGGCTTCGGCCGAAGTCGGTCGGCGACGTCCCAACACCCCTGGCAGGCACGGGAGTTACACACATGTCGTGATCTTGCACGCGCACCTCAGCTCGGGACGGGGACGTCCGTGCCATCCCCGTCACCGGCACCCCAACCGCCGCCGCCCCGGCCACCCCTCCCCGCCATGACGCTGCCGCTCCCTGTAGTGGGGGTCGGTAGCCAGGCGTAGCACCCGGCCTCGAACCGTTCCGCCAGTCGCCGCCGACGGTAGGCGTACCGGAGGCGTCCGTACATGTCCATGAGGGCAGTCCTCCGTGCACCGGCTTCAGCGACCTGCCCGACGCCCGCGCCGCATCCGCGCGATGGTGCTGGACTCCGACATGGACCACAGCCGCGGCGTGTGGGGCATCCAGAGGGACCGGGCCGAGACCCTGGAGTGCGCGTTCGGCGAGTTCGCCGACTGGTGCGCCCGTACGGCCTCCCGCACCTGTACGGCGGTGATGTGCGCGCCCTTCTACGACTCTCTCTACCGGGGGGGGGCGCCGAGGGGAACCGGCTGACCTGGCTATGGCCGCCGCGGGCATTCGCACCCACACCCACGCCCACCTCACCCTCGTGCGGACGAACCGGCCAATCCGCGGCACCGGCGGCGGGTGCACGGAGCGCCGCCGATCCTGGTGACCACCAGCCGCTACGACGTGGCGACTCCGCACGTGTGGGGCGCGAACGCGGCCCGGCAGATCGGCCGGGAGACGACGCTGCCGACGTACGACGGTGTCGGGCACATCACCTACTGGCTGAGCCCCTGTGTGCGGGCGGCGACGGACACGTACCTCACCACGCCGGCGACTCCGGCGAAGGGCACGCACCGTCCCGCCGACCGGCCGGGGGACGGCAGGCCTCGGTCGGGGTCCGGGGGCGACGGTCTCATCGAGCCGCTGTCCGAACCCGAGAGCGTCTTTCGGCCACCTCGCAGCCCCGCCCCGCCCCGGCCCGCGCTCGCCGTGCGTCGCCGCAGGTCCGTGCGGTGGTTGCGGACAGGCAGGTCACAGGGGTGCGAAGGTGCCGGGACAGCACCGGCACAGACCCGCCGGAGTGTGACGCGCATCACAGATCCGAGATCCGCAAGCGCTTGCGACCCTGTCTACGCCCGATACGTCCTGCGCCCCGATCGCGACCTGCGACGCGTCAACCTGGGGGATTTTCAAGGAAGTTGACGGGCACCGCCGCCTCGCAGCCTCCCCGGCTCGCACCTAACTTCGCCTCAGCACTCACATAGCCTTTAACCCAAAGCTCCACCGCCATGACGTACACGACAGAGCCCGCCTCCGGTGCGGGACGGCAGAACACGGGTTCCCACGCGAAGAACGGCCGGGGCCTCAAGGGCGAGCACACCAAGGAGAGCAGGGGCCGGGGCGGCAAGGGTCTGCACCGGCGGAAGTTCCTCGGCGGGATGGCCGGGGCCGGGCTGGCGGCGGTCGCGGTGGCCGGTACGACCTTCTCGCTGCTGACCGACGCGAAGGGCAACAAGGCGGGCGCCGCGACCAACACCGCCACGCTGAACGTCCCCGACCTGCTGGAGGGCACCACCACCGACGGCACCACCACCTTCACGCTGACCGCCCAGACCGGCACCCACGAGGTGCTGAGCGGTGTCACCAGCGACACCGCCGGTTACAACGGGTCGTACCTCGGCCCGACCATGAAGTGGACCACCGGCTCCACAGTCCTGCTGAACATCACCAACGACCTCGACGCCGACACCAGCGTCCACTTCCACGGCGCGCACATCCCGGCCGAGATGGACGGTGGCCCGCAGAACGCCTTCGCGGCCGGGGAGAGCTGGGCGCCCACCTTCGAGATCCTCGACGAGGCCAAGACCCTCTGGTACCACCCGCACGCGCTGGGCACCACGGCCGAGCAGGTGGTGCACGGTCTGGCCGGCCTGATCATCGTGGAGGACGACACGACCGCGTCCGCCGCGCTGCCCAGCGAGTACGGCGTCGACGACATCCCGCTCGTCCTGCAGTGCCTGGCCACCGACACCGCCGGCGACACCAAGTACAACCTGACCGGCTATCTGGGCGGCAGTCTGAGCTTCCCGGTGCTGTGCAACGGCACCAATGTCGACGACACCACGCTCACCTTCACCGCGACCAAGACGCGCACGCGCTTCCGGGTCCTCAACGCCTCGCCGTCCGACATCATCACCGTCCAGCGCGGCGACGGCGGCACGCTCACCCAGATCGCCACCGAGCAGGGCTATCTCACCGAGGCCACCGAGGTGAAGACGATCCGGCTGGTCGCGGGCGGGCGGGCCGAGTTCGTCATGGACCTCAGCGACGCGGTCACCCTCCAGGCCGTCATCACGACCGGGTGGGTCCGTGGCGGCAGCGGCACGTACGACTTCCTCACCGTCACCCCGGACGCCTCGGACAGCCCCGACGACCTGCCGTCCTCGCTCAACACGATCGAGCGGTACGACACGTCGAGCTTCACCGCGCGCGAGATCACCCTCGACCAGGACGGCCTGGAGATGGCGATCAACGGGTCGGTCGGCACCACCATGGACTCCATGGCGACGATCATGACCACCCTCGGCTCCAAGGAGATCTGGACGATCACCAACAACACGCAGCTGGAACACTCGTTCCATCTGCACGACGTACCGTTCCAGCTGATCGAGATCAACGGCGAGGAGCCGACCGGCGTCGATCTCGGCTGGTTCGACACCTACGAGGTCGTCGGTGGCGGTTCCATCAAGATCGCCATGGAGTTCACCGACTTCGCCGACGACACGTACATGTACATGCTCCACTGCCATCTGCTCCAGCACGAGGACGAGGGCATGATGGCCGGTCTCATGGTGATGGAGAGCTAGCGGAAGGACTGACCTGGAGGCATCGGCCTTCAGGTCAGCCCGGCGGCCCGTGCGCGCTCCACCACCGGGCCGATGGCCTTGGCGACGGCTTCCACGTCGGCCTCGGTGGAGGTGTGGCCGAGGGAGAAGCGGAGGCTGCCGCGGGCCAGATCGGGGGCGGTGCCGGTGGCGAGGAGGACGTGGCTGGGCTGGGCGATGCCGGCGGTGCAGGCGGAGCCCGTGGAGCACTCGATGCCCTGGGCGTCGAGAAGCAGCAGCAGCGAGTCGCCCTCGCAGCCGGGGAACGTGAAGTGCGCGTTGGCCGGGAGGCGCCCCGCCGAGGACGGGTCCCCGCCCAGGATCGCGTCCGGGACCGCCGTACGGACCGCCTCGACCAACGCGTCGCGCAGGGCGCCGATCTCCCGTGCGAACCACGCGTGCTGCTCGGCGGCGAGCCGGCCGGCGACCGCGAAGGAGGCGGCGGCCGGGACGTCGAGGGTGCCGGAGCGGACATGGCGCTCCTGACCGCCGCCGTGCAGGACGGGTACGGGGCTGTACTCGCGGCCGAGCAGCAGCGCGCCGATGCCGTACGGGCCGCCGATCTTGTGGCCGGAGACGGTCATCGCGGCGAGTCCGGAGGCTTCGAAGTCGACCGGAATCTGACCGAAGGCCTGCACCGCGTCGGCGTGCAGCGGGACGCCGAACTCCTTGGCCACATCGGCGAGTTCACGGACCGGCATGATCGTGCCGATCTCGTTGTTGGCCCACATCACGGTGGCCAGGGCGACATCGTCGGGGTTGCGGGCGATGGCCGCGCGCAGGGTTTCGGGGTGGATGCGGCCGTACGCGTCGACCGGGAGGTACTCGACGGTGGCGCCCTCGTGTTCGCCGAGCCAGTGGACGGCGTCGAGGACCGCGTGGTGTTCGACGGGGCTCGCGAGGACCCGGGTGCGGGCCGGGTCGGCGTCGCGGCGGGCCCAGTACAGGCCCTTCACGGCGAGGTTGTCGGCCTCGGTGCCGCCGGAGGTGAGGACGACCTCGCTGGGGCGGGCTCCGAGGGACTCGGCGAGGGTTTCACGGGCCTCCTCGACGGTTCGCCGCGCTCGGCGGCCGGATGCGTGCAGCGAGGAGGCGTTGCCGGTGACGCTCAGCTGGGCGGTCAGGGCCTCTGCCGCCTCGGGAAGCATCGGGGTCGTCGCCGCGTGGTCGAGGTAAGCCATAGTGGGGCCGATTTTACGGGCCTGATCTCCGTGGCCTGGGGCCCGGCCGGTCCTGGGGTCTTCCGGGGTGGCGACGAGGGTCGGTTTTGCGCCTTGCCAGGGGTGCGCCGCGGGTCGTCGGCGCGAAGGTGACGCGGGGGCGGCGGGGGCGACGCCCTCTCAGAAGCTCCAGGACACCGTGTTCGTGGTCTGCATCAGCGCGGCCAGGATCACCAGGTCCGCGACACCCAGGCCCAGCCCCAGGTAGGCGCGGCCGCGCCTCGTCGTGCCGCGCTTGAGGGCGAGGGCGGCCAGGACGACGGCGATGGGGCCGAGGAAGAGGTTGAGGACGAGGAGACCCAGAAGGCCGAGGATGAAGGAGGCGACGGCCATGCCGTCGGCGTCCCGGCCTCGGGGGCGGCTGCCGGTGGCGGTGGTCGTGGGGGTGTGGCGTGCTGCGGTGAGTTGCATGGTGCGTTCTGCTCCCAACGGGCTCTCGGGGAAGTCCGGTTGATGGTCGGCCGGTGGCCAGGGCGGTCGGTCGGCCGGTGGTCAGT
The DNA here is from genome assembly GCF_016598475.1 of Streptomyces adelaidensis. GTDB lineage: Bacteria > Actinomycetota > Actinomycetes > Streptomycetales > Streptomycetaceae > Streptomyces > Streptomyces adelaidensis. Next base: position 10,597 of record NZ_JAEMUX010000095.1, read on the forward strand.
CGGTGGTCGGGCCGCGGCGGGCGTGACGCTCGCGGTACGCGAAGACGGCCAGCCAGACGGCGATGCCTGCCGCGAGGGCGGACGAGACGGCCAGCGGTACGTGGGCCACGGTGCCCAGCACGACACCCAGCAGCAGAAGTGCGGCGACGAGGAACAACATCGCGGGAACGCCTCTCGTGACGATTGGGTGAACGGTTGTAGTAACACTTGTTCACTGACTACCAAGTCTAGCGCGCCGCCCGGCTTTGCAATCACGGAGAACAGTTGTTAACTGCATGGCATGAGTCACACTCTCGGCATCCGGCAGGTCCAGAAGCTGAAGACCCGGCAGGCGCTCATGGACGCCGCGCTCGGTCTGCTGGAGGAGCAGAGCCTGAGCAGCCTGGGGCTTCGTGAGGTCACCCGGGCCGTCGGGGTCGCCCCGACCGCGTTCTACCGGCACTTCCGCTCGACCGCCGACCTCGGCGTGGCGCTCGTCGAGGCGGCGCTCGGCAGCCTGCACCCGGTGCTCGGGGATCTGATGTCGGCCGTCGGCGACAGCGACGAACTCGTCGAGCGCGCCGTCGATCTGATCGCCCGCCATGTGGACGCGTACCCCGCGCACGTCCGTTTTATCGCGCGCGAACGGCACGGCGGTGTCCAGCCGGTACGGGCCGCGATCCAGGGGCAACTGGCCCGGTTCGCCGAGGAAGTACGCGCCGAACTGGCCAAGCGACCCGAGACCGCCGGCTGGACCGACGACGACCGGCTGATGCTCGCGGGTCTGTACGTCGATCAGATGCTGATGACCGCCTCACTGTTCCTGGAGGCGTTGGACGAGCCCGAGGAGGAGCGCGCCCGGGCGATGCGGCTGGCGAGCCGCCGGATGCGGCTGATCAGCATCGGCTGCCGCCACTGGCTCGACTGAGCCTCCCTGCGCCTGCGCACGGACGCGCGGGAGGGCGCGCCCGTACACACCGGACGCGCCCTCCCGCCTACGCACCGACCCGAGGTCGGCGCACCGAGGTCAGCTGTCCTTGGACGCCGACGCCGAGGCCTCCTGGCTCGGAGCCCCGCTCGGCGCCCCGCTCGGGGCCTGGCCCCACTGGCCGCCGCCGGGGCCGCCACAGCCGCCACCGCCACCGGGGCCGCCCTGGCCGCCACCGCCGGGCATGCCGGACGGCATACCAGACGGCATACCACTCGGCATACCGGACGGCATACCACTCGGCATGCCTGACGGCATACCGGACGGCATGCCGGACGGAGCCCCCGACTGGGGCTGGCAACTCTGCTGATCGGAGGTGCCGTTGTTCGAGGTGGACGACGACGAGTCGCTGGAGCCGCACGCCACAAGGAAGAGGGGTGCGGCCGCCAGCAGGGCGACGGCGGGGACGAGACGTGCACGCTGCATGAGAAACAACTCCAAGAACGATGAGGGAGTTCGTGAGCGGCATCGAATCAACGCAGCTTGGGGCTCTCTTGGGTTCGCGCTGTGCCAAGCCTGTGCGAACTGCAAAGCGATCACCAAAACCCCCGCCTGAGCTGGCATTTCACACCTTCCCCGTAACTCGGCTCTGATGCAGGCTCGTGACAGACGCGGCTGCGGCGGCCACTTCGGCGCATGCGTCGGGCGGGTCGAGCACGTCCAGCCAGGAGGGGTCCCTCCCGCGGGTTGTCCGGGCGCGCGCCGGCGGCGGCGGATGCCGGGCCTCGCCGGCTGACCATGACGCACCCGGTACGTGTCCCGTGGGGCGAGGTCTGCGGAAGGGACGCGCTGTCGGCGTACGTCATGGAGCTGGTGGCCCACACGTGGGACCTCTCCGAGGGGCTCGGCCGGCCGATCGCGCTCGATGCGGAGCCGGCCGAGTACTCCCTGGCCTCGGCTCTGACCGGTCTGCCCGACGGGCCGCACGAGGGGCGGCCCTTCGATCCGGCGCTGCCGGCCCCCGCAGGAGCCGACGCCTACGGCCGGCCGGCGGCCTGGCTGGGCCGCAGGCCGATCGCTCCGACCGGCCCGAGCGGCCCGACCGGTCCGGTCAGTCCGACAGCCTGACGCGGGCCAGCTGGCGCGACTGGGCGACCAGCCGGTCCGCGCTGTCCCAGACCTCGGCGTCCTCCTCCAGGAAACCGCCGGCGAGGTTGCGGGTGGCGATGGCGACCCGGAGCGGGCCGGGCGCCGGCCGGCACCGGACGTGGACGGTCAGCTCGACCGTCGGGACCCAGCCGGAGATGCCCAGCTCGAAGGCGGTCGGCGGCAGCGCGTCCACCGCGAGGAGCAGCGCGAGGGCGTCGGCGTCGCGGCCGTCCGCCAGTCCGAACCAGGCCCGCATCTCCCCCTTGCCGGAGGGCGCGCCGAGCGCCCAGCCGAGGGTCGCCGGGTCCAGCTTGAGCAAGAGCCGGTCGGCGATCGCGGAGCTGCCGGGGACGGGGGCCGGCGCGTCCTGGGCGCCGAAGCACTGCTCGATCGGCGGGATCGCGGGCGGTTTCGCCGTCGTGCGGACGTCGTCCGGGAGGGAGTCCAGGTCGCCGTAGGAGGCGAGGACGCGGATCCGCTCGACCTCGCGGCCCTCGTCGTCGTACTGGAAGAGGGAGGCCTGGCCGGTCGACAGGGTGCGGCCGGTGCGTACGACGTCCGTACGGACGACCGCGGGACCCGGCCGGGAGGCGGTCAGGTAGTGCGCGGAGACCGTGAACGGGTCGGCGTGCGGGAGGGCGTCGGCGAGGGCGCGGCCGAGGACGGCCAGCAGGTATCCGCCGTTGACGGCGCTGATGATCGTCCAGCCGGCGGAGAGGTCGATGTCGTAGACGCCCTCTTCGCGCCGCGTGAGCGCCGTGTCGCGGTCGAACTCGCTGTCGCCGATGATCGCCTGGGATGCCTGAGCCATGGCGGTACGGTACAACAAGTAATTACTAAGCGGTAGCTTTATGTGTTGCCGTGACGTTTCGCCTCAGCCCTCCTCGACCGCGGCGGACCGCCGGTTCCACGCCCGCGGCGCCCGCCAGTGGTACCGCATCGCCAGCAGCCGCAGCACGAAGGCCGTGACGGCGGCGAGCGCCGAGGTGAGGGGGTTCAGGGCGTCCAGGCTGATGCAGAGCACGACCGATCCGGCGCCGACCATCGCGGGCACGGCGTACAGATCGCGGTCCCAGCGCAGCAGCGAGGGCACCTCGTTGGCGAGGACGTCGCGGAGCACACCGCCGCCGACCCCCGTGGCGAGACCGAGGGCGGCTGAGGCGGTCAGGCCGAGCCCGTACTCATGCGCCTTCGTCGTGCCCGCGACGCAGAAGAGGCCGAGGCCGGCCGCGTCGAAGACGTTGACGCCGTTCTGGATGCGCTCCACCTCGGGGTGGAGGAAGAAGACGAGGAGGGCGGCGAGCAGCGGGGTGAGGAAGTAGCCGAGATCGGTGAAGGCGGCCGGCGGTACGGCGCCGATGACCAGGTCCCGGAAGAGCCCGCCGCCGAGCGCGGTCACCTCGGCGAGGACGGCGATGCCGAAGACGTCGAAGTTCTTGCGGACGGCCAGCAGCGCGCCCGAGATCGCGAAGGCGAAGATGCCTATCAGGTCGAGCGTGTGCTGGACGGAAGGGCTGAAGAGTTGCTGAAGCACCCTTCCATTGTGGCGCACGAACGAGCCCCCACCTTATATTGCAAGGCAGAGGCTCGTTCTCGCTTAGTTGTCGTCGGCTTCGTCGGCGACCTCGGCCTCGACGGAGACCTCGGTCTCCGTCGGCGTCCCGGCCTTCCTGACCGATTCCGGTACCAGCTCACCCGCCTCCTTCGCGGCCGTCAGCAGGACGACGTCCTGGGGCTGCTGGTCCTCGAAGTTCTCGGGGTGGTGGCAGGCGACCCGCCCGCCCGGCTTCAGCTCGGCCAGCGGCGGCTCGACGGTCGTACAGACCTGCGTGGCCTTCCAGCACCGGGTGTGGAAGCGGCAGCCGCTCGGCGGCGCTATCGGCGAGGGCACATCGCCCTTGAGCAGGATGCGCTCGCTCTTGGCGCCGCGCCGCCGGGGGTCCGGGACGGGCACGGCCGAGAGCAGGGCCTTGGTGTAGGGGTGCATCGGCGCCGCGTACAGCGAGTCCCGGTCGGCCAGCTCGACGATCTTGCCGAGGTACATCACCGCGATGCGGTCCGAGACATGGCGGACGACCGAGAGGTCGTGCGCGATGATCACGTACGTCAGGCCGAGCTCGTCCTGGAGGTCGTCCATCAGGTTGACGACCTGGGCCTGGATGGACACGTCGAGCGCGGAGACCGGCTCGTCGGCGACGACCATCCGGGGCTTGAGGGCGAGCGCGCGGGCGATGCCGATGCGCTGGCGCTGGCCGCCGGAGAATTCGTGCGGGTAGCGGTTGTAGTGCTCGGGGCTGAGGCCCACCAGCTCCAGGAGACGCTGGACCTCCTTCTTCACCCCGCCCTCGGGCTCCACGCCCTGGAGCTTGAACGGCGCCGAGACGATGGTGCCGATGGTGTGCCGGGGGTTCAGCGAGCCGTACGGGTCCTGGAAGATCATCTGGATGTCGCGGCGCAGCGGGCGCATGCCGCCGGTGCTCAGATGCGTGATGTCCTTGCCGTCGAACTCGATCTTCCCGCCGGACGGTTCGAGGAGCCGGGTGATGAGCCTGCCCATGGTCGACTTGCCGCAGCCGGACTCACCGACGACGCCGAGGGTCTCGCCCCGGCGCACCTCGAAGTCGATGCCGTCGACGGCCTTGACCGCCCCGACCTGCCGCTGGAGCAGGCCCTTCTTGATGGGGAACTGCTTGACCAGGCCCTCGACCTTGAGCAGCGGTTTCTCGTCGTCGTCGCGCGGGGCCGGCACGGCGGCCCGGGTGTCGGTCTCGCTCACAGCTTCGGCGCAATCTCTTCGGTCCAGATCCGCGTCCGGTCCTCCTGCGACAGGTGGCAGGCGGTGAAGTGCCGGCCGCCCACCTCGCGCAGTTCGGGGCGCTCGGTGCGGGTGATGTTGTCCTTGGGGACGTCCGCGTACGGGCAGCGCGGGTTGAAGGCGCAGCCCGAGGGGACGTTGATGAGGCTCGGCGGCTGGCCCTTGACCGGGATGAGCCGGTCGGTCTGGGCGCGGTCGATACGCGGCATCGAGCCGAGCAGGCCCCAGGTGTAGGGGTGCTGCGGCTCGTAGAAGATGTCGTCGACCGGTCCGCGCTCCACGCAACGGCCGCCGTACATCACGAGGATGTCGTCGGCGATCTCGGCGACCACGCCGAGGTCGTGCGTGATGATGACGACCGCGGAGCCGAACTCCTTCTGCAGGTCCCGGATGAGGTCCAGGATCTGCGCCTGGACGGTGACGTCCAGGGCGGTCGTGGGCTCGTCGGCGATCAGCAGTTCGGGGTTGTTGACCAGGGCCATGGCGATCATGGCGCGCTGGCGCATACCGCCGGAGAACTCGTGCGGGTAGCCGTCGACCCTCTTGTCGGGCTCCGGGATGCCGACGCGGTCGAGGAGCTCGATGGCGCGCTTGCGGGCCACCTTCTTGCTGACGTCGTGGTGGACGCGGTACGCCTCCACGATCTGGCTGCCGACCTTGTAGTACGGGTGCATCGCGGACAGCGGGTCCTGGAAGATCATCGCCATGTCGCGGCCGCGCAGTCGGCGCACCTCGTCCGGGTCGGCGCCGACCAGTTCCTTGCCGTCCAGCCAGATCTCGCCGGACATCCGCACGTTCTTTCCGCGCGCGCCGAGCCGGTGCAGGCCCATGATCGCCAGCGAGGTCACCGACTTGCCGGAGCCGGACTCGCCCACGATGCCGAGGGTCTTGCCCTTCTCCAACTGGAAGGAGAGGCCGTCGACGGACTTGACCAGGCCGTCGTCGGTCGGGAAGTGCACCTTGAGGTCGCGCACTTCGAGGAACGCCGTGGGGGCGTCCTGGGCGCGTACGGGCTCGCCGACAGCGGCCCCGGTCTTGGACAGTTCGGTCACGAGAGCCTCACCCGCGGGTCGATCGTGGCGTACAACAGGTCCACCACAAGGTTCATGAAGACGACGAAGAACGCCGCGAGCAGGGTCACCCCGAGGATCGGGGGCAGGTCGTTGGCGCTGATCGACTGGACCGCGTACTCACCGATGCCGTGCAGGGAGAACACGGTCTCGGTGATGAGGGCACCGCCCAGGAGCAGGCCGACGTCCATGCCGAAGACCGTCACCAGCGGCGTCAGCGCGGCCCGCAGACCGTGCTTCACGACCACGTTGCGTTCGCGCAGGCCCTTGGCCCGCGCGGTGCGGATGTAGTCCTCGTTCATCGTCTCCAGCATGCCCGAGCGGGTGAGCCGGGCGTAGATGGCCGAGTAGAGGAGCGCCAGCGAACACCACGGGAGGAAGAGGGTATTGGCCCACTGCGAGGGGTTTTCGGTGAAGGGGACGTACGTCCTGCCGAAGATCTCCAGCTGGTAGCTGAACAGCAGCAGGGCCAGCTGTCCGGTGAAGAACATGGGCAGGGAGACGCCCGCGAGGGCCACACCCATCGCGGCCCGGTCGAAGAACGAGCCGGGCTTCAGGGCCGAGATGACACCGGCCGTGATACCGCCGAGCAGCCACAGCACGGCGGCGCCGGAGGCGAGCGAGATGGTCACCGGCAGCCGGCTGGTGAGCTGCGGCCAGACCTCCAGGTGGTCCTTGAAGGAGTAGCCGAAGCAGGGGGCGTCACAGCGGACCGTGGTGGGCCCCAGGTCGTAGGTGGCACCGGAGACAATGCCCTTGATGAAGTTCCAGTACTGCTCGTAGACCGGCTGGTCCAGGCCGAGGTTCCGCTTGACCGCCGCGATGTCCTCGGGCGAGGGGTTCTTGCCGATGTACTGCTGTGCCAGCTGGTCGGCGGTCTGTCCGGCGAGCTTCGGCAGGATGAAGAAGATGCCGAAGGTGACCGCGGTGACGACGAGCAGCAGGATCACCGCCGCGATCGTCCGGCGGATGATGTACGAGATCACGAGGACCGGCGCCGGCGCCCGCGGGTGTGCTCACCCGCGGGCGCCAATGCCTTCACCTGCCTTCCGGGGCTACTTCTTTTCCGTGGTACCGATGTTGAGGTAGTCGTACTGACCGCTGAAGGCCGAGGACGACACCAGGTTGGTGGCGTACGGCGAGCGGTACAGCAGGACCTTGAAGTAGGTCAGCGGCACGATGGCGGCCTGCTCCATGACCTTCTGGTCGACCTGGGTGTACGCCGCGGTGCGGGCGGCCTCGTCGGTGTTGCCGATCGCGTCGTCGAGCAGCTTGTTGATCGCGGGGTCGTCCAGCTCGGACAGGTTGGTGTTGCCGGACTGGCCGATGGCCTTGCCGTGCACGATCTGCTGCAGGAAGCCGTAGCCGGTCGGCCAGTCGGAACCCCACTGCATCATGATGAGGCCGATGTCGTTCTTCTTGTTGAACGCCGGCACACCCGCGTAGTCGGAGAAGTACTTGCCCGACGGGTACTGCTTGATGTCGGCCTCGATGCCGACCTTCTTCAGCGCCTCGACGACCGCGGTGGCCGCGTCGACCTCGCCCTGACGGTCGGTACGGGCGGAGATGGAGGTCTTGAAGCCCTTCTCCTGGCCACAGGCCTTCAGGTGCTCCTTGGCCTTGGTGACGTCACCCTTGCTGTCCGGGGTGGCGTACAGGTCGGCCTTCTCGTAGCCCGTGACGTCGGTGGGCAGGACGGTGGAGGCGATGTCACCGCGGATCGGGCCGCCCATGGCGGTCTGCACGGCGACCTTGTCGATCGCGTACTCGACGGCCTTGCGGCACTCGACGTTGTCGAACGGCGCCACCTTGGTGTTGATCGCCGTGTAGACGAGACGGCCGCCGGACGCGTTGTCCGTGTTGGCCTTCTGGTCCTCGTCCTTGAGGACCTGGGCCTGCGTCTGGGCGTCGACACCGGTGCCCTGGATGTCGATCATGGTGTCGCCGGACATGACGTCCTTGTCGATGGTGGCCTTGTTGACCTTGAGGTTCACCACGATCTTGTCCGGGTACTGCTTGCGCAGCGGGTCCGTCTTGGCGTCCCACTCCGTGTTGCGGGTGAGGACGATCTGCTTGCCCTCGTCGTACTTCTCGAACTTGTACGAGCCGGTGGAGACGACCTTCTTGGTGTAGTCGACGCCGGTGTCCTTGGCCTTCGGCACCGGAGCCGTCTGCGGCATGCTCGCCAGGTAGTCGAACTCGGCGAACGGCTTGTTGAGCTTGAAGACGATCGTGTGGTCGTCCGGGGTCTCGATGGACGAGATGCCCTTGTCGCTCTTGTCCGCGTAGGGGCCCTTGTACTTGTCCGGGTCGTCCAGCATCTGCTGGAAGTAGTTGGGGCCGAGCGAGAGCACGTCACGCGAGAAGTTCGAGCGCTCCACGGCGTACTTGACGTCCTTGGCGGTGACCGCGGTGCCGTCCTCGTACTTGACGCCCTGGCGGATCTTGTACGTCCAGGTCTTGCCGCCGTCGCTGGGCGTGCCCGCGCTCTCGGCGAGGTCCGGGACGAGCTCGTTGCCCGCCTCGCCGGCGCCGGGCTTGAACGTCATCAGCGGACGCGCGTAGAGGCGGCTGAAGTTGAAACCGTACGCGTAGTACATGTTGCCCGGGTCGAGGGACTCGGGGGCGTCGGAGCTGGCGTAGGTGACCGTGCCGCCCTTCGCCGTGGACTCGTTGACGACACCCTTGGTCGCGGCGTTGACGCCGGCGCCCTTGGGAGTGTCCTCCGTGCCGTCGTCCGCCTTGCTGCAGGCGGACAGAAGCAAGCCGGCGCTGCTGACAACCGCGACAGCGGCCATTGCTGACCTTCGCATGATGGTCGGTTTCCCCTTCGTAGTTGGACAGTTGAGTGGGACTTCGGGCCACAACCGGGCCGCGGTCGCAGACGTCAGCGGCTGCGGGGGTCGAGGGCGTCCCGGAGGCCGTCACCGAGGAGGTTGAAGGCCAGCACCGTGATGAAGATCGCGAGGCCGGGAACGATCATGTACTGCGGGTCGACCTCGAAGAAGTCGACCGCCTGGTTGAGCATTCCGCCCCAGGAGGCCTGCGGCGGCTGGATCCCGACGCCGAGGAAGCTGAGCGACGCCTCGAAGATGATGTTCGTCGGGATGAGCAGGGTCGAGTAGACGATGATCGGCGCGACGAGGTTGGGCAGCAACTCCTTGAAGAGGACGTACGGGCCGCCGGCCCCCATCCCCCGTGAGGCGTCGATGAACTCGCGCTCGCGCAGCGCCAGGGTCTGACCGCGCACGATGCGTCCCATGTACGGCCAGTTGAAGAAGCCGATGACGAAGATGAGCACCGAGATGTGCAGCGGCAGCCCTTCGAGACCGAAGGCGCCGCCCTGGAGCGTCGCGGAAATGGCGATGGCGAAGAGCAGCAGCGGGAACGCCAGGAAGGTGTCCATCAGCCGGCTGACGATCGTGTCGACCCGGCCGCCGTAGTAACCGGCGACCAGCCCGAGCACCACTCCGATGGCGTTCGACAGGAGCGTCGCCCCGAAGGCCACGACCAGGGAGACCCAGGAGCCCTCCAGGATGCGGGCGAGGATGTCGCGGCCGAACTTCGGCTCGACACCGAGCGGGTGGTCCCAGCTCATCCCGCCGAAGTCGCCCTTGGGCAGCGAGGTGTTGGGGTCGATCAGGTCCTGGTTGAAGGCGTTGGGGTCCAGCCCCAGCAGCGACTGCAACGGCCGGGACAGGGCCGCGGTCAGGATCAGCAGGACGACGATGACGCCGCCGGCGACCGCCACCTTGTCGCGCTTGAAGCGGGTCCAGGCGATCTGGCCGAGCGAGCGGCCCTCGATCTTCTTGGCCTCGACACCTTCGAGCACGGCCTCGGGCCGTGCGTCGGTCTGCGCCCCAGTGGTCTCGATCGGTGCGGTCACAGTGACCCGCCCCCCCTCGCCGGTGGTAACCGGCCTACACCCGCCGTGGATTACGGCTTTGTCGACTTTCACTCGATCACGGGACCGAGGATCCCGCGTCTGACTGGGGGAGTCTTCAACGTCGCTGCGATCACCCGCCAGGCCTGGCGAAGAAAGTATGCACAACCGTGATGCGGCACTGGGGATTCCGCTATCCGAACACCGGGTAACGCCTCCCGGACGTGAGGCAGTTGGGATGTAATGGATAAATCTCTGACATTCGCGACTGTCCGCCGTTATCTACGCGCGAAGAAATGTGGACGTAACACAGAGACCACGGAGGGGCGCCGACCGCCCGTCACGCCTTCACGCCCGCGCCGACCCCCCGGCGACGACACCCCCTCCTCCACGCCACAGACGGAACACCGTGTGACTGGCATCACATAAGCCGGAGTGCGCATCCGAATCGCCCCCACATCTACCTTTCACCCCCCGCCACAAGGCGGGCAGACCGGAGAGTATGCAGATAATCCACCCAGCATTTACTAGCGCAAACTTGAGGATTCTTTGAGGATGGAATCAAGCTTTCCAAGCAATGTGCTTGCTGGGTCCGCAACACGTGACTAATTTCCTCTTTGTCAGCGCATCCAATTGACCGGAAGCGCCAACAAACAGAAACGGGGAGCAAATGAATACGTCCGTGAAGCGTGCGCTCTACTCAGTAGGAACCAGCGCCGCTCTCGTTCTCGGCAGCTTCGCCATCATTCCGGCGGCCGCAGCGCCCGCCGCGGCGGCGTGCCAGCCCTCCACCTACTACAAGGTGGTGAAGTTCGGCTCGCCCACGTACAAGGTCACGGGCCCGACGAACAGCAAGTACAACAGCAGTTCCTCCAAGTCCACACTGTCGATCGCGGTAACGAGGAGCACCACTCGCTCGTCGACCTGGAAGGCCGAGGCCGGCGGCAGCTTGAGCTGGGGCATCGGCAAGGTCGAGGCCAAGACCTCCTACGAGGTGACGAAGAGCGTCACCAAGGGCGTCAGGGTGACCAACAAGATGGTCGTCGACCCCAAGAAGCGCGGATACACGCGCCCCATGGTCGAGTACCGCAAGTTCAACATCGAAAAGTGGCGCGAGGGCGGCGACTGCAAGCAGTACTTCGTCGGGAGCATGGGCGTGCTGACCGGCATCACTTCCTCAATGCACTGGGCGGAATGCCAGACCAAGAGCACGAACGGCTGCACGCCCAAGCCGTGATGGCGATCTGAGCTCCAGAACACATAAGAACCGAGGAATTCCGATTGGGTGACGGAAAAATCCCCGCCACCCGATCGGGACCCGGTGGACAAAAAACAGAATAGAAGCGGGAAAACGGTGCGTGAGCGAACGGCGGCAGCTCCGCCCAGCACCGAAGCAGTAAGGTGCGCCCTCCGGGCAGGACCTCGATCACCCGGCGCGCGTGCCCAGGGCCCGGGAAGGCCGTCAGCTGGACCACCCTCGCGAAGGGGGCGGTGAACTGCACGGACCGGGTCAGTACGAAGGCGGGCCCGGGTAGCCGTACCCGGCCGCCGGGGCCTGGGCCGAGGCCGTGGCGTGGGCCTCGCGGTCGTAGAAGGGGCGGGCGCCGGCGCGCAGCCACATGGCGACCGGGTCGTACTCGTCGGACATGGCGACGGTGGAGACGGGCAGACCGTCCGGGACCGCGCCGATGGACTGCTGCATCATCGCGCGCACCGAGTCGACGGCGGGCGGCGAGGTGTCGTACACATCGAGGCCGATGGCCAGGTACGGCGCGCCGAGCGCGGGCTGTACCCAGGCGCGGCGCAGCGAGCGCAGGGCCGGGGTGCGGTGGGCGTTCTGCGTGAGCAGGGCGTAGAACTGCGGGATCTCGATGGCCGGCTCGGACAGCCGGAGCGGGCCGGCGGGCTGCCGCTCCAGGCCCGTGGCGATCCGGCGCAGATCGAGCCAGGGGATGCCGACGCCGCCGCCCGGCGCGTGCGGGTTCAGCCAGAGGCCGTAGTGGTCGGGGTAGAGCGTGCGGGCCACGTCGAGGCCGTCGACCACCTCGTAACTGCGGTTCCAGCCACTGGCGGAGAGCTCCTGGGCGGAGGTCACGCACGGGGCGTAGTTGAACCCGTCGACCTCCATGTTCCCGTACTGCGCGTCCGGGGAGCCGCCCTGGCCGTGCCAGAGCAGCATCCAGACCTGCCCGGAGGACGGGGAGGCGAGGGCGCGCAGCAGCGCCTCGTAGGCGTCGTAACGCCCGGGCGTCACCTGGCGCAGCATGTGCTCGACCTGGCCGGTGGCAATGCCGCTCGCGCTCACGTGGGCCGCCCTTTCCGTGTTGGACCTTGGTTATAGGAACCAGCTTAGGTGGTGTGTGGGTTGAGCCGGTCAGGGCTCGGGGCTCGCGGTGATCTGCGGACCGCGGGCCGTGTGTGGTTGACCGCGCGGTTCCCCGCGCCGCTTCGGGGCGCGGTGGGTCAGTAGCCCTGTTGGTAGAAGGGGCGGGTCTTTTCTCGGAGCCAGTCGGCCACCGGGTCCTGGGCGACGTCGAGGAAGACCATGTTCACCGGCCAGGCGACCGGCGCCTTGGCCAGGGCCCGGCCCAGGGCGGCGAGGGGGAGGGTGCGGTCGGCTTCCCAGGAGCCCAGCTCCACGCCGATGAACATCACGGGCTCGGCGGTCTCGATGGCGGCGAGGCAGCGGCGGGCGGAGAGGACGACTCCGGTTCCCGCGAACTCGGCCGAGGCCGCCGCGAGGAAGTCCACCGGATCGTCCTGCCAGTCCGGCTCGAACAACCGGACCCTGGCTCCGCTCGCCGATCCGTCCAACTGGGGGCGGGCGGCCCGGCACAGCTCGGCCACGGCGGGCGGCGGCAGCGGCATGCCCACCACACCGTCCGGGTTCAGGGCGAGGCCGATCTGCGGGGGCAGGCCGCGCGCGAACTCGACGGCGGGCGCGATCGTGTACGACATGTGGTTGCCGACGACCTGACGGAACTGTTCCTCGGAGCTGAAGACCGGCACGTACGCCTGGCCGTCGAACTCCATCGTGGGGAGGTCGAGCTGGCCGCTGTGCGGGCCGCCGCCCTCGGGCAGCGGCACCCAGACGAAGCTGCGGGCCAGCACCTCCACCAGCCGGGCGCCCGCCGAGGGCACCCCGATCGAGGCGGACAGCACCTCCTCCAGCTCATTGCCGGGCCACCCGCCGTGCCCTTGGGGGTGCGCCTGTGCCGGAAAGTCCGCCGGGAAGTCCATCTGCTGCCTACCGCTTTGCTCCGTGATGCTGTTGTCCCTGCACCTTAACGCCACCGGCTGGCAAAGGGAGGCACCCTGGCTCGCTCCGTTTCAGCCCACGAAGTCGATCCGCTTCAGGACGTCCGCCGCGGCCCGGTCCACCAGCACGGCGGCCCCGCACCCCTGCGGCAGCGTCCCCTTCTCCACCGCCCGCAGCAGCCGGTTCATCGCGCCCCGGTGCCGGGCGAAGGCGTACCGGGACACCCCGCGCCCCCGCTCCCGCTGGCCGTCACGGGCCTCGTCGGCGGTGACGTCGAGCAGCAGCAGGTGCAGTGTGCCCCCGCGGCGCCGCGCCTCCCGCGCCAGCCAGCCCCGCACCCACGCCTGCGTCCCGCAGTCGTGCACGACGACGCCCTCCCCGGAGCGCAGCGCCCGCCGCAGCCCCGCGTAGTGGGCGAGGCGCACGAGGGGCCGGTAGAGCCCGTACGGCAGGAAGCGGGCGAGGCGGGCGTCGAAGCGGTCCCGGGTGTCCTGGGAGTCGATCCGGATGCCGGGCACCGTGCGCCGCATCAGGGTCGACTTGCCGCTGCCGGGGAGCCCCGTGACCACGACGATGTCGTCCGGTCCGAAGGACAGTCCGTGCGGGCTCCGTCCGGCGCGCTCCCTGAGGTCGCGGACGACCGCCCTCGGGAACGGGCCGCACGCATCACCGGCCGGGGCCGCGGGCTGCTTGGGCAGCGCGATGCCCGAGGTCGTCGCGTACGCCGTGGTCCTGTTCACCGTGTCGTCCTCCCCAGGGGTATGAGAGGTCCCATCCCCACAGACTGTAAAGAGAAGGTAATGCCCGATCTCTCCTGGTTCAGTCCTCGTATTGCCACAAGAGTGCTACGGACCGCTGTGTCTCGTCTCTGTGTGGCGCCCCTGTGTCTCGTCTCTGTGTCGTCGTACCTCACCGAAGTGTCTGTCCCCACGTGTGAAAGGTCCCCCTGCCGTGGCGCGCCGATGCGTGCGATGATGTGCGCGCCAACTGCATACAGGCCGCTTGAATCCGCGCGGGAGAGCTCCCAGCAGTGCTTCGACGAAGCGCTCACCGGGGCGCCGAAGGAGCAATTCCCTCCCTTGAATCTCTCAGGCCCAGATACCGCGCGGGCGAGGCACATCTGAAAAGCGGGCCGCACCTCTCTTCCGATCTTCCGATCTCCCGAAGAGGTGACGGTCCCACCCAAGGTGCAAGTCACGACCACCAGTACGTACGGTCGTGGTGAACCTCTCAGGTTCCGATGACAGAAGGGGAGGAACGACCCGACCTGTCATGCCCTGGGAGCAGAACCGATGAGCAGTAGCCCCCTTCGCCTCACCGCGCTCGATGCCGTGCATCGCTCGCTCGGCGCGACGATGACCGACTTCGCAGGCTGGGACATGCCCCTGCGCTACGGCTCCGAACGCGACGAGCACCACGCCGTACGCACCGCGGCCGGCCTGTTCGACCTCTCCCACATGGGCGAGATCACCGTCACCGGCCCGCAGGCCGCGGCCCTCCTCGACCACGCGCTCGTCGGCAACATCGGCGGCGTGCGGACCGGCCGCGCCCGCTACACCATGATCTGCAGCGAGGACGGCGGAATCCTCGACGACCTGATCGTCTACCGGCTCGCCGAGTCCGAGTACATGGTCGTCGCCAACGCCTCCAACGCCCAGGTGGTGCTGGACGCGCTCGTCGAGCGTGGAGCCGGGTTCGACGCCGAGGTGCGGGACGACCGGGACGCGTACGCGCTGCTCGCCGTCCAGGGGCCCGAGTCGCCCGGGATCGTCAAGGCGCTCACGGACGCCGACCTCGACGGCCTGAAGTACTACGCGGGCCTGCCCGGCACGGTCGCCGGTGTCCCCGCGCTGATCGCCCGCACCGGCTACACCGGCGAGGACGGCTTCGAGCTGTTCGTGAAGCCGGAGCACGCCGTCGAACTGTGGCAGGCGCTGACCAAGGCGGGCGAGGGCGTCGGCCTGACGCCCTGCGGTCTGTCCTGCCGGGACACGCTGCGCCTGGAGGCGGGCATGCCGCTGTACGGGCACGAGCTGTCCACCGCGCTGACGCCCTTCGACGCCGGGCTCGGGCGGGTCGTGAAGTTCGAGAAGGAGGGCGACTTCGTCGGCCGTACGGCTCTCGAGGCCGCCGCCGAGCGCGCCGCCTCGGCCCCGCCGCGCGTCCTCGTCGGACTGGTCGCCGAGGGCCGCCGGGTGCCGCGCGCCGGATACCGGGTCGTCGCCGACGGCGAGGTGATCGGCGAGGTCACCTCCGGCGCCCCCTCCCCCACCCTCGGCAAGCCGATCGCCATGGCGTACGTCGACGCCGCGCACTCGGCGCCGGGCACGGCCGGGGTCGGCGTGGACATCCGGGGGAGCCACGAGCCGTACGAGGTCGTGGCGCTGCCGTTCTACAGGCGCGAGAAGTAGCCGGAAGCGGCGAGACTGAGCCACCCGGACCGGTGCGCCCGTCGGCGTCGTGGTCCGGGCCGAGTGGTCCGGGCCGAGTGGTCCGGCCCGCTGTGACACCGGGCACATTCCCGCTGGTCACATCTGGTTTCCGTAGTCCCCCATTCATCATCGCTCCCCCGCGTACAGGAGAATTCAGGTCATGAGCAACCCCCAGCAGCTGCGTTACAGCAAGGAGCACGAGTGGCTGTCGGGCGCCGAGGACGGCGTCTCGACGGTCGGCATCACGGAGTTCGCGGCGAACGCGCTCGGCGATGTCGTCTACGCCCAGCTCCCCGAGGTGGGCTCCACGGTGACCGCGGGCGAGACCTGTGGCGAACTGGAGTCCACGAAGTCCGTCAGCGACCTGTACTCGCCGGTCGGCGGTGAGATCACCGAGATCAACGAGGACGTGGTCAACGACCCGTCGCTGGTGAACACCGCGCCGTTCGAGGGCGGCTGGCTGTTCAAGGTACGCGTCGCGGACGAGCCGGACGATCTGCTCTCCGCCGACGAGTACTCCGCCCACACCGCCGGCTGAGAAGACGAAGACGAGGTCGTACGAATGTCGCTCCTGAACACGCCCCTGCACGAGCTGGACCCGGATGTCGCCGCCGCCGTCGACGCCGAGCTGAACCGCCAGCAGTCCACCCTGGAAATGATCGCCTCGGAGAACTTCGCCCCCGTCGCCGTCATGGAGGCCCAGGGCTCCGTCCTCACCAACAAATACGCCGAGGGCTACCCCGGCCGCCGCTACTACGGCGGCTGCGAGCACGTCGACGTCACCGAACAGATCGCCATCGACCGGGTGAAGGAGCTGTTCGGCGCCGAATACGCCAACGTCCAGCCCCACTCGGGCGCCTCCGCCAACCAGGCCGCCCTGTTCGCGCTGGCCCAGCCCGGCGACACGATCCTCGGCCTGGACCTCGCGCACGGCGGGCACCTCACCCACGGCATGCGCCTGAACTTCTCCGGCAAGCAGTTCAACGTCGTCGCCTACCACGTCGACGACGCCGGTCTCGTGGACATGGCCGAGGTCGAGCGCCTCGCCAAGGAGCACCGCCCGAAGGTGATCATCGCGGGCTGGTCGGCGTACCCGCGCCAGCTGGACTTCGCGGAGTTCCGCCGCATCGCGGACGCCGTCGAGGCGTACCTCTGGGTGGACATGGCCCACTTCGCGGGCCTCGTCGCGGCGGGCCTGCACCCCAACCCCGTCGAGTACGCGGACGTGGTCACCTCCACGACCCACAAGACGCTGGGCGGCCCCCGCGGCGGCATCATCCTCGCCAGGCAGAGCTTCGCGAAGAAGCTGAACTCGTCCGTCTTCCCCGGCTTCCAGGGCGGCCCGCTGGAGCACGTGATCGCGGCGAAGGCCGTCTCGTTCAAGGTGGCGGCCTCGGAGGAGTTCAAGGAGCGCCAGCACCGTACGGTCGAGGGCGCGCGGATCCTCGCCGAGCGGCTGACGGCCCCCGACGCCCGCGAGGCCGGCGTGAACGTGCTGTCCGGCGGTACGGACGTGCACCTGCTCCTCGTCGACCTGCGCGAGTCCGACCTGGACGGGCAGCAGGCCGAGGACCGCCTCCACGAGGTCGGCATCACGGTCAACCGCAACGCGGTCCCCAACGACCCCCGTCCGCCGATGGTGACGTCGGGTCTGCGCATCGGCACCCCCGCCCTCGCCACCCGCGGTTTCACCGCCGAGGACTTCACCGAGGTCGCGGACGTCATCGCCGAGGCGCTCAAGCCCTCGTACGACGCCGAGTCCCTGAAGACCCGGGTCAAGGCGCTGGCCGACAAGCACCCGCTGTACCCCGGGCTCGGGGTCGGACTCGGGAAGTAACCCGGCTCGGGCTCGGGCTCGGGAAGTAACCCGGACGTCACCGGTACGTAGTCCCGCTTTTTCGGGGCACCGCGCACACTGGGCAGTGAGCGCGGTGCCCACCCCCCCGCACAACCCTCCCCCGTTCTGAGGAGTCACCGTGGCCATTTCGGTCTTCGACCTGTTCTCGATCGGCATCGGCCCGTCCAGCTCCCACACCGTCGGCCCGATGCGCGCGGCCCGTATGTTCGCCCGCCGGCTGCGGAACGAGGACCTCCTCACGGACGTCGCCTCGACCCGCGTGGAGCTGTACGGCTCCCTGGGCGCGACCGGCCACGGCCACGGGACGCCCAAGGCGGTGCTGTTGGGCCTGGAGGGCGCCTCACCCCGGACGGTGGACGTGGAGGGAGCCGACAACCGGGTCGAGCAGATCAAGTCCTCCGGCCGCATCAACCTGCTCGGCGAGCACGAGGTCGGCTTCTCCTTCGACGACGACCTGATCCTGCACCGCCTCAAGACGCTGCCGTACCACGCGAACGGCATGACGCTCTGGGCGTACGACTCCTCGGGCGCCGAACTGCTGTCGAAGACGTACTACTCGGTCGGCGGCGGCTTCGTCGTCGACGAGGAGGCGGTCGGCGCGGACCGCATCAAACTCGACGACACGACCCTCAAATACCCCTTCCGCACGGGCGACGAGCTACTGCGCCTGACGAAGGAGACCGGCCTGTCGATCTCCGCGCTGATGCTGGAGAACGAACACGCCTGGCGCACCGAGGACGAGATCCGCTCCGGACTCCTCGACATCTGGCAGGTGATGCAGGCCTGCGTCTCCCGCGGCATGTCCCGCGAAGGCATCCTCCCCGGCGGCCTGCGCGTACGTCGCCGCGCCGCCATGTCCGCCCGTCAACTCCGCGCGGAGGGCGACCCGCTGGCCCGCTCCATGGAGTGGATCACGCTCTACGCGATGGCGGTGAACGAGGAGAACGCGGCCGGTGGCCGAGTCGTGACGGCCCCCACGAACGGCGCGGCAGGCATCATCCCGGCCGTCCTCCACTACTACATCAACTTCGTCCCCGGCGCCGACGAGGACGGCGTCGTCCGCTTCCTCCTCGCCGCCGGCGCCATCGGCATGCTCTTCAAGGAGAACGCCTCCATCTCCGGCGCCGAGGTCGGCTGCCAGGGCGAGGTCGGCTCCGCCTGCTCCATGGCGGCCGGCGCCCTCGCCGAAGTCCTCGGCGGCAGCCCCGAACAGGTCGAGAACGCCGCCGAGATCGGCATGGAACACAACCTCGGCCTCACCTGCGACCCCGTCGGCGGCCTCGTCCAGATCCCCTGCATCGAACGCAACGGCATGGCCGCGGTCAAGGCCGTCACAGCGGCCCGCATGGCCATGCGCGGCGACGGCTCCCACAAGGTGTCCCTCGACAAGGTCATCAAGACGATGAAGGAGACGGGGGCGGACATGAGCGTCAAGTACAAGGAGACGGCTCGGGGTGGGCTGGCGGTGAACATCATCGAGTGCTGAGGGGAGGGCTCTGACCAGCGTGGTCGTGTCTTTCAGTGCTGTCAGGGCCTTCCCTGCTCACGCGGCGGAAAGTCCCCGGAATGTCCCTGGGACAGACGTGGAAGTCCCCGAAAAGTCCCCGGGAAGTCCCGCGGGAAGTCCCGCGGGATGAGCGTCTGGCCCGGGGGTTCGCGGCGCTCTCGATCACTGTTCAGGTCCGCCCTGGCCGTCAGCCACTGCCTGGATGTATCAAATCGGTCCCCTAA
>NZ_JAEMUX010000096.1 GCF_016598475.1 Streptomyces adelaidensis
CTGCTGCATCCCACCGGGCTGCTGCATACCGCCCTGCTGGTCCTGCGGCTCGGGGGGCTTGCGCATGTTCTGCTGATTCTGGGCGGCAGCGCGCGTGGCTGCGGCCAGCTTGGCGCGCAGGTCCTCGTTCTCGCGGAGCAGGCGCGTCAGTTCGGCTTCGACCTCATCGAGGAAGGCATCGACCTCGTCCTCGTCATAGCCTTCTCGGAGGCGGACGGTCGTGAACTGCTTGTTCCGCACGTCCTCGGGGGTCAACGGCATCTCTTCACCTCAACGTAGTCATCGGCAGTCGGCAAGACCGGATCGTCCACCATCACGTCGCGAGTCCGCCCACGACGGAGATCAGGATGTAGACGATGATCATCAGTACGAAGAAGGACAGGTCGAGCGCCACGCCCCCGAGACGCAGCGGCGGAATGAACCGCCGCAGAAGCTTGAGCGGTGGATCAGTGACAGTGTAGGTGGCCTCCAGAACGACCACCATCGCCTTGCCGGGTTGCCACGAGCGGGCGAACTGGAACACGTAGTCCATGACCAACCGGAAGATCAGCACGATGAGGAAACACATCAGAGCGACCCAGAGCACTTGCCAAACCACGCTCATGATCCGTGCTTCCCTCTCCCCTGTTCCATGTCTTGTTCCGGTCGTGCGTCTCAGCTCTGGTTGAAGAACCCGCCCTCTGCGATACGGGCCTTGTCCTCCGCCGTGACATCGACGTTAGCAGGCGACAACAGAAACACCTTCTGCGTCACCCGCTCGATGCTGCCGTGAAGACCAAACACCAAACCGGCCGCAAAGTCGACAAGTCGCTTCGCATCTGTGTCGTCCATCTCAGTCAGATTCATGATCACCGGGGTGCCCTCACGGAAGTGTTCCCCGATGGTACGGGCCTCGTTGTAGGTCCGGGGGTGCAACGTGGTGATCCGGTAAGGCTCTCGTTCGGACACGACCTTGGGCATGATCACCGGTGCGTTCTTCTCCAGGCTGGAACGGTCTTGTGTGATGGATGCCACGGGCGCGATCCGGGCGGGTCGCATCGCTTCCACGGGAAGCGAAGTGGCGTGCGACACCGGTTCGCGCTGCACCGGGGGCTGCACCACTCGTACCGATTCGTCCCTTTGGGACTGGTGTGACTGGTGCGCCTGATGCACCGGCTCGTGCCGGCGGTGATCCCGCTCGGGCTCCGGGTCGAGCTCGGGCTCGAAGTCGTCATCGGGGTCGAATCCCCTGCCGTCGTACCCATCGTCCTCCACGAGGCCGAGGTAGACCGCCATCTTGCGCATCGCGCCGGCCATGCTCTGAGTCCTCCGCTCTGTGGTGGATCGACCGACGAGTTCCCAAGTGCCCGCGATCCACGAGGTCGTTGCGCCCGCCTTTCGGCGGAATGACCATATTTTCTGCTGTGGTCCGACTTCTTGGCGACGTTACCCGAGCCTGGGACGGACTCCGAGTACCGCAGTGCCGACGCGTACAAGTGTCGCCCCGGCGGCCACGGCCTCCTCAAGATCCGCACTCATCCCTGCCGAGACCATGTTCGCAGCCGGATGGGCTCGGCGCAGGTGGGTCGACAAATCCATCAACCGCTCGAACGCGGCCCGTTGCCGTCCCGCGTACTCCCCGGTGAGTGGCGCGACGGTCATCAGACCATCGACCCGCAACCCCGGAGACTCCGCGAGGAGGTCGGCCAACTCCTCGATTCCGCCCGGGCCGACGCCACCTCGCTCGCCCCGACCGTTCTCATCGGCATCGAGCGCGACCTGGATGAGACATCCCACCTCACGTCCGACCCGAACGGCCTCTTTCGACAGAACCGTGACAAGCCTGGAACGATCGACTGACTGCACGAGATCCGCATAACTCACCACTGAACGGACCTTGTTGGTCTGCAATTGCCCTACGAAATGCCACACAAGGGGCAGATCCGAGCATTCAGCCGCCTTCGGCGCCGCGTCCTGGTCCTTGTTCTCGGCGACATGACGCACACCGAGTTCCGACAGGATCCGCACATCGCTCGCGGGGTAGGTCTTGGTGACCACGATCAGGGTCACCTCGTCACGCTTGCGCCCCGCGGCCGCACACGCCGCCGCGATGCGGTCCTCCACCTTCGCCAGGTTCTCGGCGAGTTGTGCCGTTCGGTCCGTCATGCCCATCAGTCCAGCCAGACATATCCCGCGAGTCGCCCTGTGGCGCGGTCGCGGCGGTACGAGAAGTGGTCGGGCGACTCCCGCGTGCAGACCGGCGACTGCTCCCGGTCGCGCACCCCGAGTCGCTCCAGCTGGGCGTGGACTCCGGCGCTCACATCGACCGAGGGCGTACCCCAACTGGTTTCGGCGTACGCCGCCGGCTCGACGGCGGCCACTTCGGCGCGCATCGTGTCGGGCACCTCATAGCACCGGCCGCAGACGGTGGGTCCCGTGCGCGCCGCGATCCGGGCGGGGTCGGCACCGTGTTCGATCATGGCCCGTACAGCGGCGGGGACGATCCCGGCGACCATGCCGGGCCGGCCCGCGTGGGCGGCGGCCGCGACCCCGGCGACGGGGTCGGCCAGCAGGACGGGCACACAGTCGGCGGTGAGCACGGCCAGCGCGAGACCCGGCCGGGTGGTGACGATCGCGTCGAGGGACGGGATGTCGTCCGAACCCCACGGTCCGTCGACCACCGCCACGTCCGCGCCGTGCACCTGGTTCATCCAGACGACCCGGTCCGCCTCCAGGCCCAGCGACTTGGCGGACAGCTCCCGGTTCGTCGTCACGGCGGCGGCGTCGTCCCCGACCGCCCCGCCGAGATTGAGCTCCTCATACGGAGCGGCGCTCACCCCGCCCCACCGGTCGGTGAAGGCGAAGTGCGCGCCGCTCGCGTTCTCGCGCTGTCCTATCACTTGAGGAAGTCCGGCACGTCCAGTTCCTCCGCCGCGCTGTCCGAGTAGGACCGGGACGGCGGGACGGGCGGGGAGACCGGAAGGTCGTTCACCGGCTCCGGGGCGGGCGCCGGCTCCTCCTTCGGCTTGACGCTGCCGAGCGAGCCGAAGGACGGGCGGGTCTCGGTGGACCGTACCGGCGTGGGCTCCTCGCGCTTGGCGGTGGCCGAACCGAGGATGTTGTCCCGCTTGGCCGGGGGCTGTCCGCCGTCGAACCCGGCCGCGATCACGGTGACCCGGACCTCGTCGCCGAGCGCGTCGTCGATGACCGCGCCGAAGATGATGTTGGCCTCGGGGTGGGCGGCCTCGCTGACCAGCTGAGCGGCCTCGTTGATCTCGAACAGGCCGAGGTCGGAGCCGCCGGAGATGGAGAGCAGCACCCCCCGGGCGCCGTCGATGGAGGCCTCCAGGAGCGGCGAGGAGATCGCCATCTCGGCGGCGGCCACCGCGCGGTCGTCGCCGCGGGCCGAGCCGATGCCCATGAGCGCCGAACCGGCCTCGGACATCACGGACTTGACGTCGGCGAAGTCGAGGTTGATCAGACCGGGCGTGGTGATGAGGTCGGTGATGCCCTGCACACCGGAGAGCAGGACCTGGTCGGCGGACTTGAAGGCGTCCAGGACCGAGACCTGGCGGTCCGAGATGGACAGCAGCCGGTCGTTGGGGATGACGATGAGGGTGTCGACCTCTTCACGGAGCTCGGCGATGCCGTCCTCCGCCTGGTTGGCGCGGCGCCGGCCCTCGAAGGTGAACGGGCGGGTGACCACGCCGATGGTGAGGGCGCCGAGGTTGCGTGCGATGTTGGCCACGACGGGCGCGCCGCCGGTGCCGGTGCCGCCGCCCTCGCCGGCCGTCACGAAGACCATGTCGGCCCCCTTGAGGACCTCCTCGATCTCCTCGCGGTGGTCCTCGGCGGCCTTGCGGCCGACCGCGGGGTTGGCGCCGGCGCCGAGTCCGCGGGTGAGTTCACGGCCGACGTCGAGCTTGACGTCGGCGTCGCTCATCAACAGAGCTTGCGCGTCGGTGTTGATGGCGATGAACTCGACGCCCTTGAGACCGACCTCGATCATCCGGTTGATGGCATTGACACCACCGCCGCCGACACCGATGACTTTGATGACTGCGAGGTAGTTCTGCGGTGCTGCCACGTCGAAGGCCTCTCGCCTCGAGTTACGTGTCGACGCCTCGCGAGGGACCCGCGATCCGACGACTGATGCCGAAGTGGGACGGTCCGAACGCCGACCCGAACCCTAACGCTGAAGTTTAGGGTTACCAGTGTGTCTGTTCCTTGGACTCTTCCGAACAGGACACTAAGTCGACAAGTGGCGCACGTTCAACGAACACGCCGAACCTCCCGTTTTTCTTTTCACCCTATGTGATCAGCCATAGCGGTGCCCAACCAGGGTGCTGGCCTGCGCGGATGCGCGTCAACTCCCTGATGACGCGGGCGCGGTGGGAACGCTCACGTCGAAGTGCCCGGCGTCCGGGGCGGCTTTCATCAGGGCGGTGAGCGCACGGGCCTTCGCGCGCCCCTTCTCCGCACTCCCCCACGCGACCGTACGTTCCTCGCTCAGCTCCAGCGAGACGGAGTCGTAGGAACGGACTCTGACGGCAAGAGTCTCGCGCGCGACCGCGGCCGGAATGGCATCGGCGACCCGCACGGCCTCCCGGACGAGCCGGTCCTCACCGAATCGCCGCAGACTGGCGGCGGACGAACCCGACCGGGCCACCGTCAATTCCAGTACGGGAACACCCTTCGGGGGGCGCGAAACCGTGGCAAAACGAACACCTTTCGCGTCCACTTCGACGTACTTGCCCGAATTTTCAGTGTCTTCGACAATCAGCACCGCGGTGCGTTCGCTCACTTTCAGCCCGATTCCATGAGGCCAGGAACGGATGACCTCAACCGAGTCGATTCGGGGCAGTTTCCGGAGCAATCGCGACTCGATCGCCTCGGTGTCGACGGAAACGAGCGGCTCGCCGAGGGGCACCTCGGCCGCCGCGCGCACCTGGGCGCCGGTCAGCACCCGGGTGCCCGACACGGACACCCGCTCGGCCCGCAGCCACGAGGAGCCGTACAGGATCCAGAGCGAGGCGCCGGAGAGCAGCACCAGGGCGATCGCGGCGGCGATCAGCGCCCGGGGGCCGGGGAGCCGCCGCCGCGGCGGCGGGCCGTGGTCCAGATCCTCGTCTGCGCCGCGTTCGGCGGTGGTCGGTCCGGCCACGCGCACTCCCTCTCCTGGCTCGGTTCACCTCCGGGGCGCCTCAGCCGGTGTCGAGCGCCCGACCGTGCTCGGCCTCTCGACACCGACGCGCCCCTTCGGCTCACTCGCCGATCCGTTCCCTAATGGTGTCCACGGCGCGACGCGATCGCCTCGTACACCATCCCGACGAGCAGGTCGTCGGCGTCCCGGCGGCCGAACTCGCTGGCGGCGCGGGACATCTCGTACAGCCGGTGCGGGTCGGCGAGGACGGGCAGGACGGTCTGCTGGACCCACTGGGGGGTCAGTTCCGCGTCGTCGACCAGCAGTCCGCCGCCGGCCTTGACCACCGGCTGGGCGTTCAGCCGCTGTTCGCCGTTGCCGATGGGCAGCGGGACGTAGGCGGCGGGGAGCCCGACGGCGGAGAGTTCGGCGACGGTCATCGCGCCCGCGCGGCAGAGCATCATGTCGGCCGCGGCGTACGCGAGGTCCATCCGGTCCACGTACGGTACCGGGATGTATGGGGGCATTCCCGGCATCTGGTGCACCTGCGGCAGTTCGTTCTTCGGGCCGACGGCGTGCAGGATCTGGATCCCGGCCTGCTGGAGGTAGGGGGCGACCTGCTGGACGACCTCGTTGAGGCGGCGGGCGCCCTGGGAGCCGCCGGAGACCAGCAGCGTCGGCAGGTTGGGGTCGAGGCCGAACAGCGCGCGGGCCTCGGGGCGCGCGGCGGCCCGGTCGAGGGTGGCGATGGCGCGGCGCAGCGGGATGCCGATGTAGCGGGCGTCGCGCAGCTTGCTGTCCGGGGTCGAGACGGCGACCTTGGCGGCGTACCGGGAGCCGATCTTGTTGGCGAGGCCGGGACGGGCGTTGGCCTCGTGGACGATGATCGGGACGCCGAGGCGCTTGGCGGCGAGGTAGCCGGGCAGGGCTACGTAGCCGCCGAAGCCGACGACCGCGTCCGCCTTGGTGCGCTCCAGGATCTGCTCGGTCGCCTTGATCGTGCCGCGCAGCCGGCCGGGCACGGTGATCAGCTCGGGGGTGGGCTTGCGCGGCAGGGGTACGGCGGGGATCAGCGCGAGTTCGTAGCCGCGCTCGGGGACGAGGCGTGTCTCAAGGCCGCGCTCCGTACCCAGGGCCGTGATGCCCACGGTCGGGTCCTGCCTGCGCAGGGCGTCCGCGAGCGCGAGCGCGGGCTCGATGTGACCGGCGGTTCCGCCACCGGCGAGTACGACATGCACCGAAATTCACCGCTCTCCGGACGAACGTGCCGAGGCACGCCGTCGCATCGTGTTCCATCTCCCGGGCCCCGAAGGGCCGCCGCCACGCTTTCTACCAAAGCGGGGTTGCCGCATGGCGAGCGCCGCCCGCGCAGCGGGCTCGTCGCGTGCGAAGGCGATCAGCAACCCGATGGCGAACATGGTCGGCAGCAGGGCGGAACCTCCGTAGGAGAACAGCGGGAGGGGGACTCCGGCGATCGGCAGCAGACCGAGCACCGCACCGATGTTGATCACTGCCTGAGCGGTGATCCAGGTGGTCACGCCTCCCGCGGCATACCTGACGAAGGGGTCCTCCGTGCGTCCGGCCACGCGGATACCCGCATAGCCTAGGGCCGCGAAGAGGGCGAGCACCGACAGCGTCCCCGCGAGACCCAGTTCCTCACCGGTGACGGCGAAGATGAAGTCGGTGTGTGCTTCCGGGAGTTGGCCCCATTTTTCCACACTGGCGCCGAGGCCGGAACCGAAGATTCCGCCCGAGGCGAGGGCGTAGATGCCGTGTACGGCCTGCCAGCAGTCGGCGCCGTCCGTGCGGGGTTCGGTGGCTCCGAGGCAGGCCAGGCGGGCCATCCGGTTCGCGCTGGTGCGGATGAGGACGAAGCCGATGAAGCCGGCGATGGACAGCACGCCCACGAACAGCCGCGTCGGCGCCCCGGCCAGCCACAGCAGGCCGAAGAGGATGGCTGTGAGAATGATCGCGGTGCCCATGTCGCCGCCGAGCATGATCAGCCCGAGCAGCATGAACGCCACCGGGACGAGCGGCACCAGCATGTGCTTCCACTGCGCCAGCAGCCGCTTGTCCTCCTTGCGGGCCAGCAGGTCGGCGCCCCACAGCACGAGCGCCAGCTTGCCGAACTCGCTGGGCTGGATCTGGAAGGAGCCGCCGATGGCGATCCAGTTCTGGTTGCCGTTGATCGACTGCCCTATCCCCGGCACCTGCACGAGGGCCATCAGGAAGACACAGCCGGCCAGGATCGGATAGGCCAGCGCCCGGTGCAGCTTCACCGGCATCCGCGAGGCCAGGAACAGCAGCACGGTGCCGATCGCGGCCGCGAGGAACTGTTTGCGGAAGAAGAACGTCCCCGGCAGCGACTTCTGCAGGGCCGTGATCTGCGAGGCCGAGTAGACCATCACCAGCCCCAGCACGGTGATCAGCAGACTGCCGCCGAGGATCAGGTAGTACGCGGTCAGCGGCCGGTCCCAGGCCTTGCGCGCCCGGGCGCGAAGCCGCCGCACCGGGTTCTCGCGCGGCGGACGGGAGACGGGGGGCCGCCGGGTGACGCGTTGCAGGGGTGCACGGCTGGTCCGGCTACTGGGCATCGGCGGTGCCTTCCCCGCTGGGGGAGGGCGTCCGCACCCACCACATCCGTGTCACGTGTCCCTCCCAGTTCACCCGGCGCCGCCAGGCGAAGCCGGGCCGGGTCAGCCGTCCGCGGAGGAGAGTTCGCGCACGGCCTCCGCGAACGCGTCCCCGCGCTTGTTGTAGTTGACGAACATGTCCATGGAAGCGCAGGCCGGCGCCAGCAGCACTGTGTCGCCCGCTCGCGCCAGCGCTCGCGCTTCGCGGACAGCCGCGAGCATCGCCCCAGTGTCGGTCCGGTCGAGGTCGACGACCGGCACTTCGGGCGCGTGTCGCGCGAGCGCTTCGCGGATCAGGGCGCGATCCGCGCCGATCAGCACGGCACCCCGGAGCCGCTTCGCCGAACCGGCGACCAGTTCGTCGAAGGTCGCGCCCTTGGCGAGGCCGCCCGCGATCCACACGATCGACTCGTACGCCGCCAACGAGGCCTGCGCGGCATGGGTGTTGGTGGCCTTGGAGTCGTCGATGTACGCGACGCCGTCCACGTCGGCCACGTGCGCGATGCGGTGCGCGTCCGGCGTGAAGGCCCGCAGCCCGTCCCGTACGGCCTTGGGGGGCACCCCGAAGGCCCGGGCGAGGGCGGCTGCCGCGAGGGCGTTGGCGATGTTGTGCGGGGCCGGCGGGCGGACGTCCGCGACCTCGGCGAGTTCCTGGGCGTTCTTCTGCCGGTCCTCGACAAAGGCGCGGTCGACCAGAATGCCCTCCACGACGCCGAGTTGGGACGGCCCCGGCGCGGCGAGCGTGAACCCGACCGCCCGGCAGCCCTCTTCGACGTCCGCCGCGCGCACCAGGTCCTCGGTGGCCTTGTCGGCCACGTTGTAGACGCAGGCGATGCGATTGCCCTCGTAGATACGGCCCTTGTCGGCGGCGTACGCCTCCATGGAGCCGTGCCAGTCGAGGTGGTCGGGGGCGAGGTTGAGGACGGCGGCGGAGTGGGCGCGCAGGGAGGGCGCCCAGTGGAGCTGGTAGCTCGACAACTCCACGGCCAGCACGTCGTACTGCTCGTCGCCCAGGACGACGTCCAGCAGGGAGACGCCGATGTTGCCGACGGCGGCCGTGCGCAGGCCCGCCGCCCTCAGGATCGAGGCGAGCATCTGGACGGTCGTGGTCTTGCCGTTGGTGCCCGTGACGGCCAGCCAGGGGGCCGCGTCGGGCCCGCGCAGCCGCCAGGCCAGTTCGACGTCCCCCCAGATCTCCAGACCGGCCTCACGGGCGGCGGCGAACAGGGGCTTGTCGGGCTTCCAGCCGGGGGTGGTGACGATCAGTTCGGTGCCCTCGGGCAGGGTGGCGCCGTCGCCGAGGCGCACGGTGATGCCGAGCGCCTCCAGCTCGGCGGCCTGCGCCCGGGCGCGCTCGTCGTCGCCGTCGTTGACGACCGTGACGGCCGCGCCGAGGCCGTGCAGGACCTTGGCCGCCGGGATGCCGGATACGCCCAGCCCGGCGACGGTGACGCGCCTGCCCTGCCAGTCGGTCACTTCTCGGCCGCCCATCCCGCGTAGAAGAGGCCCAGTCCGACGATCACGCAGATGCCCTGGATGATCCAGAAGCGGACCACGACAAGGACCTCGGACCACCCCTTGAGCTCGAAGTGGTGCTGGAGCGGGGCCATGCGGAAGACCCGCTTGCCGGTCAGCTTGAACGAGCCGACCTGGATGACGACCGACATGGTGATGAGGACGAACAGACCGCCGAGGAGCGCGAGGAGCAGCTCGGTGCGGGAGCAGATCGCGAGACCGGCGAGCGCGCCGCCGAGGGCCAGCGAACCGGTGTCACCCATGAAGATCTTGGCCGGCGAGGTGTTCCACCACAGGAAGCCGAGGCAGGCGCCCATCAGCGCGGAGGCCACGATCGCCAGGTCGAGTGGATCTCGTACCTCGTAACAGGCGGCCGGGTTGGTCAGCGTCAGCGTGTTGGCGCAGGACTCCTGGAACTGCCAGACGCCGATGAACGTGTACGCGGCGAAGACGAGCACGGAGGCGCCGGTGGCGAGACCGTCCAGACCGTCGGTCAGGTTCACGCCGTTCGACATGGCGAGGATCATGAACAGCGCCCAGATCACGAAGAGCACCGGGCCGATCGTCCAGCCGAAGTCCTGGACGAAGGAGATCTTGGTGGAGGCCGGCGTCTGGTCGCGGGCGTCCGGGAACTGCAGCGCGAGCACCGCGAAGCCGATACCGACGATCAGCTGGCCGGCCATCTTCGCCTTGGCCCGCAGGCCCAGCGAGCGGCGCTTGACGATCTTGATGTAGTCGTCGAGGAAGCCGACGAGGCCCATGCCGCCCATCAGGCCGAGCACCAGCAGACCGGAGAAGGTCGGCGTGTAGCCCGTGATCAGCTTGGACAGGAAGTACGCGGCGATCGTCGCCATGATGAAGGCGATGCCGCCCATGGTCGGCGTACCGCGCTTGCTGCCGTGCGTGCGCGGGCCGTCGTCCCGGATGTACTGGCCGTAGCCCTTGCGGGCGAGCAGCTTGATCAGCAGCGGAGTGCCGACCATGGTCAGGAAGAGGCCAATGACTCCCGCGAACAGGATCTGCTTCATCATCGGGCGGCAACCTCACCCTCGATGCCGCTGTCGAGCAGCGCCTGGGCCACGCTCTCGAGCCCCACCGACCGGGACGCCTTCACGAGTACGACGTCTCCCGGGCGCAACTGACTGCGCAACAGGTCGACCGCCGCCTGTGCGTCGGACACGTGCACCGACTCCTCACCCCACGAACCCTCGTTATATGCGCCCAGTTGCAGCCAGGACGCTTCCCTGCCCCCGACCGCGACGAGCTTGCCGACATTGAGCCGGACGGCGAGCCGTCCGACCGCGTCGTGCTCGGCGAGCGATTCGTCCCCGAGCTCGGCCATCCTGCCGAGCACCGCCCAAGTACGCCGCCCCTTGCCCATGGCCGCGAGCGCGCGCAAAGCCGCTCGCATGGACTCGGGGTTCGCGTTGTAGGCGTCGTTGACGACCGTCACGCCGTCCGGGCGCTCGGTGACCTCCATGCGCCAGCGGGAGAGGGAGCCCGCCTCGGAGAGCGCGGTGGCGATCTCGTCCACGGACATGCCCAGCTCATGGGCGACGGCGGCCGCGGCGAGCGCGTTCGACACGTGGTGCTCACCGTACAGGCGCATGGTCACATCGCTTGCACCGGAGGGTGTGTGAAGCCTGAAGGCGGGCTGTCCGGCGTCCGTCAGCGTCACGTTCTCGGCGCGTACGTCCGCTTCGCCGGACTCGCCGAAGAGGATCACCCTGGCCTTCGTACGGGACGCCATGGCCCGTACGAGGGGGTCGTCGGCGTTCAGGACCGCGACGCCGCCGTCGCTCGCCGGGGGCAGGGCCTCGACCAACTCGCCCTTGGCCTGGGCGATCTGCTCCCGGCCGCCGAACTCGCCGATGTGGGCGGTGCCGACGTTGAGGACGAGGCCGATCTTCGGCGGCGTCAGCTCGGTGAGGTACCGGATGTGGCCGATGCCGCGGGCGCCCATCTCCAGGACGAGGAAACGGGTCTCCTCGGTGGCGCTGAGCGCGGTGAGGGGCAGCCCGATCTCGTTGTTGAGGGAGCCGGGCGTGAACACGGTCGGCGCCTTGCGCCGGAGCACCTGGGCGACGAGATCCTTGGTACTGGTCTTGCCCGCGGAGCCGGTGAGGGCCACGAGGGTCGCGCCGAGCTTGAGGACCACATGCCGGGCGAGGGCGCCGAGAGCGCTCTGGACGTCCGCCACGACGATCGCGGGCACACCGACGGGACGGGACGCCAGCACCGCTGCCGCGCCCGCCTCGACGACCGTGGCCGCGTAGTCGTGTCCGTCCACGCGCTCGCCCACGAAGGCGACGAAGAGGCTGCCGTGCTCCACCTCACGGGAGTCCCGGACGACGGGTCCGGTGACCTGGACCGACGGATCCGGTATGTCGTGGGTCTGCCCGCCGACGACTTCTGCGATCTCGGCGAGAGAGAGGGCGATCACAAGTTCATCCCTGGGTCTGCTGGATAGCTTCGCGAAGCACCTGGCGGTCGTCGAAGGGACGTACCACGCCGGCGATGTCCTGGCCCTGCTCGTGGCCCTTGCCCGCGACCAGCACGGTGTCACCCGGCTGTGCGCGGGCCACCACCGCCGCGATCGCGGCGGCCCGGTCCTCGAACAGGAGCACTTCGCCGCGCTCGTGCACCGGCACGGACGCGGCTCCTTCGAGCATGGTCGCGAGGATCGCGAGGGGGTCCTCGGAGCGGGGGTTGTCGGAGGTCAGTACGGCGGTGTCGGCGTACCGGGCCATGGCGGCGCCCATCGGCGCGCGCTTGGTGCGGTCCCGGTCGCCGCCGCAGCCGAGCACGATGTGCAGCCGGCCCTCGGTGACCTTGTGCAGCGCCTTGAGGACCGACTCGACGGCGTCCGTCTTGTGCGCGTAGTCGACGACCGCGAGGTACGGCTGTCCGGCGTCCACGCGCTCCAGGCGGCCCGGCACGCCCGGTACTTCGGCGATGCCGTCGGCGGCGGTCTGCGGGTCGAGCCCGGCGGTGGCCAGCGCGGTGACGGCCGCGAGGGTGTTGGCGACGTTGAAGGTGCCCGGCAGCGGCGCCCGTGCGGCGATCCGCTCGCCCTTGGGCCCGACCGCCGTGAACGTCGAGTCCATCGGGCCGACCTGGACGTCCTCGGCGCGCCAGTCGGCGTCGGGGTGGCCCTCGGCGGAGAAGGTGACGACCGGGACCGTGGCCTGTGTGACGAGCCGGCGGCCGTACTCGTCGTCGAGGTTGACGACGCCGAGCCTGCTGCGTTCCGGCGTGAACAGCTGTGCCTTGGCCTGGAAGTAGTCCTCCATGCCGGAGTGGAACTCCATGTGTTCCGGGCTGAGGTTGTTGAAGACCGCGACGTCGAAGACACAGGCGTCGACGCGGCCGAGCACCAGGGCGTGGCTGGACACCTCCATGACGACCGAGTCGACGCCGCGTTCACGCATGACCGCGAACAGGGCCTGGAGGTCGGTGGCTTCGGGGGTGGTCCGCTCCGACTTGACGCGCTCGTCGCCGATACGTGTCTCGACCGTGCCGATGAGACCGGTGGACCGCACGGTCCGCAGCCCGCCCTCGACGAGGTACGCCGTGGTGGTCTTGCCGGAGGTGCCGGTGATGCCGATCTGGAGCAGGTCGCGGCCCGGGCGGCCGTAGATCGTGGCCGCCAGCTCGCCCATCCGCGCGCGCGGGTTCTCGACCGAGAGCACGGGGAGCCCGGTGGCGGCGGCGCGCTCGGCGCCGCTCGGGTCGGTGAGCACGGCGACCGCGCCGAGGCCGGCGGCCTGGGTCACGAAGTCGGCGCCGTGCAGGCGGGCGCCGGGCAGGGCGGCGTACAGGTCGCCGGGACGGACGGCGCGCGAGTCGTGGGTGATGCCCGTGACCTCGACGGCGTCCGCGCTCACGGGCTGCTCGGCACTCAGTTGACCGGCGAGTTCCGCGAGGGGTGTGGCGGAGACATGCACCGGCCGAGGCGGCCCCGGGTAGGTCACGGAAACGCCCTTCTGGGTGGTTTGGGACTGATCGGCGTGTGGCACGGCGGTGAGCGTACCGGGCGCACCCCCGCCGGAGCGAAGCGAGGGTTTGTGCGAGCGGCGCTGGGATGCGTGGTTCCCGGGGTCGGGAGTGATCATGGTCACGGGGCGGTCCCTGGCAGGTTGCGCTGATCAGTGGGCGGATCAGGATGTGGTCGGGAGACGGGTCAGGGGGTGAAGGTGACGGGCAGGTTCGCGGGCTTCCCCCCGGTCGGCGGGACCTGAAGGGTCTTCAGGGCGAACTCCATGACCTCCTTGTAGATGGGCCCGCAGATCTGGCCGCCGAAGTAGCTGCCCTCGGTGGCGTTCTGGATCGAGCAGTAGACGGTGATCCGCGGGTTGTCGGCGGGCGCGAACCCCGCGAACGACGAGGTGTAGCCGTGGTACCGGCCGGTGGCCGGATCCACACGGTTGGCCGTACCCGTCTTGCCCGCGACCCGGTAGCCGGGGATACGGGCCTTGGTGCCCGTGCCCTCCTGGTCGTCCACGACGGACTCCAGCATCCGGGCGAGGGTCTTCGCCGTCTTCTCGCTCACGACCCGCGTCCTGTCGGGCTTCGTGGCGGAGACGAAGCGGCCGTCGGGCCCCTTGGTGCCTCGTACGAGGGTCGGTTCGACGCGTACACCGCCGTTGGCGATCGTCGAGTAGACGGAGGCCGCCTGCAGGGCGTTGATCGAGAAACCCTGGCCGAAAGGGATCGTGTACTGCTGCGAGGTCGACCAGTCGCCGGGCGCCGCGAGGATGCCCTTGGTCTCGCCGGGGAAGCCGAGGCCGGTGTAGCCGCCGATGCCGAACTTGCGCAGGTACGAGTAGAGGATCTGGTTGGACTCCCGCTGGTTCCTGCCGAGTTCGCCGGTGGCCAGGATGGTGCCGATGTTGCTGGACTTGGCGAGCACACCGTTGAGCGTCAGGTACCAGGTCGGGTGGTTGATGTCGTCCTTGAAGAGGCGGTCGCCGCGGTGCAGCCGGTTGGGCACGGTGACGTGCGTTCCCGGGGTCGCGACGTTCTCCTCCAGTACGGCGGCCATCGACATGACCTTGGCGGTGGAACCGGGCTCGTAGGCGTCCTGGAGGGAGGCGTTGCCCAGGGCGTCCGGGTTCGCCTCGGTGAGGTCGTTGGGGTCGAAGCCGGGCGAGTTGGCCATGGCGAGGACCTCGCCGGTGCGGGTGTCCTGCACTATCACGTAGCCGCGGTCCGCCTTGGACTTCTTCACCTGCTCGGTGATGGCGTTCTGGGCGGCCCACTGGATGTCCCGGTCGATGGTCAGCTCCACGTCGGAACCGGCCACGGCGGGCGTCTCGGTGGAGCCCGCGGTGGGCACAAGACGGCCGCCGGACTGGGCGTAGCGGATCTTGCCGTCCTTGCCCGCCAGGTACTTGTTCAGCTGCTGCTCGACACCGCCGCCGCCCTTGCCCTCGGAGTTGACCCAGCCGAGTATCCCGGCGGCGAGGTCGCCGTTGGGGTACACGCGCTTGCTGCTGGGCTCCTGAAAGACGCCCGCCAGCACGTTGACCGTGCCCTTCTCGTCCCTGGCCTTCTTGACGAGCGCGGTCTTCAGGTCGCTGATCTGGTTCCAGACCTGGGGGGTCTGGCGGCGCGCGAGCAGCACATAGCGCGTGTTCTGGGTCCGCAGTCTGTCGGCGATCGTCTCCTGGTCCGCGCCGAGGATCGGCGCGAGGAGCGCGGCCGCCTGCTCGGGCCCGTCGTCGACCTTGAGCTGCTTGCGGGTGAACATCGTCGGGTCGGCCGTGATGTCGTTGGCGTCCGTGCTGATCGCCAGGTCGACGCCGTTGCGGTCGGTGATCCCGCCGCGCTCGGCGGCCAGCACCCGGCCGACATAGCGGTTCTGGTCGGCCTTGGCCGCGTACTCGCTCGCGTCGACGGCCTGCACCTGGAGCAGCCGTACGACGAAGGCGATCATCACCAGGGTCAGCGCGAGGCTCACCATGCGCAGCCGGGGGCGGGGGCTGCCCAGGCGGATGGAGGGCGCGGCCGGCTGCCGGGGGGTGCCCGGGCGGCGCTGCGCGGCGGGGCGGCCGCCGGGGCCCGGGCGGCGCTGCTGGTTGCCCGGGCGCACGGGCCGGGCGGGCCCGGGGACGCGGCGGCGGGGGGGCTGCCTGCCTGAATCGGCCACTTCCGTCACCTGCCGGGGTTCGTCGGGAGCTGGGGGGACTGTACGGACGGGCCGGTGGGGGTGGGGGTGACCTCGGGCTCCGGTGTCTGCGGCTGGGGCGGTGCCTGCGCCGGCGTCGGAGAGGTCGCGGCGGCCGAAGGTGTGGGCGCCGGGCTCGCGGCCGGTCCGGGGTCGAGCACCTCGGGTGCGAGGACCAGCGGCATACGGGCCACGGACTGCTCGACGGCGGGCCCCGGTACACCCTTGACGGTGCCGTCGGGGTTCAGGAAGGCCGGGTCGCCGCCGGGGACCATGCCCAGCTCGCGGGCGCGGCGCTGGAGGGCGTCGG
The DNA here is from genome assembly GCF_016598475.1 of Streptomyces adelaidensis. Lineage (GTDB taxonomy): Bacteria > Actinomycetota > Actinomycetes > Streptomycetales > Streptomycetaceae > Streptomyces > Streptomyces adelaidensis. The sequence continues at coordinate 15,750 of NZ_JAEMUX010000096.1, forward strand.
GCGCGGAGTAGGCGTCCACGTCCCGCTGGAGCGCCTGTTCCTCGTCGGTGTAGCTCTTCACGTCGTCCTGGAGGTCGTCGAGCTTGAACGACCCTTCGCTGAGCGCGGAGTTCAGCACCAGGAGGCCGATGAGGCCGCCGCCCAGGAGAAGGACGACCAGGAGGACGAACGGGGTGCGGGCGGCGCGGCCCTGCCCCGTCGGCAGGAGCCGCGCGAGACGGGCGGCCCTGCCCCTCAGTTCGGGTTTCCTACTCACGGGCCCTCCCTGCGAGTTCGTTTTCCGGACCCACTCACCGTCCCCGCGAGTTCGCTTTTCGGACTCACTCACCGTCCCCTTCGCGCACCTTGTACGGCCGCCCTGGACGCGTCATTCGGCGTCCTCCCGGATGCGTTCCGCTCCCCGCAGACGGGCGGGGGCGGCGCGCCGGTTCTCGGCGACCTCTTCCTCGGTGGGAAGTTCGGCACCACGGGTGAGGAGCTTGAGCCGCGGCTGGTAGCGCTCGGGCACGACGGGCAGTCCGGGGGGCGCGGTGGTGGCGGCGCCCCCCGCGAACACCTGCTTGACGAGGCGGTCTTCGAGCGAGTGGTACGACAGCACGGCGATCCGGCCGCCGACCGCGAGGGACTTCACGGCGGCGGGGATCGCCCGCTCCAGGACGGTGAGTTCGCCGTTGACCTCGATGCGCAGCGCCTGGAAGGTGCGCTTGGCGGGGTTGCCGCCGGTGCGCTTGGCCGCCTGCGGCAGGGAGTCGCGGATCAGTTCGACGAGGCGCGCGCTGTTGGCGAAGGGCTCCTTGTCGCGCTCACGCACGATCGCGGAGACGATCCGCTTGGCCTGCTTCTCCTCGCCGTACGCCCTGAGGATCCGAACGAGTTCGCCCGGCGGGTAGGTGTTGAGGACCTCGGCCGCGCTGATGCCGGTCGTCTGGTCCATGCGCATATCGAGGGGCGCGTCCTGGGCGTACGCGAAGCCTCGGTCGGCCTCGTCGAGTTGCATGGAGGAGACGCCGAGGTCGAACAGGACGCCCTGGACGCGCGGGCGGCCGAGGCGGTCGAGCACATCGGGGAGTTCGTCATAGACGGCGTGCACGAGCGTGGCGCGCTCCCCGAAGGGGGCGAGCCGCTCGCCGGACAGCCGCAGCGCCTCCTTGTCGCGGTCGAGCGCGACGAGCCGGGCCTCGGGGAACCGGGTGAGCAGCGCCTCGCTGTGGCCGCCGAGGCCGAGCGTGCAGTCGACCACCACGGCACCGGGCTCCGTGAGAGCCGGGGCCAGCATGTCCAGGCACCGCTGGAGCATGACGGGAACGTGGCGGCTGTTGCTCAAGGGGCCCTCTCAGGTCCGGCGCGAGCCGCACGTACGCGCCGCGCACGCGGGGAGACGCCGGGCAGTCACCGGATCTCCTGGGGATTTCAGTCCAGCAGGGGCTCTTCGCCGCCCGCTCCGCGTCACTTTAGTCCACGGCCCTTCGCGGTCAATCAACCGGCCTGCGCGTCGCGACGCCTTCCCCGGCGAAGCCTCGAAAGGGGAGAATTCACTCACATGGGCGCGATCCGCCCACTCCTGTGGGTTACCTCACAACAAACCTCAATGACGTTCTTTGTCCCCTCTCACAAAGGGCTCCCAGCGGGCGTGACCAGTACCGTCATGGTTATGACGACCTCCGCATCAGTTCCCACCGGACCCGAAGGCGCCATATCCGACGGCACCGTCACCGACCGTCTCGTCGAGGCGAACGGACGGTACGCCGCCGCGTTCACCGATCCCGGGATGGACGCCCGTCCCGTCCTCCGTGTCGCGGTCGTGGCCTGCATGGACGCCCGCCTCGACCTGCATGACGCGCTCGGCCTGGAGCTCGGCGACTGCCACACCATCCGTAACGCGGGCGGCGTCGTCACCGACGACGTGATCCGTTCCCTCACCATCAGCCAGCGCAAGCTCGGCACCCGCAGCATCGTCCTCATCCACCACACCGGCTGCGGCCTGGAGTCCCTCACCGAGGACTTCCGCACCGAGCTGGAGGCGGAGGTCGGCCAGCGCCCGGCCTGGGCGGTGGAGTCCTTCCGGGACGTCGACCAGGACGTACGCCAGTCCATGCAGCGGGTGCGCACCAACCCGTTCCTGCTGTACTCCGACGATGTGCGAGGCTTCGTCTTCGATGTGAAGACGGGGCTCCTCCGGGAGATCGACCCGGCCTGAGCACCGTCGAACCGGCCCGCCCCCAGCGGCCTCCTACAGGCCCGGGGCGGTCCGGCGCAGCCCGGGTTTCCTGTCAATCTCCTGGCAACCCGGTGTTCAAAGGATTGCAAAGCTGACATATCGCGGCCAGTTATCCACAGGCGAGTGACACGGATTGGTAACGGCAGCAAGAATGCGGGTGTGACGTCACGCGGGACCGTTCCCGCGTGGTGTCCGTGTTTCGGGGTGGGCCGGTCCGCATCGCAGAGCGTCGGCCCGGAGAAAGAACGGGCCTAGGAGGGCCGTGTGACGACCTATGACGATCGAGCGAGCCTCACTGATCTGACCAGCACTGTGGAGCGAGTCCGCAGCTCGGTCGAAGGAGTGATCGAAGGCAAGCCTGAGGTCGTACGGCTTTCGCTGACAGTGCTGCTCGCCGAGGGACATCTTCTGATCGAAGACGTACCCGGCGTCGGCAAGACCATGCTGGCCAAGGCCCTGGCGCGGTCCATCGACTGCTCCGTGCGGCGTATTCAGTTCACGCCGGACCTGCTGCCGTCGGACATCACAGGTGTGTCCATCTGGGACCAGCAGCGCAAGGAGTTCGAGTTCAAGCCGGGCGCGATCTTCTCGCAGATCGTGATCGGCGACGAGATCAACCGCGCCTCGCCGAAGACGCAGTCCGCGCTCCTGGAGTCCCTGGAGGAGGGCCAGGTCACCATCGACGGCACGACGTACGAGCTGCCGAGCCCCTTCATGGTGGTGGCCACCCAGAACCCGGTGGAGATGGAGGGCACCTACCCGCTGCCGGAGGCCCAGCGCGACCGCTTCATGGCCCGCGTCTCCGTCGGCTACCCCAGTCCGGAGGCCGAGCTGCAGATGCTCGACGTCCACGGCGGGGTCTCGCCGCTGGAGGACATGCAGCCGGTGGCGCACGCCCACGAGATCCTGAAGCTGATCGAGGCCGTCCGCAACGTGCACGTCGCGGAAACGGTCCGGCGCTACGCGGTGGACCTGGTCGGCGCCACCCGCGCCCACCCGGACCTCAGACTCGGCGCCTCGCCGCGTGCCACGCTGCATCTGGTGCGCGCGGCGAAGGCGACCGCCGCCCTGAGCGGCCGCGAGTACGCGCTGCCGGACGACATCCAGTCGCTCGCCGTGGCCGTCCTCGCCCACCGGCTGCTGCCGACCGCCCAGGCCCAGCTCAACCGCCGGACCCCGGAGCAGGTGGTCCAGGAGATCCTCCAGCGCACGCCGGTGCCGCAGGCGCCCCAGCCGCAGAGCGGCTTCGGCTCGGCCCACGCCACGCCCGCGTATCCGCAGCAGCCGCCGCGGAGGCTTGGATGACCACCGGCGGGCCGGCGCCCGCCCCGGAGCAGGACAAGGGCGGGCTGCGCACGGCCCTGGCCGGCCTCACCACACGCGGGCGCTCCTTCCTGGCCGCCGGCATAGCGGCCGCCATCTGCGCGTACGTCCTCGGGCAGAGCGATCTGCTCCGGGTCGGCCTGCTGCTCGCCGTGCTGCCGCTGGTCTGCACGACCGTGCTGTACCGCACCCGCTACCGGGTCGCGGGCAGCCGCCGCCTCTCCCCCGCGCGGGTGCCCGCCGGCAGCGAGGCCCGCGTCCATCTGCGGATGGACAACGTCTCGCGGCTGCCCACCGGGCTGCTGATGCTCCAGGACCGGGTGCCGTACGTGCTCGGTCCGCGCCCCCGGTTCGTCCTGGACCGGGTGGAGGCGGGCGGCCGCCGCGAGGTGTCGTACCGCGTCCGTTCCGACCTGCGCGGCCGCTATCCGCTGGGCCCGCTCCAGCTGCGCCTGACCGACCCGTTCGGCATGTGCGAGCTGACCCGGTCCTTCTCGACGTACGACACCCTGACGGTCATCCCGCGCGTGGAGGCGCTGTCGCCGGTGCGGCTGAGCGGTGAGGCGAAGGGGTACGGGGACGGGCGGCAGCGTTCACTGGCGCTGGCCGGCGAGGACGACATAATCCCGCGCGGCTACCGGCACGGCGACGACCTGCGCCGGGTGCACTGGCGTTCGACAGCGCGCTACGGCGAGCTGATGGTGCGCCGCGAGGAGCAGCCCCAGCGTGCCCGCTGCACGGTACTGCTGGACACCCGGGCCGAGGCGTACCTCGGCGCGGGCCCGGACTCGGCCTTCGAGTGGGCCGTCTCCGGCGCCGCTTCCATGCTGGTGCACATGCTCGAACGGGGCTTCTCCGTACGACTGTTGACGGACACCGGCAATTCGGTGCCCGGCGAGGGGGCCGACGGCTTCGCGGGCGCCAGCCAGGAGTCCGCCGACGCGGCCGGGCTGATGATGGACACCCTCGCGGTGGTCGACCACTCGGACGGCACAGGCCTGTCGCCCGCGTACGACGTGCTGCGCGGCGGCAACGAGGGGCTGCTGGTCGCCTTCCTCGGTGACCTCGACGAGGAGCAGGCGACGGTGATCGGCAAGATGCGTCAGCGCAGCGGCGGGGCGGTCGCCTTCCTGCTGGACAGCGAGGCGTGGACGACCGAGCCGGGTGAGGTGCCCGGTGCCGGGAGCGCCAGTGAGGAGTCGCTGCGTCTGCTTCAGGAGGCGGGCTGGACGGCGCTGACCGTGCCGCGCGGCGCCTCGCTGACGGACCTGTGGCGCCAGGCGGACCAGCAGCGCACCGGTGTGGTGTCCGGCAGCGGTATGGGGGGACGGTCATGAGCGGTCGCGCGAGGCTGGCACTGTGCGCCTGGGCCGCCACGGTCATGGCTGCGTGCGCGCTGCTGCCACTGGTCGACCCGGCGACCTGGATCTTCCAGGTCGCCGTGATGCTGGGCGTGCAGACCGGGGTGGGAGCCCTCACCCGGCGGGTCCCGCTGGCCCGGCCGCTGACCGTGGCCGCGCAGGCGCTGGTCACCCTGATGATGCTGACGCTGGTCTTCGTCCGGGAGCAGGCGGTGGCCGGGATCGTGCCCGGCCCGGAGGCGTTCCAGCGCTTCGCGACGCTGCTGCAGACCGGTGGGGAGGACATCGGGCGGTACGCCATCCCGGCACCGCTGAGCGACGGCATCCAGCTGATGATCATCGGCGGTGTCCTGGTGATCGGCCTCATGGTCGACGCGCTCGCGGTGACGTTCCGCAGCGCGGCCCCGGCCGGTCTGCCGCTGCTCGCGCTCTACTCGGTCGCCGCGGGGCTCTCCGACGGCGCCGCGTGGCTGTGGTTCGTGCTCGCGTCCACCGGCTATCTGCTGCTGCTCCTGACCGAGAGCCGCGACCGGCTCTCGCAGTGGGGCCGCGTCTTCGGCGGGGCCGCCCGCGGTCCGGCGGTCGACTCCGGGAGCGGCGCCGTCGCCCCGGTGCGCAGCGGGCGGCGCATCGGCGCGGTCGCGCTGGGCATCGCCCTGGTGGTGCCGCTCGCGCTGCCCTCCCTCGACGGCGGGCTGCTGGACGGTGTGGGCACCGGCATCGGCGGCGGCTCCGGTGGCGGCGGCACGATCGCCGCGGTGAACCCCGTGGTGTCGCTGCGCAACAGCCTGAACGTGGACGAGGACCGGCAGGTCCTGTCCTACCGCACCAACACGGACAACCTGCAGGAGATGTATCTGCGGATCGTGTCCCTGGACGAATTCGACGGCACGTCCTGGACGCCGACCGAGCGCTCCATCACGAAGGTGCCGGACGACTTCGGCACACCGATCGGCCTCAGCCCCGACGTCAAGCGAACCTCCATCGAGACCCGGGTCGTCGCGGCGGAGGACTACGAGCAGGACTGGCTGCCGATGCCGTATCCGGTGACCGGTGTGGACATCGACGGCGACTGGCGGTACGAGCCCGTGGGGCGCACGCTCGTCGGTGACCACGACCAGGACACCAAGGGCGCGCAGTACAAGGTCGAGAGCCTGATCGTGCAGCCGACGGCGGAGCAGCTCTCCTCGGCGCCGGAGCCGCCGCCGTCCCTGCGGCGGGAGTACACCAAGGTGCCCTCCTCGCTGCCGTCGGTGGTGGCGCGGACCGCGCTCGAGGTCACCGAGGGCGCGAAGAACAACTACGAACGGGCCGTGAAGCTCCAGGACTGGTTCGCGTTCAGCGGCGAGTTCACGTACGACACGGAGGTGCGGGTCGGCACGGGGGCGCGGGCGATAGCCCGTTTCCTGGAGGAGAAGGAGGGCTTCTGCGTCCACTTCTCCTTCGCGATGGCGGCGATGGCCCGCACGCTGGGCATACCGGCCCGGGTGGCGGTGGGCTTCACCCCCGGCACCCCGCAGACGAACGGCACGATGTCGGTGGGGCTGCGTGACGCGCACGCCTGGCCGGAGCTGTACTTCGAGGGCGTGGGCTGGACCCGCTTCGAGCCGACCCCCAACCGAGGTACGACGCCTGAGTACACCCAGCCCGAGTCGTCCGGCACCGGCGGTCTGCCCGAGGTGCCCCGGCCCTCGCAGTCGGCGTCCACAGCGCCCTCGGCCGAGCCGTCGGCGAGCGCGACCTGCACGGCGCAGGAGGTGAAGCTGGAGGCCTGCGCGAGCGAGTCCGCGGCGGCCGTGGCGGGTGGCGACGACGGCAAGCGCTCGTTCTGGGCTCTGCTGTTCTTCTCGCCCTGGACGTTGTTGATCCTTCCGGGGGCGCTGGCGGTGCTGGCGATTCCGTTGCTGCCGATGCTGTGGCGGCTGCGGATGCGGTCCGTACGGCTCGGCGCGCACGACCGCGCGATGCGGCGGCCGGCTCATGAGCCGGCCGCCGCACGCGAGGTGACCGGCGAGGGGGTACTGGAAGGGCTCCCGGAGCCACCGGGCCAGGCCGCCGCGTACGGCCGCACAGAGGCCGCGGCTGCCCATGCGCTGGCCGCCTGGCAGGAGGTGACCGACACGGCGTGGGACTACGGGATCGCGCCGGACGAGTCGCAGACGCCCCGCAAGGCCGCCGCGCGAATCGTGCGGCTCGGGGAGCTCGAACCGTCGGCCGCGGATTCGGTGCACCGGGTGGCGGCGGCGGTGGAGCAGGTCCTCTTCGCTCCGCGTCCGCAGATCCCGGGGGGCCTCGCTCGGGACGCGCACGACGTCGGGGTCGGTCTGCGGGCCCATGCCGGCCGCCGGACGCGCCTGCGGGCACTCCTGCTGCCGCGTTCGACCGTCCGGGTGGCCTGGGCCCTCTCCGCCCGCTGGGCGGAGATCCGCGACAAGTTGGTGTCCCGTGTCCCGACGCCGCGGCTGCCCTGGCGGCGGCCGTCGCCAGGGCGACAGAGCTGAGGGCTCCACACGGGTCCGAGGCTCCACAATGCGTCTGCCCCCGCCGGGTTCGCCCGGCCGGGGCAGACGCATGTAGGGCGCCGGCGGCAGACGGCTGGAGCCGGGCATGCCTGAAGGGTGACCGCCCCGTGGGTGGTCACCCTTCGTCCGTCTTCAGCTGTGGCTGTCGGGCCGGGACTCCGGGGGGCTCAGTGGCCGCCCTGCTCGTCACGACGGCGCTGCCAGCGCTGTTCGATTCGGTCCATCATGGAGCGGCGCTGTCGGGTCTGACGAGCACCTGCGGAGCCTGCGGCATCTGTGGGCTGCTCACCCGGCTTGGGGGCCTTGCGCCAACCGGTGACGGCGAGCACGGCGCAACCCAGCATGACGAGGAATCCCACCACGCTGACCCAGATCTGCTGCGTGACCATTCCGGTCATGAGGAGCGCGATACCCAGCAGAAAGCCCGCGACCGCCTGGTAGACCCGCCGCCGGGTGTACGTACGCAGCCCGCTTCCCTCAAGCGCTGACGCGAACTTGGGATCTTCGGCGTACAGCGCTCGCTCCATCTGCTCGAGCATGCGCTGCTCGTGCTCTGAGAGCGGCACGGAGTCCTCCTCATCGTGCGGTCGCCGGAGCGACCCGGGGGGTCCTCTTCAGGATAGGCAGGGAATCGCCCCCTTGAAACCCGCCCCTCTACGCCAATTCGCCAACCGGAATCCGCCATGGCGCCCCGATCCGCTGAGGTGTGGATTCCCCAGCGAACGGTCCGTCATGCCGGAACGGCCTCCCTCGATCATACGGCTCCGCGCGCCCGATCGGGTGGCCTGTGGCGTACTCCATCCGCCGCCGCGCCCCTGATCAGCGGGTCACCCTCATTCGGCTCGGGAGACGGTTCAGGCCTCGGCAGCCCCCCGGCTCTCGCCAAGCACATGGAGCTGGGTGGCCACGGAGTGGAAGGCGGGCAGTTCGGCGGCCGCCGCCTCCAGCTTGAGCAGGGCGTCCAGGGCGCCTGGTTCGGTGTCGACGAGGACCCCGGGGACCAGGTCGGCGAAGACCCGGACGCCGTGCACGGCGGCGACCTCCAGGCCCGCGCCCTCGACCAGCGCGGTGAGCTGCTCGGCGGTGAAGCGGTGCGGAACCGGATCACCCTCGCCCCAGCGTCCGTTCGGGTCGTCGAGCGCCTGCCGGGCCTCCTTGAAGTGCCCGGCGAGGGCACGGGCGAGCACCGCGCCGCCCAGGCCTGCGGCGAGCAGGCTGAGCACGCCCTCGGGGCGCAGCGCGGCGACCGCGTTGCCGATGCCTTCGGCGGGGTCGTCCACGTACTCCAGGACGCCGTGGCACAGCACGGCGTCGTGGCCGCCGCGCTCGACGACGTCGAAGAGGCCGTGCGCGTCGCCCTGGACGCCCCGCACGCGGTCGGCGACGCCGGCCTCGGCGGTCCGGCGCTCCAGCGCGAACAGCGCGTTCGGGCTGGGGTCCACTACGGTGACGCGGTGGCCGAGGCGGGCCACCGGCACCGCGAACTTGCCGCTGCCGCCCCCGGTGTCCAGGACGTCGAGCGACTCACGTCCCGTGGCCTTCACCCGGCGGTCGAGGGCGTCCTGAAGGACCTCCCAGACCACGGCGGTACGGAGGGAGGCACGGGGTCGAGGGGGGTCGGAGCGCGGCGACGTCGAGTGAGGGCGGTGGGGGGAGACGGGCGGGCGCATCGGGTCCGACACGGCAGTTGACTCCTCGGCGCGGCACCGCCTGGTGTGCGGCGGAGCGATGGGCTTGCGTCTCCGCCACGGGCACGGTGGCCGCGGCGGAGGATGCTGATGTACCCAACCCTAATGGGCGGCGCCGGGACGGCCGGTCAGCCCGCGTCGGGGACTGCGGGGTCGTCGTCCTGCCGGGGCTGCGGCAGGACCGGCTGGAGCACCAGCATCCGCTCGACGAGGCGCAGGAACATCGCCACGTCGCGGATGAGGTCGTCGGCGTCGCGCATGCTCGCCGCGCCCTGCATGCCCGCCTCGGCGCGTGCCCGGCGGGCGGCGCCGGAGGCGAACAGGGCGCTCCACTCGGCGAGTTCGGGTGCTATCTCGGGGAGCACTTCCCAAGCGCTCCGTATCTTGGCCCGCCGCTTCAGGGTGGGCTCGGGGCGGCCCCGGGCGGCGAGCACCGCGGCGGCGGTGCGCAGGGCGGCCAGATGAGCCGTGGCGTACCGCTCGTTGGGCATCGGGAGGCCGGAGGCCTCGTCGAGTCCGGCGCGGGCCTGGGCGAGCAGGTCGAGAGCGGCGGGCGGGGCGGTCGCCCGGCGCAGCACGGGGTGTACGTCGCTTGCCGGGCCGGTCGGTGAGGGGGCAGGGCCGGGGGCGCGGCGCCGGTTGGCGGCTGCTGCGTGGTAGCTGGCCATGACGAGCCTCCTGTCGTCTTTGTGACGGCACGCCCGGACACGAGGTGCCGTATGTGCCCATCGTGAGGTATGCCACTGACAATCCGTTCTGACCTGCACTTTTGCTCCGATCAGACGTTCGGGGTAGTTTTTGCACTGACTAGTCAGTGCAAAAAACTTGAAGACGTGAAGAGAAGAGGGGCCGGGGGCACATGGGAGAGCCACTGTCGACGGACGCGGGCGGCGGGGTCGCCGTCGGCGCCGAGAAGTTCGGACTCAAGGGGCCTCGCGGCTGGGCGTTCCGGGGTGTGGGGTTCGAGGCGGAGCCCGGTTCGCTGATCGCGATCGAGGGGCCGTCGGGGTCGGGCCGGACCTGTCTGCTGCTCGCGCTCACCGGGCGCATGAAGCCGAGCGAAGGTCATGCCACGGTGGGCTCCCTCCGGCTGCCGAAGCGGATGGCAGCCGTCCGCCGGATCAGCGCCCTCGCCCACGTCCCCGGCGTCACCGACCTCGACCCGGCCCTGACCGTCGGGGAGCACCTGCGCGAACGGGCGCTGCTGCAGCGGCGGTTCGACGGCTCCCTGCGTGGACTGCTGCGGCCCAGGGCCGAGCGGACGGCCGCGGCGAAGCTCCGGATCGACACCGCCCTGGCCGCCGCCGGGCTCGACCGCGAGGAGCTGCCCAAGGGCTCCCGGACCGCCGTACGCGATCTGGACCGGCTTCAGGCGCTGCGGCTGTCTCTCGCTCTCGCCCTCATCGGCCGGCCTCGGCTGCTCGGCGTCGACGACACCGATCTGAAGCTCTCCGACGCCGAACGCGCCGAGATGTGGACCCTGTTGAGGTCGCTCGCCGAGTCCGGCAGCACGGTCGTGGCCGTGTGCAGCGAGGCCCCTCAGGGGGCGGTCGTCGTGTCGACGGCGCCCGGGAGGACCGTGCCCGAGACGAACACCGCGTCCGAGAAGAACACCGACGACGACAAGGAGACGGCCGATGCGCTCGCCGGGACTGGCCGCGCTTGAGCTCAGGCGGTTCGGCCGGGGCAAGCTGCCGCGGGCCGCGCTGGTCTCGCTCCTGCTGCTGCCGCTGTTGTACGGCGCCCTGTACCTGTGGTCCTTCTGGGACCCGTACGGCCGGCTCGACCGTATCCCCGTGGCCTTGGTGAACGACGACAAGGGGGCGTCGGCCGGCGAGGAGAGGCTCACGGCCGGGGACGACATCGCCCGGGGGCTGCGGGACAGCGACACCTTCGAGTGGCATCGGGTGAGCGCCGCCGAGGCCCGTGCGGGGGTCGAGGACGGCACGTACTACCTGTCGCTGACGATGCCGGCGGACTTCAGCGAGGAGGTCGCGTCCAGTTCCGGGGACGCGCCGGAGACGGGCGCCCTTCAGGTGCGTACGAACGACGCGAACAACTACATCGTCGGGCAGATCTCGCGGACGGTGTTCTCCGAGGTGCGGACGGCGGCGTCGACGAAGGCGTCGCGGTCGTTCCTGGACCGGATCTTCATCTCGTTCTCGGACATCCACGAGGAGACCGAGAAGGCCGCGGGCGGCGCCGACGACCTCAAGGTCGGCATCGACAAGGCGGAGCAGGGCTCCAAGGACCTCGCGGACAGGCTCAAGGAGGCAAAGGAGGGCAGCGGGGAGCTGTCCGGCGGGCTCAAGGACCTGGACGAGGGCGCGGGCGATCTGGAGGACGGCGCCCAGCAGGTCGCGGACGGCACAGGAAAGCTCGCCGACAAGGTCGGCGGCGCGGCGGACCAGGTGCGGCCCTTCCTGACGGAGAACGGCGACACGATCGCCGACACCGCCACCCTGGTCGCCGACTCGGCGGCCACGATCCGGGGCCGCCTCGACGCGTTCGTCACGACGGCGCCGGCCGCCGAGACGGGCACCCGGGCCGCCTCCGACACCCTGGACGACGTCTACAAGCAGCGCTGCGAGGACGCCGTACTGCCCGACGCTGCCTGCGCGGACCTGAAGAAGGCGAAGGACGCGGCGGCGCAGGCCGCGACGCTCGCCGCGGACGTCAACACGGTGGTGAAGAACTACGGCGGTGACATGAAGGCCTTCGACAAGGACCTGGAGACCCTGGAGAAGCAGGCCCGCGCCCTCGCGAAGGCGGCGCCCACCCTCTCCGCGGACCTCGACAACGCCGTCGCCAAGGTGAACGCGCTCGACAAGGGCGCCACGAATGTCGCCAAGGGGGCCAAGGCGCTGCACACCGGCCTCGGCACCGCCAGGACCGGCGCGGTGGACCTGGACACGGGCGTCGGCGATCTGAAGACGGGTGCTGTCGACCTCAAGGGCGGCATGTACAAGCTGGCCGACGGTTCCGGGAAGCTGGCGGGCGGTCTGCACGACGGGGCCGAGCAGATCCCGGACTACGACGAGCGGGACCGCGACAAGCGCACCGAAGTGATGGCCGACCCGGTGCGGTTGGCCACGAAGGACCTGCACAAGGCACCCAACTACGGCACCGGCTTCGCCCCGTACTTCATCCCGCTGTCCCTGTGGGTGGGCGCGATGGTGGCGTACATGCTGATCCAGCCGCTCAACCGGCGGGCCCTCGCGGCGGGGGCCTCGGCGTGGCGGATCGCGCTGGCGGGCTGGCTGCCGGTGGCCGCGCTGGGCGTGCTGCAGACGGTCGCGCTGATGGGGGTGCTCCACTGGGCCGTCGGTCTGGAGATGGTGCGGGCGGCCGGGACGGTGGGCTTCCTGTTCCTGGTGACGGCGTGCTTCGCGGCGATCGTGCAGTGGCTCAACGCGCGCTTCGGGGCGGCCGGCCGGATCCTCGTCCTCGCCTTCCTGATGCTCCAGTTGACGTCCGCGGGCGGCACGTATCCCGTGCAGACCAGCCCGGACTTCTTCAACGCGGTCCATCCGTTCCTGCCGATGAGCCATGTCGTGGACGCGCTCAGGAGGCTCATCACGGGCGGCGGCCTCGGCCCGGTGTGGCAGGCGTGCGCGGTGCTGGTGGCCTTCACCGTCGGCGCCCTGGCGCTCACCGCCGTCTCCGCCCGCCGCAAGCAGGTGTGGACCTTGGACCGGCTGCACCCGGAGTTGAGCCTGTGACCGCGCACGGCACGGTTCCTGTGACAATCAGGGCCATGGAAAGCAGCAACTCCCCCGGCGGCGCAGGCGGGGGCCGCCGCGAGGCGACCCGGCAGAAACTCTATGAGGCGGCCGTCACGCTCATCGCGGAGCAGGGGTTCTCCGCCACCACGGTGGACGAGATCGCCGAGCGCGCCGGCGTCGCCAAGGGCACGGTCTACTACAACTTCGCGAGCAAGTCGGTCCTCTTCGAGGAGCTGCTGCGGCACGGCGTGGGGCTCCTCACCGCCTCCCTCAGGGACGCGGCCGAGCGGACCGCCGAGGCCGGCGGCAGCAAGGTCGACTCCCTGGACGCGATGGTCCGGGCCGGCCTCGTCTTCATCGACCGATACCCGTCCTTCACCCAGCTGTACGTGGCCGAGCTGTGGCGCACCAACCGGGCCTGGCAGTCCACGCTGATGGTGGTCCGGCAGGAGGCGGTCGCGGTCGTCGAGGGCGTGCTGCGGGAGGGCGTCGAGGCGGACGAGCTGAGCGAGGAGATCGACATCGGGCTCACGGCATCGGCCCTGGTCGGCATGGTCCTGGTGGCCGCCCTGGACTGGCAGGCCTTCCAGCCGGAACGTTCCCTGGACGACGTCCACGCGGCGCTGTCCCGGTTGCTGCAAGGGCGAGTGAGCGGGAAGCCGTAGCGGGACCGCCTGACGTTCGGCCGCCCGACCCGTCGTGTCGCCGGTCGGCATACGAGAGCGCCGGTCCGAACTGGCCGCGTCCCCCGCGGGCCACCTCGAACCGGCGCTTCCCAGTTCCCCCCGTTTCCCCCGTGCCTCGCTCCCGCCGACTTGTCACGCTCGTCGACGGAAGGAGCGGTCAAGAGCGCGAGAGCCGTTCCGCCGCCCCGTGTCGGCGGTGCCGGAGCCGCGCCCCTTTCCGTGCCTCCACTCTCCCGTTGACGCAGGTCGGAGCCCATCCGTGCGCGTACTCATCTCTCCCCCTAGGTACGTGTACTCAGACCTGCGCACTCACGCCCAGAACTGCCGTTGCCAACTGGTGACGAACACGTCCGCGCTCGTACTCCCCCAAGCGCCGCGCCCCGTAAGC
>NZ_JAEMUX010000097.1 GCF_016598475.1 Streptomyces adelaidensis
GCCTTGAGCTCCCTGAACCGGCCCCGGTGGAACAGCAGTGGCGCGCCCTCTCCGTCGGGTTCGCCGCCCGTGCCCAGCGCCTCCACCCGGCCCACCACGATCAGGTGGTCCCCGCCGGTGTGTACGGCGTGGATCGTGCAGTCGATCCAGGCGTGGACGCCGATGAGGCGGGGTGAGCCGGTGACGGGGGCAGGCTCGTGGGCCACCCCCGCGAACTTGTCGGCGCCGCTCACCGCGAAGCCACGGCACAACTCGCCCTGGTCGGCGTTGAGTACGTTCACGCAGAAGGCGCCCGCGCGGGCGATACGGGGCCAGGTCGTCGACGTACGGCCGACCATGAACGCGACAAGCGGCGGATCGAGGGAGAGGGAGGAGAAGGACTGGCAGGCGAAGCCGGCGGGGTTGGCGGGGTTGGCAGGCTGGGCGGGGTCGGCCCCGGGGGCCGCCGGGGCCGTGATCACCGTGACGCCCGTCGCGAAGTTGCCCAGTACGCGCCGGAATTCGGCCTGGTCGGCCGGCGCGCGCTCGTCCTCGCGGACGCAGCGCAGGTCGGGGCGGGGCAGGGCCTCTACGGCCGGCTGCGCGATTCCCCGGTGCGCTCTGTCCGCCTTGAGATAGCGGACTGCGGCGGCTGCCATTCCCGCGTGTCCCATCACGCCACCCATTGAAACTGACGGACCGTCAGAAGTGAAGTGCCGTTCCCGTTCCCGTTCCCGTTCCCGTTCCCGTTCCCGTTCCCGTTCCCGTATCCGTATCCGTATCCGTATCCGTCCCGTGCCGTGCCGGGTTGCCCAGGGCTTCAGCGGCCCTCGAAGCGCGGTGTCCGTCGTTCCACGAAGCTCGCCACGCCCTCGCGCGCGTCCGCCGTCGTCATGTTGATCTCCTGGGCGGCGGCCTCGGCGGTGAAGGCGGTGGTGCGGTCGGTGTCGAGGGAGGTGTTGACGAGGTGTTTGGTGAGGGCGAGGACGCGGGTGGGGCCGGTGGCGAGGCGTTCGGCCCATTCGCGGGCCGTCTTCTCCAGGGCGTGGGCGGGGACGACGCGGTTGACCAGGCCGAGGCGTTCCGCGTCGGCGGCGGGGAGGGCGTCGCCGAAGAACATCAGCTCCTTCGCCCGGTGGGGGCCGACGAGACGGGGCAGAAGGTACGCGCCACCGCCGTCGGGGACGAGGCCCCGGCGTACGAACACCTCGATGAAACGGGCCTCCTCGGCGGCCAGTACGAGGTCGCAGGCGAGGGCGAGGTGTGCGCCTAGGCCTGCGGCCGTACCGTTCACCGCCGCGATCACCGGCTTCTCGCAGTCGAGGACGGCGGCGACGAGGCGTTGGGCGCCGAGGCGGATGATGCGGGCCACGTCGCCCGCCACGCGGTCCCCCGCGGTGGCCGGCGCGCCCCGCAGGTCCGCGCCCGTGCAGAAGCCGCGGCCCGTCGCGGTGATCACGACCGCGCGTACGGCGGGGTCGGCGGACGCGTCCGAGAGAAGCTGGATGAGGCGTTCGCGCTGGTCAGGGGTGATGGCGTTCATCGCCTCGGGGCGGTTGAGGGTGATCCACGAGACGGCGTTGTCAGTGGCGTGCAGTATCAATGAGTCACGGGATTTTTCGGGAGGTTCGAGGGGGGAAGCGGACATGTGGGTGCTCCTGTTGTTACGTGGAGTGATGGGCGTCCTGGGCGTCCTGGGCGTCCTGGGCGTCCTGGGCGTCCTGAGCGTCCTGAGCGGTCTGGGCGTCCTGAGTGGTCTGGGGGCCCTGGGTGTGCTGGGTACGTGGTGGTGCTCAGCGGCATACCGCGAGCGCGTCCAGTGCCACCGCCCCCTGCCCCCTCGGCAGGACCATCAGCGGGTTGATGTCCAGCTCCGCTATCTCGTCCCCGAGTTCGAGCGCCATGCGCTGCACCCGGAGGACGACCTCCACGAGGGCGTCCACGTCGGCCGGGGGAGCCCCGCGCACCCCGTCGAGGAGGGCCCTCCCGCGCAGTTCGGTGAGCATGGCGCGGGCCTGGTCCTCGCCGAAGGGGGGCACGCGTACGGCGGAGTCGCGGAGGACCTCGACGAGGACGCCGCCGAGG
Source organism: Streptomyces adelaidensis (assembly GCF_016598475.1). GTDB lineage: Bacteria > Actinomycetota > Actinomycetes > Streptomycetales > Streptomycetaceae > Streptomyces > Streptomyces adelaidensis. The sequence continues at coordinate 2,065 of NZ_JAEMUX010000097.1, forward strand.
CCGACCGTCACCGTGGGGCCGAAGAGGTCGTCGTGGGTGACGCCGACGACCATCTCCACGCCCCGCTCGACCATCTGGCAGACGAGTACGCCGTCGAGGGAGACGTCCTCGTAGCGGGCGATGTCGGTCAGCTCGCGATAGGCGTCGCGGATCTGGCTCGCGGAGGTCAGGCCGACCTTCACCAGGCCGAGTTCCGTCTTGTGGGCGATGCGGGCGCCGGACGCCTTCATCACCACCGGGTAGCCGACGAGGCTCGCCGCGCGTACGGCCGCCGCCGCGCTGGTCACCAACTGCTCGCGCGGCACGCGTATCCCGTACGCGCGCAGCAGTTGCTTGGCCGCGTGCTCGCTCAGCTGCTGCCCCGGCCGCATCAGGGCCCGCGCCTTGCGGAAGGAGGGCGAGGGGGAGCGCGGCGCCTCGTCGAAGGGGGAGCGGTACGCGGCGGTGAAGCGCGTGTGGTCGAGGTGGGCGCGGACGGCCGTGATGCAGTTGGCGAAGGTGCGGAAGGTCGCCACTTCGGACGACCCGAGGAGGGTCTCGCGGTACGCGGCCTCGGTGCCCACCGGCGACCCCCACACCACGCACACCAGCTTGTCCGTCCGCTCCGCCGCGGCCACCAGGTCCTGGGCGAGCTTGTCGCTCATGGGCGGGAAGGGGCCGGTGATGGGACAGATCAGCACCCCGACCGCCGGGTCGTCGAGGATCGCGTCGAGGATGCGGGGGCCGCGCCAGTCGCCCACCGGGTGGCCGCCGTTGTCGACGGGGTTGGCCACGTTCAGGTAGTCGGGGATCCACTGGTGCAGCTCGGCCTGCTTGGCCTCCGTGAGGGTGGGGAGGGGCAGTCCGGCCTCCGTGGCCAGGTCCGCGAAGTGCGCGCCCGTGCCGCCCGAGATCGAATAGACGACGACGCCGTCGGGCCTCGGATCGGCTGATCCCGGGGTTTGCGGCCGGCGGGCCCGGGCCAGCAGGGTGGCGGTGTCCTGGAGTTCGTCGAGCCCGTCGACCCGGATCACGCCGTACTGCCGCATCGCCGCGTCGACCACCGCGTCCGCGCCGGTCAGCTTGCCGGTGTGGGTGGCGGCGGTGCGGGCGCCGGTCTCGGTGCGGCCGACCTTCACGGCGACGACGGGCACGCCGCGCCGGGCGGCCCGGTCGGCGGCGAGGAGGAAGGCGCGGCCGTCCTTGAGACCCTCGACGTAGGCGGCGATGGCGCCCACCTCGGGGCGCTCGGCGAAGTAGGAGATGAAGTCGGCGGTCTCCAGGTCGGCCTCGTTGCCGGTGGGGGCCCAGTGGGAGAGGCGGATGCCGAGTTCCTGGAGCGAGAAGACGGGGCGGCCCTGGTGGCCGGACTGGGTGATCAGCGCGATGGCGGGGCCGTCGAGATCGTCGCGGAAGCGCTCGAAGGCGTTGAGGTTGGTGTTCGGGCCGAGCAGCCGCAGACCGCCGGAGCGGGCCACGGCGGCGGCCAGCCGCTCCTGCGCGGCGGCGCCCTCCGCGCCGGTCTCGGCGAAGCCGGAGGCGAAGGCGACGGCGAACTTCACCTTGGCCTCGGCCAGTTCGTCGATCACGGGGAGGGGGTCGGAGAGGAGCAGTACGGCCAGATCGACCTGCTCGGGCAGATCGGCGACGGAAGGGAAGCAGGGGATGCCGAAGACCGATCGGCGGGTGGGGTGCACGGGGTGCAGCCGGGCGCCGACCCGTTCGGACCAGGCGAGCAACTGCCGGGTGATCCCGGTGTTGGGCCGGCCCTCCGTGTCCGAGGCGCCGACGACGGCCACCGACTCGGGGCGGAAGAAGCGGTCCAGATCGGGCACGGCGGCGTACAGCGGGCGCCCGCTGACGTCCAGATCGCCGGCCTCGGCGGGCCGGCCGTGCACGACCTGCAAGGGGTGCTCGCCGCAGGCGATGGCGCGGGCCCGGCGGGAGTCGGTGGTGAGAGTGCCGTGGGTTGATCCAAGCATCGGTCCGCCCGCTCCTGTGTGACAGCCAATTCCCTGACGTGATCTGACGTGGTCTGACGCAGTCACATATCTGACGCTACGTCAGATTCCAGATTACTGAATTGACGCTGCGTCAGGAATGGGTGTGCGAGCAAAGTTACGCGGCAGTAAGGAAGTTGTACCCGCGTGGGGCGGCGGTCAGACGTATACGACTCCATCCGTCTACGCCTGCGGGCGGGACGGCCCAGCCCCGAGAGGCGACTCGTGAGCGGCACACGGTCGGACCCTGCAGTCGGCGCCCCCAGGAGCGGGCCGAGGGGGCGAGCCGAAAGGCGCCCAGCCGGAAGCCGACTCAGACGCGCCAGTATGTGACCCAGTCGTTGGCGCATCGAGCCATGTTCTTCTTCCAGGGTTGGGGGGAGTTGCGGGCGATCTCGTCCCAGGTGCGGGCGTTCGCCACGGAGAAGGACGCGACCGAGATGCGGGGAGCGACTGCCCACGACGGGATGTGTTCGCAGGCCCACTCGTCCGCGGCCCGCGAGGTGTGCCCGGCTTCCATGAGTCGCAGGATGAGAACGGCGGGGTCGATCCACGCCGCGCCACGGGTCGGCCAGGCCCAGTCGATGAGGTGGGCGCGGTCGGGTGTTCGGGGAGACGGAGGCCCCACGCCTGGCTCACTGCCTCGACGAACCATGGGGGTGCGGCATCGTCGGTGGTTGCCGTCTTGCTCAGTTCGAGGTACCGGATGAGCGGGATCTGTACCCCTGTCTGTAAGCACGTGAATGGGCACCGCGGTACGGACGGGATTTGGTACCACCGTCGAACCGGTGGCCGACCGTTCACCCTGGCCCCTGACGGCCTCTTCTCGCTGGCTGCGCCTGTGCACCAACCCTCCACCGGCCCGGCGGTCGAACGACTGTCGGAGCCAAAAGAACCTGGTGCGCTGGTCCCGGAACTCGTGCTTACAGACAGATCACGGTTCGTAGCGGTGCGATCACAGCCTACTCGCAGAAAATCTGCGAGTAAAGAGAAACTGCGACTCGCAGTGGACTCTCGCTCCTGCCAGACTCGGCGGGACTGGAGGGAGTGTTCATGAGCGAGGGTTTCGGGCTGGTGGTCCGTTTCGTGATGCGTGACGAGGCTGCGGCATCTGCCTTTGATCGGCTGTGCGTTGAGACCTTGCAGGGGATCAAGGCGCAGGAGCCGGGCACGCTGGTGTATGTCACTCACGTCCCCGACGACCAGCCGCTGGTTCGTGTCTTCTATGAGCTGTACGAGGATCGCGGCGCGTTCGAGGCGCACGAGGCGCATCCGCACACCAAGCGGTTCCTCGCCGAGCGAGAGCAGTACCTGGCAGGCGTCGAGGTGACGTTCCTCGATACGGTGGCCGGGAAGGTGGCGGGACAGCCGTGACCTCGGAGGGGCGTCGGGCCTTCGGCGTACGCGTGGCCGAACTGCGAAGACAGCGTGACTTCACCCAGAGCGAGCTGGCCGCGGCGATCGGGCGGACGGCGAGTTGGGTGTCGCAGGTTGAGCGAGGCATCCAGCCGGTGAACCGCCTGGATGTGCTACGGCTGCTCGCCGATGGCCTCGGCGTCCCCCTGCACGTTCTCCAGCCAGAGGCTCCCGAAGTGGTCGGCTCAGGAGCCGGAGTCGCGGATGACGCCGCGCCGAACGATCTGGACCAGGCACGGCTGGTGATCTCGGGGCACCCGGCACTCGACGTCGTTCTTGAGCCCCGGGAGGATTTCCGGACCGGGGCGGTCGCCGAACTGCGCGAGGAGGTGGAACGGGTCTGGGATCTCACCCATGGCGACCGATTCGCCGACCTGAGCAGGACTTTGGGTGCGTTGCTGCCACGGCTGGAACGGGCTGCCCGGACAGCCCCCGACGATGTCCGGCCCGAGATGTACCGGCTGTTGGCCCGCGCCTATCAGGCGCTGGCGGCGGCCTTCGTCCGGCAGAACGAGGCGGACGCCGCGTGGTTGGCGGCGGACCGGGCGATCCGTTCGGCCGAACTCGCCGGTGACCGCCTCGGGGTCTTCGTCGGAGTCTTCCGGCTGGTTCACGCTTTCGTACGACTCCAACGCCTGGACCAGGCCGAACACGCGGCCGCCACAGCGCTCAACACCCTCGCCAGGCATGCCGAAGCAGAATCGGCCCCTCCTGAGGAGCTCTCGGTCGTCGGTTCGCTACACCTTGTCCTCGCACTGGTACATGCGCGTGCCAGTGAACGTGCGGTCGCTCGCGAACAGATCGAAAAGGCACGGGCGGTGGCTGCCCGCATCGGAGCCGAGCGCAATGACTTCAATCTGGAGTTCGGCCCCACGAACGTAGAGGTTCAGGCGGTTGCCACCGCGGTCGACCTCGGGGACGCCGGAGAGGCACTCGACATCGCCGAGGGCTTGGACGCGACCGGGCTGTCCGCAGAACGGCAGGCCAGGCTGCTGATGGACCTCGGCCGGGCCCATGTGCAGCGTCGGCAGTTCGGAGACGCGCTCGCGCACCTGCTGAGGGCCGAGACGATCGCGCCCGACATGGTCCGGAGCCATGTCGCGGCTCGTGACGCGATCCGTGAGCTCATGCTCATGGCAGGGCGTTCGGCATCACCCGAGTTGCGTGGACTGGCTGAGCGTTCGGACGCGATGGAATAGGCGCGCCGACCATCGGTTCTGACTCGGACTCACCTGGTCATGAGCACACAATGGGTGCGGGTGGGTGGCACTGCGGGACTCCTTGTTCGCTCAGCGCGCGGCGCGGCCCTCCACGGTGACCGCGTCGCGCGTGGCGACGCCGCCCGTCTTCGCGATCGTTCTGGCGATCTTCTCGGCGTCGCGGGCGAGTTCGCGGAACATGCCGCTGATGGGGTTGGTGAAGCCGGTGAAGTAGAGGCCGGGGGCGTTCTCGGGGGTGCGGGCGCCGTGCACGAGCGGTTTCCCGCGCTCGTCCAGGACGTCGAGGTGCCCGACGAGCCCCTCCAGGGCGCGGCGGTAGCCGGTGGCGGCGATCAGGGCGTCGGCGTCGATCCGGCTGCCGTCCCCGAGGACGACCTTGCCGTCCTCGAACCTCTCGACCGCGCCGACGACCTCCACGTCCCCCTTGCGCACGGCGTCGATGAGCCCGACGTCCTGCACCGGGATGGAGCCCTCGTTCACGCGGGAGTAGAGGCCGGTGTCGGGCCTGGGCAGGCCGTGCGCCGACAGGTCCGGCACGCTGAGCTTCGCCACCGGCTTGGCGAGCCGGTCCACGAGGGCGACCGGCAGCCGCCGTACGAGGACCGCCGTGTACTGGGCCGCCCAGCCGGCCGTCGAGCGGCGCACGATGTGCGGGGCCGTCCGCACCGCGAGCCGTACACGCCCCGCTCCGCCCTCGACGAGGTCGACGGCGATCTCGGCGCCGGTGTTGCCGATGCCGACGACCAGGACGTCACGGCCGGCGTAGGGCTTGGGGTTGCGGTACGCGGAGGCGTGCAGCAGGTCGCCCGTGTAGGTGTCCCGGCCGGGCCAGTCGGGCACGTGGGGCGTGTGGTTGTAGCCGGTGGCGACGACGACCGCGCTGCCGGTCAGTTCGCGGCCGCCGGTGGCGTGCAGCAGCCAACCGGTGCAGTCGGCGCTCCGCTCGACGCGGGACACCTCGACGCCGGTCACGATCTCCAGCCGGTGCACCTCGGCGTACTTCTCCAGATACCGCACCACGTTGTCCCGCGCCACCCACCGCCCGAAGCGGCGCGGCATGGCCAGCCCCGGCAGGCCCGACAGCCGCCGGGTCGTGTGCAGACGCAGCCGGTCGTAGTGCCGCCGCCAGGACGCCCCGACCCCGTCCGACTTCTCCAGCACCACGGCCCGCACCCCCTGAGCCCGCAGCGCGTACGCCACTGCCAGCCCGCCGGGGCCGCCGCCGATCACGTATACGGGGCGGTCGGAGCGCTCGGAGCGGTCGGATGCCGCGGTCGTGGAATCTCTGGACGCGGGGGCTGAGGCGTCAGACGCGTCAGAGGGGTCTGCGGCGTATGCGGCGTCTGCGGGGTCTGTGGGGTCGGCCATGTGCCTGAGCGTATGCACGCCCTCACTTGATGGGTCTCGGTCAAGCCCGGAATTGGTTGCGGATTGATCACGGGTGTAGGGGGTGTGGGTGGGATCTGTGGCGTAGGCCGCTCGATATGTGGGGAGGTGGTGGCGTCCGCGGTGATGGCGGAAGGTCTGGCCGAGGTCTCCACCGCCCCCGGCCAACACCCCGTTCCGGGGTGCGGCGATCCTGGGGCTCGCGGCCAAAGGCGGTCTGTCCTGAGTGCGTGATGGGGCCGGGACGGTCGTTGCTCGGCACGTCTGTGGGGGCGGCCGGCAGCGGAGTGGTGACCGACCCGAGGGAACGTCGGCAGGCGCAGGTCGACGTGGCTGTCGTCGAGCCGGGCTCCGGAGGAAGCCGGCCCTCGGTCGCTCTCCTAGGGGAAGCGAAGTGGGGCACCGTGATGGGAGTCGGTCATCTTGAGCGGCTCGGCCGGGCCCGCGAGTCGCTTGCCGCACGGGGGTTGGACGCCGCCCACTGTGGGCTGGCGTTCTTCAGCGCCGCGGGCTTCAGCGACTCGCTGCGAACCGCGGCCGAGCGGGGCGGCGTGCTGTTGGTCGGTCTCGACGAGCTCTACGGGCGGGCCATGCCGACCGGGTTCGTGCCCTAGGTTTCGCCGGCCGGTCCGCGTGTCTTGCGCATCCACTCCCCATCAGCTGAACTGACGTACCGTCAGAAACCTGTGCGGCTGCGGAAGGGCGTCGTCCATGGACACGATCTGGCTCACCGGTGCCGAATGGCTGGCCGTTCTCCGTATCGGGCTCGGGCTGTGGTGGCTGGAGAGTTGGCGGCACAAGGACAAGAAGAGCTGGTTCGAGGGGGCCGGGATCGCGTGGGCGGCCGGGGTGGCGGCCAAGCATCGGTGGGGGGCGGTGCGGAGTGGGTTCGATGTGGTCGTCAAGCCTCGGCCGAAGACCATGGCTTACGTCGTCGTCTACGCCGAACTCGCCCTCGGACTCGGGCTCATCCTCGGCTTCCTCACGCCGATCGCGCTGATCGGCGGGCTGTTGCTCAACATCCTCTATCTCGTGCTGATGATCCATGACTGGGCCGAGCAGGGGCAGAACTCGATGATGGCGCTCATCTCGGTGGTGGGGCTGTTCGGCATGGCGTGGCAGTCGTGGTCGGTCGACAGTGCGCTGGGGTTGTTCTGATGGGGCTGGGGGGACCGGAGGGGGCGACTGGGGGCGCCGCCGTGCGGTTCGATCTGCCCGAAGTCGACGCCTTCACCCGTACGTACTGGGACGCGGCCGCCGAGGGGCGGTTGCTGCTGCGGCGGTGCGGGGTGGCCGCGTGTGGGCGCGCTCATCACTATCCGCGGGAGTTCTGCCCGTACTGCTGGAGCGAGGACGTGCGGTGGGAGGAGGCCGCCGGGCACGCCACGCTCTACACCTGGTCCGTCGTCCACCGCAACGACCTGCCGCCCTTCGGGGAGCGGACGCCGTACGTCGCCGCGGTCGTCGATCTGGTCGAGGGGCCGCGGATGATGAGCGAGGTTTTGGGGTGCCGGGAGGGCGAGTTGCGGGTGGGGATGGGGCTTGAGGTGGTGTTTCGGGAGGCGGGGGAGTTCAGGGTGCCGGTATTTCGGGCGCGGGAGGACGCCGTACGGGCTTGAATGGGGCGGTGGCCATTGAACGCGCTGACGGGGGGTCCTCCGTGGACGGGTACGGTCTGCGGCTGTGTTCCTGGGACGCCGGGTCCGTCGCGGATGTCGAGGCGTGGTCCGAGGGGCGTAATGATCCGGAGCTGCGGCGGTGGAACACGCTGTTGACGATGGACGACTACTCGCTCGACGGTGCCCGGGCGTCGCTGCGCAAGCGGGCCGAGTCCGACGCGGCGGGGACCACGGTGACCTTCCGGGTCGTGGACGCGGAGAGCGGGGCGACGCTCGGGCAGGTCGGGTTCAGCGGGATCGACACGTTCGCGCGGCGGGCCACGGTCGGCTACTGGGTGCTGCCCGCGGCTCGGGGCCGCCGGGTCGCCACCCGTTCGCTCGGCCTCGCCGCCCGCTGGGCCTTCACCGAGTTCGGCCTCCACCGCATCGAACTCGACCACGCCCTCGGCCACGACGCCTCCTGCCGCGTCGCTGAACTGTGCGGGTTCCCCTGCGAGGGCGTCCTGCGTGGGGCGGTGTTCGCGGAGGGACGGCACGATGCCTTCCGCGACGCCCATCTGCACGCCAGGCTGGCCACGGATCCGGAGCCGACCGGGCTCCTGGAGCCGACCGGGCCCGTGGAGCCGACCGGGCCCGTGGAGCCGACCGGGCTCCTGGAGCCGACCGGGCCCGTGGAGCCGACCGGGCCCGTGGAGCCGACCGGGCCCGTGGAGCCGACCGGGCCCGTGGAGCCGACCGGACTCGTGGAGCCGACCGGACTCGTGTGACCGTCCAAAACCGGGTGCGGCGGATGGCGGGGGTCGGTACGGTCCCGCCCATGCCTGAAGTGTGTAGTGAGGGAAGCCCCGACGCCGGAGAGCGGTACGTCGAACCCGAGGATCCCGACGGCTACTTCGGCGAAGAGGTCGCCGCTCAGTACGACGACCCCTCCTCCGACATGTTCGCCCCGGAGGCCGTCGAGCCGGTCGTGGAGCTGATCGCCGGGCTCGCGGCGGAGCACGGCGGCGGTTCCGGCGCCCTGGAATTCGGGATCGGCACCGGACGTATCGCCCTGCCGCTCGCCCGCCGGGGAGTGCCGGTGCACGGCATCGACATGTCGCGGGCCATGGTGGAGCGGCTGCGCGCCAAGCCGGGCGGCGCGGATATCGGGGTCGGCATCGGGGACTTCGCCACGACCCGGGTGGACGGCGACGACTTCACCGTCGCCTACCTCGTCTTCAACACGATCAACAACCTGACCACGCAGGACGCCCAGGTGGACTGCTTTTGCAACGCCGCCGCGCACCTCGTGACCGGCGGCTGTTTCGTGATCGAGGTCGGAGTACCGGACCTGCGCAGGCTGCCGCCGGGGCAGAACGTGGTGCCGTTCCATGTCGGGCCGACGCGGCTCGGGTTCGACGAGTACGACGTGGCGACGCAGGGGATGCGGTCGCACCACGTGTGGGACGTCGACGGGCGGAAGGTGCACCGGTCCATCCCGTTCCGGTACGTCTGGCCGGCCGAACTGGACCTGATGGCCCGGCTGGCCGGGATGCGGCTGCGGGACCGGTGGGCGGGGTGGAACGGGGAGCCGTTCACGAGCGACAGCACCAGCCATGTGTCCGTGTGGGAGAAGACGGCCTGAGGCGGGCCCTGCGCCGGGCCCTGTGCCGGGGTCCGGAGCCAGCCCCTGCGCCGGGCCCTCGAGCCAGCCCCAGTGCCGGAGTCCCGGGGTCGCCTATGTGCCGGGCTCCCCGCGTCGCCCCTGCGCCGGGCAGCCGATAACCAGTCCCCGTGCCGGGCCCTCGAGCCAGCCCCTGCGCAGGGCTCCCGAGCCAGTCCCCTGTGCCGGGCTCCCGGGGTTGCCCCTGCGCAGGGCTCCCGAGCCAGTCCCCTGTGCCCGGCCCCGAGCCAGCTCCTGCGGAGGGCTCCCGAGCCAGCCCCCTGTGCCGGGCTCCCGGGGTTGCCCCTGTGCCCGGCACCCGAGCCAGTCCCCTGTGCCCGGCCCCGAGCCAGCTCCTGCGCAGGGCTCCCGAGCCAGCCCCCTGTGCCGGGCTCCCGGGGTCGCCCCTGTGCCCGGCACCCGAGCCAGTCCCCGTGCCGACGCGCACGCCGACGTGAAGATGAAGGAGGTCGAGGAGCACCTCGACGACACCTACTTCTACTGGATCGGCGAGACCAAGGACAGCTCCGCCTTCTACTACCGCGTGCACAGCCCGGTCGTCCTCATCGAGTACGACGCCCAGTCCCCGATCGCCTACGGCAACAAGGACAGCAGCGGCAACGGCGGCGGCGGTGGCATGGGCGGCACCCCCTCCCAGGATCACATCCACACCATCATCCGCACCCCGAACGGCGCCGACTACGGCATCGACCTCCTCAAGCTGCACCTGGAGAACGACCACTGAGGGACCCCTGAACAGGAGCTAGGGCCACAGCAGCTCGGTGGCCCAACCGCCGCCCTCCCGCCGGTAGTTGAGCCGCAGGTGCCGTCGCCGCGCGTCCCCCTGGAAGAACTCCACCTCGTCCGGCTCCACGACGTACGCTGTCCAGGAGGGCACGGCCACGTCCGGCTCCCGCTCGGCCCGCGCCCACGCGGCCTGCGACGCGCGCTCCAACTCCTCAAGGGAGGAAAGGACTTCGCTCTGGTGGCCCACGAGGGCGGCGGCCAGCGCGCCGGTCGAGCGGGCGTGCAGATCGGCGTGGGCGACCGCCGCGGGCGCGACCGTCACCCGGCCCCGCACCCGGACCTGGCGGCCCAACAGGGGCCAGTAGAAGCCGAACGCCGCGTACGGGCGGGCCGCGAGGTGACGCCCCTTCCGGCTGCCCGCGTGCGAGGCGAAGTGCCAGCCCCGCGCGTCCACGTCGTGCAGCATCACCGTACGGACATCCGGCATCCCCGCCCCGTCCGCCGTCGCCAGCGACATCGTGTGCGGCTCCACCTCCCCGGCCGCCACCACCTCCGCGAACCACGAGGTGAACAGCGCCGACGGCTCGGCGGGCGCGGTCCCCGGTTCGAACGACGGCAAGGCCGTGACCTGCGGGTCCCACACCCGCAGGGCCCGCAGCGTCTCCAGGAATCCGGACGACGGGGCGGGGACGGGGGTGGGGGCGGGGGCGGGGGCGCGGGTGTCGGGCTGAGGCTGGGGCTGCGTCTTGGGTCGGGGCGGTGTGTCGGCGCTCATACGCCGATTGTCATCCCTTCGCCCCGTCCCGGCAGCCCGACGCCGCTCGTCCCGGCCCGGTGGAGCTCACCCCCGCCCCAGCACCACCGTCCCCGACGAGCAGAACCATCCGCCCGTCCCCGAGGCCACCGCGAGGCGGGGCAGTTGACCGTCGGGGGTGTGGATCTGGCGGTCGGGGCCCGCCTCCCCGCGTAGTTGGCGGACGGCTTCGACGAGGAGGAAGAGGCCGCGCATGCCGGGGTGTTGGGCGGAGAGGCCGCCACCGTCGGTGTTGACGGGGAGGTCGCCGGTGAGGGTGAGGCGGTTCTTCTCGACGAAGGCGCCGCCCTCGCCCTTCGCGCAGAAGCCGAGGTCCTCCAGGGTGACGAGGGTCATGTAGGTGAAGGCGTCGTAGATCTCGGCGAAGTCGATGTCCGAGGGGCGGACCCCGGCCCGTTCGAAGGCCAGGCGGCCACTGACGGCGGCCGGGGAGACCGTGAAGTCGGGCCACTCGGACATCGTGGTGTGGGAGACGTACTCACCCGTGCCGAGCACCCAGACCGGCACCGTGGGCCGGCAGTCCCGTACGTACTCCTCGGCGGCCAGCAGGATCGCCGCGCCGCCGTCGGAGCGCAGGCAGCAGTGGAGCTTGGTGAACGGGTCGGCGATCGGCGCGGAGGAGAGTACGTCGTCGACCGTGATCGGGGTGCGGAACATCGCCTCGGGGTTCGCGGCCGCGTTCGCCCTCGCCTGTACGGCCACGGAGGCGAGCTGTTCCAGGGTGGTGCCGTATGCGTGCATGTGGCGGCGCGCGGCCATGGCGTACTTGGCGATCAGGGTGTGCCCGTACGGGACCTCGAACTGGAGGGGGCCGCGCGCCCCGAAGGAGAGGTTGCCGGTGCGGCGGCCCGCCTTGATGTCCGCGCGGGCCGTGGAGCCGTAGACGAGGAGGACGACGTTCGCGTGCCCGGCGGCGATCGCGTCCGCCGCGTGCGCCGCCATCACCTCCCACGTCGAGCCGCCGACCGAGGTCGAGTCCACCCAGGTCGGCCGCAGGCCCAGATACTCCGCCACTTCCACCGGCGCCAGCGTGCCCAGCCCGGCCGAGGCCAGGCCGTCGATCGCCGTGCGCTCCAGCCCCGCGTCCGCCAGGGCCCGGCGCGCGGCCTGCGCGTGCAGCGCGTACGGGGTCATGTCGTCCACCCGGCCGCAGTCGGCGAGGGCGGCTCCGACTATCGCCACCTTGCGTCGGCCGGTCACGACAGAGGCCGTGGAGGACATGCGGCTGCGGAAGACATGAATCTGACGGTACATCAGGCGCGGCTCTGTGCATCAGGGAGCGTGCGGCCTAATATGACGGAGCGTCAGATACGAGATGGGCAGAGGGAGGAGGGGGGGTCGGTCATGGATGCCCGCTTCACCGCCGAACAGGAGGAGATCCGGCGCACGGTACGTGAGTTGCTGCTCAAGCGCTGCGGTCCGCAGGACGTCCGGGCGGCCGTGCGGACGGGGGAGGGGTACGACCGCGCACTGTGGACCGCCCTCGCCGAACAGCTCGGGCTGCCCGGCCTCGCCCTCCCCGAGAGGTACGGCGGCGTCGGCTGCTCGGTCGCCGAACTGGCGCTCGCTGTCGAGGAGTTGGGTCGGGCGCTGGCCCCCTCGCCGCTGCTCTCCACCGCCGTCCTCGTCGCTCCCCTGATCGTCGCCCTCGGTACCGAGCGGCAGCGCGCCGCGCTGCTGCCCCGCCTCGCCTCCGGCCGGCTCACCGCTGCCCTCGCCGTGCCCGGCCCGGCCCTCACCACCGCCCTGGCGCTGACCGGCGACAACCGGGGCGGGTGGGCCGGCGGCGGACGCGCCGGTGGCGTCCAGGCGCGGCGCGACGGCGACGGCCCCGGGTGGCGGCTGTACGGGGAGGTCGGGCAGGTGCTCGACGGGCACAGCGCGGGGATGCTCGTCGTGGCCGCGCACACCGGGGGGTTCGCCCGGTCACGGACGCTGCTGTTCCTCGTGCACGCGGGCGCGAGCGCGGGGCTCGTACGGGTGCGGCAGACCTCCATCGACGAGACGCGAGCGGTTGCTCGGGTCGAACTCCGGGATGTGGAGGGGGAGTTGCTGGGGCGTGACGACGGGGCCGAGGTGTCGTCCGCGCTCGCCGCCGTTGGTGATGGTGCCGCCGCCGTGCTCGCGGCCGAGGCCGTGGGGGCCGCCGACCGGGCGTTGGAGCGGACTGTCGCGTATGTGCGGCAGCGGGAGCAGTTCGGGCGGCCGATCGGGTCGTTCCAGGCGGTGAAGCACCGGCTCGCGGAGGTGTATGTGGGGGTACGGGCCGCCCGGTCGGCGGCGTACTACGCGGCATGGGCGGCCACGGCCGGCGGCGAACGGATCGGCGGGCTGGCGCTCGCCCAGGCCCTGGAGGCGTCGCGGCTCGCCGCCGGGGAGGGCATCCAGCTGCACGGCGGGATCGGGTTCACCTGGGAGCACGAGGCGCAGCTGTACTTCAAGCGGGCCGCCGGGGACGAGTCGCTCTTCGGGCCGGTGCACCGGCTACGGGGTCGGGCGGCCGACTTGGTGGGGGTCTTCGGGGTCGATGTGCAGGAGCAGGAGCAGGAGCAGGAGCAGGAGCAGGAGCAGGAGCAGGAGCAGGAGCAGGAGGTGCGGGGCTGATGGCTTCGAGGAGTGCGGCGGGGATGAAGGACATGGGTGTACGGCTGGTGCAGAAGGTCTCCTCGGCGCCGGCGTTCGCGAGGGTCGCGCCGCATGTCATCCCCGCGCTGGACCGGGCCGTGCACCGGGTGACCAGGGGCCGGGTACTGCTCAGCGCGCAGTTGCTGCCCGGCGTCGTCCTGACCGCGACCGGGGCGAGGAGCGGGGTGCCGCGTCGTACGCCGCTGGCCTGTATGCCCGAGAAAGGGGGCGCGAGTTGGATTCTCATCGGGTCGAACTTCGGGCGCCCCGGCCATCCCGCCTGGAGCGCCAACCTGCTGGCCCACCCCGACGCCGGGATCAGCTGGCAGGGCCAGGACATCCCGGTCACCGCACACCTGCTGTCGGGGGCGGAACGGGCGGCCGCCTGGCAGGAGTTGCTGCGGTTCTGGCCGCCGTACTCGACGTATCAGGCGCGGGTGGAGCGGGAGATCCGGGTGTTCCGGATCGTACGGCGCTGAGGCCCCCGAGTCGGCCCGTGGACGCGGCGGGCGGCACGCCTCGGGGGAGGGTGCCGCCCGGATGACAGGATCCGCGTCCGGGTTCGCATGGGGGGCCGAGGCCAGGGCCGGGGCGTGCCGGGGCTGTCCCGGCGACCAGGTCACCGGGTCATCAGGTCACCGGGTCACCGGGCCGGCCGGCTACTTCGTCGGCTTCTTGCCGGTGATGCCCAGGTGGACCAACAGGGCCAGGTTGGGCTTCAGTTCGGCCTGCTTGACGCCCCAGGTCTGGAAGCCCTTCTGGTGCGAGGAGACCGAGGCGAGCATCGCGACGAGGGAGCCGGCGAGGGCCGCCGGGCTCACGTCCTTGTCGACCCGGCCCTTGGCCTGGAGCTCGGAGACCGTCTCCGCGAGGGAGTTGGTGACCGAGTTGAGGATCTTCATGCGGAGCTTGTAGAAGCGTTTGTCGCCCTCGGCGGCGCCCAGGTCGACGACCCGGAGGATCGCGTCGTTCCTGCGCCAGAACTCCAGGAATCCGTCGACGAGTTCCTGGGAGGTCTGCCAACCGGCCTTGCCGGCCCAGGAGCGTCCTTCGAGAAGGCTGGTCAACGTGGCGCCCTCGGCTGCCATTTGCTCGGCGATCTCGAGCACGGCGCCTTCGACGTCCGGGAAGTACTGGTAGAAGGTCGCGGGTGAAGTGCCCGCCTTCCGGGCGACATCAATGACCTTGACGTCCCGGTAGGGCGACGAGCTGAGCATCTCGCTGAGGCAGTCGAGCAGCTTCTGCCGAGTCGCCTGCCCTCGCCGGCCGGCCACGCGGCCGTCGACGGTACGCACTTGTCCTGTCATGCCGTCAGCTTACCGAGGGGTGATCGGAGCGCGATTCGGCCGACTGCAAATGGGGAGCAGGGGCTTCACCAAGGGGTTCGTGGGGCGATCATGGGGCGCTTTGGCGGGTTCCTTTCGCACTCCCCGCCGTAAGCGCGGCGATTACACGGCGTGGGCGCGGCGCGGACTCGGCGAGCGCACGGCGCGGACGCCTCCGACGCGCGCCCCGCGTGAGCGCCCGTTAGCTTGGCCGTATGGCCGATGAGACGGGAGCCGCGGCGTACCCGGAGGGCGTCCCCTGCTGGGTGGACGCCCAGCTTCCCGACGTGGAGGCGGGCAAGCGCTTCTACGGCGAACTCTTCGGATGGACCTTCGCGGTGGCCCCCGGCGACGGCGCACGCGAACTGTGGGCGTACGCCCCAGGCACTCCCGCAGCCCCCCCAGCCCCCGAGGCCCCCTCAGTGCCCTCAGTGCCCTCAGCCCCAGAGGCTCCCCGGAGCCCCGCCGCCTCCACCACCCGCACCCCCGCCCCCACCTCTCTCACCCCCGTCGCCGCGCTCGCCCCCAAGCCCGACGGCCGTTTCCCCACCGTCTGGACCGTCCACTTCGCGACGCCCGACGCGGTCGCGCTCACCGCCCGGATCACCGCGGCCGGCGGCCAGGTGATCACCCCGCCGACCCCGGTCGGGCACCTCGGCACGGCCGTGCTCGCCACCGATCCCGAGGGCGCCGTCTTCGGGATCTGGCAGGCCGGCACGCACCGGGGCTTCGGGCGGCGGCACGAACCCGGCACGTTCGCGTGGGCCGAGCTGTACACCCGGGACACCGAGGCGGCCAACTCCTTCTACGCGTACCTGTTCCACGACGCGCTGTTCGGCCCGGACGCCGCCCCGGACTTCGGGCGGGCCGCGCTCACGGACGTCTTCCCGGCGGAGATGCCACCGCATTTCCTGATCCACTTCGGCACCGACGACTGCGAGGCCGCCCTCGGGACGGTCGGCCGGCTGGGGGGCCGGGTGCGGACGGATCCGTTCGAGACGTCGTACGGGAATGTGGCGGTCGTCACGGACAATCAGGGCGCGTCGTTCGCGCTGCTCCAGCGCGGCGACGGAAACGGCTGGCGGGAGGCGCCGCAGGAGGCGGATCAGGCGCAGCAGCGGCCGGACGATCTGCGGCAGCAGGGCGACGAGCAGCGGAAATCCGGCGGGGAGGATCAGCGGGGGCCCGGCGGCCGATCCGACGCGCGGACGGCGGCTGACCAGCGAGAAGACGGCGGCTGACCGGCCGGAGGACCCCGGCCGGCCAGGGGGCTGACGGAGACCGGTCGCCCCTACCCGACGAGTACCGGGGCCGCTGCACGGTCGGATGCACGTGCCGTCGTACCGGGTTGTGCGCCGGTGGTACGTCGGCCGCCGAGGTGCCTCACCGTCCGGGCGCCCGCTTCTTGAGGCCGTTTTGTGCCGAGACACCCCGATCCGCGCCCGGGTTCGCAACCTGCCCCCGGTACAGGAAGAATCGGGGTGCGTGCCGCCATGGCGGTTCGGTGGTGAGACGCTGCACGGGGTCGCGTAACAGCGCGGGGTACGGGGAGGTGGCAGGGCAAGTGGTGGATCAGCTGACGCAGCACGATCCGCGGCGGATCGGGCCGTTCGAGGTGCTGGGACGGCTGGGTGCCGGCGGTATGGGGCTGGTCTATCTGGCGCGCTCGGCGTCGGGCCGGCGGGTGGCGATCAAGACCGTGCGGACGGAGCTGGCGGAGGACCAGCTCTTCCGGGTCCGTTTCACCCGCGAGGTCGAGGCGGCCCGCGCGGTGTCCGGTTTCTACACGGCCGCCGTGGTCGACGCCGACCCGCGCGCCGCCGTGCCGTGGCTGGCGACCGCGTACGTCCCCGCGCCCTCGCTCGAGGAAATAGTGAACGACTGCGGGCCGATGCCGGTCCAGGCCGTGCGCTGGTTCGCCGCGGGGGTGGCGGAAGCCCTCCAGTCCATCCATGGTGCCGGACTCGTCCACCGGGACCTGAAGCCCTCCAACGTGCTCGTCGTCGAGGACGGGCCACGGGTGATCGACTTCGGCATCGCGTCCGGCGTATCGAACACGCGTTTGACGATGACCAATGTCGCCGTCGGTACGCCCGCCTACATGTCGCCCGAACAGGCGAAGGACTCGCGAAGCGTGACCGGCGCGAGCGACGTCTTCTCGCTCGGTTCGATGCTCGTGTTCGCCGCCACCGGGCACGCGCCGTTCCACGGGGCCAATCCCGTCGAGACCGTCTTCATGCTGCTGCGCGAGGGCCCGGACCTCGCCGGCCTCCCGGACGACCTCCGGCCCCTCATCGAGTCCTGTATGCAGATGGACCCGACCGCCCGCCCCAACCCCGCCGACCTCCAGTCCCAGCTCGCACCCCACCTCTTCGGCTCCGGCTCGGACGACAGCGGTACGGCGTCGGCGTGGCTGCCCGAGAAGGCCGTCAGCCTGATCGAGACCCGCCGCGGCGGACGTCCGGCGCCCAAACCGCACCAGAGCTCCGGCGGCCGCAGCGCCGGCGGTGGCCGGCCCGCCGCCCCCGCACCGCCGCCCCCGCCCTCCTACGACCCCGCGCCGGTCTCGCCCGGCGCCCCCGACGCCGGGCCGGTCCGGCTCGCCGGCGCTCAGGTGCCCATCGGCCCCGGGCCCCGGGTCGCCGACGCCCGTGCCGCCGCCGTACAGGCGCCCCCTCCGGAAGCGGGCCTCGCCGCCTCCTGGTCCCGGGCGCGCGCCGGCGTGAACGGCGCGGACCCCGGCCCCGCCGTGCCCGCCCCACCCGTGCCCGAGCCGGCCGCCTCCGGCTGGCGCCCCTGGCGCTTTCGCATGTCGAACGACGTCTGGGGCACCCCGTCGGTCGCCGACGACCTCGTCTACGTCACCTCCTTCGAGGTCCACGCCCTCGACGTCGCCACCGGCCGGCGCCGCTTCAAGACCCGCGACGTCGCCTGGTCCATGGCGGTCGCGGACGGCCGTATCCACGCCTCCGACGGCCCGACCCTCTTCGCGCTCGACGCCCGTGAGGGCGGCGACCTGTGGCGGCTGTCGACGGACGCCTGGGTGTACTCGCTCAAAGCCGACCGGGGAACGGTCGTCACCGCCACCCGGGGCGGCGGCGTACAGGGCTGGGAGGCGTCCAACGGGCAGAAACTCTGGGAGATCGCCGGCGCCCAGACCGACTTCGAGTCCCCCGAGGCCGGCCCGGTCCTCCAGGACGGCACGGTCTACGTCTGGCGGGACGCCCGGCTGCGCGCCCTGGACGCCCGCACGGGCGAGGAGCGCTGGTCGTACCCCATCGGCGACGCGGCGTCCTGCGGCGGAGTCCCGGTCCGGCTGACGCCGGCGACGGACGGATACGTGTACGTCTCCGCCGGCAGCCGGGTCCTCGCCATCGACGTGGCCGGCGGACACGTCCGCTGGCACTTCGAGGCACCGGCCGTCTTCCTCTCCGCGCCCACCTTCGCGCCGGGCCCCGCCGTCACCGGCGGCGGCGTCTACCTCGCCGACTACCTCGGCACGGTCTACGCCCTCGACGCCACCGACGGCCGCGACCGCTGGCGCATCGCCACCGAGTCCCGCTCCTCCCTGGAACCCGTCCTCGTCGCCGCGGGCCACGTCCACGTCGGCAGCGGCAAGGGCCTCTACACCCTCGACGCGGTCACCGGCACCCCGAAGTGGCGCTTCCAGGCGGGCGGCGAGATCGTCGGCGCGCCGTCGGTGGCGGAGGGACGGATCCACTTCGGGTCCACGGACCACCTGCTGTACACGCTGAAGGCGGATGACGGTCGGCTGCGGTGGAAGCTGGCGACGGGGGGCGAGATCACGGGGTCGCCCGTGGTCAAGGACGGCGTCGTGTACGCGTGCAGCAAGGACCGGTGCGTGTACGCGCTGGACGCGGAGAAGGGGACGGGGACGGCTCGGACGACGTAGGGCGCCGGACAGCTCGGGGGTGTGTGTGCGTCGGCGGGTGCGGGTGGTGTGTGGTTGCTCGCGCAGTTCCCCGCGCCCCTGAAAAGCAGGGGCCGCGCCCCTTGCTTTTCGGTCCGCGCCGTCGATTCATCGCCGGGTGCGTGCGGCTCTTGTGGCCTCGCGGTGCCGTTCGCCCAGTCGTTCCGAGTGGTAGCAGTGGCGTGACCGGACGCGGCAGCCGCCGTCGCAGGTGAGGACATGGTCGAGCCAGGCGTTGAAGGTGGCCCTGACCGGGTCCGGCTGCCCAGGCCATGCCCCCGGCTCCGCGCTCATGCCCATCTCGGCCGCTCCTCTCCCAAGTACGCCGCGACATACGGCCGTACGATGTCCCGCTCCGCGTGCGGGGGGGGGTACTCGGCGTGTGCGTTCACGTGTGTACGCGGCGGCTCCCAGCACGGTTCGCGGGGGAGCAGCGGCAACCACCGGCCGTGCGTGGCCCGATGCCGTGCCGAGCGCGCGGCCCAGCGCCGCCACCGGGCGCGTTCAGGACTGAGCGGCGGCGGCGTCACCTGGCGCACCGCGACTCCTCGGGCAGCACGAAGTACGCCCACACGCACTTCGTGAACGGCCGCGCCTCATGGCCCCACCGCTCCGCGAGCGCGTCGACCAACGTCAGCCCCCGCCTGCCCTCGCCTTCCGGGTCGCATTCTGTACGCGCCGCCGGAAGCCTCCCCCGGTCCGGGTCCGACACCTCAAGCAGCAGCCCACAGCCCCGGATCGACACCACCACCTCGATCTCGGCGAGGGGCACCCGGCAGTGCCGTACAGCATTGGTGACCAGCTCGGTCGCCACCGTGGCGATGTCGGCGGCGAGTTCGGAGCCGACGGCCCAGTCCTTGAGGATGCGGCGCACGGCAGCTCGGGTTTCGGGGACGTGTCTTCTGCGCTTGGGGATACGGAAGGAGTCGCGGCGTGGGGCGAGTGCGGGCATGGCGAGTAAACCCCCTGACGTGGCGTCAAGATTCGGCCGCTGAGCGGCGCACGTTTTGAAGCTAGGGCTAAATTCGGAACCCGTGCAATGAGAACGACTGAATACATGCAGAGGTGTCATTCGATCGTGTGATGGCGACTTACGGTTGACGGCTGGCATGGCATGGTGGCCGGAGGAGAGGGGAGAACTCATGCCCGCAGGTGGACGGCCGACGGTGCGCAGTAGGCGACTGGGCTCGGCGCTGAGGAACTACCGACAGGCCGTGAAGCTGGACCAGCCGCACGCCGCCGAGGTGATCGCGTCAAGTCAGGCCAGGATCAGCCGCATCGAGACCGGGCATGCGACGCCGCGCGTCATCGAGGTGCGGCTGTTGTTGGATGCGTACGGCATCACGGACCAGGAAGTACGCGACAAGCTGGAGGACTTGGCCAAGCGTTCCAAGAACCGGGGCTGGTGGCTGGAACATGCGGCACACCTGCGGGCGGACTACCTCGATCACATCGCGCTGGAGGATGACGCCACCTACATCCGGGAGTGGCAGCCGGTTCTGGTGCCGGGGCTCTTGCAAACCCCGGCTTATGCGGAGGCGGTTATTACGGCGACACCTCACTACATCGCCCCCGAGCGGGTTGCCCAGTTGGTGAAAGTGCGTGAGGGGCGGCAGGCCAAGATCGAGGAAGGCGGAGCGACGTACGCGACCATCATCTGGGAAGGCGCTATCGCCCATCCCGTGGTGAGTGTTGACGTTCACCGGGAACAGCTGTCCACGATGCTTGACGTGGGGAAACGGCAGAACGTCACCGTCCAGATCCTGCCGTTCAGCGCGGGAACAGTGGCGGGCGCCGCCGCTGGCTTCTCTTCCTTCAGCTTTGAGTCCGAGCCGACCGTCGAAGCCGTGACCCTGGAGAACTTGAGGGGTACCTCGGTCCTTGAAGGGCCGGAGGATCTGGCGGCTTACGCCAATGCGTTCGACCAACTACGATCGTCGGCACTGGCGCCGGATGCCAGTGCGCGGCTCGTTCGGAGCGCCCTGCGAAGTATCAAGGAAGACGCATCGTGACCGAGGTCGTAAGCCCCTTCTGGAAGTCGTCGTACACCGCAGGCGAGGGCAACTGTGTCGAGGTCGCCTTCACCTCCACCGGCGGCCGAGCCGTCCGCGACAGCAAGACCCCCCACGGCCCCCTCCTCCACCTCACCCCTGACGGCTGGCGCGCCTTCCTCGACGGGGCCAAGGGCGGCGCGTTCAGCTAGGGCTCGTTCGCGTGGCGGGACGCCGGCGAACCCGACATCACCTCCGTTCGCATGGAGGGCACTCCCAAGGCGCGCGCCTACTGGATCGGCGGACACACCGCTCTCCGCCGGTACCACCCGCACCCGCCGCTGAGCCTGCCGGACGGGCGAGAGGGCTGCGGGCCTGAGAGGTGACCGAGGGCCCGGATGAGTGCCGGGCGGCACGGACTTCTGAGGGCTTCACATGCTGTTAGGGTGTCGTGGACCTGCCACTGGAGCGATCCGGTTTGCAGGTGTGACATCAAAAGGGTGCTACTCAACGGGGGTTGAGCAAAGTGAAGTCTCGTCATGTCCGGGCTGTCGCCGTCTTCGGTCTCGCCGTCTTCGCGCTCACCGGAGCCCGCGGCTCCAGCGGCGGAAGCTGCTCCGGCGGCTCCTCCTCCTCGTCCAGCTCGTCCAGCGGCGGCAGCGACAGCACCTCGGACGGGACCACCACCTCCGGGTCGTCCGGCGGGTCGTCCAGCTCCAGGCGCGCCGCCAACGACCTGAAGATCGAGTCCTGTACGTACGACAACGGTCTCGCCGCCCGGGTCCGCGCCACCAACAGCAGCTCGACCACCACGTACAGCTACCAGTTCGACGTCGAGTTCACGGACGTCGACGGCAAGCACGTCTACACCACTGACGGCGGCAACATCACGGCCGTGCCCGCCGGTTCCTCCGGCGCCCTCAACGTCAAGGTGGACGCGGGCTCGGTGGACGACAGCGCCTTCGCGGCGAGCGGCGGCACCTGCGAGCTGACCGGCGTGGAACGTCACGCGGCCTGACCGGAGAGGATAGGCATGCATATGCGAACACGGGGGCGCGGGCTGAAGTTCGCGTCGATGACGGCGATCGTCGTACTCGCCCTGACCGGGTTCTCGACCGGCCGAGGCCACGGCGGCTCCAGCGGGAGCAGCGACGGCGGCAGCGGAGGCGGCTGCAGCTCCTCGTCCCAGGACCACGACAGTTCGTCGTCCTCGTCCTCGTCCGGGTCCGGGTCCGGAGGCTACCGCGACTACGACGATGACGACGATGACTTCGACGACGACTACAGCTCCGGCTCATCCGGATCATCCGGTTCGTCGGGCTCCTCGAACTCGGAGCGTTTGCGGGACGGCACGGTGAAGCTGATCAGCTGCGCCACGGAGGCCGCCCCGTACGCGACGGTGGAGATCACCAACCCGAACTCCAGGGGCGCCTACTTCACGGTGACCGTGGACTTCCTCGACGCCGCGTCCCGGCGGGTGGAGCAGATGAGCGAGGACGAGTTCGTCGCCGCCGGGGAGAAGGTGGAGGTTCAGGTGGACATGTCCAACGCTGGCGTCGCGGAGAAGGCCGACCACTGCGAGGCCGATCCGATCGCGTCCGCGGACTGACGCTCCGCCACTGCCACTGCCACTGCCACTGCCACTGCCACTGCCACGGTCACCGCAACCGGAACCCACCAGGCTGCCGCCCCGCGAACAGCTCCGCCTGCCGATCCCCCGGCAGGTTGCCCAACGAGACGAGGTGCGGGGCGTACGCGAGGGCGTGCGCCCTGGCCGCCTCCCGGGCGGCCCAGCAGGCCCGCACCGTGCCCTGCACGGCCTCCGTCGGATACCCGGCGATGATCTCGGCGGCCCGCACGGCGGCGGGGACGGCCTCGCCGGGTTCCGTCACCTCCGACACCAGCCCCACCTCGTACGCCCGTCGCGCCGAGACGCGCTCGGCGGTGCCCATCAACGCCATCCGCGCGACCTCCCCGTACGGCATCCGCTGGGCCATGAGGACGGACTCGAAGGCGCTGACCATGCCGTAGGTGGTGTGCGGGTCGAAGAAGGTGGCCGCGGAGTCCGCGACCACGAACTCGGCCTCCCCGAGGAGGTAGAAGGCCCCGCCGCACGCCATCCCGTTCACGGCGGCGATCACAGGTTTCCACAGGTCGTTCGCCTTCGGGCCGATCGTGAGCAGCGGATCGTCGATCGCGTAGGGGGAGTTGGGCTGCGGTACGGCGGCGGCCGCGTCCCGGTCGAGACCCGTACAGAAGGCCCGCTCGCCGGCCCCGGTCACGACGACGGCCCGTACGGAGTCATCGAACCTCAACTGCCGCCATGACAACGCCAGTTGCTCGGCCGTGTCGAGGTCGATCGCGTTGAGTCTCTCGGGGCGGTCCAGGGTGAGGAGGGCGACACCGGTGTCCTTGTCGGTGGTGACGCGCAAGGAGGTCATGGCCGCTCCAGTACCCACTGGGGCAGAGCGGTGGCGGTGAAGACCACCTGCACCCGCGCCCCGATCCGAATCCGCTCCACCGGCACCGAGTCGAGCCCAGCGCCTGCCTCGCTCACCAGGTTGCCGACGAGGCGGATGCGCGGGGCGTCGGCCAGTTCGACGAGGACGACGTTGTACGGGGCCTGCTCGGCGTAGTCGGGGAGGAGGGGCGGGTGGGGGAGGACGTACGACCAGACGCGGCCGCGGCCCGAGACCCGGCGCCACTCGCTCGCGAAGGAGCGGCAGTGCGGGCAGCAGGGGCGGGGCGGGAAGCGGAGTTCACCGCAGTCGGCGCACCCCTGGACGCGCAGTTCGCCTCGGGCGGCGTACTCCCAGAAGGGGGCGCCGTCGTCGTCCACGACAGGGATCAGCATGCCCTCAACTCCCTCAACTCCCTCAACTCCTCAGCAGCAGAGCCGATGTCGGTACTCCCTCGCCCGCCGTCACCAGGCAGGTCGCCGCCCCCGGCACCTGGGCGGTGCTCGTCCCCCGCAACTGCCGGACGCCCTCGGTGATCAGGTTGAACCCGTGCACGTACGCCTCGCTGAGCCCGCCCCCGGAGGTGTTGAGGGGCAGCCGGCCGCCGATTTCGAGGGCGCCGCCCTCCGTGTACGCGCCGCCCTCGCCCCGGCCGCAGAAGCCGTAGCCCTCCAGGGAGAGCGGGACGAGGGCGGTGAAGGCGTCGTAGATCTGGGCGACGTCGACGTCGTCCGGGGTGAAGTCCGCGTGTTTCCAGAGGTGTCGGGCGGCGGTCCAGGCGGGGCCGGTCAGCGGGTCGTCGTTCCAGTAGTTGACCATGCCGTGGTGCTGGGCGGGCAGGCCCTGGGCGGCGGAGTGGACGTAGACGGGCGGCCGGCGGCAGTCCCGCGCGCGTTCGGCGGAGACGAGGACGCACGCCAACGCCCCGTCCGTCTCGAGGCAGTTGTCGTAGAGGCAGAGGGGCTCGCTGATCCAGCGGGAGTTCATGTACATCTCGCGGGTCAGCGGGCGGTCGTACATGATCGCGGCAGGGTTCTGGTTCGCCCTGTTCCGGCAGGCCAGGGCGACATTGAAGAGGTGGTCGCGGGTGGTGCCGTACTCGTGCATGTGGCGGCGGGCGAGCATGGCTATCTCGTCGGCGGGGCGGAGCAGGCCGTACGGGCGGGTCCACTGGGCGGGGGTGGGGAGCTGGACGGTGGTGTTCTTCCACGGGCGGGGCCCGGACCCTCTCTTCCGCGACCGCCAGGCGACGCCGACCGTGGCCTGCCCGGTGGCGATCGCGGTGGCCAGATGCGCGACCGTGGCGCATGAACCACCGCCCCCGAAACCCACCTTGCTGAAGTAGGTGAGGTCCCCGAGGCCGAGCGCCTTGGCCACCTCCACCTCGTCCGTCTCCTCCATGGTGTACGAGGCGAGCGCGTCCACCTCGTCCGGCGAGATCCCGGCGTCGTCCAGCGCGGCGAGGATCGCCCGGCATGCCAACGCCCGCTCGGATTCGGGCAGTTGCTTGGCGAAGGAGGTCTGGCCGATGCCGACGACCGCTGTCGCGTCCTTGAGCACGGCCATGGGAGCACACCTCCGCACCGGGGCTGCTGGCTGCTGACAGTCCGTCAGGGTACAGCTAATCTGACGGGTAGTCAGGTGTTGGTGGTTCTCGGGTACGGAGGCCTGCTGTGCGCGGTGTCGGGGATGGGTGCGGGGACGCGGAAGCGACTGGGTGTGGGCGTGCGGAAGTGCGTGGGGACCTGGAGTGGGGGACCGTGCCGGGGCTTCTCCGCTCGGCGGTCGAGCGGTACGGCGAGGCCGAGGCCGTCGTCGACGGGCGTACGCGCGTGTCGTACGCGGAGCTGGGCGCCCGGGTCGAGCGTGCGGCGGCCGCGTGCCTCGCGAGCGGTGTCCGGACCGGCGACCGTGTCGCCATCTGGGCGCCGAACTCCGTCGACTGGATCGTCTCCGCGCTCGGCGCGGTCTCGGCGGGGGCGGTGCTCGTCCCCCTCAACACCCGCTTCAAGGGCGCCGAGGCGGCGGACGTCCTCGCCCGCAGCCGCGCCAAGCTGCTGTTCGTCACCGGCACGTTCCTGGGGACGTCGTACGTGGCGTCGCTGCGGCGGGCGACGGGGGCGGACGGCGGCCGTCTGCGGGCGGCGCGCGGCGGCGTCGTCCCCCTCCCCGGACTCCCGCACCTGGAACAGGTCGTCGTCCTCTCCGACGACGCCCCCGCCGACTTCCGCACCTGGAAGGACTTCCTGGCGAGCGGCGACGGAGTGGGCCGGGCCGAGGTCCGGGCGCGATCGGCGGCACTGACCGGCGACTCGCCCTCCGACATCATTTTCACCTCCGGCACGACCGGCCGCCCCAAGGGCGCGGTGATCACCCACGCGCAGACCCTGCGGGCGTACGAGGTGTGGAGCGAACTCGCCGGACTCCGGCGGGGCGACCGCTATCTGATCGTGAACCCGTTCTTCCACACCTTCGGCTACAAGGCGGGTGTGATCGCCTGCCTCATGCGGGGCGCGACGATGATCCCGCAACCGGTGTTCAACGTGGAGACGGCGATGGCCAACGTGGCCGCCGAACGCGTCTCCGTCCTCCCCGGCCCGCCCACCCTCCACCAGTCCCTCCTGGACCATCCCGCCCGCGACGACTACGACCTCAGCGCCCTGCGCCTGGTCGTGACGGGCGCGGCGGTGGTGCCGTTGCGCCTGGTCGAGCGCCTGCGCACGGAGCTCCGGGTCAACACCGTCCTCACCGCGTACGGCCTCTCCGAAGCCACTGGCATCGTCACGATGTGCCGCCGAGGAGACGAACCATCGGTGATCTCGTCGACCTCCGGCCGGGCCGTCCCCGGCACGGAGATCCGCGTCGTCGACCCCTCCGGCACCCCCCTGCCGCCCGGCTCCCCCGGCGAGGTCCTCGTCCGCGGCTTCAACATCATGCGCGGCTACTTCGAGGACCCGGCCGAGACCGCCCGCACCATCACCGAGGCCGGCTGGCTGCGCACCGGCGACGTGGGCGTCCTCGACGACGCCGGCAATCTCCGTATCACCGACCGCATCAAGGACATGTTCATCGTCGGCGGCTTCAACGCCTACCCCGCCGAGATCGAGCAGCTGCTGGGCCTCCACCCGGATGTGGCCGACGTGGCCGTCATCGGCATCCCGGATCCCCGCCTGGGCGAAGTGGGCAAGGCCTACGTCGTACGCCGCCCGGACTCCCTGCTGACCGCCGACGACCTCATTGCCTGGTCCCGCCGAGAAATGGCCAACTACAAGGTCCCGAGGAAGGTGGCCTTTGTGGGGGAGCTGCCGCGGAACGCCGGCGGGAAGGTGGTGAAGGGGGAGCTGCGGGGGAGGGCCTGTTGATGTTCAGGGGGTCAAGGGATGCAGGCAGAATGCCGTCACACCGTCCTTGCTGTACTCCGGGTAGGCAAGGAAGTCTCCCGTTCGGCACTCCCCGGCACCGGGGTCGTCGACCTGGAACTGTGCGTCGGAGGCGTCGCAGGGCACCGACTCCGGCCGGTGAGCTACTGGTGAAGTACGTGGGGTGATGGTGCCGCGAGGCCGACTCCTGGGACGGGGTGGCCGAAGATCGACCATATGCTCGACCGGCGAGATCATTTCGCACCCAGGGTCATCTCTGCCAAGGGGTGCTTCCCCGGACACCACGGGCCGGCGCCTGCGGACATGCCTCGGCCGCGGTGGCTCCCCCTCCGCGCCACCGCGGCCGATCCCCGTGGGAATGGAAGTCTGGTTGTGCCTACTTGCCGCCGTCGAGGTCGAGGGCGGGCGGGGCGGGCATCGCGTTGTCCAGCGTGCGGATGTCCTCGGTCTTGACGGGCTCGCTGGGCATGGCGTTGTCGAGAGTGGTGACGCCCGAGTTCTTCGCGGGCGGCGTCGGCATGGCGTTGTCGAGCGTGGTGACCGTCTCGCCCTTGGCCGGCGGCGTGGGCATCGCGTTGTCCTGCGTGGTGGCGTCCGCGGCCGTCTTCTTGTCGCTCATGTCGTGTGTCCCTCTGCTGTGGTGACGAGTCCAGCAAGGCCCGCCCGGAGGCTCCCCCGAGGGCTGCCGGACGGGCTGTCAGGAGCCGCACATAAGTGGGATGCGCTCCCGGCCAGACCGCCTGCCCCCCGACGCGACGGTGTGACAGGTACGAGAGTGCCCGGCCGCGATAAACGAATGCTGAACGTCCGCGACGGCCGACGGCGGGCCCGTCTCCGCCGCCCAATCCGCAGGAGCCCGTCGATGATGGTGTGGCGTGCCACCGGAGCCGCGTCCGATGCCGCGTCCGATGCCGC
>NZ_JAEMUX010000098.1 GCF_016598475.1 Streptomyces adelaidensis
TTCGAAGGACATTCCCGTCTCACCTCTCGCCCGTCGATCGGTCCGGCTCGCTCATGGCTACGATGCCGGACCGAACACCGGATAGGCCGTCTTGTAGAGGCCGTTCTTGCTGGGGACCAGCAGGGCGGCCCGGGCGACGGCGGTCGTGCCGTCCTCGAACACGACCTGACCGAGTCCCTCCGGGATGCGGACCGATCGGGCACCGGCCCCCTCGACCCATGCGCTCTTCAGGAACTCCGCCGCCTTGTCGTTGTCGGTCCAACGGCCCTGCGGCTCGCCCTTCTTCCGAGCCCGGTCGGCGAGCTGCGCCACGCTCTTGCCGTGATCGCTGATCTTCTGGCGCCGCTACACCCTTGTCTCCGGCTCCCCCCCACTCCGCCTTCCCGGGCGCCGACTTCAACTGGTTCCCCTTCACCACCACCGGCCTGCTCTCCATCCCTCTCGGCTTCGCCTTCGGCTGGCTGGGCACCGTCACCTCCGGCCGCGGGAAGGCCGAGGAGCAGCGCCGGCAGTACGAGGGGGTGGAGGGCTGGATCCTGGCGGGGGCGGTGCGGAGGGAGAACTGACGGCTGCCGGGCAGCGCGCTCCCTCCCAGGGGCGGCATCAGTCGGTCAGCGCCGACAGGCTGTCCCGGATGTAGTCCATCTGCGTCCGGACGTCGTCCCACCTCTCCCCGTGCTCCCCCAGCAGCCGCTCCGTCTCGACGACCACCCGCTCCTCCCGGACCCGCGCCTCCGCGATCAGCTCGGCGGCGCGGGCCTCCGCCGCTTCCAGCGTCCGCGCCGCATCCGACTCGGCGTCGGCGAGGGCCTGCTCGGCCTCGGCGACCGCGGCCTCCGCACGAGCCGCCCGCTCCGCGCACCGGGCGTCGAAGACGGCCTCGCGTTCGGCGACCTCCCACTCGATGTCGGCCACCCGGTCGTCGAACTCCTTGTCCAGCTCGACGACCATGCCCTCGGTGCGTTCGCGTACCTCGCGCAGTGCGGCCAGGGCCTCGCCGCGCCCCTCCTTCACGGCGCGCCGCGCGGTGATCCGCAGGTCGTCGGCCTCCGCCTGGGCGGACAGCAGCCGGTGCCGGGCGCGCTCGTCGGCCTCGGCGCGCAGCTCATCGGCGTACGCCTGCGCGGCACCCCGCACGCGCCGCCCGGCCTCCTCCGCCTCCTCGACCATCCACCGGGCCTCATGGCGCCCGCTCTCACGTACGGCCGTGGCCTCCTCGACCCCCAGCTCGAACAGCTGTCGGGCGCGCTCGCCGAGCGTCTCGTACGTCTGCGGGGCCAGCCCGGCGACGGTCTCGCGCAGCCGGGCGAGTTCCCCGCCCATGTCCCTGGCCAGCACGGTCAGCCGGGCGGCCCGTTCCCACGCGGCGTCACGGTCCTGCGAGAGGGCCGCCGCACAGGCGTCGACCTGTTCGGGGCGGTAGCCGCGCCGTACGAGGTCGAAGTCATGCGGCGCGATCGGTGCACTGCTCATGCTGGAACCCTCTCCGCCGGACGCACACGAAATGATGATTTCGCGCACATCTTGATGTATCGGACGGAAGTGTGCGTAACATGACACTCCGGACGAGGGACACGAGGGTCACGAGAGGCGCCACGAACGTGGAAGGGCCTGGCCCGGTCGTACGACCGGGCCAGGCCCTTCCACGTTCGTGACAGCGGCGGTCAGCCGCGGCGGATCACAGCAAGCCGTCCCACATCTGCTCCAGCAGCACCGACCACCAGCTCTCCGGCGAGGCCAGCGCTGCCGGGTCGAGGCCGGCGAGCTGGGCCTGGAAGTCGACGGTCCAGCGGCCCGCCTGCTCCTGGTTCAGACCGAACCGCAGCCGCCACATACGGCCGAGGAGGGCGAGGCAGCGCGCGAACTCCGGCAGACCGGTGTTCACGAACTGCGGCGGTACGGGCGCACCGCCCGGCCCGGCCTCCACCGGCACCGCCACGATGTTCGCCGTGCCGTACTGCACACACAGCGCCTTGCCGAAGTCGCTGCCCATCACCAGGTACGAGCCCGCGTCGGCCGCCGGCTGCACCCCGCGCTCGGCCGCCAGCTCCGCCAGCGTCGGCACCGGACGGCCCGGCTGGGCCTGCGCCCAGAAGAACGGGCCCATGTCCACGGGCAGTCCGGCCACGACCAGCGTGTGCGCCACGATCGGCGGCACCCCCTGCCGCGACACCGCCTGCTGGTCGAACCGGAACACCCCCGGCCCGAACACCGCCGCCAGCTCCTGCCCGATCGCCTCCGGCGGGACCGGCGGCTGCGGCTGCACCGGCGGCTGCGGCACCCGCACCGGCGCGAGCCGCGCCGGACCGTCCGCGACCTGGTGCAACTCGCCCTGGTGCGCGATGAGTTGAGCCATGCCCTGCTGCCGGCTCGCATGGTCCTTGCCGTACGGCGCGATGGACGTGATGCGCGCGTTCGGCCACTGCTCACGGATCATCCGCGCGCAGTACGCCCCCGGCAGCTCGCACGACTCCAGCTCCGTGTGGAGTTCGAGCACCGCCTCCGGCGGGATGTTCAGCCCGCGCAGCTCATGGAAGATCTGCCACTCCGGGTGCGGCGTACCCGGCGCCGAACGCCGGATCAGCTGCTGCTCGGACCCGTCCGGCGCCCGGAACCGCAGGACGGCCTGGTAGCCGGGCCCGACGGTCGGCTGCCCCGTGGGCTGCTGCGGATATCCGTACGCGGGCGGAGCCCCCATCGGCGGCCCCTGCTGCCCAGGCGGACCGTGCATCGGCTGCGGCATCCCGGGCGGCCCGGGCGGCTGCGGCGCCCCAGGCCCACCGAGCGGCGGCCCGGCCAGCATCGTCTCGGCATGGTGCACGGGACCGGGCGCACCCGGCGGCACCCCCGGCGGCAGCGGCGCACCGGGGCCGCCCACCGCGGGCCCGGCCAGCATCGTCGCCGCATGGTGCACACCACCGGCGGGCGTACCCCCCGGCGGACCCGGCACACCGGGCTGACCGGGACCACCGGGCTGACCCGGCTGCCCCGGAGCCCCGGGAGGCCCCGGCGGCAGCGGCGCACCCGGACCGCCCACCGCGGGCCCGGCCAACATCGTCGCCGCATGGTGCACACCACCGGCGGGCGTACCCCCCGGCGGATTCGGCGGACCCGGCACACCGGGACCACCCGGCTGACCGGGAGCACCCGGCGCGCCCCCCGGCCCGTCCGGGCCGAGAGCGGAGACCAGCTGAGTCGGTACGTACCCGCCCGCCGGAGTACCCGGAACGCCGGGCCCGGGCTGCGGCAAAGGCGTGGCGCCCGGGCGGGCGCCCGGTGTCCCCGGGGCGCCGGGCGGAGCCGGCGGCGGAGGCGTGCCCGGACCACCGCTCCGGCCGCCCCGGCGCGGCGGTGCCGCCTTGCTCGTGGCGGCGTCGGCGATCTCACCGGCGTGGGGCGGAAGCGGACGGCCCGGCGGCGGTGTACCAGGCCCCTGCGGACCACCGGCACCCTGCGGATAGCCGTACGACGGCGGAGCCGGCGGGCCCTGCGGGTAGCCGTACGAGGGCGGGGCCGGCGGCGGAGTGCCCTGCCCCGTCGGCTGTGGCTGCGGCTGCGGCGGGCCGCCCACCGCCGGCGACACCGTCGTACGCGGCAGCTGGCTGCCCCCGGACATCAGCGCGGTCTTGGCCTCGGGCAGCGCGCTGGGCTGCGGAGCGTCGTCCTCGTCGCTCACCTCGGTGAGCTGCGGCGCGAACACGGTCTGCGGCAGCGGTACCGAACGGTCGTCCTCGGCGCCACCGTTGGTGTCCGTACCGGCCCACGGGGTCGCCCCGGCGGGCACCCCCGGCACCGCGTCGTACGGCTCGGCGTCCCTCGGCGGCACGGCGTCCCGAATGTCGTCGTCCGCCGCCGCGGCGGCCGGCCACGGCGTGGCATCGGCCGGAGCGGGCGGCCCCACAGGCCCCGGCAGCGTCTCGGCCATCGAAACACCGCCCCCGGACACCCCGTTGGTCCCCACGGAACCCGACGCGGCGGCAGCCGGACGGGACCCGGCGCCATCGGACGACCCAGCCCCCGACCCCGGTCGGTGATCCGGGATCCCCAGTTTGTCCGCCGCGTCCTGCAACCACTCCGGTGGAGTCAGCAGGAACGACGTCTGGTTCAGGTCCATGCGGGCCGGAGGGGCCGGCGCGGCCGCCGGCGCCGCGTCCGTGCGGCCGTACTCCTCCTCGTAGCGGCGGATCACCTCACCCACCGGCAGCGACGGCCACAGCGTGGCCTCCCCGCTGTCGCGGGCGATGACCAGCCGCTGCGCGCCGCCGTCGGAACGCGGGCCGTCGGCCCGGTCCTCCGCCCACACCACGAACCCGAGCTCGAACTCCCGCACGCGCACATCACGGTGCTGGTAGCCGGGCAGATCCCCGTTGATCCACTCCTCGGCGCGCTCCTGCGCCTGAGCGAACGTCACCATCGAAAACTCACTCCCCCACCGAGGCTGTCGCGGCGACCGGTACGGCGCGTGCGAAGCCACCGTCCACCATCAGGTTGGCCACCGTCTCCAATTCCGGCGGATTACCGGCCAGCCGGGACAGGAACGTGTCGAAGTCCTCACCGGCGGGGAGCAGCAACCGCTCCACCCGCTCCGGCGGCGACCACGACGGATCGACGTCACGGGCGTCGTCGTACGCGCAGAACCAGACCGACCCGATCCGGTCGCCCTTCGCCTTCACCGCGAGAATCCCGCCCTGTGCGAACGCGACGGCCAGGTAGTCCTTGGTGAGATGGTCCCGCAGGCACTTGTTCACGTACACCAGGTCGTTGACCGCGGCCTCGTCGCGCACCGTGAAGAACGGCTGGTCGACCAGCAGTCCCAGCTCGGCGTCGAGCGCCGCCCCCACGGGGGCGCAACCGCCCGCCGCCTTCAGGAACGACCGGTACGCGCCCGGCAGCCGGTATCCGAGGTCCTCCTCGACGCCCTGCACCTGCACCTCGGTCACCGCCACCGCCGACGACTTCGGCAGCCCGAAGTGCGCCGGCCTGGTCTCCTGCAACGGCCGCGTGCCTCGTTTGTTCTGGTCCACGCGCGCCGTCGCGATGCCACCGTGATGCCGCAGCAGCGCCTTCACCTCGACCGGTACCAGCTCCAGCCGCCGGCCGCCCGGCGCGTGATGCCAGGTCCAGCCGTGCGGCGTCGCCACCGGCGGGATCGTGTCCCACAGCTCGTGCCCCGTCGCGGCCAGCGCCGCGTTCGCGGACACATAGTCCGTCAACCGCAGTTCGTCCACGCCGAACCCCTCCGGGGGATCGGCGATCTCCGCCGCGGCACGCGCGTAGGGCGAGAAGTCCGGATAGCCGTGCGCGTCAACACGGACACCTCTCGGATGACGCGCGGCCCGGACCGGGTCCGGAAACTGCACGAGCTGCCCGGCGTAGGCCGCGTTCGGCGGCGCGGCTTGCTGCCCGAGCCGACCTGTCGTCATGGCGGTAGCCCCCTGCGGCGTTCTGTGTGACCTGTTCTGGCTGACTGACTGACTGACTGAACTGACTGAACTGACTGAACCGACTGCGAAAAGGCCCGCATACGACCCGTTCCGACTCCCCCGATCCGCCCTGGACCCGCACTCGAACGCGGGATCCGTACGGATCGCGGTTGTCGACAGCCTATGCGGTACGGCGGCACCGGTCACCGGGCCTCCGCTTCCGTGACCAGCCGTCACGTCACCCTCACGTAGCGCCGAAGCCCGGGCGTGTCGCACTGCCCCAGCTTCCGCACCAGCCACGCCGTTTGGCACTCTGTGTCCGCTGGCGGGGGATGTAACAGGAGGGGACGGCGATCATGAGCGCGACGCAGGCGGGGCCTTCGGGCGACCCTCGCATCGGCTGGAGCACCACGGAACAGGCACACGCACCCGTGCTCCTCCACCGCCGCGACGGCATCCTGCCCACGGTGGCAGCCGCCCTCTCGGTCCGGGGCGAGACCCTCACCGGCACCGCCGCCCGCGGCGACCAGGCCCCGCCGCTGCACCCGCTGGTCCAGGAGTTCCTCGACTCCCTCGCCACCGCGCAGCGCGACCGCTTCACCGGCCGCTGCGCCGAGGCCATCCTCATCTCCCGGCACATCACCACCGCCGACGCCGCCCGCAGCAAGCGGGCCATCCGCAGACCCATGTCCAACGGCGAGGCCCGCAAGGTCCTCAAGCAGGCCAAGCTCACCACCCGCCACATCCGCGAGGACGGCGACCCCCTGCACGGCGGCTTCGCCACGCCCTGCCGGTCCTGCACCGCCCTCAGCGCCCACTTCGGCGTCCGCATCGTGGACCCGACGCGAGAGAACTGAGCGGAGCGTCGGCCTACCGGCTCGGCGCTCCGACGCTCCGGCGCTCCGCGTGGGAACCCGCTCCCCACCACTTCGCGTCAGAAAATCCGAGCCCGATCACCACCATCACCGTCACCATCGTCCAGTCCTCACCTCCGAACCTCCGATGAACCCCCGACGAACAAAGGGCAGATGCACACCGACCGCACCTCCTCCTCCCCCAACCCCTCGTCCCCGTTCGGGCAAGGGGCACCCCCGCCGCGCTTCTCCGTACCCGTCGACGCCGCCCTGCGCGCCGCCGGCTGGCAGCCCGGACGCTGGGACATAAAGCAGGCCGAGATCTGGGCCGACGCCCTGCGCGAGCACGCCTCGCCCGCCGGCCACCGCCATGCCGTCTTCCCGGCTGCGGTCGAGGCCTGGGCCGAATTCGGCGGCCTCCGTCTCACCGCGCAGGGCCCCGGCCGGCAGCTCGCCCCCGCCGGCCTGCATCTCGACCCCCTGCACGGCCTGCACATGGCCCGCACCCTCGGCGACCTCGGCCGCGCCCTCGACACCGAGGTCTGCCCCCTCGGCCACGAGACCGCCACCGGGGCCCTCCTCGCCATCGACACCGAGGGCCGTGCCTATGCCCTCGACCACACCGGCGACTGGTACCTCGGCCCCCACATCGACGCGGCCCTCGCCACGCTGCTCACGGGCACCGACCCGGTACGCCTGACAGCGGCTTCCCCCCGGGGGTGACACAGCGCCTCCCTCCGGGGGTGACACAGCGCTTCCCCGCCGTAGGACCACAGCCCCGTCCGAGACCACCCGCCGTACGCGGCTGATCGCGCAGTTCCCCGCGCCCCCTGCGGGGCGCCAGCCCCCTGGCCAACTGCCCTACGACCGCCGGATGACGGCACCACCCCGCCGTAGGACCACAGCCCCGCCCGAGACCACCCGCCGTACGCGGCTGATCGCGCAGTTCCCCGCGCCTTACGCCGCTGGGATCACCGCGGACACCCGGAACCCTCCGGCCTCCGTCGACCCCGATACGAAGACGCCTCCCAGTCCGGCCACGCGCTCCTTCATTCCGAGCAGGCCGTTTCCGCCGCTCGGGAGGCGTACGGCGGTGGCGGCGCTCGGCTCCGGGGGTGGGCCGTTCTCGACCTGCATCGCTATCTCCGCCGCCCGGTGGGCGAGGCGCACGTGGGTCTTGGCGCCCGCCGCGTGCTTGTGGACGTTGGTCAGCGCCTCCTGGACCACGCGGTACGCGGTCTGCTCCACCTCGGCGGCGTACACCCGCACATCCCCCTCCACGGACAGGTCGACGACCATCCCGGCGGCCGCCGACTGGCCCACCAGTTCCTCCAGCTCGGCCAGGCAGGGCCCGTCCCCCGACTCGTCCTCGGCCCGCGAAGCCGCCGCCGCGGCAGCCGCCCCCACCGCCGCCAAGGGCACCGGCTCCACCCGGACCGTCGACAGCCCCTCCCCCGACCGCAGCACCCCGAGCATCTCCCGCAACTCGGTCAACGCCTGCCGGCCCATGTCCCCCACGAGTGCCGCGTTCCTGACGGCCTTCTCGGGGTCCTTGCGGGCCACCGCCTGCAGAGCGGCCGCGTGCACGACCATCAGGGACACCCGATGCGCGACGACGTCATGCATCTCCCGCGCGATCCGGGTCCGTTCCTCCCCGCGCGCCCACTCCGCCCGCTCCTCCGCCCGCTCCGCGAGCAGCTGCAACTCCCGCTCCAGCGAGTCCGCCCGCTCCCGCAGGCTCTCCATCAGCCGCCGCCGCGCCCCCACGTACAGGCCCAGCAGCACCGGCGGCGCGGTCAGCCCTATCGCCATCGTCAGTGCCAGGAACGGCGGGAACCACTCCCGGCCGGCGACCGCCCCGTCGCCCCGCAGATCGGACTGCGTGGCCTGCACGAACCACACGATGAACACCCCGGCGAACGCCATCCCCGACAGCGCCCCGATGATCCGCCGCGGCGCCTCCGACGCCGCCAGCGTGTACAGCCCGACGAGCCCCATCAGGTACCCCATCTGAGCGGGCGCGACAGCGATGAAGACGAGCACGACGGCCACGGGCCACATCCGCCGCACCAGCAACACGGAACCGGCGAGCGCCCCGAACACGACCCCCACGCCCTCCGGGAGCCCGGCATGGCCCGCGAACTCCACGCCCTGCATCGAACACTCCACGGCGGACGCCAACGCCAGCCCGCCGTCGAGCCACGCCCCACGCCACCGCTCCCACCACCACGGCCCGGCCCTGCCCCCCGGTCCGGCCCCGGTACGGTCTTCCCCCGTCGTGGTCATGGCTTCAGCCTACGTTCGAGCGCCCCCGCTTTTCCGGCGAGTTTCCCGTACCGGCCCACACCACGCCCCGCATTCGAACAGAAGCGAAACCACCCGCTATCCCTCGAACTGCCGAATCACCCACCGTCCACCCCCGGAAGCCCCCATTCCGCCCGGCCGGATTCGGCGCCGACTTGTACCGTCGCATCGAGGGCGCCTGGTACGGCATAGTAGGAGGCGCCACTCGACAGCCTGGCTGAATGTCTGGCTTGGGCGAGTTTATTCCCCCGTGGTGTAATTGGCAGCACTGTGGCTTTTGGTGCCATCTGTCCGGGTTCGAGTCCTGGCGGGGGAGCTTTTCAAGTCCGGGTCCTCACCCAAGTCCACGGGTCGGGGCCCACTCACATTTCCCCCTCACAACGCCCCGGTATCCTGCGGATGTCCACACCCCACACATCCACAGCCGAAGGGCATCCCCGTGAGCGCAACCCGCCCGGCAGCCGTCGTCGTACTCGCAGCGGGTGAGGGCACCCGTATGAAGTCGGCCACACCCAAGGTTCTGCACAGCATCTGTGGCCGTTCGCTGGTCGGCCATGTCCTCGCGGCGGCGCGCGAGTTGGAGCCGGAGAACCTGGTCGTGGTCGTGGGCCACGCCCGCGAGAAGGTCGGCGCGCACCTCGCGGAGCTCGACCCCACCGTCCGTACGGCGGTCCAGGCGGAGCAGAACGGCACCGGGCACGCGGTGCGAATGGGGCTGGAGGAGCTGGGCGGGACCGTCGACGGGACCGTGGTCGTCGTCTGCGGCGACACCCCGCTGCTCACCGGCGCCACCCTCCGCGCCCTCGCCGCCACCCACACCGCCGACGGCAACGCCGTCACCGTGCTGACCGCCGAGGTCCCGGACGCCACCGGTTACGGCCGGATCGTGCGCGAGAGTGCCTCCGGCGCCGTGACGGCCATCGTGGAGCACAAGGACGCCGGCGACTCGCAGCGCGCGATCCGTGAGATCAACTCCGGGGTCTTCGCCTTCGACGGCCAGCTGCTCGCGGACGCGCTCGGCAAGGTCCGTACGGACAACAGCCAGGGCGAGGAGTACCTGACCGACGTCCTGGGAATCCTGCGCGAGGCCGGGCACCGGGTCGGGGCCTCCGTCGCGGGCGACCACCGTGAGATCGCCGGTATCAACAACCGCGTCCAGCTCTCCGAGGCCCGCCGCACCCTCAACGACCGGCTCCTCACGGACGCCATGCTCGCCGGTGTGACCGTGATCGACCCCGCCACGACCTGGGTGGACGTCACCGTCACGTTCGAGCAGGACTCCCTGATCCACCCGGGCACCCAGCTCCTCGGGGCCACGCACCTGGCCGAGGGCGCCGAGGTCGGGCCGAACTCCCGGCTGAAGGACACGACGGTGGGCGCCGGCGCACGCGTCGACAACACCGTCGCCGACGGCGCCGAGGTCGGGCCGCAGGCGACGGTCGGCCCGTACGCGTATCTGCGTCCGGGGACGCGTCTCGGGCTGAAGTCCAAGGTCGGTACGTACGTCGAGACGAAGAACGCGATCATCGGGGAGGGGACGAAGGTCCCGCATCTCTCCTATGTGGGTGACGCGACGATCGGTGAGTACTCGAACATCGGCGCGGCGAGCGTGTTCGTGAACTACGACGGGCAGCACAAGCACCACTCCACCGTCGGGTCGCACTGCCGTACCGGTTGCGACAACATGTTTGTGGCGCCTGTCACCATCGGGGACGGTGCGTACACCGCTGCCGGGTCTGTGATCACCAAGGACGTACCGCCCGGTTCGTTGGCCGTGGCCCGTGGCCAGCAGCGGAATATCGAGGGTTGGGTGGCTCGTAAGCGTCCGGGGAGCGCGGCGGCGAAGGCGGCCGAGGGGGCTTCCCAGCAGGCGGAGAGCGAAAGCTGACCGGAAACGGCTGCGTCGGGGACGGCGTACCGTGATAAACGCACACCCGCACCCCAGCTGAGCGGCTTTTGCGTGCCCGGCTGCGAAACCTCTGAGGAGACAGTGCTGTGACCGGGATCAAGACGACCGGCGAGAAGAAGATGATGTTCTTCTCCGGCCGCGCCCACCCCGAGCTTGCCGACGAGATCGCCCAGCGGTTGGGTGTCGCGGTTGTCCCGACGAAGGCCTTCGACTTCGCCAACGGTGAGATCTACGTCCGCTACGAGGAGTCCGCGCGAGGCGCGGACTGCTTCCTGATCCAGAGCCACACGGCTCCGATCAACAAGTGGGTGATGGAGCAGCTGATCATGATCGACGCGCTGAAGCGCGCGTCGGCCCGCTCGATCACCGTGATCGTGCCTTTCTACGGTTACGCGCGCCAGGACAAGAAGCACCGCGGGCGTGAACCGATCTCGGCGCGCCTGGTGGCGGATCTGATGAAGACGGCGGGCGCCGACCGGATTCTGGCCGTGGATCTGCACACGGACCAGATCCAGGGCTTCTTCGACGGCCCGGTGGACCACCTGTTCGCCCTGCCGCTGCTCGCGGACTACGTGGGCGCGAAGGTGGACCGGAGCAAGCTGACGGTGGTCTCTCCGGACGCGGGTCGTGTCCGGGTGGCCGACCGTTGGTGCGACCGTCTGGGCGCTCCGCTGGCGATCGTGCACAAGCGGCGCGACAAGGACGTGGCGAACCAGGTCACCGTGCACGAGGTCGTGGGTGATGTGGAGGGCCGTATCTGTGTCCTCGTCGACGACATGATCGACACCGGTGGCACGATCTGCGCCGCCGCGGACGCGCTGTTCGCGCATGGCGCGGAGGACGTCATCGTGACGGCGACGCACGGTGTGCTGTCGGGGCCGGCCGCCGACCGGCTGAAGAACTCGAAGGTCAGCGAGTTCGTGTTCACGGACTCGCTGCCGACGCCGGGTGAGCTGGAGCTCGACAAGATCACGGTGCTGTCGATCGCGCCGACGATCGCGAGCGCGGTGCGTGAGGTGTTCGAGGACGGTTCGGTGACGAGCCTCTTCGACGAGCAGTAGAGATCGTTTTGGGTGCGGCCTCCCCCTCCGAGTACTCTGTCGGAGTTGCTCGGCGAGGGAGGCCGTACCGCTTCGTTGTGAAGCTTGTGCGGCTGTCCGTTATCGACGCGCTCTTCGTAGCAGGCCGTTCGTGGCCGGGTGACCACGTCCGTCCCTGGTTCTACGAGGAGTGATCATGTCCGAGGTAAAGCTCACCGCGTCGACGCGTACCGAGTTCGGCAAGGGCGCCGCCCGCCGCATCCGCCGTGACGCCAAGGTTCCCGGTGTTCTCTACGGCCACGGTTCCGACCCGCTGCACCTGACCCTGCCGGGTCACGAGCTGCAGCTCGCCCTGCGTACGTCGAACGTCCTGATCTCCCTGGACATCGACGGCAAGACCAACGAGCTGGCGATCCCGAAGTCCGTGCAGCGCGACCCGATCAAGGGTTTCCTGGAGCACGTCGACCTGCAGCTCGTGAAGCGTGGCGAGAAGGTCAACGTCGAGATCCCCGTGCACGCCGAGGGTGAGCTGGCGGCGGGTGGCAACCTGCTGGAGCACGTCCTGAACGCGCTGCCGGTCGAGGCCGAGGCCACGCACATCCCCGAGTCCGTCACGGTCTCCGTCGAGGGCCTGGAGGCCGGTGCCTCCATCCTCGCCAAGGACATCGCCCTGCCGGCGGGCACCACCCTGGCCGTCGACGGCGACACCGTCGTCCTCCAGGTCCTGTCCGCGCAGGCGGAGGAGCCGTCGGACGAGGCCGCCGAGGGTGACGCGGCCGCCGAGGCCTGATCCCCGGCTCTGCCATCGGTTCGTCAGCCGCTGTTCCCTGTGGGGGCAGCGGCTGGCGCGTATCAAGGAGACATGGACGTGACGACCGATCCGAGCGTGCCCTGGCTGATCGCCGGTCTCGGCAATCCCGGGACCGAGTACGCGGCGAACCGGCACAACGTGGGGTTCATGGTGGCCGATCTGCTGGCCGAGCGGATCGGGGGGAGGTTCAAGCGGGCCGGGAAGGCGCAGGCTCAGGTCGTGGAGGGCCGGATCGGGCCACCGGGGCCGGGCAGCCGTCGGGTGATCCTGGCGAAGCCGATGTCGTTCATGAACGTGTCGGGTGGCCCGGTGATCGCGCTGCGGGACTTCTACAAGGTGCCGGTGGCGAACATCGTGGCCGTCCATGACGAGCTGGACATCGATTACGGGACATTGCGGCTGAAGCTCGGCGGTGGTGACAACGGTCACAACGGGCTGAAGTCGATGACGAAGGCGATGGGGCCGGACTATCACCGGGTGCGGTTCGGGATCGGCCGCCCGCCCGGTCGTACGCAGGTCGCCGACTTCGTGCTGAAGGACTTTTCCGCCGCCGAGCGCAAGGAGTTGGACTACTTCGTGGACCGGGCGGCGGACGCGGTGGAGTGTCTGGTGATCGAGGGGTTGGAGCGGGCGCAGGGGACGTACAACTCCTGAGCCGATCCCGACAAGTCCCGATTCGTGCGAACCCGGGGCCGACCCGCGAGGGTTGACCGACCGCAGTCTCATGGCCAATGATCCCCGCCATGCCTGCCACCCGAGCCTCCGCCGCCCACTCGCGGCGGCGTGCCCGTCCGCGTCCGGGCGGCGGTGGCGCGTCGAGCGCGCTGCGGTACGGGCGGCTGGCGGTGATGGGCGTGGTCACGGTGGTGATCGTGATCGCCGGGGTGTGGGGTTCCTGGGGCTGTGCGCAGCACGTGATGCTGAGCAAGGGGCGCGAGCAGGGGACGATGACGGTGTCCCGGTGCGCCGAGGAGATCTGCTGGGGGCCGTACGAGCCGGTGTCGACGGGTTCGACGGCTCGGGACCGGGTCGACATCGAGCGGTCCGTGGCGGTGGAGACGGGCGAGACGTACACCGTCGTCGTGAAGCCGGGCAGCAGTGACGTCGTCCGGACGGGCCCTGCCGGGCTGCTGCACGCGTGGGTGCCCCTGGGCGGCGCCCTGCTGCTGGCCGCGGTGATCGTGGCGGGCGGCCTGCGGATGGTCCGCTCGGCGTGGGTGCTGGGCGGCGCGGGGCTGGCGCTGATCACGGCGGCCTGGGTGGCGCTCTGACAATGGGCCTGTGCGCCGGGCCACCCGCGGAAACGAGGAGTGCCCCCGTGGTCGTACGACCGTGGGGGCACTCTCGTGTGTGCGGGGGTGGTCAGCCGGTGTTGCGCAGGCCCGCCGCCACGCCGTTGACCGTGAGGAGCAGGGCTCGGGCGAGGAGCGGGTCGGGGGTGCCGCCCGCGGCGGCGGTGTCGCGCTGGCGCTTGAGGAGGGCGACCTGGAGGTAGGAGATCGGGTCGAGGTAGGCGTCGCGGATGGAGACGGTCTGCTGGAGGACGGGGTTGGCGTCGAGCAGCTTCTCCTCGC
Organism: Streptomyces adelaidensis; assembly: GCF_016598475.1. Classification (GTDB taxonomy): domain Bacteria; phylum Actinomycetota; class Actinomycetes; order Streptomycetales; family Streptomycetaceae; genus Streptomyces; species Streptomyces adelaidensis. The sequence continues at coordinate 13,916 of NZ_JAEMUX010000098.1, forward strand.
CGGTGATGCGCAGCACCTCGCGGACGGTCAACTCGTGTTCGGCCCTGATGGTGGCGAAGACGTGCTTGAGGTCGTCGGGGACGAGGGTGTCGACGTAGTGCTGGGCGATCCGCAGGTCCGTCTTGGCCAGCGTCATCTCGACGTTGGAGAGGAAGTTGCGGAAGAAGTGCCACTGCTCGTGCATCTCGTCGAGCACGGTGTCGAGACCGGCTTCGCGCAGCGCCTTCAGGCCGGAGCCGACGCCGAACCAGCCGGGCACGATCTGCCGTGACTGGGTCCAGCCGAAGACCCACGGGATGGCGCGCAGGCCGTCGAGCCCGGCGCCGGAGTCGGGGCGGCGCGAGGGCCGCGAGCCCAGGTGCAGGTCGGCGAGCTGGTCGACGGGGGTGGCGGCGAAGAAGTACGCCGGGAGGTCGGGGTCCTCGACGAGCCGGCGGTAGGCGGACTCGGCCGCCTCGCTGACCACGTCCATGGCCGCGTCCCAGCGGGCCAGGGCGTCGGCCGACTGGCGGGGGGCGGTGTGCAGGGCGGAGGCCTGGAGGGTGGCGGCGACCGTCAGTTCCAGGTTCTCGCGGGCCAGCGACGGCACGAGGTACTTGTCGGAGATGACCTCGCCCTGCTCGGTCACCTTGATCTCGCCCTCCAGGGTGCCCCAGGGCTGCGCGAGGATCGCGTCGTGCGAGGGGCCGCCGCCGCGGCCGACGGTGCCGCCGCGGCCGTGGAAGAGCCGCAGCCGTACGCCGTACCGGTGGGCGACGTCACGCAGGCGGCGCTGCGCCCGGTGGATCTCCCACTGCGAGGTCGTGATGCCGCCGAACTTGGAGGAGTCGGAGTAGCCGAGCATGACCTCCTGCACATCGCCACGCAGGGCCACGAGCCGCCGGTAGGAGGGGTCGGCGAGCATCTCCTCCAGGATCGTGTCGGCGGCCTTGAGCTCGTCGGTCGTCTCCAGGAGCGGGACGATGCCGACCTTGGCCCAGCCGGCGTGCAGGTCGATGAGGCCGGCCTCGCGGGCCAGGACGGTGGCGGCGAAGACGTCGTCCGCGCCCTGGCACATCGAAATGATGTACGACTCGATGACCTCGGGCCCGAAGACGGCGAGGGCCTTCTTGACGGTCTCGAAGACACCGAGGGTCTTGGCGCCGGCGGCGTCCAGCGGCGCGGGCGTCGGGCCCAGGGGCCTCCTCGACCTGAGCTCACGGGCGAGGAGCTTGTGGCGGTACTCGCGGGGCATGTCCTCGTAGCGCCAGGACTCCTCACCGAGGCGGTCGAACAGTTGACCGAGCGCGTGGTGGTGGGCGTCGGCGTGCTCGCGGACATCCATCGTGGCGAGCTGGAGGCCGAAGGCGGCGAGCGTGCGGATGATGCGGTTCATCCGGCCGTCGGCGAAGAGGCCGCCGCGGTGCTCGCGCAGCGAGGTCTGGATGAGGGTGAGGTCGCTCAGGAGTTCGCCGGTGCCGAGGTAGTCGCGGCCCGGCTCGTGCGGGATGCCCTTGGCCAGGCGCTCCTTGGTGTTCTCCAGCTTCTGCCGGATGCAGGTGGCCTTGAGGCGGTAGGGCTCCTCGGAGTTGAGGCGCTTGTAGCGGGGGCTGATCTCGGGCAGGGCTTCGAGGTCGGCCTGGAGCGAGGTCAGCAGCTCCTCGGTGGCGCCGGTGTAGCGGATGGAGTTGGAGAGGAAGCCGCGCAGCTCGTCGATCAGTTCGAGCGCGTCGTTGATGCCGTGCTCATGCTGGAGGATGAGAACGTCCCAGGTCACCTGGGGGGTGACATTGGGGTTGCCGTCGCGGTCGCCGCCGATCCAGGTACCGAAGGTGAGCGGCCGGGTGGCGTCGGGGAGCTCCACGCCCACCCGCTCCAGCTCGGCGGTCAGGTCCTCCAGGACGTCGCCCACGGCGTTCGCGTGCAGCTCGTCCAGGTAGTAGATGGCGTTGCGGGCCTCGTCGGCGGGCTCGGGCCGTACGACGCGCAGCTCGTCCGTCTGCCAGACGAGGTCGATGTTCTCGGCCAGTCGGGTGTCGTAGCGGCGGCGGTCGGACTCGATGACGGGGGTCTCCAGCAGCGCGGCGATGCGCCGGAGCTTGTTCAGGACCGACCGGCGCGCGGCCTCGGTGGGGTGCGCGGTGAAGACGGGCCGCACGTTGAGGTGCTTGACCGTCTCGCGCAGGTGTTCGGGGTCGGCGTCCTTGAGGCGGTCGGCCGTACGGGCGAGAAGGCCGCCCTCGGCGGCACGGCGTGCCCTCAGCTCGCGGCCGCGGTGGACCTGCTCGGTGACGTTGGCCAGGTGGAAGTAGGTGGAGAAGGCGCGGACCAGCTTGGCGGCGGTCTCCAGCTCGGTGCCGCGCAGCAGCTCGGCGGCGGCCTCGCCGTCCTCGCGGGTCAGGCGGCGGACACGCTCGACCAGCTCCAGGAGTTCAGGGCCCTCCTGGCGTACGAGGGTCTCGCCCAGCAGATCGCCCAGGCGCCGGATGTCGGCACGCAGCTCGCTGCTCACCATGGTGGTCTGGTCGTCGGCACTGCTCACAGGTGCGGCTCCTTGCAGTGTTGAAGCTCGTCTGGAGGGGAACCCGGGTGGGGCCCGGCGGGTGGGCCCGCTTCGTGGGCCTGGCATCCGGGCAGGATTCAGAGCGGACCGCGCTGTCCGAACGACTCCAGGATAGGTGGCCACCCGAACGCGCAGGTCGACAGGTGCCCACTCGGCGGCACTGAGTGCCATCTTCTTCCCCGGCCGTTTCTGCCCCGTCTGGTCCACCTGGACGCACGGGACCGGTCGACTCTTGCCGCCGGGCACCGCGCTGCCATACTTACGATGCCGTAGGTTACGGAACCGTAGGGAAAGCCGACAGGTGACCCTCGCACCCTGTTGCCGCAGGCACCTCCCCCCACTCTCCACCCTCGACCCCACAGGGGACGCCCATGACCACAAGTTCCGATGTGATCGAAGACGCCCCGACGGCGACCGGTTCGGCGACGCTCGGCGGTGAGAAGAAGCGTTCGATCGAGCAGATCGCGCTGCTCCTCTTCATCACGGTCCCGTTCCTGGCCCTGCTCGCGGCCGTCCCGCTGGCCTGGGGCTGGGGCGTGAGCTGGCTGGATCTCGGCCTGGCGGTGTTCTTCTACTACCTGGGCTGCCACGGCATCACGATCGGCTTCCACCGGCACTTCACGCACGGCTCGTTCAAGGCCAGACGTCCGCTGACGATCGCCTTGGCGATCGCGGGCTCGATGGCCGTCGAGGGCCCGCTGGTCCGCTGGGTGGCCGACCACCGCAAGCACCACAAGTTCTCCGACGCCGAGGGCGACCCCCACTCGCCGTGGCGCTTCGGCGAGACACTCCCCGCGCTGCTGAAGGGCCTGTGGTGGGCCCACATCGGCTGGCTGTTCGACGAGGAGCAGACCTCGCAGGAGAAGTACGCGCCCGACCTGATCAAGGACCGGGCGCTGCGGGCGGTCTCCCGCCAGTTCATCCTGTGGACGGCCGTCTCCCTCGCCCTGCCGCCCCTGATCGGCGGCCTGGTGACGATGTCCTGGTGGGGCGCGTTCACCGCGTTCTTCTGGGGCTCGCTCGTCCGGGTGGCGCTGCTGCACCACGTCACCTGGTCGATCAACTCGATCTGCCACGCGGTCGGCAAGCGCCCCTTCAAGTCCCGCGACCGCTCGGGGAACGTGTGGTGGCTGGCGGTGCTGTCGTGCGGCGAGTCGTGGCACAACCTCCACCACGCGGACCCCACCTCCGCCCGGCACGGCGTGGAGCGCGGCCAGCTGGACTCCTCGGCCCGGCTGATCCGCTGGTTCGAACAGCTCGGGTGGGCCTACGACGTCCGCTGGCCGTCACGCTCGCGTATCGATTCCAGGCGCAAGACGGGTGAGGACGGCTCCCGGCACCGGAAGGCGCCCGCCGAGGCGGCATGATTGACGCCGTGGCGACCGACTCCAGCAGCACCCCGAGCAACGAGAAGCCGCGGCGCGTGCGCCGCACCCGGATGACGGGTGCCGAGCGCCGTCAGCAACTGCTGGAGATCGGCCGTACCCTCTTCGCCGCGAAGGGCTTCGAGGGCACGTCGGTGGAGGAGATCGCCGCCAAGGCCGGGGTCTCCAAGCCGGTGGTCTACGAGCACTTCGGCGGCAAGGAGGGCCTCTACGCCGTCGTCGTGGACCGCGAGATGCGGCGCCTGCTCGACATGGTGACCAGCTCCCTCACCGCCGGCCATCCCCGCGAGCTGCTCGAACAGGCCGCGTTCGCCCTCCTCGACTACATCGAGGAGTACACGGACGGCTTCCGCATCCTGGTCCGGGACTCGCCGATCCCCCAGTCCACGGGTTCCTTCGCCTCACTCATCTCCGACATCGCCACGCAGGTGGAGGACATCCTCGGCCGCGAGTTCAAGAGCCGGGGGTTCGACCCCAAGCTCGCGCCCCTCTACGCCCAGGCCCTCGTCGGCATGGTCGCCCTCACCGGGCAGTGGTGGCTCGACGTCCGCCGGCCGAAGAAGGCGGAGGTCGCGGCGCACCTGGTGAACCTGTCCTGGCACGGCTTGGACGGCCTGGAGCAGAAGCCGCGGCTGATCGGTCACCGGAAGAGTTAGCGCGGTGGGGTGCGTTGTCGGGTGCGCGTGCGGGGGGCTGGTCGCGCAGTTCCCCGCGCTCTTAAAAGCATGGGGGCGCCCGGGAGCTTTCAGGGGCGCGGGGAACTGCGCGAGCAACCACGACGCACCCGCACCCGACAACGCATCCCCCCCCCCCCTTCAGCCGACCTCCTCCACATCCCGCACGCTGAGCGCCAGCTCGTTCCCCACAGTGAAGTACGGCTTCACCCGAGTCCGCCCCCGCTCGGCATGGTCGAACACCTCCCCGGGCACAAGATCCGTCTTCCGCCGCTCAACAACATCCCCACCGATCCGTCCCACCGGAACGGCCTCCGCCCCAACCCCCGGCACCAGCCGCAGATCCCACAGATCATGTTCGACACTCCGCCGCCCCATGACCTCGCCGTACGGAACGGTGAACCGCACCCCCCGCTCCCCCACGGAGTGAACCGGTACGGAGAAGTCGTACGCCGAGTCCTCGCGGGACACGGCCAGCACCCTCGCGTCCGGCCCCACGGCGACGGCCACGCCGACGCCGTACACCGTGGCGGTCACGGTCACCGCCCCCTCCCCCACCTCCACCGCGTCGACCTCCGCATGCGCCGGCCGCAGCCATGCCCGCAGGGCGAGGAACCCGTCGGCGGTCGCATACGGGATGCACGCCGTCACCCCCCGCCGATCGACCTGAGGCTCCCGTCCGACCAGCGCCGCCTGCTCCACCAACCGCGCGGCGAGCCGTACCCGCTTGTTGGTGCCGCGCGGAGCGACGTAGCAGTCCCAGCGCCCCTCGGGGAGGGTGTGCTCGGCCCGGTCGAGGGTCGCTCGGACCACCGTGTCGGGTGCGTCGGCGCTCGGCAGCACCGGCACCCGGAGCTGCCGTTTGCCGGGGTCGCGGCGCAGCCGGACGATGAGGTCGAGGGGCCCGGCAGGCAGTTCGGCCGGGTCGAGCAGCACGGTGACGCCGTCGGCGGTCGCGCGGGCGTGCGCGGTGGGCGCGGGAGGTGTGGGAGCGCTCCCCTCGGGCTCGGCGGGAGCCGTCGCGGGGCGCCGGCGGACGGCGAGGGCGAGCTGTCGCAGCCGGGCCGGGCCGTCCCATCGGCGGCGCCGGGACTTGGCCAGCCCCTCGAAGAGGGTTTCGTAGCGGCGGGCGATGACGGCGGGCGCGTAGGCGTCGGCCCGCTTGAGCGCCCCCGCGCCGAGCCGCTCGCGCAGGGCCTCGTCGGCGACGACACGCTTCAGTGTGTCGGCGTAGGCGTCGACGTCCCCGTCGAGCGGGACGAGGAGGCCGTCCTCGCCGTCGGTGATGATCTCGCCGGGCCCGTGCGGGCAGTCGGTGGCGACGACCGGGACCCCGCAGTGCATGGCCTCGACGATGGTCATGCCGAAGGACTCCATGTCGGAGGAGACGGCTGCTACGGCACCCTTGGCCCACTCGGTCTCGATCGGTGAGACCGCTCCCATCAGGAACACGCGGTCGTGCAGCCCGAGCCGGTCGATCCGCTCCCGCAGGTTCGCCTTCTCGGGACCGCGCCCGTAGAGCCGCAGGGTCCAGCCGGGGTGTTCGGCGGCCACCTTGGCGAAGGCGTTCACGAGCCGGTCGTACCGCTTGATGGGGATGAGCCGGCCGGCGGCGACGATGACCCGGGAGTCCAGGGACGAGCGTTCGACGGCGGGGGCGTGGACGCCGTTGGGGACGCAGACGATGGTCGTCGTGACGTCGGGCAGGGCGGCGCGGTACTGGGCGGCGTCGGCCTCGGAGACGGTGACGTAGGCGTCGAGGCCGGCGATCGCCTCGTTCTGGTCGGTGCGCAGCGGTTCCCGGTACTGGTCGAGGCTCAGGTGTTCCTGGCCGACGCGCAGATAGCGGCGGCGTCCGTCGCGGGCGAGGTAGCCGTTGAGGTCGGGGCGGGTGGCGATGACCACGTCGGCGTCGGTGCGGGCGAGGAAGCCGCCGATGCGTTCGTCCTGCAGTGCGGTGTAGGGCATGTTTCCGGTGGCCCCGCTGTACGGGAACATGGTGCCGGGCAGCTTGGTGAGCGGGTGCTCGCCCTCGTAGCCGGGCTCTCCTTCCCGCAGGTCGATGAGCGAGGTCAGGCGCACGCGCGGGTCGAACGGCAGCGCCGGTTCGGCCCGCGACCGGTGGACGCTGACGACCTCGACGTCGTGCCGGTCGGCGAACGCGGCCGACAGGTTGGTGGTCGAGCGGATGGTGCCGCCGATGCCGTAGGCGTTGTTGATCAGAAATGCGATTTTCACGTGTCTCTCCCCCTGGAGACCGCCCGGGCGTGGGCGGCATCGCACCCGCGCGCCCCGTCGGTCAGGTCGGGGCTGTGCGCGGGCACGGCGATATGCGTGGTCGGTAATAAGGAATGAATTGGCGCAGCACGAATCGACCGGCCCGGGAAAAACGGAAAGGGATACGCACGCAGGCGCATCGCGCAATGAGATCCCGACCGGGCGGCAGAAAGCCTAGGTGACGCGCATCACAAAACCCGGCAAGCGCGCCAGGCAACTCAACAGATGTTCACCGATCCAGATCCCCCCTGGTCACAGCTCCAGCCCCCGCTTCCCCGACAACGCGCCGAAGGCAACAAAAAGTGAACTGAGAATATATCCAGCACAAAGGAAAGCCAAAGGACAATATCAGCCACTCCCGCACCAGAGGCGGCAGGAACCGACAGGAAACGGCAGGGATCAGCAAGGACCGACAGGGCCGGAATAGGAATCTCCGCTTCGGCTACGGACTTTCGAGCGGGGAGCTTTCAAGCGAAGGCCTTGCGAGCGGGGGCCTTTCGAGCGGGGGCCTTTCGAGCGGGGGCCTTTCGAGCGGGGGCCTTTCGAGCGGAACGGACCGCAGCGGCGTGGTCTCCAAAACCTCCGCCGCCATCCGCCCGGCAGGGCCCGCCGTCTGCTCCGCGATACGCCGGAACGTGTCCTGGGCCTGCCGCGCGGGCCACTGTTCCGGCAGATGCCGTACGGGCAGCCGGGGGTCGGTGCGGATGATGCGCAGCCATTCGGCGACCAGCCGCAGCCGGGTCGCGATCGGGTCGGCGGCGAGGTCGGCGGCGGTCCAGCACTTGTCGAAGGCGACGTACCGCGCGGCCAGGACCTCCAGGTCCCAGCTCTCGCGGATCATCAGCCCGACGTCCGTGAACTCGTCGGCCCGCGCGTGGAACACCTTCACATGCGCGTCCAGCCCGAGCCCGGAGACGATCTCCCGCACGTCCACCCGCCCCGGCGCGATCCACAACCCGCTGTACAGGGCGCCGAATCCGGACCAGGTGAGCCGGGAGCGCAGATCGTGCCTCTGCCGCTGCCAGGACTCGGGGAGGGAGAAGCCGAGCAGCGTCCAGGTGCCGTCCCAGTCCTCGTTCACCGCGCCGTCGCGCCAGATCCGCTGTCCGCCGTCGCGCAGGATGTCGCCGGCGTGCGGGGTCAGCCCGAAGAACATCCGCCGGCCCTCCCGCTGGCGCCGCAGCAGCCCCCGGTTCACCATCCGCGTCAGCGTCGACCGCACGGCCTGCTCACCGGTGCCGACCCGCCCCAGCACATCGATGATGCTCCCCGAATAGACCCCGAGGTCCCCCTCGCCCAGCTCCAGCACGTGGTTGCCGAAGAAGGCGAGCACAAGCGACTGCGGCCGCGGCTGCGGCGCGTCGACGACATCGGCGTCCAGGATCTCGTCCTCCACAGCGGTAAGGGTATGGGGGCGGTCAGGGGTGGGGACACAGGGCCGGCCGACGACAGCGCCCCGAAAGGGGCTCGGGGAACCGCGCGACCGGCCCCCACCCAGCCGCCGCCGAACGACAACCCGCGGTTCCCCGACCGCCCCGAGCGGAGCTCAGCGCGTCGCCTACGAGACGACCTCTTCCTTCACGGCGCCCTCCCGGAGGGAGACGCCTCCCAGCGAGTCCCGGTGCGTCTCCCGTACGAACCACACGGTCACGGCGGTGATCGCCGCGCCCCCGCACACGAGCAGCGAGATCGGCGTGCTGGATCCGCCGTTGGCCGCCACCAGACTCCCGGCGATCAGCGGGGAGAACCCGGCACCGATGAGGGTGGCGAGCTGGTAGCCGAGGGAGGCGCCGGTGTAGCGGACCTTGGTGCCGAACATCTCGGTGAGCAGCGCGCCCAGCGGCCCGTACATCACGGACTGGGCGATGCCGTGACCCAGTACGACGGCGAGGATGAGCAGGCCGGGCGACTTCGAGTCGACCAGTGCGAGGACGGGGAAGGCGAGCGCGGCTGAGGCGAGGGCTCCGGCGAGGACGACCGGGCGGCGGCCGATCCGGTCGGAGAGCGCGGACGCGCAGGGCAGGACGACCAGGGCGACGGACGCCGAGACGGTCAGCGCGGTGAGCACCTGCGGCCGGGCATAGCCGATGCCGGTGGCGTACGCGATCAGGTAGCTGGTCAGCAGCGACTGTTCGGTGAAGGCGCCGATGCCCACGCAGGCGGCCAGGATCACCGCGCGCGGCCGACGCAGCACCTCGACGATCGGCAGCCGCGACTCCTTACGGTCCTTCTTGACCTCGGCGAAGAGCGGGCTCTCGACGACCTTGAGCCGGACGAACAGCCCCACTCCCAGCAGGACGACGCTGAGCAGGAACGGCACCCGCCAGCCCCAGGCCGCGAACTCGTCCCGGGGCATGGCGACGACGAAGGTGACGACGACGGAGGACAGCAGGGAGCCGAGCGGTGCTCCCATCTGCGTGAAGCTGGACCACAGTCCGCGCCGCTTCTCGCCGGCGTGCTCGACGACCATCAGCGTCGCGCCGCCCCATTCACCGCCGATGGCGATGCCCTGGACGACGCGCAGGGTGATGAGCAGGACGGGCGCCCAGACGCCGATGGCGTCGTAAGTGGGCAGCAGGCCGATGAGGAAGCTGGCGCCACCCATCAGGCCCATGGTGAGCAGGAGCATGGACTTACGGCCGAGCCTGTCACCGAAGTGCCCGAAGATGACCCCGCCGAGGGGGCGGGCGACATAGCCGGCGGCGAAGGTCCCGAACGCCGCGATGGTACCGACGGCCGGGTCGGCGCCGGGGAAGAACAGGCTCACCGAAGACGAGCGCGGCGACCGTTCCGTAGACGAGGAAGTCGTAGAACTCGACCGCCGTACCGAGCAGGCCGGAAAACGCGACTCGGCGCAACTGCCATACACGCTCGGCCTGTTCGGCCTGCCCGGCGGGGTGGGGAGGTGGGGACGGGGACATGCGGGTCTCCCTGGAGCGAGGGTGAAGGAGGGAGGAACACCGCGAAGGTAGGCGCCTATCTGTCCGCCATCAACATTCTGCACAACATCGACTCGGCCCACCTCCAGGAACTCCAGCCGATTACCGACGGGATCCTCGACGCAGAACCGCCGGTGACCAGGCAGGGTCGTCGTCCCCCCTGTGGGCCGCGCGTCGACGGCGGCCTACCGCCCCGCCCCCACCTTGCGGGCGATGACGAAGATGCGGCGGAACGGGAAGGGGGTGCCGTGGGCGGTGGCGGGATAGGCCTCGCGGAGGGCCGTACGGTACTCGGCGACGAAGGGTTCGGCGGCCGGGCCCAGTTCGGTGAGGACCGGGCGCAGGCCCGTGCCCTTCACCCAGTCGAGGACCGGGTCCTCGCCCTGGAGGAGGTGGACGTACGTGGTCTCCCAGGCGTCGACCTCGCAGCCGCGATCGGCGAGGGCGGCCAGGTAGGCGGCGGGGGCGTGGACCGCGTCGTCGTGGCGGAGGGTCCCGCCGAGGCGGTCCCGCCAGCGGGCGGAGTGGGCGAGTTCGCGCAGGAGGCGGTGGCTCGGCGAGTCGAAGTTGCCGGGGACCTGGAAGGCGAAGGTGCCGCCGGGCGCGAGGGCGTCGATCCAGGCGGGGAAGCGGTCGAGGTGCCCGGGCACCCACTGGAAGGCGGCGTTGCTGACGATCAGGCCGTACGGCTCCGAGGGCACCCACGTTCGGACGTCCGCCGCGGCGAAGTCGAGGCGGCCACCGCCCGAAATCGGCCCCTCGTGGTCGGCGTGGGCCCTGTCGAGCATCTCCGGCGAGTTGTCGTACCCCGTGATGTACGCGGTGGGCCAGCGGTCGGCGAGGAGACGGGTGACGTTGCCGGGGCCGCAGCCGAGGTCGGCGATGCGGGGGTGCTCCGTGGGCGGTTCGGGGACGTGGGCGAGCAGGTCGACGAAGGCGCGGGCACGGTGACCGGCGTGCCGCAGGTACTGCTGGGGGTCCCAGGTGGGGGTGGGGGGAGTTGTGGCGGACATGGGGGCTACCTCCTCATAACTCTTCCGGACGCACCTCCACTTTCGTACGCGAGATATCTCGACGTCAATAGGCTTGATATCAAGAGACTTGAAACTAACCATCTCGATCTCAAGAGACTTCACATCGACACAACCACTACACTGATCGCCATGGAGGACGAGGTCGATCGGCTGGTCGCAGCGTGGCGCCGGGAGCGCCCCGACCTCGACGTGGAGCCGCTGGAAGTACTCAGCCGGGTGAGCAGACTGGCCCGGCATCTCGACCGCGCGCGCAGGCTGGCGTTCGCCGAGCATCAGCTGGAGCCGTGGGAGTTCGACGTGCTGACCGCGCTGAGGCGTGCCGGGAACCCGTATCAGCTCTCCCCCGGTCAGCTGCTCACGCAGACGCTCGTGACCTCGGGGACGATGACGAACCGTATCGACCGGCTGACCAAGAAGGGCCTGGTCGAACGGCTGCCCGACCCCAGTGACCGCCGGGGCGTACTGGTCCGGCTGACGGAAGAGGGCCAGGACCGGGCGGACCAGGCGCTCGCCGGCCTCCTCGACCAGGAACGGGCGATCCTGGCCGAGCTGTCTCGCGCCCAGCGGGGCGAACTGGCGGGCCTGCTACGCCAGTTGACCGCCCCGTTCGACAACATACCCGGCTAAGGGCACCAGGGCGCAGCCGCGCCGATCAGGCGCTGCTGCTTTCCTCCGGCATGATCCGCCCGACAGGGCCCAGGTCGGCGGGCCCGACTCCCGCCCGGCGGGCGAGCGCCACGGCGGCGAGGGTGCTGTGCACGCCCAGCTTCCCGAGGACGTTCTGCATGTGGGTGCGGACGGTGTGCGGCGACAGGAACAGGCGCTCGGCGACGGCCTTGCGCCCCAGCCCCGCCACCATGCACCGAAGCACTTCCCGCTCACGCGGAGTGAGGGACTCGACGAGCCGCTCGCTCTCCGTGCGGTGTTTGCGCGCGGCGGTCAGCTCCCGCAGGACGCCGGTGAGCAGCGCGGGCGGCAGATGGGTCTCGTCGCGCAGCACCCCGCGGATCACGGTGAGCAGCCGGGACAGCGAACAGTCCTTGGCGACCCACCCGGACGCCCCCGCCTGCAGGGCGAGCGCGGCCCTGCGCGGATCGTCCTTCTCGGCGAGGACGACGGTCCGTACGCTCGGCTGTCCCGAACGCACGCCGGCGACGAGCGAGATGCCGTCCACGAGCCCGTCCTCGCTGCCTTCCGGCACAGGTACGGGTACGGCGGCCGGACGCATACCCGGGACGTGCGCATGGCCGCCCAGGTCGGCGTCGACCAGAAGCACATCGAACTTCCGCCCTTCCGCCGCCGCGCGGTCCAGACAGCGCAACGCGGCCGGGCCACTACCGGCCGCGGACACGTCGACGTCCGGCTCGGCGGCGAGGGCCGCCGCGAGCGACTCGGCGAAGATACGGTGGTCGTCGACGACCAGGACTCGAATGCGAATCACTGAAACCCCCACTGGTCGGGGGACGACGACCGGCGCGAGTACGACGCCCGGAGCGCTCCCCGGTTTACACCTGGGACGGGGCGTCGCAGCCGCACGGCCGCCGCCGTGCTGAACCGCTACCCCCACTCCGGGTGTCGTACCCGACTTTGCCTCGCCCCCTGATCAGCACCGGCCCCCACCGGTGCTGTTCATCAGGGTAAGGCCGGGGGGCAGGAGCGGAAGGTAATTTGCAGAACTGGTTGGCCGGCGCGTTTATGGTGTGCCGCATGTTTCGTATGGAGACAGAAGTCGACAGGGAACGCACCCAATTGCTGCGTTCCCGACTGCGCGCCAGCAACACCGCGGCTTCGCCGGTGCTCCGGAACCTGCGCGGAACCCCTGGTGAACGGGAGCTTCCGCTCCAGGTGTGGGCCCTGGACGAGGCGGGCGACCTCGTCGGCGGACTGGTCGGCCACACCTGGGCGACCTGGCTCCACCTCACGTATCTCTGGGTCGACGCACGGCACCGGGGAGCGGGCCTCGGTTCGCATCTGCTCTCGCGAGCCGAACGCACGGCCGTCCGCGAACGCGGCTGCCGCTCGGCCCGCGTGGAGACCTGGGACTTCCAGGCCCCGGATTTCTACCGGCGGTTCGGCTACGAGGTGGTGTGCGTGATCCCCGACTATCCGCCGGGGATCACGGAGTACACGCTGACGAAGAGACTGGGTTGAGCCGTGGACGCCAAGGCCCCGGCCGGCGCCGCTGCTAGGGCATGTTCCAGGTTCGGATCATTGGTTTTGGGATTCGCCGGTGGCGGGCGGCTGGGTTTGGTAGTTGTCGAGGGTGGCGCGTGGTGATCTCTCGGATGCCGAGTGGGAGTTGGTCGAGCCGTTCTTGCCGGTGGGCGAGCGCGGCCCGGTCCCTGACCTGCGGCGGTTGTTCAACGCCGTGATGTGGCGGTTCAGGGCGGGGTGCCCCTGGCGGGACGTGCCGCAGGAGTACGGCTCCTGGTCGACCGTTTACGGCGCCTTCCAGCGTTGGGGGGTGGCCGGGACCTTCCGGACACTGATGGAGGGGATGATCGCCGAGGCGACGGCCCGTGGACAGGTCGATCTCGACCTGGTCAGCGTGGATTCCACGGTCGCGCGCGCTCATCATCACGCGGCGGGGATGGCCGTCGACCCCGAGTTGCTGGACGGGCTGGAGAAGGCCGTCACCGAGGAAAAGGGGCTTCTCGAAAGGGCCAAAGCGCACCGGTAGCTCGCCGGACGAGGACGGCGACGAGGCGGTGCGTGAGGAGCGGCAGCGTTTACGGCGGCAGCGCAGAGCCCGGCTCCGTGCGGCTGAACTGGGGCGTTCCCGAGGTGTGCTGACCACCAAGACCCACCTCGCGGCCGAACGCCGGTGCCGGCCGCTGTCGTTCGTCCTCACCCCGGGACAGGCGGCTGACAGCCCCCGCTTCGTCCCGGTACTGGAAGGCATCAAGGTACGCGGCCCGGTCGGCCGCCCGCGCACCCGGCCCGGCGCCGTCGCCGCGGACAAGGCCTACTCCTCCCGCGCCAACCGCGCTTACCTGCGGCGACGCCGCATTCGCGGTGTCATCCCGGAGAAGGCCGACCAGGCCGCCACCAGCTACCTCGCCGGACTCCACCTATGCGGTGCGGTGATCTGGATCCGCAGCCTCCGACCAGCGTGATCGGAACTTGGAACAGGCCCTAGGGGGTGCGTCCCAGACGCGTGACAAGAATGCGGATCACGTCGTCGTCGATGACATACAGAACCCGGTAGTCACCGACACGGAGACGGCGAAGGTCGGGCGTGCCGTACGGAACCGACCCTGCCGGCCGCGGATCATCTGCCAGTTTGTCGATGGTGTCCAGGAGCAGGGCGAGGCCGCTCGGATCCTCCTCCAGAAACCGGGCTGCGGAGTTGAGGGCGTGCGGCTCGAAGGTGATTTCGTAGGTCACTGCTGTTCGAGCCCCAGTCGCCTGCGTACCTCTGCCATGGGGATACCGGGTTCGAGAGTGCCCTCGGCCTTGCGCCGCTGGTAGTCCGCGACAGCCAGGGCGTCTTCCAGATCCTCTATCACCTGCGGTGAGACAAGAAGCGCGGCCACGTGCCCGTGGTCCGTGAGGGCGATGGTCTCGCGGCCGTGGGCAGCACGGCGAACGAGGTCCCCGAGCTGGGAACGGGCCGCGCTGATCGCAATCTCAGTCATGCGCCAATGATGCCACAAGGTAAACCTTGTGGACTGTTCAGCACGCTTCGGCACGGCCTCCGCCGGATCCAGTACCGCAGCAACCTCATCGACGGCTATCCCGCCGAAACCGGCTTCACCTTGACGACATCACGGCAACAACGTCAGCAACGGGCGCCCCATGAGCGGGTGATGATACAAGGGCCAGGTGATCAGGTCGGTGGCCGCGCGAGTACGGTGGAGTGGCCTGCCAGGATGC
>NZ_JAEMUX010000099.1 GCF_016598475.1 Streptomyces adelaidensis
AAGGCGTAGGTCTTGTCGGGGCACTCGGTGCGGTGGCAAGAATTGGCGACCCGCGTCGGGTGGCTCTTGGTGTGTACGGGGGTTGGGAGAGCGGTGTGACGGGGTGGGACATAGACCCGGTCGGGGTGCGCGGTGTTCTGGAGACGTCGGGTACGCATGCGGAGAACCTGTCGGAGGCGGGTTCGGCGATGCAGGGGAACCTGGAAGAGGCCGCCTCGACGGCGGGGATGATCACCAGCCAGTACGGGCCCTACACGAGCACGGTCGGGGTGGTGGGTGCGGCGCTGGGTGAGTTCTTGCAGCAGTGGAGCCATGACCTGCTCTACATCGCCGAGCGCACGTCCAAGTCGCTGAGCGGGGCGGCGGAGGCCACCGGGCACTACATCGAGGGCGACTTGACTTTGGCGGCCAACGCGCAGCGCGAGGCGGCCAAGGAGCCGAAGGTCGAGCTGCCCGGGGTCGATTCGCCGGCCAAGGGTCAGTGATGGCGGACGAGGCGAATCTGATCGACCCGTCCGGGATACCGCAGTTCCTCGGGGATCTGTCCACGCTGGGCGTCGACGTGATGCTGTTGTACGCCAACGCGGGCCAGTTCCGGGCCTCGGGCGCTGATCTGCACACCGCCTTCCAGGGCCTGTCCGCCGTCTACCGTGCCCCGGAGGCCCATGACCTGTTCTCGTCCACGCGGCCGGTGCAGGCGAAGGCGGACGCGTTCGCGGACGATCTGGAGAAGGTCGCCGGGGCGCTGGACGAGTACGGCGTCGAAGTCAGGCCGCTGGTGGAGAGGTTGGCGACTCTCAAGGCGGATGCGCGGACGTTCGTGGACTCGTTGGCCGGAGACGACGACTGGCTCAAGGACAAGAACAAGGTCGACACCAACAACGACCTGTGGCATGACGTGAACTCCACGGTCGCCGCGTTCCAGGCCGCCGAACGCGCCTGCCACAACAAGATCACCGCTCTGGTCGGCGGCACCACGCTCACCGTCGACGACGGCTCGCACGGCGAGAACATGTACGGCTACCGCGCAGAGGATCTCGATCACGCGGGGGAGACACCGTGGGGTTCGGCGGTCGAGCAGGAGTACGAGGGCTGGGACTGGTTCACGCACACGTCCGGGCAGGTGTGGGACGGTTTCTGGACCGACGGCGTGATGGCCACGGTCCACGGCGTGGGCACTCTGTTCGGTGCGGACGGTTCGGACGCGGCGGGCGAGGCGTGGAAGGGTCTGGCCAAGCTCGGCACCGCCTCGTTCCTGACCAGTGCCACCCTCGGTACGTGGTGGCTGGTGCCCGACGACAAGCTCCCCTCGTGGCTGCGTGATTCGCGCACCACCTACAAACAGACCGTCAAGGGCTTCGTCGCCTGGGACACGTGGGAGAGCAATCCGGCCCGCGCGGCCGGCACGGTCAGCTTCAACGTGCTGGGTCTGCTGGGCACCGAGGGGGCGGGCGCGGCGGCCACCGGCGCCGGCCGGACCGGTGCGGCGGCCCGCGCGGTGTCGGTGGTGGGCAAGGTGGGGCGGGCCGTCGACCCGTTCACGTATGTCGGCAAGGCGGGCAAGTTCGCGTACATCAAGGTCGGAGACGCCTTCACCGCGCTGAAGAACCTGGACACCGGCGCCCAGCTGGACATGGCGGCAAGCAGCGGCGGCAGATACACGCTTCCGGACCAGCCGACCCCGCTCGCCGAACGTGCCGCCTCCGTCCCCGAGCACGCCGTTGAATATGTCGATCAGGCAGGCAAACGCGTCTACCTCGACACCAGGACGGGCGACGTCCTCGATGCCAACGGCAGTGTCCGCCAGTACGCGGACGAGGCCGCGCACGAACTCTCCGCGAACGACCGTACGGAGCTGGACGCGCCCGCTCGTTCGGACCGCTCACGCGACCTGGTCGGGGCCGGTGCCCGAGCTGAGCACGGAACCGGTTCCGCGTCACGTAGTGGCGAGCAGATACCTGGGCAGACCAGCGGGGAGGGCGGCGGCCACGCGGCTGCGCGCGACGGCGGCACGGGGAGGACCGCCGGTGCCGGCTCCGTCGAGCGGCCCGGATCCAGTGGCGGGACAGGAGAGCGTGGGCACGCCGGGGCGGGCAGCGGCGACGGCGCTCGCGGTTCTGAGCCCGACCATCGCTCGGCCGATCACGACCCTTCGGATACGCGGGACGCGGATGATTCATCTGCCCAACCAGGAGATGGCCCGGATCGGGAGCACCAGTCCGACAAGCCCGATACCGAACCAGATTTCACACGTCCCGAACTCATGCCGGGCAGGGCCAGACGAACCCTGCGTCAGATGCAGGCTATGCGCCACAGCCGGGCACGATTCAAGGGCGTTGAGGACTTCTTCCGCGACATGGTGGACGGTGCGCCGGAGCGCCACTACCCCGTACCGACCCATGACCACCCCTATTACCCTGTAGGGGGACCCAAGGGTCGCAATGTCGATGTGCCGGTCGATCTGCCGGACGGCCGTACTCTGGCCATCGAGGTCAAGCACTATCAGGGGTGGCGTACGGTCACGCTCACAGACGGAAGCACCAAGCCCGTGAAGGGTGAAGTCGAGCTGACCAAGGGCCTCATCGAACAGATCAACAAGGATCTGACGCTACGCCGTCTGGACCCCAAGTTCGATCCGCGCTGGGTCTTCTCACATGCGCCCCCGTCACAGGCCCTGCGGAACTATCTCATCCAGGCCCGCATTGTCTTCGTCGAATACGGGCCACCCCCCAAATAGGCAAACCTCAAAGAAGGTGCACCACGTGAGCAAGGCGAGCGAACCGGACCTCCAGCGATGGGCCGAGGAGGGCCGCCTCAACATCATCGACGTCGCGGACATGCTCGGGGTCCCCCCGGAGGTCTACACCCATGACCCCATGAGCCTTATTCCGGCTCTCCAGGACTACGTCTCGCGCGCCCCGCTCGACGACTTCGAGCAGTCCGACTGGATCACCCTGCACGCCGACCTGACGTCCTACGTCGCCGACTTCCTCATCCAGAAGTACGGCGCGCGCTGGGCGGTAGCAGACGACCCCACCGTGCCCCGCGGGCACCGCTACGTCATCGAGGCGACCGGGCGCGACGGGCAGACCCACCAGGTCGACCCCACCGAAGTCGTGAGGATGGAATTCGCCAGTCCTCCGGTCGAAATCGTCCGGATGCTGGCCACCGCGGAACTCACCCTGCGCCTGGCCTCAGAGGCCGGCGAGGGCTGACGCGGTCCGTTCTTCTCGCTTCATGCACGGTCGGATCGCCGCCGAGCAAAGCCACAGGCTCCGAGTTCTTGACGGGGCCCGGCTGTTTCATGGCCCAAGTCAAGCAAGAGCTTCACCCTGCTACGCCTCCACACAACCGATCGACCTGTCGCGGAGCCCGCTACCCGACGTCCAGATCACTACCCCGCCGATGAGCCGTCGGAGGCCCACTCATGACCAAAGACGTCATCGCTCTCACCCCGAAGATGCCGGACACCCGCTCCCTGCTCGCGGGCCTCTTCGCAGGCGGCCCCGACCTGGGGTTGACCGCCACCGGCGACGGTGCCGTCTTGCAACTGTGCACCCGTGAGGGCTGTCCCCTGGTCTCCGTCGAGGCACCGCTCCTGATCCACATACCCGGCGAAGCCGAACGCCTCCTCGGCCAGGATGTCTCCGCACCCCCGCCGCCGTACTGGTGGACCGAGACTCGCGCCTCGGCAGCCGTACCCGAAGCGGAACCTCTTGCCGACTCGGTGTGCGGGCGCCTGACCACGCTGCTCGGCGGGACGGTCTGGCCGCGCGACGCGGGTACGACACGCGTGGTGGCCATCCCGCAGGAGCAGCCGCCCGATGACGCACAGGACGTCGTCGCTCCGTCCGCTCCCGACGTTCCCTCGGTCGATGTCCTGACCGAGTCCACAGCGGTCGTCATCTCCGACCGTCCCGTCCTCGCCTTCACCACCTGGCTCTCCGACGTCCTGCGCACCGCGAGCGCCACCGACCGCGCCCTGCACCTGGTCACTCCACCCCATGCCCGGCTCACTCTCCCTCTGCGCACAGCGCTCAGAGGAGCCCCCAACCGGTGGGTGATCCAAAACCCGGCCGGCGGCTACTACGACGGCCTGTCCGGGGTCCCCCTCGCTTGGCAGCAGGGCACGTTCATCCCGATCGGCACGACGGTCGTCGACGCGTTCACCCAGCAGACCGAGCCCACCCCGGAACGCCAGCTGACCGTCACGTTCCGCACGGTCCACGCCCCCACCGCCGACCTGGTCCTCGGCCGCGGGCTGGAGACCGCCTGGCGCCACCTGACGGGCGCGGCACCGGTGGGGTGGAGCACGTCGGAGCCGGTCAACCTGCCCTGGTCACCACGCCAGCTGACGGACCTGGCCCGAGACCGGTCACCGGCTCCGACCCACCTGGTCGCGATCGGCGCCCCGGACCATCCGTCCATCGCCACACTGCGCACCGCGCGTACGAAGGCCGGCGTCGCCCAGGACATCACGCTCACGCTCGGCTACCCGTCCGCTGCGGAGGTCCCCCTGGACGCCGTCGAATCCCTCGCCTCCGCGCTGGTCGACGAGCACGGCCTGGTGTCGATGCTCACCACGCTCCGGGCGGCTCGCGCGGACCTGACCCTGACCCCGCGTCTGGAAGCCCCGCCGATCCCGGTGTCCTTCACCCTCGGCGCCCGAGACGTCAACGCCATCGGCCTCACCCACGCCCGAAGACCACCCGTCGCCCTGCGCCCGCGACAACTCGGCACGCACACGCACCCTGCCCTGCACTACATCCTGGGTGACGGAACCGACGCCGACGCGTGGACTACGTTCACCCACCTCACCACCCACCTCACCACCCACCTCACCACCCACCTCACCACCCACCTCACCACCCACCTCAAGGCCGCTCCTGGAGCGGGGTGAATCGGCCTGATGAGGAATGAGCCTCCTTCAGTCGGCCGTCACTTCCGGTGCGCGTGTTGGTCACGCGTCCATAGTCGGCGGTTCCGTCTCATCGGCAGGGAACTCGTCGTCCCCGGATACGTTGGCGCACCCGGTCCAGTCCCGTCGTTCAGCCCGCCTCCCCCGATCCAGAGACGCCTGCCGGTTCATCTCCGCGTCGGCTTCCATCATGGTGTGGATGCCGTCAGCGTGAGCTGCCCGGATCGCGGAATCGATCACGAACTGTGTCGCGACCGATCTGGTGGTCCCGAAGTCGATACCGGCTGCTGTCATGCCTCCTCCCCCAGCCTCACACCCACGGGTCCGGCAACGCGCCGCAGCCGGCCGGGGTCGGACAGGTGGTAGTTGTGGCCGTACTCGTTGACGTAGACGGCAGCGGGTTGAGGCCGACCTCGGCAACGAACCATTGGGCGCGCGCTCCGGGGCAGAACTGAGTGGGCACACGGCGGTCGGCTCGGGAAGGTCCCACGGGGGTCGGGTTCCCCACTGCACGACCGTGATCGACGATCAAGAGGTCGACGCCTCACCGTCAACCGCGCGCGAGGTTTCGAGAGCTCCGCAACTGCTGGCCCCCGCCTGGCCGTTCATGCGGAAGGCGGGTGAATTTCGTGAAGCTGCTGTGTAGTTGTTCAGAGTTGAAGATCTTCTCTCTTTTCGCAGCGGCCTTTCCCGCACCACGATGACGGTGATCTCGGGGGCTTGATCACTCACCCGCACCGTCATGCGCATGCGTCCGACCGGCATGCGCGGGGGAAGGGCACCCGTCTTGTCCCAGCAGCACCCGGGCAGGTCCCGCCGTGCCGGCCGTAGTACCGCCTCTCTGCTGGCCCCGGCCCTGGCCGGTGGCCTCTTACTGACCTGCGCCGCGCCCGTCCAGGCCGCTCCGCAGGAGGCGCAGCCGTCGCGTGCCGCCCAGAAGACCACCTACCTCGTCCAGCTCGCCGGCCGGCCCGTCGCCACCGATCCCGACACCGCACCCGCGCAGGGTGAGCGGCTCGACACCGCGACGGAGGCCGTCCGCGACCACGTCCGTGACCTGAAGCGGGAACGCGACAAGGTGCTGGACGCGGTGCCGGGCGTCAACCGCAGTACACCTACACGTATGTGTTAAACGGATTCTCCGCCCAGCTGACCTCCCGTCAGGCCGACGAACTCGCCCGTACCCCAGGCGTCGTCTCACTGACCCGCAACGTGGCGAGCCACCCCACCGCCACGACCGCCGCCCGGACCGACGCCACCGCCGGAGCCCTGAACCCCCCGACACCGCCCGGTTCCTGGGGCTGAAGGACCGCAAGGGCCTCTACTCCAAGATTCCCGGCGGTCGGCGCAACGCCGGCGGGGGCATGATCCTCGGTGTGATCGACACCGGGATCGACACCGGCAACCCGTCGCTCGAGGCACTCCCGGAACCCCGCCCCGACGCCGACGTCATCGCCAAGAAGTGGAAGGGCGACTGTGACCGCGGCGCGGACAGCGCGCACCTGGTCACCTGCAACAACAAGGTGATCGGTGCCCAGTACTTCAACAGGGGTGTCACCGCCCCGACGGCCACCGACTGGGCGTCCCCGATGGACGGTTCGTCCCACGGCACGCACACCGCGACCACCGCGGCCGGCAACTCCGACGTGCCCGCCACCGTGCCCGACACGGGCATAGCCGGGCAGATATCCGGGCTCGCCCCCGCAGCCCGGATCGCGGCCTACAAGGTCTGCTGGAGCAGCGGCTGCTGGACCGTGGACATCGTCGCCGCCTTCGACAAGGCCGTGGCCGACGGCGTCGACGTCATCAACCTCTCCCTCGGCGGCAGTAACACCGAGCTCGCGAACAGACCGGAGTACATGGCCGAGTTCAACGCGGCCAAGGCGGGTGTCTTCATCTCCGCCGCGGTGGGCAACTCCGGCCCTGGCACGGCCTCCAACGGAGTCCCGTGGCTGACCACGGTGGCCGCCTCCAGCCACGACGTCGGCTACCGCGCGACCGTCACCCTTGGCAACGGCACCCCGTACACCGGGGTCAGCGGCAGCGGCTCAGCCGTGCCGTCCGCGCCACTCGTCGACGCGGCGCAGGCCGCCAGGAGCGGGGCGGACACGAACCGGGCCGCGATGTGCGTGCCGGGCACCCTCGAACCGGCCGCGGTCAAGGGCGCGATCGTGGTCTGCGCCCGCGGCGGCGCCCTCCGCCCGGCCAAGAGCTCCGAGGTGAAGAGAGCCGGCGGTGTCGGCATGGTGCTGTACAACACCAACACGACCGAGGAGCAGACCGTCGACGCCCACGCCGTGCCGAGCGTCCAGCTCGACAAGGCCGACGGCGCGGCCGTCAAGGCGTACGCCGACGGTGCCGGTGCCACCGCCGAACTCACGGCGGCGCACTCCGGGCACCAGCAGGCCCCGCAGATCCCCGGGTTCTCCGCCGGCCGCCCCGACCTCAACAGCAACGGCGATCTCCTCAAGCCCGACATCGCGGCCCCCGGCGTCGACATCGTCGCGGGCACCACGCCGGGCGGTGACGCCGGCACGTACAAGGGCGAGCAGGGCATCCTGGCCGGCACGTCCATGGCCGCCCCGCACGTGTCCGGCCTCGGCCTGCTGCTGCGGCAACTGCACCCCGACTGGTCTCCCATGGAGGTCAAGTCGGCGCTGATGACCACCTCGACCACCAAGGACAACGAGGGCACGCCGATCCAGCGCTCCGGCGGCGTCAGCGCCACCCCGCTCGACTACGGCGCCGGGCACGTCGTCCCGAACGGCGCCGACGACCCGGGCCTGGTCTACGACTCCACCTCCGCCGACTGGACCGCGTACCTGTGCGCCATCGGCCAGCCGCCGGTGACCGACGACGCCAGCGACGCCTGCGCCGGGGTGAGGAAGACCGACCCGAGCGACCTCAACTCCCCGACGATCTCGGTAGGTGACCTCGTCGGTGAGCAGACCGTGACCCGCACCGTCACCAACGTCACCGGCAGGACGGGCGTCTACATCGCCACGCTGCGGACGCCGCCCGGCTACAAGGCCACCGTCTCACCGAGGACGCTGATCGTGCCGGCCGGGGGGACGGCCACTTACAAGGTCACCTTCACCCGCACCGACGCGGCCTACGGCGCCTGGAGTTTCGGCTCCGTCGACTGGAGCGACAAGCACCACAGGGTCCGCGGCGCCGTCGCCCTGCGCGCCGCGCAGATCGACGCGCCGGCCGAGGCCAACGGCCGGGGCGGCACCGCCCAGGCCACCGTCGGCCGGTAGAACCTCCCGCCGGCCGGGCCTGCCTGGGCCCGGTCGGCGACGGCACGGACACCGTCGGGATGACCACGTCGACCGTTACGCCGTAACCCCCGGGGAGCAGCACTGTGGGTGGGGAGAAGGGCGAAGGCACCGAGGGCGACGGTCCGCTTGTACTGGGCCGACGTGGCTTTCCAGCGGGTCCGGTAGTCGGCGAGGCTGGTGGCGTGGCACTGCGCGCCGACGCGGAGCGACGGCCACGGGGCGGCTGGTACGGCGGCTCAACCCTGATCGACGCCCTGCTCGAGGACCGCCACACCAGCCACTGAGAGCGGCTGCGATGAACCAGGCGCGTCAGGACGTAGAACAGGGATGGCTCACCTTGTCGAAGCCATGGGGCTTGCTGCTCCCCACGACGTGTCGAGGAACGGGCTCGGCTTTCCATGCCAGAAAACGTCCACACTGTCGCGTGCTCTTGTCGCCGCCACGAACAGCGAGGACCGAGCCCGTTGGATCTCGCGCCGGTGGCGGACCGGGTCCGTACCGCGCAGCCTGTTGACGACCTCTCGGGGTACGAGTCCGTCGGCCACACCCGCGATGATCATTCGCTGGTACTCCAGCCCCTTGAACCGGAGCTTGTCGTAGTTCTCGTCGGCGACGCCATCGAGATCGACAATGCCGTCCACTTGGCGCGTCCGACCACCGAGCATCACGAAGCGTGCAACTTGCGTCACATCGTCACCAGATACTTGCGCACTTCGGCCATGGGGACCGAAAGGGCTCTCTTTCACCTGCCTTGACTTACGCGGACCCTGACGGGAAGGGAAAGCGCGCGGGCAGTGTCGAGGGGGAGCCGCGATGTCCGAACCGCTCTACGTTCCCGTTCTGCCCGTCCGGCAGCATGCCCGGATGGCCTACGAGCGACTCCGGCCCGACATACAGGCGGCGGTCGCACCGCTCTGGAACCTCCCGCCCTCTCCCGGTGTGACGCCGGCGGAGTTGGCGAGGGCCCACTGGCAGAAGGAGCTGGGCCGGGTGAGGGGTGTGCACCGGCGTCATCCAGGGTGGATCGACGCCCCGTTCGCCGAGGCCGCGCAGACACCGGCGCTCGCCGGAATCCTGGCCGAGTACAGCGCGCTCTCCCGCTTGCTGCGCCCGGTGACCGGGCCCGAGCGGAGCGAGGCCCAGCAGACGGCCGCGGTGGAGACGGCCCGTCGCTGCGGCTGCGGAGTAGGCATCCGCGTCCGCATGCCGGGGGAGTGGGACGCGGCCACCGCCGACGACGTCGGCGGACTGCTGGCCAGGGTCGACCGGGATGTGCCCGTCGATCTGCTACTGGACCTGGGCGGCGTCCTGCCCGGCCGCCCCGACGCGGGAAAGGAGGCGCTGCGTGCCCTCGACGCGTTGGTGGTCCTGAAGGACAACTGGCGGACCGTCGCCGTACTCGGTGGGGCGTTCCCCCGAGTCACGGACGAAATGGCGCGGTTGGGCGAACCACACGAGGAGCCCCGCGCCGACTGGGACATGTGGCACGAGATACGGGCGGGTCGCCGGGAACGCCTTTCCCGGTTGAGATTCGGCGACTACGGAGTGCAGCCCGCCACGGCCCTGGCCACGGAGCCGGGGGACGGAGGACCGCCCTGGGGCGTGCTCCGCTACACCGCCGACCGCTCGTTCGTGCTGTGCAAGGTGTTGAACGGGGGGCCCGACCGTACGGCGGGCATCCGGGCCGCCGCCCGTCGGATCCGCGATCTGCCCGAGTTCCGGGGAGCGGTCGCGAGCGCCGGAGAGACCTGGCTGCGCGACTGCGCCGACGGGCCCATGACGGACAGCGAGGGCTCCGGCAACCACACCCAGTGGCTCTGGGCAGGCAACGTCCAGCACATGACGTACGTCGTCCGGTCCATGCCCGGTAGCTGAACAGGCCGGCGGAGGTACCTCCCAGCTCAGTCGAACAGCGGTGCCAGCGCCTCCTCGCCCGCCATGACCCGCCACGCCGGTACCCGTACCGTCCGGCTCACCGGGCACGCCTTCGCCCCGTATCCCCCGGACGGCAGCCCGGTAAGGAGGTCGCCCCGCGCGTGCGTCAGCCGCAGGTGCCGGGCCGGGTCGATGCCGGGCGGCGGGCCGCGGTCGATCAGCACCGCCGTGTTCTCCCCGGCCTCGGTGAACAGCAGGTCCACCGGGTGTCCGCCGACCAGCGTCGCCCGCTCCAGGTCGGTGATGCCGCGTTCGGCGAGGTACTGCTGGAGGCGGTCGGCGAGTTCCTTGCGGAACCCGGTCACCGAGGTGGCCGTCACCACTGGCCCGCCGTCCTCACCCCCGTCCGCGCCCAGCGGCGCCGAGCGTCCCGCGAGCAGGGTCGGCAGTCCGCTCTGCCCCTGCCAGAACGCGTGCCCGCCCACGGTGACCAGCTGCGACTTGGCCCGGGTCACCGCCACGTTCCACAGGTTGACCTGGCTCGCCACCCAGTGGGTCGTCCTCGGCGGTGTGTTGTGCGTGGCCACCGGGCTCAGCACCATCACGTCGCGCTGCCCGCCCTGGAAGGCGTGCACCGTGCCGACCCTGACCCGGTCGTCGTCGCGCCATACCCGCGCCAGTGCCTCCTTCTGCGCCCGGAACGGCGTGACCACCCCCACAGTCGCGTCCTGCGGCAGCCGAGCCAGCAGCTCGTCCACCACCCGCCGTACGGCCTCCGCCTCCGCAGCGTTGCGCCAGGACCGCCCGTCGCCGCCCCGCGCCGACTCGCCGTGCGGTACGTCGACCCAGCCCAGCACCGGCGCCGGATCGGCCGCCCCCACCGGGTCGAGGGCCGGGACCTGCCGCCGTACGTCGGTGAGCACCTGCAACTGGCCCGCGTAGCAGTAGCCGTTGACGACGTCGGCGATCCGCGGGTGGCACCGGTAGTGCTCGTCGAGGAGCAGCGCGGAGTCGCCGTGCTGCTCGGCCGCGTGGTACGAGGAGTACACGTGGTACGTGAGCCGATGGTCCTCCAACTGCGCCGCGCTCAGCCCGTTCCTGACCCGCGCCTGCCGTTCCTGCTGCGGTGACACGCCGGGGATGTGCCCCAGCTGCATCGGGTCGCCGATGATCAGCGCCCGGCGCGCCCGGAACAGCAGCGGCAGCACCGAGGGGATGGAGCACTGGCTCGCCTCGTCGATGACGACGAGGTCGAACAGCTTCGGGGCGAGTTCCAGCTGCCGCACCGAGTGGGTGCTGACGGCCCACCCCTTGATGTGCGTCATCAGGTTCTTCTGGCTCCGCTGGTAGCCCGAGCGGCCCCGGAGCGCCTGGAGCCGCTGCCCCATGAGTCCGCGCGCCCTCGTCAGCGCCTCGGCGGACACCGCCCGGGACAGCTCCGCCGACAGGTCGGACAGCGTGCCCGCCGCCTCCAGCCGCGACCGCTTCAGCCCGTCCTCGTCCCACCCCGTGAGCCGGGGGACGAGTTCCCGCACCTCCCGCTCCACGGCCACCGCGTCCGCCAGCGACTCCAGCAGCCCGGCCGGCACCGGGCGTCCGGTCACCCACTCCGGCCACGAAGGCCGGTCCGGACGGTCCGGCCGGTCCTCGGACGGGGCATCCGCCGCCGAGACCAGCGCGGCGAGCGCCCGCCCCCGACGCCACGGACCGAGCAGCCACCAACGGGCCCCGGCCACCTTCCGCGCCCTGTCCTCCCAGCGCCCCAGCGCGGCCACGCCGTCCTCGTCCGCCGCCCAGACACCTTCCAGGAGTGGCAGCGGCAGCTCCAGCGCCGCCGCCCGCTCCTCCCGGTCCTGGAGCAGTTCCAGCAGCCGTGCCTCCCCACCGACGCGGCGTGCCGCCTCCGCCCGCAGCCCGTCGGCCGTCTTACGGCTACTGCGCAACTGCCCGCCCACAGTGGCCGATCCGCGTCGCGGGGCCTGGGCGGGTTCGCCGAGCAGCCGTTCCAGTTTCGTCGCCTCCCGCTCCAGCGCCTCGGCGTTGCCCGTCCGCATCAGCAGACCCGGCGCGATGTCGTCGCAGCGTTCGGCGACGACGTTCACGGCCTCGTTGTTCGTCGAGGCGACCAGCACGGACTGCCCGGCGGCGACACACGTGGTGACGACGGCCGTGACGACCTCGCTCTTGCCCGTCCCGGGCGGCCCGGTCGCCACCGTCAGGGGCCGCGTCATCGCCGAGGCGATCACCAGCTCCTGGCTCTCGTTGCACGGCCCCGGAGCCACCACGTCGGCGGACGCGTCCCGCGCACTACCCTCACCGCCGCTCAGCAGCGCGTCCAGGGCGGTGCCGGGGATCTGCCCGGTCCGCGTCGACATCTCCAGCAGGTTGTCCACCAGGGCCTGGGTGGCGATGGCCTCCACACCCGAAGGCACCAGCAGCACGGCCGCGTTGTGCGCGCCGGGCCGCAGCGCCTGCATCACCGTCCGCTCGCTGAGGGCGGACGGGTCGAGCGGCTCCAGCTCCGGCAGCCCCAGTTCCTCCAGCAACTCCCGTACGGCGCGCAGCATCTGCGCGTCGTTGCCCTCCTGCCAGGACGGCTGCCAGCGTGCGACGAGGTCGGCCGCGTCGCCCGAGTCCAGCAGTTCCGAGACGACACCCGTGTGCAGGGACGGCACACCACTGGGCCGGAGCACGTCCCGGCCGTCCTCGTCGGGAGCCAGTTCCATCTGCTGGATGAGCAGCGGCGCCAACTCCACCGCCGTACGACGCCCCCGGCCCCCGCCGTCCCGCACGGGCAGCGTGATCGCCGGATAGCCGTACCAGTACTCCTGCTGCGCCCCCACGTCACCGCCGTTCGCACCGGCCGGCTTTCCCTGCGGCTTGGGCAGCTTCCCGGGAGCGGGAAAGGCGGAGCCCCGTCCGGACTGGATGGTCTCCTCGCCCTGGCCCAGCAGGAAGTACTTCGCATCGCGCCCGCTGTCACGGTCGGGCCGCATGCCGGCCGCCGCCTGCGCGGTGAGGCAGTGCGCGTAGTACCGCAGCAGCCGCTGCCAGTCGACGCCGTCGCGTGCGTCCAACGCGGCCAGTTCCCGGGCCTTCAGCAGGGCGGGGGAGCGCCGGGCGGCCTGGGCCGCGTCGCGGGGCAGGGCCGGGATGTGCACCGGGCGCGCGACCGACCGGGCGAAGGGTAGTTGGTTCGTGGCCCTGAATGTGGACTTGGTGGGCCGCTGCTCCTCCGGTACGCCGTCGCGCCTCATCTGTGCGGTCAGGTACTCGAAGAGGTCGTCCGGTGTGATCCAGCCGCCGCCCTTGATCCGCCCGTTGCGGAGCCCCTCCACGATCTCCCCGGTGAACCGGGACGTGCCGAGGCTCGACCCGGGCGGCGCCATCGCGGACGCTGACTGGAGGGCGTCGGAGGCGGTGATGAAGTACACGCCGGTCGGCCGCAGCAGGGTGCTCGGCGCGGGCCGTGCGGGTTCCCCGGCAGGGCCCTTCGCGGTCCAGCCCTGTACGACTGAGCCGCTGGAGCAGCAGTCCAGCAGCACCAGCTTCGAGGAGGCCCGGCACGACTGGAGCATCCGCTCCAGGAACTCCGCCGGGACCGCCGTGCGCGGCAGATCGTCCGGGTCGGTGTCGCGGGTCAGGAAGTACAGCTGGTTGTCGTCCTCGCAGAACTCGCCGTGCCCGCTGAAGTAGAGCAGGGCGGTCTCGCTGGGCTGCCGCGCGTTCAGGAACGTCTCGATGGAGTGCAGCATCTCCGCGCGGGTCGGATCGGCGACCATCGCGCAGTCGTTGTACATCCCGATCTCGGTGTTCTGCAGCACCGCCCGCATGTAGTGCAGGTCGGCGCGCACGGGTGGCAGGTCGGGGTACGCGTTGCTGTGGTACGTGGACACGCCGACGAGCATGGCGAACCGGTCGTTGTCGGTCATGGGGCTCAGCCCGCCGCAGGGGTGTCGCCGAGGCCGTCGTCACCCGTGTGGTGAGGGGGCTCGCCGTCGCCCGCGAGGAACCGCTCGATCCGCCCGTCGTCCTCGCGGGCCTCTTTCCCGGTGATGTGCAGGGTCGCGCCGTCCGGCCGCTTCACGATGATCGTGCGCTGCGGGACACGCGCCAGCCAGATCTGCACCCCGGCGGCGACCAGCGAACCGGAGCTGATCAGCACCCCGATGGTGTCGGCCGACACCCCGCCCTTGTCCGTCCCACCGGCCGCCGCGCTCCGCCGGGGGACGTCCAGGGCGGCCCCGGGGTCGACGTCGGTGATCCCCGCGAGCAGCTCACGCGCCTCCTTGCGCGCCCGCAACGGGTCCTCGTCGACGATGGAGATCCGGTACCCGGTCCGGTCCTCGGGCATGGTGGTCACAGCGGTTCCCCTCAATGTGCCGTGCTCCTGACGGAGGCGTGAGCGGCTGACGTTAGTCGGCGGGTCCGACACCGGGCGCCCGGGTTTCCGAAAACCTGTCAGGCGTTGGCGGGAAGTGGCTGGTCGGGAGCGGGGCGGGTGTCCCGCGGCGGGGAGGTCGCGTCCGGTCGGGCGACGGGACCGCTATGCGCGGGGGCGGGTGGTGAGCCACTCCTGTAGTTCCCGGTGGCGGAACTGGTACGCCGTGCCGGAGATCCGCAGCAGGCCGGCCCCGTAGGCCCAGTCGAGGAAGGCACCGAGCCGCCAGGGCAGTCGGCCACGGGAGCAGCAGAGGAAGACCACGTAGCGCCGGCCGGCACCGGTGGCGAAGTACAGCCCGCCCACGAGCCCGCCCGTGAACCCGGCGACGAGTCCGAAAGCGAGTCCGAACGGGGCGCCGAAGGTGAGTGCGCCCGCGATTCCGCCGGCGAACCCGAAAGTGAGCCCGCCCGTGAGGCCGATCACGAGGTCGTCCCGGACCAGGTGGCGGGGGTCCGCCGGCGAGGGGAGCCAGCTCGTGTGGGCGGCCGCGGCGGCCGGGGCGGCGAACGCGCCCGCGAGCCCGCTGACGAGCCCGATCGCGAGCCCGCCCGTGAGCGCGATCACGGGGCCGCCCGCGAGGCCGACGGCGAAGTCGACGGCAAGGCCCACTCCGAGGCCCACCCCCAGGCCGCCCACGAGCCCGGCCCCGATCCCGTAGACCATCTCCCGGACGATTCGCAGTCGTTGAGCGGGGTCCCGCAGTCGCCGCAGTGGGACTGCCTGGGGCCGCTGGGGGTGTGCTCTGCCGGCCTGCCACAGGGCCCCGACCCCGAGCAGCATGACGGGTACGGTGCCCAGCAGCTCACGCGGGGAGAGGCCGCTGGGGACCTGTGCCAACAGCAGGGCGTCGAGGGCGAGGAAGAGAAGCGCGGCGAGGAGCGCGTCGGCGGTGCGGACCCGGCGACGCCCTGCCATGTGCCACAACTGGTGGAGTACGAGGTCGGTGTCGGCTCCGGCCGCCGCTGACGAGGACGCGGGGGCGGCGGTGGCGAGGTGGGCGGCGAGCGCGGCCAGCCAGCGGTGCGTCTGGTCGGGCCGGTATCGGCCGGGGCGGGTCGGGTGCTGGCTGATGGCGGCGGGCAGGTACGCGCCGAGGAGGTGGTCGCGTACCCCGCCGGGAGAGGCGAAGCCGAGCAGGTCCCCCGGGGCGCGGCGGTAGCCGAGAGTGTCGGGGCGGCGTTCCTCGTAGGCGGTGGCGGCCAGATTGAGCCGCCAGGGCGTGCTCAGGGTCTGGGCGAGGGTGCCCCCGGGCTCGGCGGCCAGGGTGTCGAAGACGGTGGTCCAGCGGGCGGGACCGGTGCTGCGGGCGGCGAGGTAGGCGGTGGCCTGGGCCGGGGTGACGGGGGTGATCTCGACGCGTGCGGCTTCCCGCATCCGTACGTCCAGTCGGGCCAGCTCGGCGTACTGGGCGGTGCGGCAGGTGAGGATCACCGGGGCGTTGCCGGTGGGATCCTGGTAGGCGTTGAGCTGCTCCAGGGCGCTGGGGGCGCGGCGTCGGCCGACCGGGGTGGTGGCGGTGTCCATCTCGTCGAGGCCGTCCAGGACCGGCAGCACCCGGTGCCGGTCCACCAGCAGCCAGGCGTCCGCCGCGGTGACGCCTCGGTCGCGGAACTGCTCGTGGACCTGCTCGGCGAGCCAGTCCCGCAGCGGTCGGTCGGTGTTCCAGCCGGCCAGGGAGAGACGGACCGGGACCGGGTCGGCCTCGGTGCGCTCGGGGTGGGTGAGCAGGCCGAGCAGGAGGTCCAGGGCGAGCAGAGTCTTGCCGGAACCCGGCTCGCCGGTGATCACCAGGCGGGCCGGGCGCAACCGCCGGTAGTAGGCGACGACATCGGTGAGGCGCCCTTCCTCAGCGGCACCGACGGCCTCGTTGGCAGGCTCGGGCCGGTGACGGAAGACCAGATCGATGCGGTGGGCGCCGGGACCGATCAGCTGCGCACGCTGACGGGTCTCGGCCGCGGTGACCGCCGCGGCCAGCGTCCCGGCCTTCGCGTCCGTGTCCGCGGCGGCCTCGGCGCGATCGTCCCGGTAGGCGATCCAGGCCAGGAAGGCACCGGGCAGAGCCGGAAGCAGGGCGACGGCGGTCGCGGCCGGCCGAGCCACCTGGAACTGCTGCGACAGCCACAGCGCCAGCCCCGCGCTCACCGTCTGTAGAACGAGAAAGACCAAAGCCGCCCTGCGTGTGCGTGATACCCCCATATCAGGCATATTTCCCGTTCGGCCCGCCCCGCGAACCGCGATCACGCCACCTTCCCGGATCACGCCCTCAAACGGGATCCAGCGTGAGGTGGGCCGTCGGGCGAGGTGGCAGCGGAGCTGCTCCTTTTCCCAACGGCCTCCTCCCGAACCCGTCGTGCGGCGTTAACCGCAACGGGCTCTCCAGTGATGTTCGTGAACTGCGGTTTCGTGGCCCTCGTGGATGCCCTCGTGGCAGGGCGGACAGACCATGAGGGTCTTGCGCCGTTTCTTTGCCATGAGGACGGCCCAGTCGGGCTGCGTCTGCCCGAGCCGGTCCAGGTCGGCGAGTCTGCGGATCTGGTGGACCTGGATCTTTGCGGTCTGTCCGCATAGTTCGCAGGATCCGGCCAACATCCGTCTGGTCAACTCGCGTCGTGGTGCGAGGCGTTGGACAGGGTCGCGGTCGGTCAGGACTGCGGCCTTGTGCCGTCTGAGTGGAATTCCACCGAACTGTGCGACCAGCGGTTTCCTGCTCGGAGGCCGGGCGATGCTGACCTGGAGGCACTTGCGTGGCCCGGCCGGGGTGTCGCTGGTGGCCTTGTACTTACGGGCCGCCTGCGACCTCGACGCCTCAGCTGTCCGAGTCGGGGCGGTATCTGACCTTCGGATCGTTCTCGGCCACGACCGGGGCGTCCTCCGTGCACGTCATGGACCTGAGCACCGGGAGTGTCGAGCGCCTGGCACCCGAGATGGACGAGGGGTACCAGGCGTCGTACGGCACCGCGCCGATCAGCGCGAACGGGCGGTACGTCGCCTTCGTCGCCCGGCCGAGCGTCGACGAGCACGGCGCGTTCGCCTGCCGGGTCATGCTCCTGGACCGCCGGACCCAGCGGGTCGAGAGGGTCAGCCGGCCCTCGGACGGCTCGAAGGACTTCCACCGGTGCGAGCAGCTCTCGATGAGTGCCGACGGCCGCAAGGTCGCCTACCTGGAGGGCTACTCCGGACCGGTCACCGGCGACCAGGGCGACATCCTGGTCTACGACCGGGTGAGCGACCGGACCGTGCACGCCGACGCCACCCATGACGGCGCGCCGGCCGACACGTCGGCGATCGCTCCGGTGCTGAGCGCCGACGGCTCCAAGGTCGGCTTCAACTCGCCGGCCACCAATCTGGTCCCGGAAGCCGACACCAACACCGGCTGGAACGCCTTCGTCCGCGATCTGCGCACCGGCACGCTCCAGCGGTACGACGGTCACGACCCCACCGACCTCACCCTGGTGTCGGACCTCTCGGCGCACGGTACGAAGCTGCTGCTGGACACGGCGGACGCGGACCGCAGGTCGCTGGGGCTGATCCTGCGCGATCCGCGCACCGGTGAGGAGGAGCTGCTGTCACCGGGGCAGGACGGCAACCCCGTCACCGCCGGGCGGGCGGCCCTGAGCGCGGACGAGTCGCATGTCGTCTTCGACTCCTACTACCCCGGTCTGGTCCCCGAGGACACGAACCTGATCGGGGACGTCTTCGTCCGCACCTTGCGCTGAGCCGGGGGCGGGGCGGGGCAGGGTGGGGCGGGACGGGGGCGGGACAGCTGCCGGGCGAGGCGGTACGGGGGCGAACCGATCGAGCCGCCCCGCCCGCTCCCGCCCCCGCCTCCCGCTCAGACCACCGGCTCTCCGGGGCCGCCGTACGGGCCCCTGAGCAGCCCGGCCCCATGCGGTGGCCCGGTCCCGATCAGCTCAGCTCCAGCAGCCCTGCCAGGCGCCGCCAAGCCTCCCGCGGCAGCTCATCCCCCGCCCGGTCGTCGATCACCTGCAGCGCCACATGGTCCGCCCCCGCCGCGTGGAACTCCTCCACCCGCGCCCGGATCCGGTCGTCGGAGCCCCAGGCGTACACCGCGTCGATCAGCCGGTCGCTGCCGCCGCCGGTGAGGTCGGACTCGGTGAAGCCGAGGCGGAGGAAGGTGTTGGTGTAGTTGGGGAGGCCGAGGTACATGGCGAGGTGGGCACGGGCGAGGGGCCGGGCGCGGTCCGGGTCGGCCTCCGCGATCACCTTCAGCTCGGGTGCCAGCAGTGGGCCCTCGCCGAGGGTCTCGCGGGCCTCGGCGGTGTGTTCCGGGGTGACCAGGTACGGGTGTGAGCCGGCCGCGCGGTCCCGGGACAGGCGGAGCATCTTCGGACCGAGGGCGGCCAGGACCAGGCGGTCGGCCGGTACCCCGGCGGTGCCCAGGGCATCGAGGTAGTCGACCATGGCCGAGTAGGGACGCCGGTACTGTTCCGCGAGCTTGGCGTGGCTCACGCCGAGGCCGAGCAGGAAGCGGCCGGGGTGGGCGGCCTCCAGCTCGGCGAAGTGTACGGCCGTGTCGGCGGCCTCGTGCTGCCAGATGCTCTGGATGCCGGTGGCCACGGTGATACGTGTCGTCGCCTCGACCAGGGGCACGGCGTGCCGCACCCCGGGGCTGCCGCCGAGCCAGATCGCGCCGAAGCCGAGTTCCTCCAACTCGGCCGCCGCCTCGGCGAGTTCACCGCTGCGGGCCGGGTCCTCCGCGCGTAATCCGAAACTCCAGACGCCGTACCGTCCCACGCTGATCGGTTTCATCATGCAAAGGCCAACCTGTCCACCTTGATGATCTATTCCGATCAGGTCGCCGACGTAAAACCTGTCGTATCCATTGACGTCCCTCCCACCTCAGCTTTACCTTCTGGCCGAAGTTACGTACAGCGTTCGCAATATCGAACATTCCCTTTTTGAGCCGCCCCGGAAGGGACCTGCCGTGTTCCGCATACAAGTCCGCCACTGGGTGACCCTGGGGGCCGCCCTGCTGGCCCTCTTCGCGTCGCTCGTCACCGTCCAGCCCGCGCCGCAGGCCGCCGCCGCCGACGGCAAGCCCTTCACCAACCCGGTCAAGTCCCAGAAGGGCGCCGACCCGTGGCTGGAGTACTACAACGGCAACTACTACCTGGTGACGACCTCGTTCACGGGTGAACTGACCATGCGGAAGTCGCCGACGCTGGCCGGGCTGAGCACCGCGCCCAGCGTGCAGGTGTGGTCGGACAGCAACAGCAGCCGCAACTGGAACATGTGGGCCCCGGAGATCCACTTCCTCGACGGCAAGTGTACCTGTACTACTCCGCCGGGCCGCGCGGCTCCGCCTGCTGCGACGACCAGCGCACGCACGTCCTGGAGAGCGCGGGCACCGACCCGATGGGGCCGTACACCTACAAGAACACCTTCACCGGCTCCAACCTCGACCCCAACGGCTGGCTGATCGACGCCAGCGTGCTCAAGCACAACGACAAGCTGTACCTGGTGGGCAGCGGTTCGGCGGGCGGCAGCACGCAGAGCCTCGTCATCGCGCCGCTCAGCAACCCGTACACGCTCGCCAGCTCCACCTTCACGGTCATCTCCAGCCCCACCCTGAGCTGGGAGACGCAGAGCGGGCAGGTCAACGAAGGGCCCGAGCCGCTCTACCGCAACGGCCGCACCTTCCTCGTCTACTCCGCGAGCGCCTGCTCGGGCCCCGACTACAAGCTCGGCCAGCTGGAGCTGACCGGCTCCGACCCGCTGCTCGCCTCCTCCTGGACGAAGAAGCAGACGCCGGTCTTCCAGCGCAGCGACGCCAACAGTGTGTACGCGCCCGGCCACAACGGTTTCTTCACCTCGCCCGACGGCACGGAGAACTGGATCGTCTACCACGCCAACGACGCGGCGAGCGACGGCTGCGACAACGGCCGTACGACGCGCGCGCAGAAGTTCACCTGGAACGCGGACGGCACCCCGAACTTCGGCACCCCGGTCGCCCTCGGCACGACGCTCGCCGGCCCCTCCGGTGAGACGGCGACGACGCCGAACGCGTACACGATCGTCAACCGCAACAGCGGCAAGTGCCTGGACGTCACCGGCGGCGGCACGGCCGACGGCACCAACATCGCCCAGTGGACCTGCAACGGCGGGACCAACCAGAAGTGGCGTATCGAGGACCGCGCCGACGACACCAGCCGCCTGGTGAGCGTCGCCACCGGCAAGGTCGCCGACGTCGCCGACTGCGCGAGCACCGACGGCGCCGACATCCGGCAGTGGTCCTGGCTGAACAACAACTGCCAGAAGTTCCGCATGGTCTACCTCGGCGGCGACTACGTGCGGATCGTCAACGCCTCCACCGGCAAGGTCATGGACGTCGCCGACTGCGGCACGGCCAACGGCACCGACGTACGCCAGTGGTCCTGGCTGAACAACAACTGCCAGCAGTGGCGGCTCGTCCCCACGACCGCCTGATCCCCCACACCCCTGATCCCCGAAGGGCCGCAACAAGACATGAGACGTCTCGTCAGACGGGTCCTGGTGGCCGCCGCGGCGGCGTTCGCCGTGCTCACCACCGTGACCACACCCGCCCAGGCGGCCGCCCCCGCGTCGCCGGCCGTCACCTTCAGCAACCCGATAGCCGAACAGCGGGCCGACCCGCACATCTTCAAGCACACCGACGGCTTCTACTACTTCACCGCGACCGTCCCCGCGTACGACAAGATCGTGATGCGCCGGGCCACCACCCTCCAGGGGCTGGCCACCGCCGCCGAGACCACCATCTGGACCAAGCACGCCAGCGGTGAGATGGGCGCCCACATCTGGGCCCCGGAGATCCACTTCATCGACGGCAAGTGGTACGTCTACTTCACCGCGGGCTCGTCCAACGACATCTGGAAGATCCGGCCGTACGTCCTGGAGTCCAGCTCCGCCAACCCGATCACCGGCACCTGGACCGAGAAGGGCCGCATCGCCCTGCCGCTGGACACCTTCTCGCTGGACGCGACGACCTTCACCGTGGGCTCCACCCGCTACCTGAGCTGGGCGCAGTACGACCCGGCGGTCGGCGACGGCACCAACATCTACCTGGCGAAGATGTCCAACCCCTGGACGATCAGCGGCAGTCCGGTCATGATCTCCCGGCCCACCAACGCCTGGGAGAAGGTCGGCCACACCGTCAACGAGGGTCCGGCGGTCATCCAGCGGGGCGGCAAGGTCTTCATGACCTTCTCGGCCTCGGCCACCGACGCCAACTACTGCCTCGGCCTGCTGACGGCCTCCGCCTCGGCCGACCTGATGAACGCGGCCTCCTGGACCAAGACGCCCACCCCGGTCTTCACCAGCAACGCCGCCACCGGCCAGTACGGCCCCGGACACAACACCTTCACCACGTCCGAGGACGGAAAGTCCGACATCCTCGTCTACCACGACCGCAACTACAAGGACATCAGCGGCGACCCGCTCAACGACCCCAACCGCCGCACCCGCTACCAGAAGCTGTACTGGAACGCCGACGGCACACCCAACTTCGGCATCCCCGTCGCCGACGGCGCGACCCCCGTCCGCCTCTCCTCGTACAACTTCCCGGACAAGTTCATCCGGCACTGGGAGTACCGGGCGAAGCTGGAGGGCAACGTCACCAACCTCGCCGACTCGCAGTTCCGGATCGTCACCGGCCTCGCGGGCAGCGGCACGGTCTCACTGGAGTCGGCCAACTTCCCCGGCTACTACCTCCGCCACAAGAACAACGAGGTGTGGGTGGAGAAGGACGACGGCACCGCCCTGTTCGACAATGACGCCTCCTTCTTCCAGCGGGCCGGTCTCGCCGACACCGCCGCCGGGGTCTCGTACGAGTCGTACAACTTCCCCGGCCGCTACATCCGGCACTACAACAACCTGCTCTACACCCAGCCGGTCAGCACGACCCTCGACAAGCAGGACGCCACCTTCTACAAGGAGTAAGAAGGGGCAGAGCCAAGTGAGTTGATGGTCGTCTGCGCGTCATCCCAGGGCATTCGGGGTGGCGCGCAGATGGCTGACCGTCACGAAGTGGTAGCCGCCGGCCGTCAGGGTGCTCAGGATCTGCGGGACGGCGGCCACCGACGTGCGGTGGATGTCGTGCAGCAGGATGACGTCGCCGGGGTCCGTCGCGGCGATGACCCGCTGGGTCACCCGGTCGGTGTCGCGGTCCTCCCAGTCCCTGGGATCGACGTCCCACATGACGGCCGACAGCGGCTGGGCCGCCGCCCGCACCCGGTCGTCGATCGAACCGTACGGCGGACGGAACAGGGTCGGTTCCGTCCCGGTGGCGGACCTGATCTCCTCGCTGGTGCGCGCCAGTTGGGAGCGGATCTCCTCGGTGGAGAGCTCGGTCAGCCGGGGGTGGCTCCAGGAGTGGTTGCCGATCTCGTGTCCGGCGTCCGCCTGCGCCCGCACCACCGCGCGGTGGGCGGCGGCGTTCTGGCCCACCACGAAGAACGTGGCCCGCGCGTCGTACTCGGCCAGGTACTGGAGCAACGTCGTGCTCTCCGGCACGGCCGGCCCGTCGTCGAAGGTCAGCGCCACGCACTTCACCCGCGAGCAGTCGGTCGGGTCCGCGCCCGGGTCCGCCCCCGCGGGCACGGCCGGGGTGGGGGTGTGGTCGGCGCCCAGGTCGAGCGTGGGGCTCGGGTCCGTGGTCTGCGCCTGGGCGCGCCTGCCGAACTCGGACAGCCAGGGGGTGACGGTCGCCCTGTCGAGTGCGACGGCTGAGCCTGCCCGGAGGCCGCCGTCGGCGGTGAAGGCCAGGTCGTCCAGGGCCGCGGGCCCGACGCCTCCCTGCCTCCGGGCCTTCTCCCGCAGCGCCGACACGAAGGCCGCGCGGGAACCGCTCTCGATGAGCGCGAGCGCCGGCCGGTACGTCAGGTCGGCGCCGTCGTACCAGTACGTCCTGGCCGTGCGGTCCCGGTTCGACAGCCGTACGCCGACCACGTCGCCGGAGGCCACGAGGAGGGCGAAGCTGATGTTGAGCTCCCGGGTGTCCTGGGTGTCCGGGTCGCCCGATCTGGTGTCGCCCCCGCAGTCCACCGGGGAGCGGGAGTCCGGCCCGAGGAATTCCGCCAGGTGTTCTCCGACGTCCCTCCGCATGGCGGCCGTCAGGGCCGTGGCGCCCGGCACGTCCGGGTAACTCGTCGCCCAGGGGCAGAAGCGGCTGTTGCCGCTGTCGTTGACGACGTCCAGACCTTCGATCGTCGCCGGGTCGACGACCGAGGGCTCGACGCCGGCGGCGGCCGCGGCGGCGGCCCCGGCGGCGGCCTCGGCGGCCTCGGCGCTCGGGCCCCCACGGGCCGGGGCGGGCTTCGACGCGGAGGGGGCGTGGGAGCAGGCGGCCGTCAGGGTCAGCGCGCCGACCAGGAGCAGGGCGGAGGCGGCGGAAGCGGCGGAAGCGATGGCGGCGGGGGTGCGAGCGGTCACCGCCCGATCTTCGTGAGCGAGGTGCCGATCGGCGTGCCCCGCCCGCACTCCCGCCGCGTGTTCACCTCATCGGCCCTCATCGACCCCGCCAGCCCCCCTCATCCCCCTTCAGCCCCCATCGGCCCTCATCCGCTCGTACAACACCGGATCGTGCGCGTTGACGATCACCAGGTCGGGGTCCGCGCGGCGGTGGAGTTCGGCGAGACGGGCGTGGTTGGCGCGGACCTGCTTGAGGTCGTACGCGACGAGCCGTTCCATGATCCGCAGGACGGCCGGCGCGGGGGCCGGGTCGCCGAGCGCGCCGCGGTGGAAGAAGGCGTCGCCCGCGTGGAGGATCCAGTGGGTGCCGGTGTCGACGGCGACGCAGGTGTGGCCGCGGGTGTGGCCCGGGAGCGGGACGAGGACGATGCCGGGGGCGATGGCGTCGAGCTCCTTGGCCGCCGCGAAACCCCGCCACGGCTCCCCGCCGGGTCCGTGCTCGACGAACTTCGGGCCGTGCGCCCATTGGACGGCGCGGTAGCGCAGGCGCTCGCTCCGGGAGGGGGAGGTGACCGCGCCCAGCAGCTCGGCCGCGGTGACGTGCACCTGGGCCTCGGGGAAGTCGGACAGGCCGCCGATGTGGTCCGAGTCGAAGTGGGTGACGACGATGTGCCGTACGTCGGCCCGGTCGAACCCGAGCCGTTCGACCTGCCGGGCGGCGGTCTCCTCGCGGGCCAGGACCGGCTTGATCAGCCGGCGGGACGGACCCAGCCGCCGCCCGGGTGCCGCGATGTCGTCCAGGCCGAACCCGGAGTCCACGAGGACCAGATCCCCGCCCTCGGTCTCGATCAGCAGCACATGGCAGACGACCGGCTCACCGCGGGGCGGGAGCATCGTGCCGCAGTTGAGGTGATGGACTTTCATGGCCGCCTCCCGGTCGGGCACCGTGGTCGGTGGCAGCCTACGGTCCCGCTCGCTGTGGCGGCAGTACCTGCGCCAGCCCCGACTGATACGCCATCACGACCAGTTGGGCCCGGTCCCGGGCACCCAGCTTCGTCATCGCGCGGTGCACGTGTGTACGTACGGTCAGCGGGCTGACGTACAGCTTCTCGGCGATCTCGTCGTTGGAGAGGCCATCGGCGACCAGGGCCATGACCTCGCGTTCGCGGGTCGTGAGCGTGGTCAGCCGCTCGGGGGTGGCGAGGCGGCTGCCGGGGGCGGGTGCGGCGAGGAAGCGGGTGATGAGGGTGCGGGTGGCCGTGGGGGAGAGGAGGGTGTCGCCGGCGGCCACGGCGCGGATGCCGTCGAGGAGCACGTCGGCGGTGACGTCCTTGCCGAGGAAACCGCTGGCGCCGGCGCGCAGTGCCTGGGCCACGTACTCGTCGATCTCGAAGGTCGTGAGGATCAGTACGCGGGTGTCGCCGTGGATGTACGCCTCCCGCATCCGGGAGACGAGGAAGACCTCGTAGTCCATGGCCAGGCCGAAGACGATGCCCACCAGGAAGATCGGCATCAGGCTCATGATCGGCCCGGTCTGGTTCACGCCCAGGATCTCCGCGCCGTGGCCCTGCTGGAAGACCAGGACGACCACGCCGAGCGACGCGAGCACCGACAGCAGGAAGCCGACGGCGGCCTTGAGCGGGACGAGCAGAGAGCGGAAGACGACCATCAGGAGGATGACGGCCAGGCCGACGACGACCAGCAGATAGGGAACCAGCGCGGACTGCACCTTGCCGGAGATGTCGATGTTCAGCGCGGTGGTGCCGGTGATCTCGAACGTCGCGCCGGTGTCGGACTCGATGCCGGGACGCTCGTCCCGGATGACGGTCACAAGATCCTTGGTCTTCTCGTCGGTCGGCGCGGTGGCGGGCTCGGCCGAGAAGACGGCGGTGTCGCCGGCCTCGTTGAAGCGTGCGGGGGAGACGGACACGATCCCCTTGGTCGCGCCGATCTCCTTCGCGACCGTCTCCGCGGCGGCCTTCGGGTCGGCGGTGCCCTTGGCGTCCACCACGATCGTCAGCGGCCCGTTGAACCCGGGCCCGAAGCCCTCGGCGAGCGCGTCGTAGGCCCGGCGCGCGGTGGTGGAGGTCGGCTTGGCCTCGTCACCGGGCATGCCCAGCTGAAGGCCGGTCATCGGCACCGCGAGCGCGCCGAGGCCGATGACACCGAGGACCAGCACGGGCACGGGGCGGCGCAGCACGAACCGGGACCAGCGGATGCCGCCGTTGTCCTGCGGACTCTCCTCGATACGTCCGCTCTTGCGGGCCTTGCGTCCCAGCACGGCGTTCGGCCGGCAGCCGAGGAGGGCCGGGACCAGGGTCAGCGCGATCAGTACGGCGACGACGACCGCGCCCGCGGCGGCCAGCCCCATCTTCGTCAGCATCGGAATGCCGACCACGGACAGCCCGGCCAGTGCGATGACGACGGTGAGTCCGGTGAACACCACCGCCGATCCGGCCGTGCCCGTGGCGAGGGCGGTCGCTTCCTGGGGCGTGCGGCCCTCGGCGCGCTCCTCGCGGTAGCGGGAGACGACGAACAGGGCGTAGTCGATGCCGACCGCGAGGCCCAGCATCATGGCGAGGGTGCCGGTCGTGGTGGACAGTCCGAACGCTTCGGAGAGAGCGAGGATCGAGGCCATGCTGACGCCGACACCGATGAGCGCGGTCAGCAGCGGCAGCCCGGCGGCGGCCAGCGAGCCGAAGGTGACCAGCAGGACGACGGCGGCGAGGCGACGCCGATCACCTCGGCCATGCCGCCCGGAGCACCCTGCTCGTCCATGGCGGTACCGCCGGCCTCGACGGTGAGCCCGGAGCCCTGGGCCTCGTGGAGGGCGTCCTCCAGGTGGGTCCGGCTGGCGTCGGTGAGGTCGGCCGCCGTGACCTTGTAGGTGACGGTCGCGTACGCCGTCGAGCCGTCCTGGCTGACCGCCTGCGCCTGGAACGGGTCGACGGCGCTGGCGACCTGCGAGCCGTCGGCCAGATCGGCCACGGTGTCCTCGATGGCCTTCTTGTTCTCGGTGGCGGTGACCTTCTCACCGCTCGGGGCGACGAACACGACCCGGGCGGTGGCGCCGTCCGCCGTGACGCCGGGGAAGCGCTCCTCCAGCAGGTCGAACGCCTTCTGGGACTCGATGCCCGGCATGGAGAACTCCTCGTCGGAGGCTCCCGGGGCCTTGAGGGCGCCGATACCTACGGCGCCGAGGACCGCCACCCACAACAGGATGACGTACCAGCGTTTGCGGAAGGCCAGTCGGCCCAGTCGATGAAGGAAGGTTGCCATGGGTCGCAGGTCTCCACGTCTGAAGTCTCGGATACCCGCTCAGACTCCCGGTCGGGCCCTGTCCCGTCGTCGTGCGGCTGCCGACAATCCCGCCTACTCAGAACGCAGTACGCCGCCGCCGCCGGGTCACCCCGGGGGATGACGGGGCGGGGAGCGCCCAGGCCCCTCACATGGTGTTCAGAGTGTCCCGCGACGCCTTGATGAAGTCCTTCACCGTCTGCCAGAACGGCCGGTAGCAGGCGTCGAACCGGGCTACGGCTGCCGCGTCGCC
The DNA here is from genome assembly GCF_016598475.1 of Streptomyces adelaidensis. Taxonomy (GTDB): domain Bacteria; phylum Actinomycetota; class Actinomycetes; order Streptomycetales; family Streptomycetaceae; genus Streptomyces; species Streptomyces adelaidensis. Next base: position 27,474 of record NZ_JAEMUX010000099.1, read on the forward strand.
CTCGATCATCGCCTCGATCGCCTTGTAGAACGGATTCGTCGACCGCCGGACCGCGTTGGCGAGTTCGGCCACCTCGTCCGGCCCCTCCAGCGAGACGATCCACGTACGGTGCCGCAGGGCGGCATACTCCTCCCGCTGGCGGTCGCGCAGCCGCCGCAGCTCCTCGATCTGCTCCGGCCCGATCCCGGCCTCGGCGCCCCGGACGACGTCGGACACCTTCCAGTGCACCTCGCTCAGCCGCTGCGCCTGCTCGATGAACTCGGCGTACGCCGTCCGCCGCACCTCCCTGAGCCGCTCCACCCGCTGCGCGCTCGCCGTCGTGTCCGCCTGGATACGCGCCGCCCGCGAGGTCCCCCGACTCGTCACCCAGCTCGCCAGCACGGCCGTACCGGCGGTGAGCGAGGCGATCCAGAACGCGTTGTCAGCCACGGCGGGAGCCCAGCGAGCGCTCGGTGACCCCGGCCAGATGGGCCGCGAAGACCTCACGGGCGTCCGGCGTCAGAGTCCGCAGCGCCACCAACGCCGTGATGACCACGTCGCACAGCTCCGCCTGGACGTCGTCCCAGGTGTGGGTCGTGCCCTTGCGCGGGTTCTGCCCGGTCACGCCGATCACCGCCTGCGCGACCTCACCGACCTCCTCCTGGAGCTTCAACATCCGCAGCAGCAGGCCTTCTTGACCGCCGTACGGCTGGTCCGCCTCCAGCCAGACGTGCAGGAGGGTGACGGACCGCCAGAGGTCGTCGGGGGAGTCGATCGGCTCATTCATGGGCGCAGCGTCTCTG